>CALLLW010000094.1 GCA_938007995.1 uncultured Granulosicoccaceae bacterium | reverse complement strand
CCGCAAGCGGCAATGTGCTGAGGCGTATTGTCGGATAACGAGCTACCTGCAAACGATGGAAAGGAAAGGCTACAACTCGCTCTTGGCCATCCAAATCGCATTAGCAGGACGAGCCACCTCAGTTTAGGGGTGAGTAGTTACAAAAAATGATTGTGCTCGGGCTGAATGCACTAAAGGCTTTTACAAGTGCCAGCCCGGCACCTGCCAGGTGCCTGATTTTGTGTATACAATTTATTACACAAAACTGATTAAACGAAAGAAAATTGATCCAAAGCAGGGGCTGTGCGGCATTTCCGAGTGCATCGATTGTGATATAAATATCGCCCGAATAAATTCGAAATGAGCATCTATGGGCGCTATTCACGTTTTACGAGAAGAGTACCGTTATTACCGTGCAGCACACCCTGAGTTTCGCTGGCTTTTTCTGATCATCGACCTCGCCAGCCTGGCTATCAAGCTGGCGCTGTTCGCCGGCTTTTTGCTCCTTTGCTGGTACATCGTTAGTCGTAGTCCTGATGAGCACTCTTTGTGGCGCTTCGGGAGCGCTGCTGACGCTGACACTACCATCGAATCACAAGTGGCAGAAGATTCAGTGCCGGAACTGACCGAGGAACGGCTGGCAGTGCTACGGAAAATCGCCGGCTTTGATGAGCCAGCTGAGCAAACTGATGATGTGATAGCAGTACAGGAAACAGTCGGACGGGCCGCAGGCGCGCAAGTAGGGGCAGAACCCACAGGTGGCACCGAACTAATCGGTCTTGCGAACGCAGAATCGGTCGACCAGGCGTTGACCACGCCACTGCAGACCGCAGCGCTCCAATCCGAGCCCAGTGTGCGTAGTCAGGCGCTGACCAATACCGCTGGCACTGCAAACAGCAGTCAAGCGACTGAAGAACCAGTCGGTTCTGCGTTCGTTGATGGCATCTATACGCCGCTCAACGCAGAAGATGGGCTTTGGGTGCTTGATCAAAACGCCGCCAGCTACACTTTGCAAATCGCACTGACTGCGAACGTTGCGTTTCTCGATGACTTTGCGCGTCTGGTGCCGCGCGACCACATTGCTGCTGTCTACCCGGAACGCAGAGTTGCCGATGGCGGCATTCAATACAGCCTGAGCGCTGGCAGCTTTGCTTCAAAAGCCGAGGCAGAGGCTGCGCTGGCTTCGTTGCCGGCAAACATCAAACGCTACGGCGCGCACAGTAGAATTTTTGACGAGCCGCAGAGCAACATTTCGCGTTTTTTGCGATAGCGTATATCCCATCAACTGCGGCGATAAAAAATTATGTTAAATCGCCGCCCGCATAATGTATCTGTAAAAACATCGGTGATTCGAAAAGTCACCGCTGTAGTGCTGGCAACGATGATGGTTGTACACGCGGCACCTGCAACTGCCGACTGTGTTGTATTGCTACACGGATTGGCGCGCACGGCCGGTTCGATGACAAAGTTGATCGAGCCGTTTGAGGAGCTCGGCCACCAGGTTGTGAATGTGAATTACCCATCCCGCAAGAAACCCTTTGCCGAGCTTGCAACTCTGGCAGTAGCAGAGCTCGGGTTTCAAAATTGCGAGGCCACCAGTACCGTTAACTTCGTTACCCATTCAATGGGCGGCATATTGCTGAGGTACTATCTACATCAACACGGCATAGATAATCTCGGCCGGGTGGTGATGCTGGCTCCCCCCAATCAAGGCAGCGAGGTTGTTGATAAACTGCGTAACGTACCTGGCTTCAGATTGATCAATGGCGTCGCTGGTCTACAGCTTGGTACTGACTCTGAAAGCATACCCGCCAACCTTGGCCCGGTAGATTTTGAACTCGGCGTGATTGCTGGCAGTAGAACGTTTAACCCACTGCTATCACAATTGCTGCCCAACCCTGATGATGGCAAGGTGAGTGTTGCCAGCACTAAGGTTGAAGGAATGACCGACCACCTGACGCTGCCGGTCACTCATACCTTTATGATGCGTTCACAGCCTGTTGTTGAACAGGTGGTCCAGTTCATTGCACACGGGCACTTTAAGTAGCCAAAGCCGCTTTTGGACTGCTATCTGGAGGACGCAGCTTGATTAAGAAATGTGCGTCGGTCTGGACGTAACCTTCTATCCGGATACTGCTTCACCAGGGCTTTTGCCTGTGCTACCCATTCTTCGCGTGTGATCCGTCCTGGAAAATCCAGTGCCTCGTCTATGTTTTTGACTTCCTTGACTTTCAGATGGGCCAGCTGTTCCCACGATTTAATACCGTGGCGATTGAGTGTTTTCTCAATCACCGGGCCAATACCGTTGATCACTTTGAGATCGTCTTTATGAATCGAGCCAGGGGTGCCGAATTTAGTTTCACCTTTTTGCCATGAGTTTTTTGTAGTCTTTGCAGTTAAGACTTTGGCCTTTTTTGATTCAACAGGTTTCGTTGATTTATTCGTGCTTTGTTTGCTGCTTTTGATAATTGCCCTGGCTTGAGGTACCCATTCATCGCGTTGTATGCGACCTGAAAAATCGACCAGCGCTTCATCTACACGCTTTATATCGCTTGATTTCAACGATGCTATTTGTATCAGGCTGGTTATACCGAGCTTGTTCAGGACTTTTTCTATCTTTGGGCCAATACCGTTTATCACGGTAAGGTCGTCTTTCTGCTCACAGCCTGGTGTTCCTACCCTGGTTTGGCCTTTATGCCAGGCAGGTTTACTCTTCGTTTTTGGCTTTTTTGTTTTTTCTGATTTAAGCTCCAGTTTTTTTGTGAGCTTTACTATGTTCGAATCTTTTTCGGCAATCTCAGCCTTGAGCCTTTTGATCTGGGCGACGCCAATAGGAGTAACGGCGCTGGATGTATTTTCCAGTTTGATAGACAGTTGATTGTTTCTGGCTCTCGCATTGTTTAGTTGTGTGGTTAGTTCTGCAATCTTGTCATTTGCACTTTTGAACTCCTGAGATTCTTGTTTACTCTTTTCCAGCTGCTGAATTAACTCCGAATTCTGTGCAGAGAGCTTCTCATATTGCAGGCGTGTTTTTTCAGTACCTGTATCGTTATGACGCGCAAGCTCCAACCGTGTTTGATCCAGCTGCTTGTTTAACGAAGTAATATTTGCTTTGGCTTGTCCGAGTTCCTCAGCATAGGTTCTGGCTTGTTCAACCTGCAATTCCAGTTGTTGCAGCTTTTGCTTGTTAGTATTTTCGTTTTCCAACTTTCCGCGTGTTAGCTCAAGTGCTTCCTGCTGACGCTTTATGCGGGTTCTGAGACTATTTAGCTGCTCCTCGCGGGTTTGCCTGTTGGCAATTACGCTTGCCTGATAGTTACTGAACTTTTGTTGTGACGCTTCAAGTTGAGATTTTGTTTGTTCCAGCTCCTGATTGATTTGGTGCGTGGCCGCGAGCTTTCTTTCCAGTTCCTCTATGCGTTTGATCCCGGCATCGCGTTCATCTACTTCTGTGTCTGACAGTTTTAACTTGTCCTGTAACTGTTGATTTAATTTGCTCAACTCTTCAGCGCGGGCCGATATTGATTCGTTCTGTTTCAGTGCTGATTTCAGTTCGTCTGCGAGCTGCTCTGACTTTGTGTCTGTCGCTTTTAGTTCGTCTGACTGCTTTGCGACTATTGTTTCAAGGTTTTCCATAGCAAGCTGCATTTTTTCCAACTCTGCAAGCTGGTTGTAAAGCGCTTCCTCTGATTTGTGTTTCTCGCACTCGGCTTGTTCGAGCAGACCACGCTGGTCGAGTAGTGCTTGTTCATTTTCAGTATCGATAGATTTTAGTTGTGCTTGTAACGACTCAACTTCAGCGGTGACTACTGTAATGTTTTTTCTAGCGTCAAGCAGTTCATCTGCCTGCCTTTCTATCGTCTGTTCATGAATTGCAGATTGTGCTCTGTATTCCTCAACGGAATTTTTATGCAATTTGGTTTCAGCCAGAGCACAGTCGATATTTTTCTGAAGTTCCTCTTTGTCTTTTATGGCACTGCTAAGTTGTGCTTGAAGGTTTTTCAGATCTTCAGGGCTTGTCGCCGGTTGGGTGGGTTGCAAACGACTGTCGGCGGATTCAAGGTCGTGCTTGATCTTGTCAATGTGCTTGTGCGCTTCTTTTAGCTCGTTTGCCTGTTCTTCAACAGTTTTTTGTAAATTGCTTGATCTGAACTCAAGCTCTTGTATTTTAGTCTGCTGTTGATTGTTTTGAGCGTCGGCTTCAGTGACCCCCTGGGTGTTGCCAGACACGGCATCTGATACAACCGTCCGGGGTGCCGCAGAGCGAGCAGCGTTTTTTAGTTTTGTTATTTCTTCATTCGCCTCTGCAAGCACTTTAGCTGCGTGGGTTAGTTCAGTTGTTTTCTCCGCTACTTCCTTATCAAGTTTTTCTACACGTCTTTTGTAAGCCTCTGACGCCTCTTGTATTGCTTTGTGCTTTAGCGTGCTGGTATTGCCGGTCTGAGTTTTAGCATCCCATTCAGCCTGCGTAATTGATCGTCTTCTCCAGCGCCAGAATAGCCAACCTGCACCTAAACCAAAAAGAAATGCAAGGCAAAGAGGCAGTGTTATTTCCAGTAGTACCCAGATCATAGAGTTGTTACCTGAATTTTTGCTGTGACAAAAAAAAGAATATTTCAGTTCGTGGTGAACAGGTGCGGTTTATCTTGTACTGATGACTTTGAAGGTGACCCGACGATTCTTGCTGCGGCCGGTTTCAGTCTCATTGCTGGCAACAGGAAGATTTTCACCGAAACCAGTGGCGATCAGCCGTTTACTGGAAATTCCTGTTGATACCAGATATTTTGCAACCGACTCTGCACGACTTTGCGAAAGCTTTAAGTTGTAGCTGCTGGCGGAAAGTGAGTCGGTGTGTCCGCCGATTTCAATGATGCTGTCCGGATATGACAGGAGTATTGAGGCAACTTTGTCGAGAATCGAAAGTGATTTCTGCTGCAGACGAGCGGAGCCTGATTCAAATACCAAAAGGTTTTCTATTTCACCGCGAATTTGATCCAGCTCTGTTTGCATTTCCAGTGGCTGAGTTTCATGCAGTGGAATTTCGGTGTGCGCCTGATCCCCCGGGTGTGGATCCTGTGGCTGTGTTGCAAGCAACGGAACATCAGTGGTGCGTTTATCTTCAACATCATCCTGTGTTTCAGATTCTGATGGCGCGATTAGCGGATGATTGGTGGTGGCTCTTGTACCGACATCAGTGATAATTCCTATCATAGCGGATGGTAAAAATGCTTTGACTCTATTTGTTGCTTCATCAGACGCGGTAGTAATGTTACCGGTTAGCAGATCTCCATCCAGATCAATGTGGGCATCGAGCACACTTTCGTCGAAATTTGAAATGACTGTTGCCAGGTCATTGATGCTTTGCTCAAGCTGCTGGTACCTTGTGTTGCCGGCTTTTGATGTGCCCTCTAAAATTGCCAGATTGTTTACCACTTTACCTTTCTGAAAAGAACGATGTGCAGCATCTATAAGTAAGTCGAGATCACTTTGACTTGAAACACTGCCAGAAATTCTCAGTATGTTGCCAGTTGCAATTGCGCTTACTCTTACAGGCTGGTTACTGAGATTGGTCGCGCTGCTCTTTACCTCAGCAGGCGGCTTTTCAGCGAAGACATTGTCAGTTACCTCTGGTTGGGATTCTTTGACTTCCACTAGCACGCGGCGAATTTTTTCCCCATTGTTGCCACGATAGCTCGTCAGAACTGTAGCAATATTTTTCTCAGTGACATTTGCTGGTAATACGCCTCTAATGGTGATGTCGCGATAATTGGCTTCAAAATCGAGTGTGCTTGTATCAATGCCGTTTACCTCAAGGATTGCCGGTGCTTCAAAGCCTACCTGCTGTTCGATGTGCGAGGCGATCCATAACGAGCCGATTCCCAATGCTGCGGCAGCACCTGGCCACAGCCATTTTCCAACACGCAGTGGCAATTTGCCGGCTCGGTTACCTTCGAGCAGAGCGGGTCTTAACCGTTTTTCCGATTGTAGCGACTTCGTTGATCTCAACATCGATTACATATGCACCAGTGTCAGCACGTTGGCGTGCTGTGATAGATATCCGTCAGCAGCAGGGGTCGAGGGTGCTTTTTTCAAAAGCGGGACGTCATGCGGATGACATAAGCAACACACGGCTGCAATTAGTTAGCCTGAATAAGCCTGTTGATGCAGGGCACAAGCGCGTCGGCTTGTTAAATACCGTGGCAGTAGTGAGCGCACAGATGTTCAGTGGCGTCGGGTGGTATGAAGCTTAATCGTTGCCGGTTAGTGTTTAAGTTTTAATCCGTCAACTGCTTTGCCAATGCCATCGACCGTCAGTGCATACATGCGTTGCTGCATGATATCGTGTGACATTTTGATGGAAGGTACTCTTGACCAGTAGGCTTCGGGTTCCGGGTTGAGCCAGGCTGCATGCGGGAATTTTTCCAGCACGCGATTCATCCAGACAGAGCCTGCTTCTTCATTCCAGTGCTCAACGCTGCCACCCGGGGTCATTATTTCATACGGGCTCATGGTTGCATCCCCGACTATAATGACCCGGTAGTCGGCGGAATAAGTTCGAAGAAACTCATAGGTGGAGATTGTTTCGGAATGTCTTCGACGATTGTCTTTCCAGAGCTTCTCGTAGATAAAATTATGAAAGTAAAAATATTCAAGATGCTTGAATTCGGTGCGTGCTGCGGAGAATAGCTCTTCACAAACCGAGATGTGATAGTCCATCGAACCACCCACATCAAACAGCAGTAGTAACTTGATAGCGTTGCGTCTTTCTGCAGTCATTTGAATATCAAGCAGCCCGGCGTTGCGCGCGGTCGCGTCAATGGTGCTGTCTATATCAAATTGATCTCTCGCACCTTCGCGAGCAAACCGACGGAGTTTCCTGAGCGCCATTTTAAAATTACGAGTGCCGAGCTCGCGTTCGTCGTCAAGGTTTTTATATTCGCGTTTATCCCAGACTTTAATTGCGCGCCCATGACGGCCTGATTTTTGACCTATCCTGACTCCCGCCGGGTTGTAACCATAAGCACCAAACGGCGATGTTCCGCCCGTGCCAATCCACTTGCTGCCGCCCTGATGTCGCTCTTTTTGTTCCTGCAGACGTTGGCGTAGCGTTTCCATTATTTTGTCGAGATCACTGAGCGCTTCTATGTTGGCCTTCTCCTGCTCACTGAGCAGGCGCTCCGCCTCACGCCGCAACCATTCTTCCGGTATTTCGCCAATGACTTCATCGAACAGTGTGTGAACACCATTGATATAGTCGCCGAAGACTTTGTCGAAGCGATCATAGTATCGTTCGTCTTTTATCAGGCAGAGACGTGCGAAGTGATAGAAATCGTCAATGCTGTAGTTAGCAATCTGCTTGTCCATGCCTTCGAGCATTGCCAGATACTCAGTGATTGACACTGGTACGCGCTCATCTCTAAGTCTGAATAGCAGATCTATCAGCATAATTGCTTACTGCTTACGCTTGTTGAGAAAAACCAGTCTCTCAAACAAATGAACGTCCTGTTCATTCTTTAACAGCGCGCCGTGGAGTTTGGGAATGATAGAGCCACTGTCATCTGCGTGCAGTGCATCTGCAGGAATATCTTCTGCAAGCAATAATTTAAGCCAGTCCAACAACTCAGAAGTGGAGGGCTTTTTTGCAATCCCCTGGACTTCTCTGATCGAGAAGAAAGCATTTAACGCGGCATTCAGTAAGTCTTTTTTAATTGATGGAAAGTGCACTGCAACGATCTGCTGCATGGTTTGTTTGTCGGGGAACTTTATGTAGTGAAAAAAGCAACGGCGCAGAAATGCGTCTGGTAGTTCCTTTTCATTGTTGCTGGTGATAATTACAAGTGGACGTTTTTTTGCAACGATAGTCTGCCGGGTCTCATAGACATGAAATTCCATTTTGTCGAGTTCCAGCAACAGGTCGTTCGGGAATTCTATATCAGCTTTGTCGATCTCATCGATTAACAGCACTGAGAGATCGGCTTGCTCAAACGCCTCCCACAACTTGCCTTTGATTATGTAGTTTGAAATGTCCTGTACTTTGTCATCACCAAGCTGGGAGTCGCGAAGTCTGGATACTGCATCGTATTCATACAATCCCTGCTGCGCTTTGGTGGTGGATTTTATGTGCCATCGATACAAAGGTGCAGACAATGAGCTGGCAACTTCTTCAGCCAGTTGAGTTTTACCTGTGCCGGGTTCACCCTTGATCAGCAGTGGCCTGCCAAGCGTGATAGCGGCATTGACGGCAAGCGAAAGGTCTTCGGTTGCTACGTAGTTATCTGTACTTGAAAATTTTCGCGTCATAAATGTTGCTAAGCGTTGTGCGGTACATGCGTATTCAGCCAGTATTGGCAGAATTGTCGCATTGGGATAGCCAATTTGAGTATTTGCAGCTTTTATATGCCAGAAGGTACAAACGTGTGCAAACCAGATCAGCTGGATTCGCGTTTTAGCATTCCGCCAAGTGGTCTGCCACCGACCAGATGCATGTGGATATGCATGACTTCCTGGTTGCCGTGCTCTTTGCAGTTAATGATCAGCCGATAACCATCTTCACTGATTCCTTCTTCGCGGGCGATTTTTTTCGCAACCGACAACATGCGGCCCATAGCAGCTTCATCTTCTGCCTCAATGTCGTCCACGGTGGGAATTAATTTGTTCGGTACAATCAAGACATGAGTTGGCGCTACTGGATTGATGTCGCGAAAGACGCTGACCAGTTCATCCTGATAGAGCATTTCCGACGGAATTTCCCGACGGATAATCTTGCTGAATATTGTTTCTTCTGCCACGTTCATTTCTCAAGACTGTATGCGCTGCTATTGTAGCAGGGCAGGTCGGTCAGTGAAATCCGCAAGAGAAGAGCGTGACTATGGCAGTTAATCTGCCGAATGATATTTACTTATGCGTCTTTTCAACGAGAGTACCAAAAGGACTGCAAATAGGATCGACAGATTAAACGAACCGGATCCGGTGTTGTTGCCATCTGTTGCGCTGCCGGTTGTACTGGTAATTCGAGTATTTGCGGCGGTAGTGACAGTGAAGTTGGTGGTGAATGTGCCCACAGTGACTGTTGCAGTGTTTGACCGATTTTCACTGCTTGCGCTTTGTATTGCCACTTGTAGCGTATCTCCGTTACGAACAGTTGTGGGCAGATTGTTTGCGGCACTGCCGTTCAACGAATAAAAACCATTAGAGATAGTCAGTATCGTTTCACTCTGTAAGCCGCTAACAGTGATTATGTTCGATTCTACAGTTGCGCTCGCGGTCGCGTCGGACACACTGTTAAACGTAAATGCATCCGGCTGGTCATCGCTGAGCGATGTGGAAAGAGCAAAGTTCAGCTCTGCGTCTATGCGTCTGTGGCGCTCACGTTCCACAGCGATATAGTAGGTGCCCGGGTCCACAAGAGAGGCGACTCTGAAATTCGTGGCATTGCCACCGTCATCATCAAGCGCGATAACGCTCAGTTCGGCATTCAGCAGATAGCCGTATAAATCTGCGCTACCGCTGGATTCGGCTTGCAGTAAACCACGCTCTGGCACCTGTAGTGAAAAATAGCGGATGTCTTTAAAGCCAAATAGCGTCGCGTCAGTCCGTGTTTCCAATTCCACGGGCTGTGATTGATTGGCGATCTGTTCAAGTGCGATATCACGCTCTGCTGAAAAGTTGTTGTCTCGTAGCATGGTCATTGCGCGAGACAGATTCATGATGCCACCGCCACAATAGTGCGTATCACAATCCGAGTCTGTCGCAAAAGGAGTTGCGCTGTCTTGCAGTAATGCACGGACTTCAGCGGGTCCAAGGTCCGGATTAAGACTGTGCATCAAACTGATCGCACCGCTGACAATCGCAGCAGAAAAGCTGGTGCCAGTTTCTGTGCGGTAGAAATTGCCTTCTTCATCCGGTGTATCGAAACCGCTGTTAGAGGCGACAACAATGTCTCGGCCACTGGTTGATACAGTGACCTTGACACCGTGGTTGCTGAATCGGCTGTCAATATCGCCGCTCAGTGTATTCGACCCGACTGCAATAACATTAGCGCAGTTTGCCGGTGACGATCTCAGTGTGTTTTGTCTCTCGTTGCCTGCTGCCATAACAAAAATTACATTCAGCGCGGCAAGCTCGTCGATAACATCCTGCCACGCAGTTGTGCACTCGGTAGCGCCGCCAAGACTGAGATTGACAACATTGGCAGGATTCGGATTGTCGGGTATTCCGTCGACGGTTAATCCGGCACTCCAGCGCACTGCATCGATGATATCGGCATCTGTACCGCCGCAAATGCCAAGCGCCCTGGCGTGCAGCAGTCTGGCATTCCAGTCGATACCGGCGAGTCCTTCGCTATTATTGCTGTTACCTGCAGCAACACTGGCGACCGACGTGCCGTGCCAGCTGGCTGAGCCACCTTCGCATGGATCACCCGGGTCGGCGGGATCAGCGTCGCGTCCGTCACCGTCATTGGCGCTGAAGAAATTGTTTGGCGCATCAGCTGATACAAAGTCATAACCGAGTCCCGGGACTTCGCGGTCCGCTACATCAGGATGATCAGGCAATACACCGGTATCGACAATCGCAATCACTGAAGCGGTGGATCCTGTGCTGATATCCCATGCACCGGGTGTATGAACACTATATTCACCGTCAAATAGATAAGCCTGGTTACCTGGAGCATCGGTTCCCTGATAGAGAGGATCATTCGGCTCGGCCAGTGAATAGCGCCGGTATTCAATAGCGGCGTATTCGATGTCTGGCTCGGTGCTCAGTGAGCGTGCTTCGGCTTTGAGTGCTTTGAGGCCACCGCGCATTTGTTCAGATTGAACCAACTCGCGCTTGCCGGACATTTTGCGTGCAAATGTTAGTTTGCGTTGCTCTCGCAATCCGCTGCGAGTTACTCGCTTGCTGCCTCGTGGTGATTGCCACGGGCTTTCAGCTTCTGTGTATTTTATGATTAAACGGCCGGTAGGCTCGGCGGTCTCTGACGCCGCGGGAAATGGTGTTGTCTGATTGCTTGTTTGGGCAGAAGCGGGTGTTGCGAAAGCTGTCAGGGCGAGCAGGCAGGCGACTGCCAGACGGGACAAGTCAGGTCGATGACATACACAAGAGCAGTGCATTCGCTTGTTAGCTGAGGCGATCGTGTGTCTTTGAGGGAAAAACATCATAGATAAGTCGACAGAAAACCGGTCTCTCGCAAGCAAGTTAAATCACTCTGTTAGCTTGGTTATCGGACAACAGGGCGATTGATGGAGTTCCAATGCCACTTGATAATCTGTCACAATATAAGCGCGCTTAATAGGCGTCATACTTTAGCAGTGATTAGTCACTTCAGGAGCTACGTTGGGCAACAGACTCACAAAAATCTACACTCGCACCGGAGATTCCGGCACCACCGGCCTCGGCGATGGCACCCGGGTGCCGAAAACCAGCCTGCGGGTCACAGCCTACGGCACCACTGACGAGCTCAACAGTGTTATCGGTATGGTGATCGCTGCCGGTGTTGCTGAAGATATTGCGGGTCTGCTCGGTGAGATCCAGCATCACCTGTTTGATCTGGGGGGGGAGTTATGTATTCCCGGCCATGTGGCAATAAAAGAAGCGCATGTCACATGGCTTGAAAACTGGCTGGATAAACTGAATGATGAATTACCGGTGCTGAAAGATTTTATCCTGCCCGGTGGCAGTGCCGCCGCGGCAAGCTGTCATCTGGCCAGAACCGTCTGTCGACGTGCAGAGCGATGTGTTATTGCGCTTGGTGAACAGGAGTCTCTGCCACCGCAAAGCATTACCTATCTGAATCGACTGTCTGATTTACTGTTTGTTGTTAGCCGGGTGCTGGCGCGCGCAGACGGCGGCAGTGAAGTACTGTGGCAAAGTAACAGACCGCCACTTTCGCAAAGCTGACAGCCTCGGGGTACAATACCCGGCTACATTTTCGGGGTTGTTTAATGACTGCAAATCAAAACGATCGACCACTCGACAGAACCGAAGAGCGGCAGCATTTTTGCCACTTTCTCACCATACCGACCCGCTGGTCTGATAACGATATGTACGGGCACGTTAACAATGCGCGTTACCTGACATTTTTTGAACTGGTCATTATGCGGTACCTGGAGGTCGACTCCAGGCTTGATATCGCCTCCCACGGGGTGCGCTGTTTTTCGGTCGAGAATATGTGCCGCTATCATGCGCCGGTTAAGTATCCGGACACACTCGACGCAGGTCTTAGAGTAGGCAAACTGGGCAATTCAAGTGTCCGTTATGAAGTGGGCTTATTTATCTCAGGTGATCAGCAAGTCAGTGCCACCGGTTATTTCACCGATGTATTTGTTGACAGCAAGACCGAGCGGCCGGTAACTATTCCTGATCCAATTCGTTCAGCGCTTAGTGCGCTGCTTTTGTAAGAACGCTTATATGTACGCTTTAGAAATTTCCAGCTTGCAGAAAACTTATGACAACGGTCATCAGGCGTTGCAGGGCATAGACTTAACCGTTAACGCAGGTGATTTTTTTGCGCTGCTTGGTCCTAACGGCGCTGGCAAGTCCACAGCAATCGGCATTATCTGCTCGTTGGTGAACAGCAGCGGCGGAGAGATAAAGATTTTTGGCAAAGATCTGCAGCAGCAACGCAGCTCATGCAAACTCGATATTGGCCTGGTGCCACAGGAAATCAATTTCAACGCTTTTGAAACGCCGATGAATATTCTGGTAACCCAGGCGGGCTACTATGGCGTCAGAAAACCGGTTGCACAACATCGTGCAGAGAAGTACCTGAAGTTGCTTGATCTATGGGAAAAACGCGACCAGCCAGCGCGACAGATGTCTGGTGGCATGAAACGTCGACTGATGATCGCACGAGCGTTGGTGCATGAACCGAAACTACTGATTCTTGACGAGCCCACCGCCGGTGTAGACATAGAAATCAGACGCTCAATGTGGGAGTTTCTTGAAAAGATTAATCAGGCAGGTACCACTATCATACTCACCACGCACTATCTGGAAGAGGCTGAAACGCTTTGCCGCAACGTTGCAATCATTGATCAAGGCAGAATTGTTGAGCAGGGATTGGTCAGTGAGCTGTTGAGTCGTTCAATGGTGCAGAGCTTTATTCTCGATTTAAAAGAGCCTGCGCTGAAGCCCCCCGAGTTGTCTGACTACCGGGTTGTTAAGTGCGATGATAAACGCCTTGAGATTGAGGTCGTTATTGGCCGTTCAATGAACGATTTATTTAAACAACTTCAGCAACAGGGTTTTGAAGTCACCAGTATGCGCAATAAATCCAACCGGCTGGAAGAATTCTTTTTGCGTCTGGTAAGCAAGTCTGACGCTGCCTGATTGTCAGCAATAATCATCTAGTAACAATCAGCCATTACCGCTGGACCATACAGCCGGAACCTTACTTACTCAGTTATCACTGATAGAAAACTACAAGATCGCGTTAATGACAACAAGCAATGAGACTATGAATTACACTGAACAGGCAGAAGTTCCGTCTGTGGCCTTGGTTAACTGGATTGCTTTCAAGACACTGGTGACCAAGGAAATTCGTCGCTTCATGCGTATCTGGGTGCAAACCATTGTCCCTCCGGCGGTTAGCGCTGTTTTATATATGGTGATCTTTGGCAAGCTCATTGGTGAGCGTATCGGTGTCATGGATGGCTACAGCTACATAGATTTTGTCGTACCCGGTATTATCATGATGGCGGTCATCACCAATTCGTACTCCAATTCGGTATCTTCATTTTTCAGTGCAAAGTTTCAACATCATATTGAAGAGCTATTGATCGCACCGGTGCATAACTGGGTAATTCTGGCCGGTTTTGTGGCTGGCGGGGTTTGTCGTGGTCTGTGTGTTGGTGCTCTGGTGGCTGCGGTATCGTTGTTTTTTACACGCATCAGTGTTGAGAATCCGCTGATCACTATTGCCGTTGTGGTGCTGACATCAACATTGTTTGCCATTGGCGGGGTCATCAATTCTGTTTTCGCCAAGAGTTTTGACGACATATCCATCGTGCCTAATTTTGTTTTAACGCCTCTGACCTATCTGGGTGGCATTTTCTATTCAATAAAACTGTTGCCTGATTTCTGGTTCAATGTATCGCTTTTTAATCCGGTGCTGTACATGGTGAATGGTTTCAGACACGGCATTCTCGGGTCATCTGATTTTCCACTATGGTGGTCTTTTTTGGTTATTGTGGTTTTTATACTAATATTGGCTGCTATTGCACTCCATTTGATGAACAAGGGCGTCGGCATAAAAAGCTGAGGTCTGCTTACTGAAGGTTTCAGTTTTTGGCTAAAAAGAAGAAGAAAAATAAAAAGCTCACGATGGCGCAGAAGGCGGATCGGCATGAGCTTTATCAGGAATCTGTACAGGACTCCGAGTTTGAGCTCGATTTTGTACAGGACACCTACAAGGATATCCGCGGTAAAAAGCCGGTGACACTGCGTGAAGATTTCGCAGGCACGTCGCGAACTGCCTGTGTCTGGACCAAGCGTAACAAAGCCAATCAGTCCTACGCGGTCGACTTTGATCAGGAGGTGCTCGACTGGGGGCATGAGCACAACTACAAGAAGCTCAAGCCCGCGCAGCGTGAGCGTGTTGAGATGATCAAGGCAGATGTGCTGACCGTTAAGACTCCGCCTGTTGATGTTTGTCTGGCGTTTAACTTTAGCTACTGGATCTTTCAGGAGCGCAAAGAACTAAAGCGCTACTTCAGAGCGGTGCACCGTGCCTTAAAAGATGACGGCATTTTGTTCCTTGATGGCTACGGCGGCTCGGAGGCACATCAAACCTCGGTCGAAAAGCATAAGCTGGAAGGCTTCACGTATCTGTGGGATCAGAATAAATTCAATCCGTTAACTCAGGAAATGCGTTGTTACATCCATTTTCGCTTCCCTGATAAATCCCGCTTAGACAAAGCGTTCAGCTATCACTGGCGCCTGTGGGGTGGGCACGAGATAGAGGACCTGTTGCGTGAGGCCGGTTTTAGCAATGTGCGTTTTTATGTGCAGAAATTTGATGAAGAAACAGATGAAGCACTGGATGAGTTTGAAGAAACACGCGATGTTGAAGATCATGAATGCTGGATCGCATACATAGCGGCAGAGAAATAGTTTTAGCCGCAATACACACGTATATATCGCAAGCCGGATACTATTGTGCCGGAACTATGGCTACTGGTATTAGCGTTAAAATCTGCGCACTGCGAACGGCCATGGTTTTAGGAATGGCCATGGTATTGCGAATGGCTATGGTAATGCGAATGATCAGGCAATGAAAATCATGCTTGCTCCGATGGAAGGGGTGACAGATTTTCATATGCGTAAAATTCTCACAGCAGTCTTTGCCTACGACCGCTGCGTCACCGAATTTATTCGCATCACTAACAACCTCTATCCGGACAGAGTATTCCTGAAATATTGTCCGGAACTTACGTCAGGTGGTGTTACCGAAAGTGGCGTGCCTGTGTATGTGCAACTGCTTGGCACTGACTGTCACTTCATGTCGTTGAATGCCAAACGGCTGGTTGAGTTGGGTGCACCGGGTATTGACTTAAATTTCGGCTGTCCGGCTAAAACGGTCAATCGCCATGGCGGTGGTTCATCATTATTGCGCACGCCAGATCGGGTAAGGGATATTGTTGCATCGGTAAGAGATGCGGTTGATCCGACTATCCCGGTGACAGCCAAAATCCGGCTGGGTTTTGACAATACCGATAACCTGATGCAAATAGCCAGCGGTATCGAGCAGGCCGGAGCTTCCGGATTGTGTGTTCATGCCCGTACCCGGCTTGATGGCTACAAGCCACCTGCGCACTGGGCTGAAGTTAAACAGGTACGTCGGGAGCTTTCAATTCCAATCACAGTGAATGGCGAGATCTGGTCGGATAGTGATGCGTCTATGGCACGTGCAGATAGTGATTGCGTTGATTTGATGCTTGGTCGCGGTGCACTGGCAAAGCCTGATCTTGCCTGCAGGATTCGGGCATCAACAAGTAACGTTGCCTGTTACAAATATACCTGGCTCGATGTGCTCGATCTGCTCGAGCAGTTGCTCGAAACTGCAGTTGATCTGCCTGTGCGTTATGCAGGTAACCGTACCAAGCAGTGGTTGTCTTACCTTATTCGAGAATATGATGAGGCGAGTACGTTGTTTACACAGATAAAGCGATTGCAGGAGATCGATGCGATGGCGAGTGTAATTCGCGAGCATCGCCAAAGCCTGGCAGGGGGTTGAACAATTATTGCGCTCGGTCTGAGGGTGTTAAATTCTCCCACAAAATTCGTATTTATACAGGGCATCTGCGAGCATTGTCAGGGCCCGAGCGTTATTGCAATGATTTAAACGAACGATGCATTTTGCGGTGGTTGCTGCCATCAGCATGTTTATGATTCGTCGGTAGTTCAACTGCAAGTGCTGCTGCAGGCCTATCAAGTGTGTTTGTTGCAGCATTACCCCACTGTGAATTCGGTGATGTAGTCAGTGCCAGCTCCTGAGCTTGTGTGGCTACAGCATGACAGCTTCGAGCCAGCGCTCTTTTCACCGACCGCACAGTACAGCTTGAAAAATTCTGTGAGGTAGCAGATGAAATATACGGCCACATCACATTATCAGAGCTGGTGGCACAGGCAGTATCCGAATCATGCAGTGCTCCAAGGTTATGTGCGAGTTCATGTGCAGCCAACAGAATGTCATGTTGGTAGTGTGTCGACAGTCCTACATCATAACCGTCGGTGCGACACGCTGTGTCAATCCACGCAAGTCCAACCGGTTCATCGGTGGGTGTGTTGCCAGTGAATAAATGCACCATGCTGATATTGTTACCAATCAACGAAGTACTCATTCGGTAGTCGCGAAAATTGCGCAACATCGTTTCAATGGGAACATTGCCAAGCTTGAATGGATCATTGCGGGTATCAGTGACGTTGATTGCCGTCTCCACCTGTAAGGCAAGACCAAACTCCTCACGAAAAATACCGTCAACCGAGTTGATCAAACCAAGTGCGTACTCCAGCCCTCCGTTGTTGTGCCGTGCATTAAACTGACTGTCTACGACCAGTGCAATTTTAGCCACGCGTGTGGTGGTCGGCAGAGAGCGTGTTAGTAACCCGGTTGTGTTGGAATTCAGACTGATGCGCTGATCATGGTTGTCAGCCAGCGGCTCAACTCTCGCCGGTCTGTTGCCGGTTTTTTGAATTCGAAAATGCTTTCCATGGCGTGAAATCACCCCATCAATCTTATTGATGCTTTTTGTTAGTCGAACCCATGAGGCAGGGTCATCTTTTATTTCACCTATATAGCTCCTGACGGGTACGGATAGTGGTCTGCCTTTCGGGTCAACAACGCGCAGCTGGTGAGTCACGCGACTCGGCTGCAACAGTAAAGTCAAACGTTCACCACCAACAGTCAGGTGCATTTGCTGTGTGTAATCGGTTTGGCTGGCGGGCGCACCTGTTGTGCCGATCAGTAAGCCGATCGAGAACAGTATTTTGAAAAGTCTGCAGTAAACACGGGTGATCTGCATCACTGGCACGCCTGTCAGAAGAAAGGCGGCAGTTTATTGACATTCGGTGTGGTTCGCTGTGAGGTGTGCCTGGAATAGCTCTGAACGTATCAAAAGCAGGCAGATGTGTAATGATTTTGTGACATGAGTGGCTCAGGAAAAGATGTTTCCGGCCGCCCGCCGGTAGCGAATTGTGTCTGGTTCACACTTTTTATGCAGGTTTACACGCTGTTATGGATGGTGCTTGTGATCGAGGGCGAGCTGGATCACGACAGACTGCAGCAGGTCGCGTGATGCGGTTCGGGCTGGACTCCCGGTGTTACCACATGTCGTGTGCTACCACATGCCGGCAAATGTGACTCTTTGCTTGTTCATAATGACCCTGAAGCTACCGTAGTCCCAGATATCCAGCCCGTTTGGCCCACCCAGCCGTCGCATCGGCGCACCGTAGTTTTTCATGACATTGGCAGCGATGTCACCGACCAGTGGCAGATGGAATTCGCCGAATCCGTTTTGTATTGTGGTCATATCATCGTGCAGTGAGCACGCGAACAGACTGGCAGGGGCAGCACCAGCCAAAGCAGCGAGTAATGTGGTCGAGATCAGTAGGTTCGGCTTTTTCATGGTTCGTTCGACTTGCCGTACATTCAGGCCGTTATTTCAGGTCACTAATTCAGGCCACTAATTCAGGCCACTAATTCAGGCCGTGTAGCGGCACGGCTGATTTCTGCTTGAACGATGTATGCCAATTCAGATGATTGATGTCGACCTGATTAACGCGAGCGTAAACACCTGTGTGCGCTGCACACAGGCAGTGATCAATGTACTTTCAGGATTTCCTGATCAGCAAAGTCTGTAGTGCCCGGCCGACCGATCCGGTCTCATCAAACAGTTGCGCATCAGCCATACCGATGCCGGATTCTTCCCAGTAGCCGGTTGAGTCAGTACCGAGCCATTCACCCACCGGTTTACGGTGCAGGAGGATTGTCAGGTCCGGATTCATGAAATTATAATCCCACGGTTCTGCATTGCGGCTAAAGGCATTGCCACAATCTGCTAGCGGACAGATGCGCTGAAAAGCGCTCGGGGTTTCGTTCTGTAGCAGTGCGACTGTTTTCATCCAGGCGATGGTGGGGCCTGGTTCTGCGTTTTGATTGGGTGGGTATTTTACCGTCACACCATGGCCGTTAAATGCCTGCTTGTCATGCAGAGTTTTTCTAATCGGGAAGTCACCCACTGTTGCATCAGTATGACTGCCATAGTCAACTGCGTGTGTTGGAACAGGTTGGTTCGGTTGTGGCGTCATATGCAGTGCGATTGCATTCGCGCAAATTTTATCGTTTTCATCAAACAATGTTGCTGCGGTTGTACTGACTATCCGACCCTGACGAGTAATCTCTGAGGTGATTCGGAATCCGGCAAACGGAATAGGGCGCAACAGATTAACGGTGATTCTGACCAGTTGTTGCTCAGGTACAAGTTGTTCAACTGAGCGCGCCAGTAACGCGGTTGGTGGTCCCGCATGACAATGATCTTCATGCCATGGTCCGCGAGTATGGCTGGTCGGTTGAAACCAGAGGTTATCTTCAGTGGTGAAAAAGCTATCAGACATAGTTGTGGTTCAACACTCTGTTCGTCTCTGCGGTTGTGTAACCCGGTTGTGCAGGTACCTAATTTTGCGACACCTATATTTTGCCGTAACTTTATTAGGCAAGTCTGGCGCGAATTGACTCCATGTTGGCAAGCAGTTTCTTGTCTGCTGCAGGCCAGTCGATATCTAGACTCTCAAGCTCTGTGAGTGTGGCTGCTGCTACCAGCAAACGCATATTGAGCTTATCATCTGCTGGTATCGTGTACCACGGTGCGTGTTCGGCAGCAGTGGCATTGATGCAGTCCTCGAATGCTTCCATGTAAGCCGGCCAGTGCTCTCGTTCATCAATATCACCTGTGGTGAATTTCCAGTGTTTGTCCGGGTTATCCAGTCTTGCGATTAACCGTTGCCGCTGTTCTTCTTCCGATACGTTTAAAAAAAACTTGACCACCTTGATACCATTGTCATTGGCGTATTTTTCAAAGTTGCGTATTTGATCAAAGCGGCTTTCAAATACCTGTTTAGTGTCTTTGGTGAATTCCTGCGGCAGCCGCTGATAGTCTGTCAGAATTTCTGGATGTACTCTGACGATCAGCACTTCTTCATAGTACGAACGGTTAAAAACCCCCAATCTGCCACGTTCTGGCATGCGTTGGATGATGCGCCACAGATAGCCATGATCCAGCTCTTCGTCACTGGGCTTTTTAAATGAATAGACCTGCACAGTTGCCGGGTTTACGCCTGTTAGCAGCCTCTTGATCGTACCGTCCTTGCCGGCAGCATCCATGGCCTGAAATACCAGCAACAGGCCATAACGATTTTGCGCGTACATTACCTCGAGCAGCTCGTCAATTCGTTTTACAATCGAGCCGAGTTTTTGTTTGTAATCTTTTTTCGAATCATATAACGGCTCCACTTTGCCTGGAGCATTCTTGATAGAAAATTTCTGGTGGCCATCGAATTCGTAGTCAGTTAAAGACCAGTCACTGGTATCGACGCTATGCTTTTTTTTACTAGACATAAATTGGTCTCTCTGCTTTTTTTATGGGCTTGTATTGTGAGCGTTTCCGGGGTGCTACTTATTGCAGCGCTGATTTACGGATGCAGCTCAAACGCTACCAGAAATCTCGATACCATATTATAGGCCGCAATAGTGGCTATCAGTTCGACCAGGTGTTCATAGTCGAAGTGATTAACTGCGCGCTGAAAAAGTTCATCGTCTATTTTTACATCTTTGGTTAACTGGCTGGTCAGTGCGATGGTGAGTTGTTCTGCTTCATTGAATGTCGGGTCCTGTAACGCAAGCTGTGGTTGTCTGATGAGGTTTGCTTTTTCTTCTGTACCACCGCACTGAATATACAGCGGTGCGTGTTGTGCATATTCATACTCTGCATTGTTTATAACTGCCACAGTGCACATAGCAAGCTCACGCAAGACTTGTGGAACAGAAAAATGTTGCCTGATGTTACCAAGAAAGTGGTTCCAGCCTTCGGATAGTGGCCGGCTGTAGAGCAGCAGCCGATCTAGCTCAATCAACTGTCCACCGCGTCTTTCGCGAATGGCGGTAACAAGATCGGCGGGCTCTGCCAGATCAATGGGCTTAAGTGGAATCCGTGGTCCACGAGGTGTAGCAGCGGATAGCTGCGGAGTCGACACAGTACGCCGTGATTGACCTTCCGGCAGATTATCTGCAGTTTTCATCAAGTGATAGGGAAAGTCGTCGCCCCCGATGAGCCGGGCTTTGAGCATGTCTGCCGAGCTGTGTCCCCAGAAAAGTTCGTTGTCTACCTCGAATGTCGGCACACCGAATACTCCTTGCGAGATTGCAAGCCTGCCGTTTTCCTGCAGCTGTTTCTTGACTTGCTCTGACTGCAACTGACGCGAATCTGTACCGAGCTCCTGCAGTAGTGCTGTAAAAGCTGCTTCTTCCTGAGGTATGTTGCCCTCCGCCCAGATAAACCGAAACAGCCGTTGCACGACCTCAATACGGTTATTGTGCACGATGCTGAGTCTAAGCAATGGCAAAGGATTAAATGGATGTACCGGTGGCATCGTCAGTTCGATGTTCTGCTGGTGTGCAAGCCAGGTAATTTCTCTGAAGGTCCATTTTCTCTTTGGTGCTATTTCCGCAGGCCCGAGTTGTCCCCAGTGTTTTAACAAGCCTGCAAACAGCACCGGCACGCAACTGACCGGTTTTGTTGAATCCAGTTCTTTAAGCTGTGTACTTTGTAAATAGGCATACGGTGAGATGAAATCAAAATACCAACGCATGTTGTTGTCCTTTTACTGAATTTCGTTTTGTGTGTGTTTCGGCGCCTGACTGTGTGTTTAAATTGTGGCCAAATTCAGGACTGAAAAAGCATTGTCAACGGAGAGACTAACATCTTGTCGAGCATCAACGTACGCGAATCACGCCATGCCATAATTATACGCCTGACGGCGATCAATTATCCTACGCCCGTCGTTAATCCAAGGATAGTTATATGACGTACTGGTTATCGAAACCGATTGAAGTACTGCTAGCGCAGGTTCAAGCTGAACCAGACAAAGAGCAGATCACCGATAAGACCGGCAACCTCGTCGTTGACACGCTGATAGTTGGCTCTGGCTATGGCGCTGCCATGGCCGCGCTCGCGCTTTCAGAATCAGGTGACGGTGGACGAATCGCGGTCTTTGAAAGAGGTCAGGAGTATCTGCCACAGGACTTCCCGAGAACGCTGGGCGAGCTGCCAGCTTATGTGCCGAATAATGCGAGTGGCAACAGCCCGTCTGCGTTGTGGGATGTGCGGATGGGGGAAGGCGCCGTTTCCATCACTGGCAGCGGGCTTGGTGGAACATCGTTGGTCAATGCTGCAGTGGCTGTGCCGCCTGATAAAGAAACGCTCGATAGCTGGCCTGCATCCGGGGTTGATACTGATTGGTCAGATCTGTTTGCGCGCTGTTATCCAAAGATCAATCAGTTGCTCGGTGTGAATCAGATTGAAGATCCCGGTAAATTTGCCAAGTACCATGCGCTGAGCCGAACTGTTGCAGCGATTGATAACGAGGCGCAAGTTCAACCGGCACCGGTGGCCATTAATTTTAACAACAGCACGCCACATAGCGTCGACCATAAGCCTTGCAATCATTGCGGAAATTGCGTTATCGGCTGCCACTCGGGAGCGAAGCAGTCCCTGAATCTCAATGCCTGGCCTTTGGCGGTGCAACAGGGAGTCAGTCTGTACACCGGTGTTAAAGTTAATCGTCTCTCAGTTCACAAAGAGCAATGGCGTGTCTGGTTTAGCTCAACGGGTAACACGGTAGATACGGCTGCGGCTGATGTCGACAAACCCGTAATAATTGCAAAGCGCGTGATACTTGCCGCTGGCGCTATTGGCAGTACAGAGATTTTAAAACGTTCGCAACAGGGTTATGCAGCGGATGAGGAATCTGTCGGCGGTTTAAATTTATCGCCTTTACTGGGTAAACGATTTTCAGCCAATGGTGATGGACTTATTTTTACCAGTGGCGAAGGCACACCGGTCAACGCAGTAGCTGATGTCCCTGATGAAACTGCAACTCCTGAATGCGGACCAACCATTATCGGTATTGCGCGAGCGCATAGTTCTTATGTATCCAGTGGCAAAGTAACCATTGAAGACGGCGCAATACCTTACCCGTTAGCAAAGCTGTGGCGTGAAACGCTCACTATGCAGAGTTATGTCGGTCGTTTTGTAAACGACAAAGAATCGGCATGGCACAGTAATAATCCCTTGCACGATCCACTGGAAACATCAAACGACTTTACAAACCATGGTCAGGTTTTGCTGACAATGGGTTTCGATGGCAGTCCGGGTGAGCTGATTGAAGACGCTGCAACTGGAAACCTGCTGCCGAAATGGCCAAAGCCACAAACTGCCCAGCAAACTGCTCAGGGAGGTCAGCCGCGTTATTATAAACAACTTCATCAGGTATTTGAGACGCTCAAGCCAGGCGCTTATGCCGGAGGGGAGTATCATGCAAACCCGATGTACCAGGCTCTACCCGGAGACTTTTCACAGGTCTTTGCAGGGGTAGAGGGTCTGCCGCAGAGTGTGGTTACTGTGCATCCGCTCGGTGGTTGTGTTATCGGGCAGACAGCAGAAACCGGCGTGGTTAATCATAACGGCCAGGTGTTTTGCTGCAATAACAGCAATGATCCCGCAGCAGTTTATAAAGATTTGTATGTGCTTGATGGCGCTGCTTTGCCGACTGCAGTTGGCGTTAATCCAATGATCGCTATCTCGGCATTGTCTTATACACTGGCGTCGAGAATTGCGGGCAGAATGCTGCCGGACAAAACCCCGTTTCAGCAGTTACAGCCGGAATATCGTCAACTGCCTGAATTACCTGTCAAACCGGTGGACCGAGACAATGACATTCATGCAGAATTTAACGAGCGCTTACTTTGGCCCCTGAAAGAGTCTATAGCAAACAGTACAGCATTTAAAAATGTGTTCGGGAATTTGATTCCCGCGAACAGCAAAACTGTATTGTTGGATGTGAGTTTTTATTTTGATGATAAGGACCATAAGGGGCAGCGTTTTAATAATTCGCTTGATAAGTGGCTCACCCGGCCCGCAACACCACTCAGGGCAAAGGCCGTGTTACGAGCCAGTGACAGATCACTGTTGCACGGATCAGCTGATACTTTTGTGCCCATGCCGCAACTACTTCAGCTTGAGGGTACGGTGACTCTCGCAAGCAGAGGGCAGCAAAAGCACCGCTGGACGTGGTACCGAACTGCAACTGCAATCATGCGATTTGGCTTTTATCGAACCTATGCGTTTGTTAATGAAATCACTGCGGCCTTTGCCAAAGATAATAAAGCGACAAAAGAAAACAAACCATCCCGTGCAGATAAACTGCGTGGTTTTCTGCGAGTCGCAAAGCTGCACTCCGACTGGCGTTACCTTGAGTATGAATTGCGTGAAACGAATAGCGATCTGCCGCTGCGTGTCAGTGGCAGGAAGAAGCTGGCTTATACACTGACCAGTGCATCATTGTGGGAGTCACTGTTGCAGTTGCCGGTGAACATAAGCCGCGACAACGCAAAGCTCAAAGCCGTGTTTGATGTTGATTTGCTTAGGATGACACGTGGTCCTGCCCCTCTGCAGATTAGCAAATCTCCTGATGGCACAGCCGGTATCACGGCCGGGATTGGATTCGGCCTGTTGCTGGCGCGGCTGGTTGGCACAACGCATTTCTGGAGTTTCGGCGCCCACAAATATAAAAAGTTTATATCAGCCGATGCGATTGACGAACAACGACTGCGTAAGCCACCGGGGTCAGTGACGTTCAAACACAATGGTGTATTAGTTAGCAGTCTTGCGGTTGAAACTTTCACACTTGAAGATCCTGATCAGCCTGACGAGCTGCTGGCCCGGCTGCTTCGCTATCGGCAGGACACAACCGATCGGCCGGCTGTATTGCTTGTACATGGGTTATCACACAGCAGCGAAATATTCTGGCCCCCGCATATACGCGAAACCTATGTTGAGTTTTTACTGAAACGTGGTTACGACGTTTGGGTGTTTGATCATCGTGCCAGTGCCAACACCAGAAAAAAAATCAATATAGATCACACCTGGGATGACATAGCGCTGGTGGATGTATGCTGGGGTGTCAGCAAAGTTTTTGAACAGATAAACCGATCCAGGCCATCTGGTGCTGCAAAGCTGGTTAATGTTTTCTCTCACTGCATTGGTGCAGGTGCAGTAGCAATGGCAGTGTTGGCAGGTAAGCTACAGCAGCCTGATGACAGCTCTCGTTCAATGCTTGGCTCACTGGTGCCTCATGCAGTCACCCCGTGGGTTTTTAGTTCCTGTGAAAACCGGACTCGTGCCAACCTGTGGGGCTTTGCTAAAGACTTTAATCTACTGGATAAGATTGATCCGCGTATGCACAACGCCCCTTCGTTTGTAGATACGCTGTTGGATCGTGTAGCAAGCTCAACAATAGACTTACGTGCCCGCAGTCAGTGGCCGTGGTTAAAGAATCAGTTGTTGAAGCGTGGTGAAAAAAACGAGCATGCCATGGCAATGTATTTTCGCTACACGGTATTCTGGGGCCGGCAATGGGTTAACAAGAACATTCCGGATAAGCTGAAAACGCATTTCCCCACCATGGTGGGTGAGGTCTCCGCAACGATTCTTCAGCAAATCTATTATTGCGTTCGACGCAATCGACTGGTTTCAAACAGCGCTGAAAATAGCTATGTGAGAGAAGAAAGCTTCAAAAAGTACTGGACATTTCCAACCTTGTTTTTGCATGGTGAGAACAATCTGGTCTTTGATGTTGAGTCTTCCAGACTGTCTGCTTACCGGCTCTGGCAAATCAGAAAACAAAGAGAGCAAAATTCATCCAGTCAACCGTCGCTGGCCTTCGATTATTCACGCTGTGGGATCAGCCTGTGTACCGTGCCTGATTACGGGCATATGGATATGATCATTGGTGACAAGGCGTCAGCTGTGGTCGGCCCTGTGTTAGATGATTTTCTGCAGGCATCTGAAGCGCAACACAGGCACTGCCATTCTGAGCCATCTGCAGTGGGTAGATACGACGCATTTGCTGCCTGGTACACGGATCGCCGGAAGCATCAAAATGCCACGCCGCCTCTTACCAGAACCAGTGCAAGCAAGTTTCCGTTGACCGGGCCGGTACTCTCGATAGATGCTGATAAAAAGCTCAAGCTCTGGGTGGAGGCAGATGACTACGATACTGAAGCACCGACCGGCCTTAAGATCTTTACATCTACAGATCATGCCTTGCAAGTTGAGCAACATTCATTTGAGCACGCCGGTAAGTCACAGTATGGAGTATTTCCAGGGCTTGATATTTGTGACCCGGAAAATATTTCCGATGCTTTGGAGATTCGCCTGACGCATGCTGACGATACTGACAGCAATAGTGTCTCAGCTAATGATTTAACGACTCAGGCTTGCAATCTATTGGAGCGCAACGCGGCCGGTCATTTTTCATCGCAGGATATTGTCCGGCAAAGGGATATTGATCACGACCGAGGTGTAGAGTTACGGATCGATGAACTGGCCTGGTTTAAACGCTTATACAAACAACAGGAACAAAACCCTGTTGGTACCATTTCATTTCTTGCAGGGTCTTGTTTACACCCGGGTTTTGTACTGAGCCGTGATTTATCCGATTCAATCTTTGAGAATCTTTGGCAACAGATTGTGGCGCGTGACGGGCCAGACTTTCTGCTGTTACTGGGCGATCAGATCTACGCGGATGCAACCGCCGGGTTATTCGATCCGAAAGCGAATTATGAACGATACCGGATGCGTTACCGTGAGGCTTTTGGTGCTCGCGGTATGCGGCAAGTGCTCTCGCACATTCCCACTTATTTTGTGTTGGATGATCATGCCTATAAAGACAACTTCTCCGGTGTGACACAAATTTCAGAGGTGGCCGAGCTGGATGTTGCAAAGGCAGAAGCACTTAACTTCCAGACCCGACTGAACAACACCGGAAAATTCTGGAGCGACTTTGAAGTGCATCAACAGCCGTTTTTCTGTTTTGATACCCGCTTTGACAGGGATTCGACTTTGCAGCGTACACTTTTGGAATCTTTGATAGGCGATGACCAGGCTGCAGAATTCAACACGTGGGTGGATAAAAATAAAGCATGCAAAACGTTGTTCATCTGTACCGGGTCGCCGGTGTTACCGATTAGTCGGGATTTTGTCCGGCATCCTGAGATGAGCCCGACCAGTGATACGCTGATTGCATACTCCGGTTTCCTGAAATTCTTTATTGAAACTCTGGCAGACTACAGTGGAAAAGTAGTGCTACTCAGCGGTGATCCTCATCTTTCCTGCCGTGGCAGTGCGACGTTATCACTTCGTGGCAAAGATCACAGTGTTATGATTGAGAGCATCGTTGCCTCACCGCTGAACGGGCCTTTTCCGTTCGCCAATGCCAAAGAGAAAGATTTCCTCTGGCGGCAGGATCAGCAGATCAGGCTGCCCGGCGGAGCCGTCGAGATAAATTTTAATCAGCAATTGTTATCCACGAGTGCACAACAGTTTTGCCAGATCGATTACTCTAAAATAACGGGCCAGATTGATGTCAGGGTTTACTCTACAGAAGAGTTGGAATCAGCCAGAGGCAGCGGATCTTTTACGTGAACCGGCTCATCTGCCCCAACTCACCGATATCAAACCGGCTGCGAGACCGATCCGCAGGTGCACTGATCAGCACCGGTAAAATTTAGAACTGAAAAATATGCAGATAACCAATACGGCAAACTCATGACCCTGGCTGAACGTATCAGCGGCACGTATGAGGCAGACTTGCTGCAGAGCGAAGTGTTGCTTGAGATCACCCGCCGTTCGCAAACTGTTCGAACCCGTCAGAGCATTTTGTCTTTGCTGCTGGTGAGTGTTGTCGGTGCCGGGTACATGTGGGCCCTGTGGCACCGGACCGGGCAGTCTGTGTTGATCTTGTGGGTTGTTACCATCGTGTCGCTAACTGTGTGGCGTTCGGTGATCAGTAAGCGCGTCAGAAATAACCTGCACAGTGCGACTCCCGCGACTCTGGTAAAGAACGAATCAGACCTTGTACCCACCGGAATAGTATTGCCACTGGTTATTGGTTCCGGTTTTTGGTTGTTCGGTTGCCCGGACGATACCGTGACTACATTAGCTGTCTCGCTATTGTGTTGTATTTACGCTATCGGCTCCACGGTCAATACAGTTGCGCAACGGCGAATGCAGGGGTTAATGGTATCGCTGAACCTGGGGCAGGGGGTGTTGTTTTTCCTTACCCTTGGAGAGATAGCTTACCTGGCCGTCGCTTTGCAAATGGCTACGCTGCTACTGTTGCTGCGTAACTGCTCACCCCCTTGCCACATGTCAATTGAGTAAACAAGCTTTTATCAGTAACAGTTGTACTGCAACATGAGTTGTGCCCAGCGTCAACACCACATCGATTCGAGAAGAACTTGCGAGCGCCGAAGAGCAGCTAGAC
>CALLLW010000093.1 GCA_938007995.1 uncultured Granulosicoccaceae bacterium | reverse complement strand
CTGAGAAAGAAACCGCAAAACCTTCCGTGGGCGAAGGCATGATAATCCTGGAGAAAGCCGGATGCAGGAAAACTGCACGTCCGGTTTGCCGAGCGGCGACTGGAAACGGGAGGGGATCTTGTCTGTTCGACAACCCGTCTGCGCGCCAGTCGTCGACTCTACAAAAAATGACGGCATCCCGCTTGATCCTTGATTCCACAGCGTATTTTTTCTCTTGCAAATATCAGTAAGCCAAGTAAGTTAAAACATGGGCCGCGAGAAGAAAATACCCTGTGAAACCAATGCTCTGCGCGCTATGCTCGCCATTTCACGAATAAACCGGGCTAGTGGCCCACTAGTCACTACAACAGATTTCTAAACAACCTTACACAGGGCAAATTTATGAGCAGGCTTGATAGCTTTATACGTCGCATGAGTGCGCAGAGAGATATATTGAATCAGATTGCTGCCCAACAAATGTTGCCGGAATCGGGGGATATCTTCGAGTTGGGGCTGGGTAACGGACGGACTTACAGCCATTTGCAAGAGAAGTTTCCTGATCGCCGAATCATCGTTTTTGATCGTGCTGTCAAAGCGCACTCTACCTGTATTCCCGAGGATGAGAATATGATTGTTGGTGAAATCTCCGAGACTGCGCGGAACTTTGCCGGTTCAAATGCAGCAATGGCGCATGCAGATATTGGCAGTGGCAGCGATGAGATTGATGCAATCACGCTACAGTGGTTACCGGATCTGATGGCAGATTTGATTGTCAGTGGAGGCATCGCAATGAGCGGACTGCCTTTATCGCATGCGAATTTAAACCCGGTTCCAATTCCGGATTCTATCGAAAGTAATCGGTATTTTTTATACAGAAAAAACTGATTGCAGCTATTTGATTATTAGTGGAAGTTAACGACAATTGAAATGACTGGTACAACATTCCTATACCTGGCTTGTGTTGATCTAAATGTTTGAATTCGATCAATATCAGTCTGTGGATCCCACACCCGCTGTGCGTGTCTGTGAAAAAATAGATTTTGTTAGTGGAATTCGCAAACGTGCGCTGCTGATCTGGAGTGAGCACTGTATTGAATGTGCAGCACCGGAATGTTTTCAAAGCTGTGATTTGTACAAGGCCAGACCGGATGAACGATGCAGAAGATTTGAAAACGGTATGCGCCGTAATAATTATTTACGCGGGCACACTGGCAGTGCTGCAGAGATTGTATTCGGTAAATGGGGCAAGCTTGAAACAAGAGGCAACACAGTTTTAATAAACAACCGGCTGCTCACCGTACTTGAAACTGTAATCCCGAGGCTGCAGCCGCTGATTAATGTATTCGGCAGGATTGTCCGTCGACTGGGTGGTAGTGCGCCATGGACATCGCTATCGTTTGAGTTGTTTGATTATCTGAGTAAAAAGCTGCAGGCATCGGACAAACAAGATACACCCGATGGTTTTTTGATTGAGATAGTTAACCCTGAATCACACGATACAACAGTGAAATTTTCCTGTGCAGTCTCAGGGTCGCAGATGTTATCTATACCTGCAAGTGGAAAAGCGGCTTTACCGGTCTGGAAAAAACTGACTGTCAGACCGGGTTATAATCGATTCTTTATCCCATACAAAGAGCTGCGTTCTGTTGTTGAATCAAGGCTGCGATACAATATCTCGTTTACGCCGGAAGAGGAGTCAGGCACGCATCTGGTGTTTGTATCCACCGACTTCGTCACTGTTGATGATGCTGAAGCACTACTTACAGATGAAGTAACTGATCAAAAAAACACAACAGAACAATTACCGCAAGAGCAATTACCGCAGGTGGCGGGTAGCAATACATCCAGGCCGGCAGTCAAGTGTGTGATTTTTGATCTCGACAATACCTTGTGGGACGGCGTGTTGGTGGAGGGTGACGTTGCTTTAAGATCACCAATTCCGGATGTTTTTAAAGAGCTCGATAAGCGCGGGATATTGATTAGTGTGGCCAGTAAAAACAGTGAGAAAGATGCGCTCGACAAGCTGGATGAGTTTGGCCTGCGGGAGTATCTGGTTTATCCGGTGATAAACTGGAACCAGAAGTCACGCAACATTAAGTGGCTGCGTGAAAAGCTGAGCATTGGCGCTGACACATTGCTGTTTATTGATGATTCCCCGTTTGAGCGCGAGGAAGTTGCCGAAGAGATTGCTGAGATAGAGGTATTGCCTGATACCGCGATAGAGTCACTGCTTGGCCACCCGAGAGTGCAGGGTGGCCGCACAGCGGAGTCTGGTAAAAGACGCCTGATGTATCAACAGCAGGCAGTACGCAATGAAGCAGCCTTGGAGTTTGGCGAAGATTATCAGGCATTCTTGAAATCGTGCGAGATTATCGTCACCATAGGTCAGGTTGAAGATCATCAGCGGGAGCGGGTCTTTGAACTGCTGCAACGAACCAATCAGTTAAATTTTTCAGGCAACAAGTACGCGAGGGAATCGGTAGAGGAGTTATTGCAGGATGACAGCACTGATAAACATGTTATTCATTGCAGCGATAAGTACGGCGACTACGGACTGGTTGGCTTTGCAATCAGCCGGGTAACAAACGAGGGTGTGACAGTGCAGGATTTCATGCTGTCATGCAGAGTGCAGGGTAAGCTAATTGAGAAAGCATTTTTCAGTTATCTGGTGGATAACTATACCCCTGTAAAGAATAGCCCGGAAAAGAATAGCAAGGAAAAGAATAGCCCGGAAGAGAATAGCCAGGAAAAATCTATACTGGCAGTAAATTTCCTGCCAACTGAAAGAAACGTGCTGGCTCAATCAGTGTTACGCGAAATTGGCTTTGCTATGCCTGATGGCCAGCTTGCTACGCTTGAATCGGAGCCCGGCCAAATGAATGTGGACTTTCTGACCCTCAGAACTGAGTAGTAGACCTGAGTAGTGACAAAAGCAAGGGCAATTGAATCGCACACTAATTTTTTTAGTCAGTAAATGATTCATGAAGTTTCTGCCACCAGAAGCTCCATGGTTGTTTGGGTCCTTTCCATTCGTTCTGATCAATCGGGAAGAGCGTAGTATTTTCTCTGCTGATTAATCCTTTTGAACGATCATGGCGTGTAACAACCTGCAGATTATTTTGCCCGATAGTTGTGCCGAAAAAAGCCGCCAGACTGTGTTCAAGTTGCTCGATTACTGCAGGCGTAAACTGGAATTGATCATGCTCTGATGGTTCGTAAACCTCCGTTTCCAGATTGTTTTGGATGTTAGAGATAACGAAAATGGTATTGGCGGGATTCAGCGCCTGAAATTTATCACGCAGATAACGCCATCGCGTTAATTCGTCTTCAAAGTTTTTATCAATGTGCACTTGTCTGGCGCGGCCTTTACCGTCGGTAAAATTGTGCCAGAAGTACAGACGATGGTCCGGCCAGTAGGGGCGATTGTTTTGAATGATCAGATCTTGTCTGGTGAAGTCTGGAATATTGTTATTCAGCAGGCTGACAACACTCAATGGCGGGCAAATCAACCAGTCGAATATGCCTGACTGCACTTTAAGCGCAGATTCGTTATTGTTTAATTCAGAATCGAGCGCGGCTAATCGGCGTAGCTGGTGCGCAGTCTGGCATGACATTCCAAGGCTGATCAGTACTTTGCCGTTATTGTGTGCCATTGTTTTTAATGGCTCAGATGCGCAGGACAGACAAGGCTGGCGGCTCGTAATAACAAGCTATAGCAGTAGTGTTTAGCGGCATTGTGTGCCTCGCTCCAGAACAGGTTGCAGAACTGGCGATCAGGCTATTCAAAAGGCCAATGCCTGAGTTGTTCTAGTCGACGCGGATATGATTGACTATTTTTTCGTAGTTGTAGTTGGTTCTAACGTAGTCTTCTACGGTGATCTTGTCTACGTTTCTTGGCACCGACCCCACTAATACAGCAGTTCTGCCTTCATCGTTTTCAAGAATCTGGATATTACTTGTATTGATACCGGGTATGGTCAGTGGTGCGCTTATCTTGATACCAGCACAGCCCGCGGTTATTAGTACAGCGGTGATGACACCGATAGTGAGATAGTTGCGGATTCGCATCTTTTGCGCTCTGTGCAGGTTGTTCCGCCGATTATAAGCCGAACTTCGGTGAATTACTAATAGGTGACTGTGATGTGCAGGCACTGTGTAACAGAGCTGTAACTTTGAGTTGATTCGAATAACACGGACGCTGCAGATCAAACTTTTCTGTTAGTGTTTGCGCATTCGAGCAGGCGCGGTTAAATCGGCCCGGTGACCTCAGCTTGCGCCATCAGACCTTGTAATAGTCTTTATACCACCTGACAAACTCGGCAATACCGTGTTCAACAGTAGTGGCGGGTTTGTAGTCAACCGCGTCAACCAGATCAGTAACATCTGCATACGTATCGGGTACGTCGCCGGGCTGCAATGGCAGCAGATTGTATTCGGCTTTTTTACCCAGGCAGTCTTCCAGCACTTCAATGTATCGCATCAGATTGACCGGCTCATTATTACCAATGTTATACACGCGATACGGGGCGGAGCTTGACGCAGAGCCCGGATTGTCACTGTTCCAGTCGGGGTTTGGCACCGCGACATTATCGAGCGTTCGAATCACGCCCTCGACAATATCGTCAACGTAAGTGAAGTCACGTTTGTGATTGCCGTGGTTGAACACGTCTATCGGTTCGCCAGCCAGAATTTTGCGAGTGAACAAAAACAACGCCATGTCAGGTCGACCCCAGGGGCCGTACACCGTGAAGAACCTCAGGCCGGTTGTGGGAATGTTAAACAGGTGGCTGTAAGTGTGCGCCATCAGCTCGTTCGATTTTTTGGTGGCGGCATACAGGCTTACCGGATGATCGACGTGATCATGAATAGAAAACGGCATGTTGGTGTGTGCACCGTAAACCGAGCTGGTTGATGCATAGACCAGATGTTCGACCTGATTGTGCCGACAGTTCTCAAGAATATTCATAAACCCGTATATGTTCGAGTCTATGTAGGCATAGGGATTTTCCAGTGAGTAACGTACCCCGGCCTGAGCTGCCAGATTGACTACGCGATCGGGTTTATGCTCGGCGAATGTGTCGTCCATTGCCTGTTTATCTTCAATTGAAATCCGTGCCTCGATAAAGTTGCTGTGTTCAGTCAGGCCACTGAGTCTTGCGAGCTTGAGGGAAGGGTCGTAGTAGTCGTTCAGGTTGTCGACGCCAATCACCTGATCGCCTCTTGCAAGGAGCTTTTTCGAGAGCGTAGAGCCGATAAACCCGGCTGCACCGGTGACCAGAATTTTCATATGACAGCCTCTGCGAATATGCGCGGATTATAGTGGATCTCTGACCTTTTTTCGGGTTTTTCAACTGTCTCGCATTGCAAAATCGCTACAACTTCCGACGCAGTGACGCTTTGTGCAGAATGTGAGCGCCAATCTCTTCAACTGATTTTTTTGTGGTGTTCACATAGGGTATGCCAGCTGATCTGTAAACCGCCTCGGTTTGTGCCACCTCAAACTGACAGGTTTGTGCAGAAGCGTAGGAATCACCGCTGAAGCGTGCCTGGCGGATTTGCTGCAACCGATAGGGATCAATGGTCAGTCCGAATAATTTCTCCCTGTGTGGTGCCAGTGCCTCGGGCAGGTCGGTGTTTTCAAGGTCCGGTGCAGTTAACGGATAATTGGCAGCAAAAATACCGAACTGCAGGGATAAATAAAGACAGGTCGGGGTTTTACCGGATCGGGATGCGCCAATCACCACAACATCAGCGCGAGCATAGTGCTCTGTTTCCATGCCGTCATCGGTGGTCATTGCAAAGTTTACGGCACTCATACGCGCAGAATACTGCGCAAAATCGAGTACCCCGTGAGACTTGCCCACAGAATGTGAGGACTCGATCTCAAGTTCCTTTTCAAGTGGATCGATAAAGGTATCGAACAGGTCGAAAAACACCACATCGCCGTCAGCAATAATGCGTCTGATGTCGTCATTCACCAGCGTCGCAAAAACCAGAGGTTTCTGCTTGTTGCGCGCGGCCATTTCATTGAGGGTTTCCACCAGATCACGGGCTTTTTCGACAGTGTCGATGAACGGCAGATTTTCTATATCAAACTGTACGCTCGGGAACTGGCTCAGTAAACTCTGGCAGAGCGCTTCTGCGGTCAGACCGGTACGGTCCGAGATGACATAGGTGGTGCGTTTTAACATATCAGCCCTAGTGTGGTTCCGTGGCGGGGTGGAGCCGGATGCCTCGCAGTAATCCGGCAAGACTTGTTCCGGATTGAGTATTGTTACACTAAAGTCGGCCTATTGGCCGCGGAGTCGTTATTTTGAGCAAGTATGTAATCTGGTTTGAACAGCTCTCCATGGGTGACGTGCCGGTGGTCGGGGGCAAGAATGCATCGCTTGGCGAGATGATCAGTAAGCTCGCCAGTGCTGGTAGCTCAGGTGCTGGTAGCTCAGGTGTTGGTATCTCGGTGCCAGGCGGCTTTGCCACCACGGCTGATGCATTTCGGGATTTTCTGGCGCACAACGGGCTTGATCAAAAAATCAACCAGCTATTGCAGGGCTTTGATGTCGAAGATGTTGATAAGCTCGAGCAGGTGGGACAACAGATTCGCTCAATGGTGATGGAGACTCCGTTTCCCGAGGCACTCGAAAATGCTGTACGAGATGCCTACAAAGAGCTCCAGTCAAATTCGCAGATTTCTGTAGCGGTCAGATCATCAGCCACGGCAGAAGATCTGCCGGAAGCATCATTTGCCGGTCAGCAGGAAACCTTTCTCAATGTGGATGGCATTGATGATGTACTTTCGCGCATTAAGGAAGTCTTTGCGTCACTCTATAACGACAGAGCTATTTCCTACCGGGTACATCAGGGTTTTGACCACGCAGAAGTCGCTCTGTCAGCAGGTATTCAACGCATGGTGCGCAGTGATATTGGCGCCAGCGGTGTGATGTTCTCCATTGATACAGAAACGGGCTTTGAAGATGTTGTATTTATCACATCATCCTGGGGCTTGGGTGAGTGTGTCGTTCAGGGTTCGGTCAATCCGGATGAGTTCTATGTACACAAACAGTCACTGGCGGCGGGTAAGCCTGCAATATTGAGGCGTAACCGTGGCAGCAAACTGATTAAGATGGTGTACGGAGAATCGGTCGCCGTTGAAACCATAGATACGCTACCAGACGAACAGCTGCGATTTTCCCTATCAGATGAAGATGTAACAGCACTTGCAGCAATGGCCGTGACTATCGAAAAGCACTACGGACGTCCGATGGACATTGAGTGGGGTAAGGATGGAGTTGATGGCGAACTGTACATTCTGCAGGCGCGACCTGAAACCGTAGAATCCCGCTCTGATAAAAATGTAATCCGACGCTTTGAGATGGATTCATCTGCCTCAACAGTGTTGGTTACCGGGCGCAGTATTGGTCAGCGAATCGGTGCAGGTAAGGTACGCAACATCCCGAGTCTTGATCAGCTGTCGCGGGTACAACAGGGCGATATTCTGGTCACCGATATGACTGATCCGGATTGGGAGCCGGTCATGAAACGGGCTGCTGCAATCGTTACTAACAGGGGCGGACGAACCTGTCATGCAGCCATAATAGCTCGTGAGCTCGGGGTGCCTGCAGTAGTAGGTTGCGGTGATGCTACCGAAAAGCTGACTGAAGGGCTGGATGTCACCGTATCCTGTAGTGAAGGTGACACAGGCAAAGTCTATGAAGGGCAGATTGAATATAACGTTAAAGAGATTCAGCTTGACGGTCTGCCTGAGCTGCCTTTCAAGATCACGATGAATGTTGGCAACCCTGAGCGTGCTTTTGATTTTCAGCGATTACCGAACCACGGTGTCGGTTTGCTGCGGCTTGAGTTTATGATCAGCAACACCATCGGTGTGCATCCCAAAGCATTGCTTAACTATGAAATGATGGAAGAGTCAGTTCGTGCGCAGATTGATGAGCGTATGGCGGGCTACAGTTCACCTATCGATTTCTATGTAGAAAAGCTACGCGAGGGAGTGGCAACACTGGCTGCGGCGTTTAATCCGCACCCGGTGATAGTGCGGATGAGTGATTTCAAATCCAATGAGTACGCCAATATGATTGGCGGCAACCTGTTTGAGCCTGAAGAAGAAAACCCGATGATCGGTTTTCGTGGAGCATCGCGTTACATCTCTTCTTCGTTCAGAGAGTGTTTTGAACTTGAATGTACTGCGCTTAAAAAAGTACGTGATGAAATGGGGCTGCAGAACGTCTGGATAATGATACCGTTCGTGCGCACCTTGCAGGAAGCTGATGATGTATTAGCATTGCTTAAAGAAAACGGTCTAGAGCGCGGACGCAATGGACTTAACATCGTCATGATGTGTGAAGTACCCAGCAACGCTATTCTGGCTGAGGAGTTTCTTGAGAAGTTTGATGGATTCTCGATAGGCTCTAACGACTTAACCCAACTCACGCTTGGCCTTGATCGGGATTCAGGTTTGATTGCACATCTTTTTGATGAGCGTGATCCTGCGGTTAAAAAGATGCTTGCTTCGGCAATTGCCGCTGCCAATAAGGCCGGTAAGTATGTTGGTATATGTGGTCAGGGGCCTTCTGATCACCCTGATCTTGCAAAGTGGCTGATGGAGCAGGGTATCAGCAGTGTTTCTTTAAATCCTGATACTGTGATTGAAACCTGGCTTTTTCTGGCGGGCCGGGAAGTTTAATCTTTATTTGTGTTTGCTTTAGGAAAGTAAAGCGCACAGCACAGTGCGCTCAGGATTGCTCCTCTACTTGCTTGAAGTACTCGTCAGTACGACGGCGAATTTCTTCTTTACTCAGCTTTTCGATTTCCTGAGAAATAATCCAGACATGGCCGTAGGGATCAATCAATCGTCCGGCGCGATGACCATAAAATTGATCTTCGATAGGTGATTGTAGTTTGGCTCCAGCGGTCTGTGCACGGCTGGCAGTGCCGTGAGCGTCTTCGACCTGCAGATTGATTCTGACGCAGGTACCTCTGAGTGACTTGGGGCCTTTGTTGCCGAACTGAGGCATCTCTTCAGATAGCATCACTGTACTGTTGCCGAGTTTTAACTCGGTATGAATAATGTTGCCCAGATGGTCTTCGAGTCGCGGGCCAATCTCTTCAAAGCCGAAAGCTGCTTCGTAAAAAGTGATGGCCTCGTCTGCCCGGTTGACAGTGAGGTAAGGAGTGATAGTTGCGCGCTCAGACATTAATTGCTCCACCTTGTTTCGATTTTGCTACATTGATGATGATCATCGATAGCGGCATGTTACCCGAAAATATCCCGCTTGAATTCTGTTTTGCATCAGCTGCAGGAAGTGATCACTTCCCGCGCTGGTTTGCTGCTTACCGCAGCCTGGCCGGTTACCGTGACTTGCTTGTGCCGCGGTATAACAAGCTTTGTATGGGCGGTTTGTTAATCTAGCTTTACTTCCAGTGCCATTGCCTGATCAACAAAGTGTGCCGGTATCTCCAGCTCATCAGCAATTGAGGTAATCACATCCAGTTCCTCAGTGTTGATTTTGTTATCTGCACGGGCAACAGTACAAAGATCTCTGACAACCTGCATGCGTTGTGCAACCGTTGAAGTGGCTTTTACCTGTGCTACCCGATCAGTCAGATCCTGCTCTAGTCGATCAAGATTCAAATCTTCGTTGAAAGAACGCTTGCCAAAAAATTTCTCAAATACAGCTATTTCTTTTTCTGATATTTCACCGTTGGCATTAGCGACTGAAAGTGCTGCAGCAAATAACAGGCGGCGCATGTTTTCTGCACTATCTGTTCGACCTTCAAGGTAGCTTGGCTCCATGAGCGTCATCAGTACCTGCACACCGGCTTCGAGTTCTTCAACGCTGTTGCCGTCTTTTTTGGCAAGTACAGAGTGATCGTACAAGCGCAGTGCACGCACTCGAAGCGGGCTGAATGGATGGGTCATGAACCAGTCTTCCTGCGGTGCGCCCTGACCGGGCTCTGCGTCTTCAGTTTGCATTTCATCGACTTGCTGCATGAACTCTTCGATGTTGAACTTAACCAGCTTGCCGCTGAGCCCCGAGGCAAGTTTGAATAGTGATCGTGCAACGCCTATAGAGTCCTGTGCGCAGTGAGCGCCGGCTCTGTCTGCAGAGATTTCTGCATAGCGCGACCAGGTGGTCAGCTGTAACGCAAGCTTTGGGCTGGGGCGAGGCTTACCTTTGAGCAGATAACCGATTGGGATATCGTGGTGGCCGTACAGGTAGTGCCCCAGTTCATGGCCCATAACAAACTTTAATTCGGACTCATCAAATGCTTCGAGCAAACTCGATGAGAACATGATGAAGAGTCTGCCGTCTTCAGGCTTTACACAGGCGGCGTTGTAAGTAGGGCTGGAATACACATATAACTCGGTCGGAATTTCAACGCCGAGTTTTTCTATGCAATCATCTGCCATGTCGTGCAGCCACGGTGCCATACCCCGACTGAGTCGAACCGAAGTGGCAAGCAGCCGTCGGCGGGTTCCCATGGGTCCTTCGGCCTCGCGCTTTTCGATCATTTCATTGATGCGCCTGACTTCTTTGACCTCCATCAGCTGGCGAGAGATTTCACGGTCTTGCTTTGATCTAAGGTGGTCAGCGTTCATAGGTCATCCGAAAATTTGTTAGTGCTGCTTATTCAGAGTCTCACCGGGAGACTGGTTCAAAGTATATTCGTTTGAGTGATGCAGGTTATACTGCACTCTATATTACAAGTTTAGATTCAGGGCATCGCGATAGTGTCAGACAAAACAATCTACAGCGACTTACAACAGCTTGGCAGTCACACTGCGTTGCCAGCCTCTCCGGAAGAGGCAATACTCGAAACAGTCAGCAACCCCCAGCCGGATGTTGATTACTGCGTGCGTTTTACCGCGCCGGAATTTACCTCACTTTGCCCGCTGACGTCTCAGCCTGATTTTGCGCATCTGGTTATCGACTACGTACCCGATAAACTACTGGTTGAGAGCAAATCACTCAAGTTGTATCTGGGGGCTTTTCGCAATCATGGCGCTTTTCATGAAGATTGCACGGTGGGAATCGCCAGACGCCTTGTTGAGCAGCTTGATCCCAAATGGTTGCGACTGGGCGGGTACTGGTATCCGCGTGGCGGTATACCGATTGACGTATTTTTCCAACATGGACAGCTACCAGACGGTGTCTGGGTAGCCGACCAGGGTGTGGCCACTTATCGGGGGCGCGGCTAGCACCCTGGCTAGAAATATTTTCCCCGGGCGGGTGTGAGGTTGGGCTAATGAGATTGGGCCAGTAAGAATAGACAAGTGAGGATAAACCTCACTCGCCAGTGATACGTCGCTGAACATCCTGTATGGATGTCAGTGTGTTCGTGATTTTAACTCTTTAGTCACTGCATCCAGCTGCTTGTCGACATCAATTAGCATTTCACTGGTGACTTCCAGATCCCGATCTTCATAGACATCTTTATCCGGGTGTTTTTCGTGCCATGCATCGACTGACTGATCGCGTTTTAACAGCAATTCTTCTACCTGCGGTCTGAAAAGGCGCATGGTCTCTGTGATCCAGATATTCACCGGCCATGACGGATACAGCAGGTCCATGTTGAAGTTATCCAGCATGGTTATCACGTCTTCGGCTTTGTACCAGGTTTCACCTGTTACCCAGCGGTTGGTTGAAAAGAGCCCGATCGGGTAACCGCGTGGATTCATCGAAATAGCGATTAGGTGGCTGAGTGCATCATTGCCTGCAGGCCACTGGGTATCACCATCGTACGGCACTGGCTCAGGACTGCCTGGCATGCCTTTGGCGCGCAGAAAGGTATGGAAATGGCCGTTCTCACCATCGATGCCGCGATGCGCATGATAGAAGTACTGCGAGTGTGAGTCACTGTCGTGAACATCACCTTTGGGGTAGTGCTCCAGTTCGTAGAAAGTGCCCTGATCGCGCAATACTTCACGCACGATATTGCCGTGCTGTTCATTTTTCTGCAGCAGGCGATAGCAGTTTTTTATCTTATCGCCAGCCTCCAGCATGCCTTGAAGGGTATTGTCTGCCAGATCGGCGAGTTGTTTTTCTATGTTTTGCGAGTATTGCGCTTTGTCAGAGAGTTGTGTCATTTTGCTTTGACCAGTCGGAATCCTACTAGTATATGTTTTATGTTGCTCGGCCTGCTGTGGCGGGCCGCCGGTCGACAAACTCCGCAACCGGAGTCGTCCCACGATCCGCCTTTCACCCACGCTCTGGTGGCTTGCGGATCCGGATTCATGATCCACTCGAACACTTGTCCGGCGCCGTCTTTCAGGCCAAACGGGCCATCAGCAGACATTGAGCCCACATCGGTGGTGTCAAACGGGCCTGCGTCGTGACTGTTGAGCTTATCACTCGAAAACTCATTGCCCCACGGGAAGTAGCGGCCATCGGTACCGCGTACGGCTTTTTCCCACTCGGCTTCAGTCGGCAGTCGCCAGTTCTCGTTCAATTGTTGTGACAACCATGCAGCGTAAGCGTTCGCGTCATCATAGCTCACCATGACAACCGGGTGGTTGTTACGACCGGCAGGCGGGCTGTTACCCTGCCACGCATGTCGCCTGGTGCGACTGTACGGATGGATCAATCCATAACCTGCCCAGGTCTGTTCATCCACGTTGGGGGCAGGGTGGTTCGTCGCATTGATGAAATTAGCGTATTGATCGTTGGTAACAGGGGTGATTGTTATCTCAAAGCTTTCAGTATTGGCAGTAGCACTGTCACGCTCTGAGTCATACCAACCACCTGTTCTGGTGCGAGAGTGGCCGTAAGCTGCTTCGTCCAGCTGATAGGCAATTTCTCTTTCTTCAGGGGTAGACCCGATAATAAAGGGACCAGCCGGAATAAGCGCTGTCGCGGGAGCAACATCCCCTCGCGCCAGATCGGGTGCCTGGCCACCGCCAGGTGTCTGATTAACTACTGGTTCGCCATTCTGAATATTGACCTGGTCTGTCGAACTTGCACAGGCGGCAAGTGGCATTAACACCGTGGTCAAAAAAAGAGCCCGACAAGCGGGCTCTTTTAGCAAAGCAGTAATTCTTGTGGTTAGTTCGCTTTTGCAGCGCACGGGTTACAAGGATTGCATGGGTTACAAGGATTGCATGGGTTACAAGGATTACATGCCTTTGCGGCGCACGGGTTGCACGGATTGCAAGGGTTACAAGCCGCTTTTGCAGCGCATGGGTTACAAGGATTGCATGGGTTGCAAGGATTACATGCTTTTGCTGCGCAAGGGTTACACGGATTGCAAGGGTTGCATGTTTTTGCAGCGCACGGATTGCATGGGTTTGCACCACATGGGTTGCAAGGATTGCAAGGGTTACCGGCCGCTTTGGCAGCACATGGATTGAAGTTCGCCTGCAGCTCCAGTGCATAGCCACTCAGTGCCAGGATTTCATCAGAACCCCAGTTCAGAGTTTCAGCTTGCATTGGTGCCAGCATGCAAAAGTTGACCATTTCATCAATGTCGATTGCACCAACGCCAGCGCGTTGTGTAGGCATTGCTACAGCGTGTGGGTATGGCTCAGCAAATGTTGCATTAAGTAGTGCACCACCAGCGTGGCATGAAGCGCAAGCCAGGCCGTTAGAGCTTAATGTAGTATCGTTCCACAATTCTTCGCCTTTTGAAGACATAGATGCAGCCGCAGCTAAATCGAAAATCTCACCGGCAGGGCGAATGAAGTCAGAAGCCTTGATGGCTGCGGCACCGCAAGGATTGCAAGGGTTGCAAGGATTACATGCGCCAGCTGCACAAGGGTTGCAAGGGTTGCAAGCACCACAGGGATTGCAAGGGTTACAGGCTTTCGCCGCACAAGGGTTGCATGGGTTACAGGCTTTCGCTGCACAAGGGTTGCAAGGGTTGCAAGCACCACAGGGATTGCAAGGGTTGCAGGCTTTCGCAGCACACGGGTTGCAAGGGTTACAGGCTTTCGCCGCACAAGGGTTGCAAGGGTTACAGGCTTTCGCCGCACAAGGGTTGCAAGGGTTACAAGCTTTCGCCGCACAAGGGTTGCAAGGGTTGCAGGCTTTCGCCGCACAAGGGTTGCATGGGTTGCAGGCTTTCGCCGCACAAGGGTTGCAAGGGTTACAGGCTTTCGCAGCACACGGGTTACAAGGATTGCACGCTTTCGCAGCGCAAGGGTTGCACGGATTGCAAACGGCAGCTGCAACTTCTTTTTTGGCTGCAGTGGCGACTTCGTCAGCGGCTTTGGTGCTGCTGCTGTCACAACCGGCGAGCGCCAGGCCTGTTGCTGCCAGACCACCGGCGATTGCCACATACAGCGGGCGTCGTCGGTTGATATTCTTTGGTAGTTGGCTCATAAAAATTATTCTCCAGTTGAGGGCAGATGCCCGTCTGTTCGTATGTGTTGTAGCGTTTTGGTCTGGGTAGTCCGTCGGCCTGACGGGTTGACAGCGGATGGGGTCAATAGTTCATCGCCTGAAATCAGCCAGCAGATTCAGAAAACAATTTGTCGATTTTTGAATCATCATGCAAATGCCAGAATGCACCGGCGCTAGCAGCATTGTACACAATGGTATGTGGAGAAACCCATCTGTCTCAACACAATGATGAAAACTATTGTGTTCGGTTTATAGCGTGTTGGTAGGACCGCATCGGGCAATGCACGGCCCGGAGTAGTGTGTTGATGAATTTACAAACTGCCGAGCCGCTGATTAGAGATTTTAGCAGCGTAACCCTGCTGTCTAATTCGGCGCAGCCAGTGCTCGTTTCGGGCGGGAAATGTGTGGAAAGCCTGCCGGGCATGGTCGGTTTCATTTTGGATTGCCATGTCTGACTCGCAAGGGGCAGTGTAGGATTTTTGGATAAGGTGGCATTTATAAACGAAGGGTTAAACCGGGCAGGCGTTACAGGAGAATTCAGCGCCGCCAAACCGAACGCAACAGTTTACCAACACCCTGTTAAACTTAATGTTCCTAACAAACAGGTAGTTACCATGGCAGACGTACGCAAACTAACGGATGAGCTCTCGGTTGCGCCGCAACTGACCCCCGATGACGTTGCAGAAATCAGTCAGCAGTTCAAGTCTATACTTTGTAACAGGCCGGATCGTGAAGGTGGCCCGGACCAACCGTTGTACGCAGATATTGAGCGCCTGGCGGAAGCTTCAGGAATGACTGTGGTCTATCAGCCGGTTAGCAGCAGCGAAATCACCGACGACGATGTAGATGACTTTGACGACCATGTTGAAGAGTTACCCAAGCCGGTGCTTGCCTATTGCAGATCAGGTACCCGGTGCAGTGTGCTTTGGGCATTAAGCCAGGCGGGTCGGCAAACTGCTGACGAAATTCTCCAGACCACCAATAATGCTGGTTACGCGCTTGATGGACTCAGACCAAGGATCATTGATCGCGAATAGGCACAAACCAGCTTCAAAGTCGAAAAACGGGCTGCTTGTCATGTATAAGCGCCGCATCAGGAGTTAGAACGATGAACGCAACAGATATCTTAGGTCAATTAATCGGTGCCGGAAAAAGTGGCAGCGGTTCGCTCAACAGCAGTTCGGGTGCAAAAATTCTGGAAGATCTGCTGGGGGTTGGAAATGCCCATGGTAGCGCTGGAAAAGGCAGCGGTGGTGGTGTATTCGGTGGTGGCAGCACAGGTGGTGGAACGTCGGGTGGTAACGCTGGCGGTACAGTAGGTCAGCGGAATACAGGTACCTCGGTTGGAGCACCGCAGGCAGGTGGCGGCATTGGTGATTTGCTTGGCAAAGCGTTGAAGGAGCTGGGTCGCGCCGGTGCAGGTGGGCAACAAAGCCCATTCAGCCGCAACAATCCTTTTGAGCAGACTCCGCAATACACACCGGACGTCAATCAGAACGAACAGTCCGCCGTGTTCATTCGCGCCATGATTCAGGCGGGTCTGGCAGACGGCAGGATTGACCAACAGGAACAACAGGCGATCCTTAGCAAGGTAGGTAACGTCGGACAGGAAGAACAGAACTTCATTCGCAAAGAGATTGCCAGAGGCGCTGATGCAGAGGCTTTTATTCAGTCGGTGCCGAGAGGCATTGAAGAAGAAGTATATGCAGTCTCTCTGATGGCAATTCAGCTTGATAATCAAGCCGAGGCTCGCTTTCTGGATCAGGTGGCTAAAGGCTTGCGCATTACCCGCGAGCAGTCTAATGCTATCCATGACCGATTCGGTGTGCAGCGACTTTACAGCTGACTTCCGGTTTAACGTGTTGAGTTTTTGCCGCCGCAGAGCACCCGCAGCGGTGTTTGCTCGCTTAAGCCAATCGGCTTAAGTGAATCAGTGATATTTCAATCAGGTGTAGTGCGATGCTGATCCGAAGTTTTGAGGTAACAGATACAGAGCAGGTTATCGCGCTGTGGCAGCAGTGTGAGTTGTTGCGTCCCTGGAATGATCCTCACCTTGATATTCAACGTAAGCTTACAGTCGAAGATTCACTGTTCCTTGTGGGTGAGCTGGACAAGCATATTGTTGCCGCGGTGATGGGTGGGTACGACGGGCACCGTGGGTGGATGAATTATCTGGCTGTGTCACCGTCCCATCAACGCCGTGGTTATGCCACTGAACTTATTACTCAACTCGAGGAAAAACTGCTGGCGGTTGGCTGCCCGAAGTTAAACCTGCAGATTCGTACTGAAAATATAGAAGTGCAGAATTTCTATAAGAAGCTCGGGTTTAGTATTGATAATGCAGTCAGTATGGGTAAGCGTCTGATACCGGACGATCAGCTGTAAGAAGCTTACGCCACCAGCAGTGCGTGTTGTTCACAATGTACGGCTTTAGTAAACGCATCGCACAAATCTCTTACGCTGGAGTCTTGCACGCCTGCCGGCAGATACAGGCGGTATTGATGACCACTGTCGTCACAGCAGGGCTCATCCATGAAATAAACCATAATTTCAAGGGCCGACACCGCATCAGCAGTGAGATCGAGGCTGATTTCAAAAGCGAAGTTCTCAATTTTAAGCAGTTTTGTCTGCACAGTTTTCACCATGTATTCGCCGGTCCCACAGGGTAGTATAGTTGTGCATGGATTCTTTGCCGACAATTCGATGCGTGATTGACTGCAGAATGTTGCAGCATTGTTGAAGTAATCAGTCGTGGTAGCCTTGCATTAATGTGCACATTATCATCGCTTGCATGTTGGTGCTGCGATAGCGTTTGAGATTGCAGGCAATGTTTGTTTAAGTACCACGGCGTTTTACCGGGCGGACTGTTCCGTTGCAGCTGCATTTAATGTCAGACAAAAATCGCGTTGATTATTAATATACAGGTGAACGACGTTGGCTGAAGAAACCGTCAGGGGTTTTTTGCTATCACGGCAATGGCGGGATTTTGCTGCCGGAATAGAGCTCTCGTTTTGGGCCTGCTCTGAAAGAGGGCCGTTGAGAATTACTGTGCCTCAGCAAAGCGCGGTCTGCTTTATTGACCGTGACCAGGCGATTGAATTGCCAGCGGGTGCCCGAAGAACAAGTGTTAATCTCAAGTCAACCAGAGGGAATCCGGTTGATGCGCTTTACTTTAAAGCCCAGAAAGATCTGGGTCTGCTTCATCGCACGGAAGAAACGACTGAACTGTTGCATGAGTCTGATGTTAAGCCTGCAGATCGTTATTTGATGGAGCGGTTTGTTTGCGCCGGGTTTGTTGCTCAGGGAACTGTTGTCGAGCATCAGGGCTATGTCGAAATGCATAGTCCCCGGCTGAAGCCGTTCGACTACCAACCGGACATCACGCTCGCTTCAATAGACATAGAAACACGCGGCATGTCAGACCAGTTGTATTCAATTGCACTGCACAGTGGTGTGATGAGAGTTGTACTGATGGTTGGTGAAGACAACAGCAGCAAGCCAGATGCTTTCGAGTTACGCATGTATAAGTCCGAAAAACTATTACTGGAAAGTTTTTTCCATCTGATACACGAAGTTAATCCGGATATCATTATTGGTTGGAATGTCGTTGGTTTTGACCTCGATTTTATTGCACGAAAATGCCGTGCGTTGAATATCCGTTTTCAAATGGGGCGTGGTGATGATGCGTCCACTATATTGCAGATTGGTGACGCAAGCCCGGTCAAGATTGCAAGAATACCGGGGCGGTCGGTACTTGATGGGGTAGATATGTTACGCGCAGCGTTCTGGAGCTTTGAGAGTTTCTCTCTTGAGAACGTCGGTCAGGAGCTACTGGGTCGTGGCAAAACCATTAGCGGCGTTAACAAAGTCGAACAGATCAATCGTTTGTATCAAACCGATAAACTCGAACTTGCCAGATACAACATAGAAGACGCGGTGCTGGTGACAGAGATTTTTAAGGCTGCAGACTTACTTAACTTTGCCATGCAGCGTGCACAGATGACAGGCTTGCCACTGGATAAAACCGGTGGTGCTGTACAAACCTTCGATAACCTGTACCTGCCGCGCCTGCATCGCAAAGGGTATGTTGCAGCAGACGCTGGCCAGTCTGAAAGTAGTAGTCCGGGTGGGTATGTGCTCGATTCCAGCCCCGGGTTATATAGAAACGTTATTGTTCTGGATTTTAAAAGTCTGTATCCAAGTATCATCAAGACTTTTTTGATTGATCCACTGGGATTATGTTTACCTGGTGATGACCCTGTGCCCGGTTATGACGGAGCCACGTTTTCGAGGCATGCGCACATATTGCCAGACTTGATAGAAACACTGTGGGCAAAACGTGATGAAGCAAAAGCGAATAACAACACCGCGATGTCTCAGGCAATCAAAATCATCATGAACTCGCTTTACGGTGTGTTGGGTTCCGCAGGGTGTCGTTTTCATGATCATAAGCTCGCCAGCAGTATTACGAAGCGGGGGCATGAAATTATTTTGAAAAGCCAGAGTTTTATAGAATCAACGGGATGGACGGTCATCTATGGTGACACCGACTCTCTATTTGTTCTGCTTGACGAGAGCTTTGAAGACAAGCAAGCCCGTGCAGTCGGACATGAGCTGCAAATAGCGCTCAATAGTTATTGGCAGAAACACATTCGTGAGAGCTTTGTTCTTGAATCCCATCTTGAGATAGAGTTTGAAACTTTATACACAAGATTCGTCATGCCAACGGTCAGATCGGCACAGGGTGGGGTATTGGAAAACACCGGAAGTAAAAAGCGTTATGCCGGGCTGGTGAGTTGTTCCAACGGATCCACGCAACTGGTTTTCAAAGGTCTGGAGGCGGTGCGTACAGACTGGACTCTGCTGGCGCGTGATTTTCAACGCGAGCTGTACGAGAAGATTTTTACCGATCATCCAGTAGAAGATCTGGTTCGCAACACAACTGGTCAGCTGTTATCAGGTGCGCTGGATCAGAAGTTGGTTTATCGCAAGCGCCTGAGACGCAAGCTATCCGACTACCAGCGCAACGTGCCACCGCATGTTCAGGCTGCAAGAAAAAGCGCTACAACACAAAAGTGGGTGAGTTATGTACAAACTGTTGCAGGGCCAGAGCCGCTTGACGCCATTACCGCTGACATTGACTACCTACATTATGTAGAAAAACAGCTGATCCCTGTAGCGGATGGAATACTGCATTTTCTTAATACCAGCTATCACTCAGTAATGAGTGAACAAGCTGAGCTGTTTTAAAACGATGCAGTACAAATGCCGGTGGGGATCTATTTAGCAAATCCCCTTAAATTTTGTCAGGTAATCCCGTTGCTCAGATTGCTGAGTGAGTGCTCTTAAAGATGGGCTTTGCGTGCGCTAACAGCAACGCATTGCTTTCATTCTGGCAGGGCGCGCTAGTCTTCTTCTTCAACGGTTGCCGCCATCTCAATGCCTTCGAGCAGCTTGTCATCCTGAATTGGCAATGCTTCAGCATCTTCAACTTTCTCGTGCAGCGCTTCGGCAGCCGTGCGAAGCTCGCGATACTGTTCGACCAGCTGGTTGCTTTGCTCTAGCAGTTTCTTGCGTTCCTCGAGCTGCTCGTTCAGTTCTTTAATTTCTTTTTTCTGAGTTCGCGCCATAGCTTCGGCAGCTTTACGGGCGTTGTTCTCTTCAAGCTTTTGCTTTTTCAGCGTCTTGAGCTTCTTGACGACATTCTCGGGCGTGTCAGCCAGAGCCGAGTTTATGGTTTTGAGTTCTTTCTCTTTCCTACCCAGTTCATCTTTGGCTTTTTTCAGCGCTGCAGTATTCATTTCGCGGCCGGCAGCCAGGGCTTTTTCGGCAGATTCTTTTGCCGCGATCGCATCATCAATCGCGCCTTCGGCTTTCAGTCTTGCTTTTTCAGACTGCTTGAACTCAGTGCGGATCTCATTAATCGATGCATCGGCTTTTTCACGTGCGCTTTTGATGTTTACGTCGGCGTGATTGGCACGATCAATCAGCTTGTTGAGTGCATCTTTGAGCTGGGCAGCAGAAACTGTTGTATCGAGGTCGAGGGCTTTGATTACCTCGTTTGCAAGCAACTGCTTGCTTAGAGCCAGATCTTTCCAGACCTGAAGTTGAATGTCTTCTGTCGTTTGACTCACACAGTATTCTCTTGGTAGGGGCGCCAGGCTGGGGTGCTGGGATTCAGGGCGCGCAAGTGTAGCACAGTGAAAACCGCAAAGTACCCGGCTGGAGGAGATAGTTCACCGTGTTTTGGCGGTACATCACATAACAGTGGTGCGTCATCATATGCTGACACAAGCTGCGATTTTGAAAGCTGCCGGTGGCGGCCAGGCGAATGTGGTTTTGGTGGTGATTCCGTTAGGGATATATAGTAAGCAGGTTTCGATAGCCTCAACGGATTGCGCGGATCCGCGTGATTCTGTCGTTGAACGGGTAGCTCTACAGAAAACACCGCTTGCAGCTAATCATCGACATTATAGGCATATAGTCGATTTACACAAGCCCCGCGACGAATCGATATTAGCAACAACCCAATCAGGGATTGAGTTACCCAGGCAAAAAGATGCCTGATGCGCCAGTGTGTTTACAGGTAGCAGCCAATATGTTGGCCAGCATATTGGCCAGCTTTGGGCGAGTCACATTTTCCATGAGAATCATAATTTGCCCACTCGTGGGTGGCGTTCTTTCCGCCTGAGTGCCCGTCGAAATTTACAGCACCTTAACTCCTGCCGACGCTCTGTGGGTTCAAGCGTCTCTGCGACTAATCACAGCAAGGGTGATCATTGAAATTGCAATACAAGCTATTACTGCAGACATTTTCTTTTCTCTTCTAGAATAGGTTAAGTGTTGTGTATTAATCTTTGTCGGCGAACAGTGTCGCCTTTACCTGGCTGACTCATGCCCGGTGCGCTTCGCAAAGCCCAAATGGCAAATTGATAGCTTTAAAAGCTGCCCGGGGTAGTTAACCCCGGGCTGTTCATCCCGGCGGGTTGCTTATAGGCCACTTCGATTGATGCAGGGGCGTTAATGGTTCCCTCGAAAAGCTTTCTCACAATCCGTGCACTGCGATTTCCCGATCGGGTTTTCCAACTCAGAACTTCGCTCACGACGTTTTCAACGTGCCGCTAGCCCGGTTTATTTGTGAAATGGCGAGCATAGCGCGCAGAGCATTGGTTTCACAGGGTATTTTCTTCTCGCGTCGAATACTTACTGATATTTGCAAGAGAAAAAATTCGCTGTGGAATCAAGGATCAAGCGGGATGCAGTCATTTTCATGAATAAACCGGGC
>CALLLW010000092.1 GCA_938007995.1 uncultured Granulosicoccaceae bacterium | reverse complement strand
TCCACGCTGTTTGTCATTGGTAGCACTCGACCATACTCGTATTTCTGTCTTGAGTGTTTCCAGGTCTGGTATGCGGCGATCCTTTAAACATTGTCTTGTCATTGCGCTAAGTTCATTTTCTGCAATATTGAGCCAGCTTCCGTGCTTGGGGGTGTAGCAAAATTCTACTTTGTTTAATAGCTCACGTGCACGAGATGGTTCAAATGCTTCGTAGAACGCACCTTTTGTATGTGTATTCAAGTTGTCGCATACCAGTATAATTTTCTTACAGTCGCTGTATCTGTCATCGATCAACCTTGCCATTTCAGTAGCCCAGTCGATTTTGGTTCTCCTCTCTCTGGCAGTGGCTTCGCGCCAACCCGCAAGCGGCTCTGTAAACATGAATATACTGGCGGTACCAGCTCGCTCATACTCATAATCCTGACGTTTAGCATGATTTTTTGTGGCTGGTATCGTTTTACGGGTTTCTTTTGTCAACTGCACCGGTTGCTCATCCATGCATACGACTGGATACTCATTATCGTAAGCTCTTTGGTAGGTTTCGAGCACTTCTTCCATGCATGCGACGAACTCGGCATCCTGTTCTGGCGGAATCACCCAATACTGAATCGCGCGCTGAGTCATGTGGTTTTTTTTAGTGTACGCCTGACCGTTTCCTTGCTGACGGATTCTACTATACCAAGCTCAATCACCGTATCAGTGAGTAATCGCAGTGACCAGTTTGCATAGCCACTTGGTGGTTGCCCTAGCCGGGTCGCAATTATCTTTGCCTCTTGTTCTCCATCAAGTATCTTCGTACGCGGAGGATGCTTACGTTTCTTACCGTTAAGCGCCAAATCGAAGCCTCCCTCCACCAGTGTCCGACGTACATTCTCTACGGTCCGACGTTGACAACCAAACGCTTCGGCGATTTGCGCGTCTGTCCAACCTGGGCCGCCTACATCCGCCATTAACAGGATATGTGCACGTCGAACTTTTTGGCTACTACCAGAGAGCGTCTTGATTATTTGCTTCAGACTAGAGCGTTCTTTTTCAGAAAGTCGAACCACGTATTTCTTCACAGGCATCATTGGATCTCCATGGCAATGACCTGTATTTTGAAGATGTTATGGTATATTTCTCATTCCAATTCTTAATGTTGCCAGAGCACTAGTCTACTAAATGTGAACACTGCTGCATGGCTAGCATTTCACCCTGCAGCATGCTGACAATCTATTGAAACGCTGCACCGGCTGTTGTCGACCATTAGCCGTCTCCACAACCGTACCAGACATCCAATAACAATATAAACCAATGGTTTATGGCTTCCTTCATTCGTTGCTCTCCGCAGCTTTCAGCGATGATGATCTGCTTAGCACGGGGCAAGGGGAGGCGCGACATCCGGGTAGTCGACCACACCCGGTTGAAGAGCTTTGAGCTCATTAGCAGAGAAGGTTCCACCAGGTGAATGTAGAAAAAAGACTAATTGTAGCTTGATACAACATGAGCGAAACGAGTACCACCAAAACGAATCGAATATTGTCTCTACATTTGTTATCTCGACGGCACCGACCTAAACAGCATGCTGTGGCGTCACGCGAGATCTTCATAGAACCGAGATCTAGTGTAGCGTAACGTACAAACTACACGAATGAGTCGCCTTGCTATAGAACCAATGGCCAACTCGCATCCGCACAGTTTGTACGTCACACTACTGTTAAGCTACTCCAGGGAGCAACCATTAGTCGATAACGAAAAACGTCAGGCTTATACAAAGCTCGTGCTATCGAGAGATACCTGTAAGATGAAAAACGCATTACTGGAAGTCTTCGCGTATATCATCGCCTAATCCCCAGCAAGCAGGTTAGAAAAACGCTGACTCATATAAAACTCCTGCTGATGCTGAATCACCTGAAACAAGGCACTAAATTCTACGCAGACTAAATAAGCAACCGAACTCGTTTACACGCGAGTGCTCCAGAGACTGGCCTATAACACAGGAGCAATCACAACTATCAAACGGGCTGTTGCTGTTGCACATCGGAGGAAGACCAACTGTGTGGTGAACTCATTCTACAGCAGAGTATGTTCTGATACCTGGCTCCAGGAGAGCATATGCCAGCCTGCCACATGATCAGAAAGACTGTTGGTTGAGCAAATCGAATACGATTTCCTTTTTTGTTGGTTTGTCGGGCTCGGTATAGGTAACTCAGCATGGAATTACTCGACATTCTTTAAGAATCAAATCGAGTGCCAACCGAAATACCGCCCAACGACTATTCGATGAAGTGCAACGTCAAGCGCATGCGAATCAGCTGATGTCTATAGATCACTTTTCGATAGCGGACACAATGGACGCCTGTACATCGACAAGCTCATTATTGCCAGACAGACAGAGCAATGAAAAGATAGCGTTGAGTGACCGATGAAAGAGCTAATAAGCTGATATCAGTCTACTTTGAGCGTTCAAAGATAAGGCTAAAAGAAACACTTCCAGGCAAAATGAAGTTCACTATCTTATTAGCACCACCAGCATCCGGAAAACTCAGATTTATAGAGTTAAATGTGACAAATCAGCAGTTTTTCAACAGAGTCGCCGGACAGCATTATTCGTGAAAATTCGGCGTTCAGAGAAGATATTTTAACATGTCGACCAATCGTCTGAGAAACCTGGCTTACACGTGCCGAGGAGAACCGATCGGGAGGTAACACAAAGCGATCACCCGGTGTCGATAGGCACGCACTGCTGAATTCGCCAATAGACCTTTAAACGCGTTTGGATGCATAGCCTTTTCAAGGCTGTCGGTCACCTTGTAATTGACAGTGTAGCAATAGAAAATCAGATCAATACCAGATGAAATTTATCTCTAATCTGTATGCGACACTTAGAATGGTTACGGCAGCAATGACAATACAGACAATTAGAGTATATGGCTATTCAAGAGTGGGCCAACTATAATAAGGGTTACGTTGTAGATCACTTAGTCGGGTAATCGAATGGCGGATGTTTTAAACGCACATATAATGGCGACAGCAGAACAAAGCCCTGTGAGAACGAAACACTGGCATTGGGAGTTATGAATATATTTTTCGAAACCAGGTTGTGCAACAGCTTGACAGGTAATGCGATTGCCACGATTAGTGTGTTGATGCATCGCTGTTTATGTAGGGCTGAAGCCGAGTTTTTTTACATCGCTTCAAGCTTTAGCACCACCAGACTCTCAATTCAACTGAAGAGATTAAAAACGGGTGTACTGGTAAATGCCAAGACTTCAATAGCACTGAATAACTTTTTATAACAACAAGCGATATAATGTAAAACCAACATACTATAAAAAATAAAATCCATTATTCAGTGCATGACCTCAGAATTCAGAGTGCTTTGATAGATTGGTCCAAAGCAATCAATCAATAATTTTCAACACACTTTTAACTTTATGTGGTCAGACAAGCCCCACAGGACATGCTGTTGGTTTTAACAAATGAGCTGCCTGCGAAGTTTGGCAACGCTTTTTCACCACACCAGTCAAGCTGCCATAGCTGCGAAAAATAAAATCGGCGTAGACGCCGCTATGCCTGTATTTTACTGCCTCGACTACCGGGTCTGTGAAAAGACTTGTTACAGAACTTCGCGCACCGCTCACTAGAAAGCAGGCCCTTTACGAACAATGCCGTGAACAGTGACTGTCTGTGATCTGGGGTCCGCATTTAATTGTGCGGTGGACGTTATCATTAACCGGATCCCGGTTACTTTATTCGCCGACGATCCCAGCACTGGCGCGTTACCCAACGGCTCAACAGTTACGTCTGCAGTGACCAGATCAGAGTCAATATCTACGTCTTTCTGCTCTGCCCGAGCATTAGTGTCAATCGCCTCATCAACAACCTGACTGTTGCCAAACATAGTAAGCGCTGCTGCACTTTCAGATGCCTGAAAAGTAATGTTTTTCTGATGACCAGCGGAAGCCATACGCTCGGTATTAGTTGCCTGCTTTAGACTGGTTGCACCAAGCAATGAAAGCAGTAGCAGCATTATTAATGCAACCACCAGCGTGGCACCACTTTGCTTACCCGGCAGATTGTGAATGGACTGTTGCATCATTGATCCTTTACTGTAACCGGTTTCTGACTTGTACCGCAGTATTAAAAGCCGCACGGATACGCCTGTCACCATCATGAGTGGAGTCTATATTCAGCGCACCTGATGGCCCAACCCGATGACCGGCTATGTTATATATCTGGTTGTCACTGTCTTGCGCCGAGTAATCGGCCGTAGCAACAATCAACCCTAGCTGCACACTAATCACCTGTGCAGGATTAACCACATTTTCGGCAGTTACATAGCGTATTATCGGTGGCTGAAATTCATCAGTCTGAAGGTTTATTCCATATAGAACCTGAAAGTCTTCCACTCCTTCAACCAGCTCCGTTGGCCGGGGAACAAGAGCACTTGTGTCAAGTTCAAATAGAGAGTGCAAAGCATCACCGCCAGGCAGGTCTCTTCCACTAGGCGCTACAAAGTAAGCTTTGGCTTCGAATTTCATCACCTCCACCTGTTGGGCACCAGCGGTGCTGCCGTTCGGATAAACCTGGGTAAGGTTTGCCTGAGTGTTGCCGCCAATACCCTGCTGTATGGTGGTGACACCGGTACTCGCCTGTGCAGTGACGTCGGTCGCTCTAAATACATTGGCAACATTGCAGTCACTGATCATTATCAGATCATTGGTTTGTAGCTGTTCAGGATTTCTCGGCAACACAATATTAGATCCCGAGTTAGGCATGGGCGCATTCAGACCAATGGTGTTACCACTAGCGTATCGAATGTATAAAACATCCGTATTCGGCTTGACTTCCATATCAGCTGGTATGGCATCCAGATCCGGATGACGAGCCGGACTCCAACTACCGCTGTCATCTACTTCTGAACCCCAAACAGAATTATCAGGATAGTTTAGCGCTGCTGTATTAATTGTTGGCCCGGCAGATGCGAGCATCTGAACCGGTTCTTTCAGTTCATCGCGGCATCCCTGGTAGCCTGCCATTCGCAAACCATAAGACATGATATCCAGCGCAACACCACCGGATTCCTGCACACGCCCCATACCAGTCGCCATTTTCGACGAGGCGTTGTTACTGGTAAATATCGTAACTACACCACTGAGCAACACCAGTCCAATGACCGATGCGATCATCAGTTCAATAAGCGAGAGACCAGCTTGCTTGCCAGGTAAGCACTTCGGCTGTTTTATCATTGGTAAATTGCTCAAGCGTTTCATAGTACGGCACTGATAGTTACGGTGCGATCTTCTTCCGCTTCACCTGCAATCAGGTCGCTCCATGTCACAGTCACCACGACAGCCTGGCCGTCCAGCGCAATACTGCCGGAAGCGTTGGGCGGAAGTAGCGTTGCGACATCCGTTGCATCACCAGCGCGAAAATAGCGCGCCCAGATACGAAGATCCTGATTTGCACGTTGCACTGCGTCACACAAACCGGTGATACAGTTCTGGTTTGCTGGAATGGTTGATGAAGCAGTATCAAAACCCACGTAAGTTGCCTGCCCCGTCCGGTTCAACCGCATACGATCCAATATGTCGTTAGCGGCCATTGTGGCGTATGAGCGCGTGGTAGCAGCCTGCGTGTAATTCAATCCCAATATCTGCATTCTGGAGCCTGCCAGTAGTCCGAATGCGAGAATGACAATCGCGATTAATACTTCAATCATCGCAAAGCCATCTGAATGTCTTGTTCTTTTCATATAAAAAGCGCTTGAAGGGGCTTGGCTCACAGAGCTTTTGCCGTTTGGTTTTTGTGCCTAAGGCTGTATCGACGGGTAGCGCTATATCTGGAGTCAACAATAAGTCGCACACTTAATGTTGTGACATTAAGTTGTCTCTCTATTTATGTGAAAAAACCTACAGCTGGGTGAGCGCCAAAGGATCGGCAAGTTGATGCTGTTGATTTTGCGACGCGGTTCTATAGTGAAATTAGCCACGATTGGTGCTTGCGCGTTTCAGCCGAACTCTGATTACAACACGGCTGAACTTAAAGTTTGTCCATCAGGTCCAGCGCTCGCTGCACACTGTCGGCTTTTATGCTGTTGCTGGTTGTGGCTTTTTTATCTGCGTCAGCCGGACTCCAAACCGGAGACAGATCCCAGTTCTTCCATTCCTGTGAATCAACAGACTTTTCTGCGACGGCAGGTTTACTGGTGTCACGCGCTTTTTCATCGGCCAACGCTTCTTTCATTCGGCGATAGTCGTCGGTGTTGGTGAGTTCACCACGTGCCAGCCGATCCTGAAACTCTTTACTCATATTTATACCGCGTCCTGATAGTGATGGATCAGGCGCAACGGAAAGGCCTGACGGAAGGTTTGTTGTTTTACATCAATGGAACACAGCACCCTTAACTTTACCTGTTACGCCGTTGAGGTATGGTGAATCAGTCAGCAACATTTGCCCATACTCCATCCTGGGCTCTTGCCTGGGCAATGCCGCTGTTTATAACCGGTAGCCTCCCACAGTTCCTGTGAGATGTGACTCACAATAGTAGCTGGATGTTTGATTAGGCTGACTGTGTCAGAGAACTGACAATCTGCTTCAGATAGTCTCCACCGGGTATTTTTCCGGGAGACTGCAGATGCGCAGCACCACATTATGGATATCCACCGTTACGCTGACCAGTCTGGTTGGTTTGGCGCTTACACTGGCACCAACTGCAAACGGCACTATCGCAACAATCGCTAATGCACCGGCCATTGAGTGCGGGTCTATCTACCAGCCGCAGAACTACGTCACTGGCAATGATGCCGAGTACGATGATTACTTTAACATCGAGCCTGTCTTTATCAATGATGAAACGGTGGAACAAGTGCGCCAGTTCACCAGCAGTATTGATGGCAGATGGCACGGCACCGGGCTGGATATTCGATGCGTTGTGATTGCCGACCAATACTCGGATGCGGAATCACTTACCACCGTAGAGACTTTCGATGTCGATGCTGAATTTGAAAAACACTTTCTTGGCGCACTGGTAATGGAGATTCAACAGGAAAACAAAGACCAGGTAAACCTTGATCAGATTGTACTTTCACCGGTTACCGAGCTTGATCCCTCGCTTGAAACCGGGCTCAAGTGGAATCCACACGGCCAGAAAACCGGGCACCGGAATTTTCGCGTTGATCTGTCGAGCCCCGGTACATTAGTCTTTGATGAGAAATATCGCAGATTCCAGCAGCCGCCCGTTGACAACAACAGAAGACCAACTAACGATCCTTTCTTAGCGGTCAGACTCATCCATGAAATCAAGACAGTGTCAGTTGATCAGACTGAGTTGACAGTTAACCGGGATGTGTATGTCAATGGCAGGTTTGTCGCACAACAGCAGTGGCAGCTTGAACGTCTGTAAGTATTAAAGGTGGTATGTAGATAATACGACCCGGCCATACCGGGTCGTTTACTGCACCGGCCCGAGCGATGATTCCAGCACGTAGCCGGTAGTGGACGATCCATCATTAGCACCTACGTGTGCCCATTCACCGCTGGTTTCAAACACGCTCACGGTTGCTCCCACCGGAAATGACAATACCGTTTCGGCCTGCTCAGCAGGCGATACTTTCAGCTCTGTTGCATCAACAATCACTGAGCGCAGCGGTAGCAAACCACCATCTTCCAGCAACACATCACCTGCTACATTTGCAACTCCAGCCGGCAAAGGCACAGGTTCAGGCGCTGCAATGGATGCGACAACAACAGTATCGTTAGCTTCTTCAATCGTTGGCGTTGTTGCCGTGGCTGAAGTCACTTTCTGCTGTGGTGCGGGGTTGATGATAGCAGCTTCAACCGTCGCGTCAGACACAGGCTCGGCTTGCGGCACAGACTCCTGCAACAGCTGCCACTGTTCAACTGACGCATCGGTTACACTTTCCGGTACCGGCTCTGTTCGTGCGATCGGCAGATCTTCAGTAGTTACAGCCGGCTCCCGCGATGGTTGATTTGACTCGGCAGCTGTTACAACCGAGGAGCTGACGCTCGCGGTTTCACCTTGTTGCTCTGCCAGTTGTGCCTTGGGTTGTTCCTTGAATTGTTCTGTAGGCTGTTCTGTGGATTGGGTTGTCGGCTGTGCCGGGGGCCGGGTTATCACCGGATCGGTTGGTGGTATTGCCTCTGTCACTGCGATTGGCAATGCATTGTCAATTTCCTGCCGATCGGGATCAGCGATTGTAGCGGCGTTGAGCGAACGCGACGTCACGCTATTTTTTTCAAGACTCTCCAGATTGAAGATATGCGTTATCGGCTGCTCTCCCTGATAGCCGTCCATAGAGATAATTTCCTCTGGCGACAATTCGGGCAAACTCCCGACGATCAGCAACCCCAGCAACAGAACAACAACCAGAGATATTCCGGCGACCGCCCCCGGAGAGCGCTTCTGTTTTACGATTCGTGGCGCTTCTGATAAATCCAGTGAGCTTATTTCATCAAGTTTGTGCACAGTCATGCCTGACCTTGCGTATAGTATTCAATACGCATGTTTTGGATAAGTTACGCTTCAGCTGCCATTATATGGCATTAACAGTTGAAATCGACCCAATATAGCGACCGGATTCAGGCCAGAAGTATGCGCTCTGGAAATTTTAACGCGCCATGGCGCACGATGGTGCGGCGTTTCCGCCACGCAGACTCAGTTCAAGTGGGAAAACGCGAAACCATGCCTCGCGTTCAGTGCCTGCAAAAGCCACAACCACTCACGCAGCATTCACAGTGACAGCATCTGCCGAACGAAATATTACGCTCTATCCGGTTTTTCGCGCCATGTCGGATGCGATGGCATGGTTGCCAATATTTTTCCTGTTTTTCAGTGAACGACTGACACTGTCTGAAGTATTACTGCTGGAAGCGATTTACTACATTGCTGTGGTGATCCTTGAAGTGCCATCTGGCTATTTTTCCGACATTGCAGGCAGAAAACGCACATTGTCGATTGCCGCAGTAACGTTGGTGTCAGCCTATCTGTGCTTTCTAAACGCTGACGGGTTTACCGGCTTTGCAGTCGGCCAGATACTAATTGCTGTCAATATGGCATTCCGCTCAGGAACCGATACTGCGCTGCACTTTGAATCGCTGCAAACACTTGGACGTACTGAAGAATATGGCGACCGCGAAGCGACTGCCGGCAAATACGGCTTTACCGCTACCGCAGTGGCAGCGCTTGCCGGCGGGTTTCTCGGCAGCGTTGATCTGGCGTGGCCGTACTGGCTGTCGTTACTAACAGCGACGTCTACATTGTATCTGGTGGTGTTATTTCGAGAGCCAGCTGTAGATGACAACACAGAGCCAACCAACACTTTCTTTGCCCAGCTCAGTGGCTGTGTTGAAAGGCTTCGTCAGCCGCTGCTACTTTGGCTGTTTCTGTATTCCGTTTACATGACAGCACTGGTACACATTCCTTACGAGTTTTATCAGCCTTACTTGCGGCTGTTGGAAAACAATGGATCGCTGGTTGTTAGCAGCGCACCCGCAATGGCGGGAACCATTTTCGCTCTTACGGCTTTGGTGGGAGCTCTTGCATCGGCCTACAGCATACGCCTCACTCGCTGGCTTGGACTGACCAGTTTGTTGCTTATTGCAGCGGCAGTGGAACTGGCTATCGTGACAGTCATGGCGCTGGTGCTACACCCGGCAATTGCGCTAATCATCATCCTGCGCAGTGGCCCGATGGCAATCGCAACGGCACCGGTAAATGCGGCTATTGCACCACTGATAGCAAACCATCAACGCGCGACTTTTCTCTCGCTACAAAGCCTGGCTGGCAGACTGGTGTTTGCACTGATACTGTGGGCGTTTTCTCTATTGGTAAACAATAGCACCGAGGCTGACTGGAGCTCGCTGGAATTGTTACTCCAGGTATCATTTGTGGGAGGTTTTGTCGGGCTGCTTATGCTGTTTATTGCATCGCGCCAGCTAAGTAGAGCCTGCTGAAAAATAAACTCAGCAGGCGTATTGATTGGGAGTTTTCCGAGTATTTCTACCGCCTAAATTGCGGCGAAACGAAATCTGCGTGACACAAGCACCCGCAATGCAATCGAGCCACCTACGCCAATTGCTTA
>CALLLW010000091.1 GCA_938007995.1 uncultured Granulosicoccaceae bacterium | reverse complement strand
CTAGCTGCTCTTCGGCGCTCGCAAGTTCTTCTCGAATCGATGTGGTGTTGACGCTGGGCACAACTCATGTTGCAGTACAACTGTTACTGATAAAAGCTTGTTTACTCAATTGACATGTGGCAAGGGGGTGAGCAGTTACCCGCTTTTTTTGTATGGGTCTGTTCAAGCGCAGACTGCTCCATCAGCGCAGGAAGCCAGCGGTTACGAGGGCCTGCTGAAGGCAGCGCATGAAGGCGATGTAGATTCGATACAATCACTGCTCGATGCCGGTGCTGATTTGCATAGCAAAGATTCTGCAGGCAGAACAGCGTTGCACGTTGCAGCGTTTGCATCTCATCATGAGGTTTTGATGGCGTTGGCAGAATCAGGTGCTGATTTAAACGCACTGGAAAATGACGCCTATGATGTTGTCACAATTGCTGCCGTGGCGAATGATATAGAGGTGTTGCGCACGGTGCTTGAGTCAGGTGCCAGTGCAGGTAATGTCACCAGCCGTTATGACGGTACGGCACTGATTGCTGCTGCTCATCTGGGACACCATCAGGCAGTTGAATTATTGATCGAATACAAAGCACCACTTGATCATGTGAATAATTTGGCCTGGACGGCTTTAATAGAAGCGGTTGTACTTGGTGATGGCGGAGCTGATCACACAGAGACAGTTCGCTTGCTGCTGCAGGCAGGAGCTGATCAAAGTATTGGCGACAGACAGGGGGTTACACCTTTGCAGCATGCCCGTGATCGCGGTTATGCTGAAATGATCAGCCTGTTCGAGCAACGGATCACCAGGTAGTTTGGCAAGCTGTCTTTAACCACATGGTGTAAGCGAGATTAAACTCAGTAAATAGAAACGGATGTGTCAGTCGGTCAGGTGTAGGTTAAGTCACCCATAAGAATTTTTGACAGCCTATTATTCGCGGCTTCCCACGAGTACTGACTTGTTACCAATTCAATGCCACTTCGACTCATACATTGATAGCTCTCTTTGTTGGTTAACAGGTCATCGATTGCAGCGAGGTATTTGCTGGCTTGTTCAACAACGACCAAGTGTTTGTTGTTGATATAGTTTATGCCGGCAGCGCCTTCGGGTGACGAGATAACAGGAAGGCCACATGACATTGCCTGAATAATTTTGTTTTGAATGCCGCGTGCTACGCGAAACGGCGCAATGAGAAAGTCAGCTTGTTGGTAGTACGGGAGAATGTTCTCAACATAACCAGTCACTTCTATGCCTTTATGCTGAGCGAGCTGCCTGACTTTACGCCCGGGGCGCATGCCCACTATTTTAAACTTTGCGTCAGGATGCGCTGCGTAGACTTCCGGCCATACAGTGTTGGCAAACCACGACACTGCATCCTCATTGGGAAAATAATCCATTACACCGGTGAACAGCAATATGGGGGAATCTTTGCTTAGCAAGCGTTGTTCGGGCGCTGGCTGGCTATTTTTAGCAGGGTAGTAAGACGCTCGATCAACGCCGTTGCCCACTACGCAAACATTTGAGGGTGTTTTGTTGTACTTGTTGAGAAGCTCGGTTTCTTCTTTAGTAACAAACAAACTGGCATCAAAACGATCTAATATTTTTGATTCAAGTTTTGATAGCAGTTTTTCTTCACGTTTATAAACGAGTGACAGTGGCCAGACGCTGCGTTCTGCGTATTGGCGCCACTTGTAAGAGTCCAGATCAATAAAGTCCATGACCAGGCGAATTTTCTGACGCTTAATAATTGCTGCCGCTTCACGGTGGAAAACATACTTTGCCATCGCTGAGCTGGTGCACAGTATGGAGTCGGGCTTTTCCGCAAGTAAAACAGCACATAGCTGCTGCTGCAGCTCTGCCGAGTAGAAGTTAGTTACACTGAGTGCCTGGCCTGACGACAGACCTTTCAATACGCGAGCAGTGCGTCTGGTGAGTTTAGAATGCGCAACAGTAACATTCAGTTTTTCTGACAATTGATTTGCGTAGCGTAGATCGTGGCTGTTTTCCAGCGGGGTAAAAACAGTCACTGTGTGGCCTTGCTTGACAAGGTACGCAAGATTGTTGAACGTGCGTATTTTTTCTCCTTTGTCAGCCGGATAAGGTACTCGATGCGCTAGCAATAGCAGATTCATAACAAAGACCGGTTACAAGTATTGGCGTTGAAACTGTCAGTACTGAAGGCAGCTTCGAAAACTGGCGCGGAGTATAACGATAGACCAGCTGTTTAGACAGCTGGCCTTGTTTAAAGTGAGGACTCTGCATTGGCGTTGTTCAACGGCTTACTTGATTGTGTGAGCCGAGTCTGATTTTCGGTTTTGCTGATTAGCCTGCCTGTCTACTTGCAGGTGGATGTCTATGCGTTGAGATGCAACGTGAAGTCTTGGGCATATCGCTGGAGTGGACCTGTCAGGCTTCGACTTTTGGTAGCACCCAGTCAGCTCGCGGAAAGTGACAGGTGTAGCCGTTTGGAATTCTCTCGAGATAATCCTGATGTTCAGGTTCAGCGATCCAGAACTCTCCGGCTGGCTGAACTTCAGTAACTACAGCGCCAGGCCAGATGCCGGATGCGTTGACATCGGCAATGGTATTTTTTGCAGTGAGTTTTTGCTGTTCATTACAGTAGTAGATTGCGGATCGATATGACATACCTCTATCGTTACCTTGCCGGTTGAGGGTGGTGGGATCATGGATCTGGAAGAAGAATTCCAGTAACTTGCGATAACTGATTTGAGCGGGATCAAATTCGATTTCTATCGCTTCGGCATGTGTGCCATGGTTTCTATAAGTTGCGTTGGGTACATCGCCACCCGTGTAACCCACTACCGTAGATTTAACACCGGGTAGCTTGCGAATAAGATCCTGCATACCCCAGAAGCATCCACCGGCAAATATTGCTTTTCCAGTCATTGTAAGGCTTCCTATTGGTTGATTGATGCGTGTTGATTAATGCTGATTGATTGGTCTGGCTACTGACAGGCTGCTATGAGTCTATCAGTCAGGCGTTTAATGCTGCTTGCAAGTTTTTCATCGAGGTCGTCTCCATCCAATGCAGCTGCAGCGTTAGGTACAGTAACAAAACCCGGTACTACAACAACGCCGAGTTCGGCGAGTGTGTCGCGTAAGCGCGGTATGACTCGAATGCCACCGAGACCACCCGGGGATGCTGCCATTATGGCGGCCTTTTTACCATCGAACGCGACCTTGCCTTTTTCATCACCTTCCGGTCGTGATGCCCAACTGAACATGTTACTGAGTAATGGAGGAATGTGGCCGTTGTATTCAGGTGTTGCAACAATAAACCCATCTTGTTGCTGCATCAGTTTTTTAAGATCGCGAATGGACTGCGGTATGCCATTGGCGTCTTCGTCATCACCGTTATAGATCGCTGCCGGATAGTCTGCAAGATCAGCAACGGTCACAGAAGCACCGGATTGTCGGGCAATGTCCGCTGCAGCTATAGCAAGCTTGCTATTAAGAGAAGCAGTTCTGGTGCTACCAGCAAATACGAGTAACTTCGGGTCTGTCATAATTGGCTTTGGCTATTAGCTATTGGGTTGGTAGACGGTCAGTTGTTTGAAATTTTCGTTGCAGTTGCCACATAGAGTAGATGCCAAAAGCTGGCCCCAGCGCCAGTGTTGCCATCAATACCGGCCAGCCAACCTGCGCTGCCACCCATGGCGATAGTTGTACAGTAATGGTTGTTAAAGCAAATCCAAGAGCGGTTTGAAGTGTCATCAGGGAGCCTGCCTTTGCGGGTTCAGCATAGTCAGCCACCAGCGCGGAGAACTGTGCGGAGTCTGGAATGATGGTGATGCCCCAGATCGCTGCGATGGCGATGGTTAACCAGATGTTATCGCCGAATGTCAGTGCAAATAAAAGTGCACTTGAACCACTTATTGCCATGGCAAGGATAGTCAGTTCAGCTTTGCCGATACGATCAGCGATGTAACCTGCCAGCGGACAGCTGACCGCACCAAGGCCGATAACAATAAAGGTGACGAGTTTGGCGAGTTGATCTGCTTCATTCTGCGGCAGCTGGCTGGCAAAGCTGACCGCCAGTGCCACGGCGATCCATGCCCACATAGAGTACAGCTCCCACATGTGTCCAAGATAGCCACCGTAGGCTCTTCTGATTGAGGGGTTGGTCCACGCTTGCGCTAATGCAGAGATATCGAACTTCGTTTGCTTGCTGTGATAAGGCCCGTTTTCGGTTTTCAAAATTAAAACGGCAGCAAGCAGTGAAAGCGCTGATGCGGCAATAACTGTGATGCGCCAGTCTGTACCGCCGAGATACGACAATAGGTGCGGTGCAGCAGAGCCCAGGGTCAGACCGCCGACCAGCAGCCCAACCAGTAATCCGCGACTGCGCTGGCTCCAGCCAACGGCGATCTTCATGCCGACCGGATAGACGCCGGCTAAACAGGCACCGGTCAGACCGCGCAGCAAAATAGAGGCGCCACTGCCGGGTGGTGCTATCAGCAGCAGGGCGTTTGCAATAGCTGCCAGCAGCGCAAATAAACTTAGTACGTAACGAGGTTCGTAGCGGTCTGCCAAACCAAACAGGGCAGACAACAACGCACCAATTACAAAACCACCCTGCACAGATGCTGACATGGCAGCCTGTGTGCCGGTGGAAAGATCTGCCTCCCGCGCCATGTCGCCAAGGATAGCGGCAGAGACAAACCAGAGACTCATTGCAGCGATTTCAGCCATAATTAACAGCACTATGCTGCGTGTTCTGGCTCTGTGGTTAGCGTTGTCGGTCATAAGAAATAAGCCATGTGACTGTGAATTACCGCATTGGTTCGGCTTGGTGCAGTGACCGATGTACTTTTTGACAGTGATGCCGCTACTTGCTGAAAATACACGAAATCAACCGGAGTGTTGGATTTTATGCAAATACTCATGTAGCTCTGTTGCAACGTGAGTTAAATCATAGCAACCTTGCCTTTGTATTTTTTATAGTGTGTTGAAGTGTCGCTACTATCTACAATTGTTCCAATGGAGAGCTGGCAATGAGCCAGGACTTACAGACAGATATTACGCATCTTGTTGATAGCTTTAGAACGGTGCTGATGGCAACCAGTAGTAGGGATGCTATTCCGGAAATTAGCTATTCACCTTTTGTGATTGTTGAAGGCAGGCTTTATGTTTTTTTAAGTGATCTGTCGCTGCACACGGGTAATCTAAAATCCAATCCTAAAGCGAGCTTGCTGTTTATTGAAAACGAAAAGGAGGCTGAAAATCTGCATGCCCGCAAGCGCGTGACTTACAGTGCAACTGTAGAATTAATTGATCGCAGCACTGATCAATTCAGATCGATAATGACTGCCATGGAATCACGCTTCGGAGAGATTATGCCGTTGCTGGAGTCGCTGCCGGATTTCCATCTTTTTGCAATGAACACCGATACGGCTGTGCTGGTTCGCGGGTTTGCCGATGCTCACACTTTGGCCTGTAACGGGTTTGGCTGAGCAGGCGGCTTTCTTTAAAACGACCCTGCATGAATCACTTTCTGTTGACCCAATCCAGTTGACCCAATCCAGTTGACCCATTCCAGTTGGCCCAGATCAGTTCAATAGCAAAGACCAGTGTTCGACTTCGTACATAGCAGCGACATAAGGCGCTGTCGGGTTTGTTTTCTATTGACATTATTTACCCTCTCCGCGACCATTCAAGACAAGGTCTAACGAGACTTTGAGATGTGCGGGAGCATGTAAGCGCTTACAACTGACCGCCTGTCTTTTGATCACAAACTATCTCTGGAGGATTTATGAAACTTTTCAAACTACTCAGCGCGGCCGCACTGGGTGTATCGATGGCGGTGAGCTCAGTCGCTCAGGCTGAAACGACCATCCGCGTACAGTCGGTACTTTCTGACACCGCTGACGAAGTCTTCATGTTGAAAGAATTCGCCAAAGACGTTTCGGATCTCACCGGCGGTTCAGTCACTATTGAAGTACTGCCTGCCGGTGCGGTCGTGGGCCCGCGTGACATCATGGACGCGGTTGATGCCGGTCTGGTTGAAGCCGGATTCGCCTGGACTCACTACTGGGGCGGCAAGCACGTCGCAGCAAACCTGTTCGGTGCCCCTGTGGCGGGCGCGGGCGTTGGCATGGACAACATCGCGTTCCTGAGCTGGTTCCAGTACGGCGGTGGTAAAGAACTTTATGATCGCCTTTGGGGTGAGATGGGTGTTAATGTCAAAGGTTTTATGCTGCAGCCGGTAGGGCCTGAAGCACTGGGCTGGTTCCCTAAGCCAATTGAATCAATGGACGACTTCCGCAAAATGCGCTTTCGTGCGCCTCCCGGCATGGTGGGTGCCGCATACGCTGACATCGGTGTACCAGCGGTTGCAATGGGTGGTGGTGACATCCTTCCTGCACTTGAAAAAGGCACAATCGACGCGGCTGAGTGGTGCTGCCCGAAGCCTGATTCTGTTTTCGGTTTCCAGAAAGTGCTCAAGCACTACTACCTGCAGGGCTTACACCAGGTGGTCGTAAACGCTGACTTGTATCTTAATCTGGATGTCTACAATGACCTGACCGACATTGAAAAGAAGGCAATTGAAGTGGCGGCCAACGCATCGTTGTCGAAGTCTATGTCTTACCGTATTTATGAAAACGGCAAAGCGCTTAAAGACCTGACAGATAATCATGGCGTGATTCTCGAAGATACTCCGGCTGAATACTTCACCGAGTATATGGCCGCTGCACAAAACGCGTTGCAGAAAGCTGCTGATGAAAACGAGTTTTTTGCTGAAGTCTGGCAGTCACAAAAAGACTTCGCTGACATCGCTGTGCCATTCTGGGCAGGTGCGCAGGCCTCTAACGCCAGTCTGGGTAAGGCGCACGCCGACACACTGAAGTAATTCAGTTCAGCAGGGCTCGGTGTTAAGCAGGTTAACGCCTGGCCCTGTGCACAAACTGAAAACTCTACTCAGCGCGGGCTCTTATACAGAGCCCGTCTGTTCTTCCAAAGTGAAGAAATTACCTCAAAATAAAACCCACCATGCGCCTGTGGTTACCTCTTTCGGAGCCGTGGCGAACACATTGCGGTAAAGACCACGCGGATATCAACACCATCCCGCGAAGGAATTCTAAATGGCTGAAGAACCGAATCCGGACGATCTGGAGATCGCGGACGAGCTTATCGCCGAAAGACGTGCTGAAGCTCCGGGTGAAACACCTGAAGATATGACGGCCTGGCAGCGACCCATCACAGCTGCTATCGACAAACTCAACTACCGCGCAGGTCAGGTAATCGCGCTGCTACTGGTGCCTTTGATTGCTGTGGTGGTTTTCGAGGTGATCTCGCGCAACTCCTTCACGATTCTGCAAAATGCGGGCTTCGAAGACCTTGCCCGATCGCTGAACCTCGGACCCACGCTATGGGTGTATGACACCAGCCGCATGATTGCAGGTGTGCTGTTTATGGCGGCTGCGGGCTACGGTTTGATGCGTGGTGTTCATATTCGTGCAGATTTCCTGTATCGGTTCTGGTCGAACAAGACGCAGGCAACGGTTGACGCAACGCTGTACCTGTTGTTTTTTATGCCGTCGATGCTGTTCTTTACGATCGTCTCGGCCAAGTTTTGGTGGACATCTTTTGCCGGGTCAAATGTTTCTTTCGGTGAGTGGTGGGAAGCGCTTCGAATGGCGGCGAGTGTCGGTGACATGCCAATCGGTATGTGGTCGGCCTTCAAAGCAACGCTCACCGCTGGTGAAACCATGCAGGTGGATAGTGCCTGGGGGCCATTGCTGTGGCCGGCGCGGTTGGCCATGCCAGTAGGGGCTTTCCTGTTGACACTGCAGGGCATCCCCGAGATTTTCCGTGCTTTCCATAAGATGGGCAAGGCGCGCGAGCGCTGGTTTGTTCGATTTTTACCGATCTATCTATTGTTTCTGCTCTGGCTGGTGCTGGCGGTTTTCACGCCTGACATCGTGCCGGGCGGCGCATGGTTTACTGACTTAATGAGTGCGCGGCCGAATCTGCCGAAGCCGATTATCGGTTTAATCATGCTGGCGGCGATGTTGTTTGTAATCTTTATCGGCTTTCCGATTGCCTTCACGCTAATCTTTCTGGCTTTTGTATTTGGCATATGGGGGGCAAATTTTAAGCTCACTACGCTGCTGATGACGTTAAACACCAACTCAACCATGCTGAACGATCAGCTAATGGCTGTGCCTTTGTTCGTGTTGATGGGTATTGTTATGGAGGCTGCTGGATTGATGGAACGGTTGTTCGCTTCAATTCAGATGATAATGGCGCGGGTGCGCGGTGCGCTGTTTATCGCGGTATTAATTGTTTCAACTATCTTTGCTGCTGCAACCGGGATTGTAGGGGCATCGGTGACACTGCTCGGCATTATGGCTGGTGCAACGATGAGCCGGTCTGGGTATAACGTCAAACTCGCGGCCGGTACGATAACCGCGGGCGGTACGCTCGGTATTCTGATCCCGCCATCAATCATGCTGATTGTAATGGGGCCTGTGTTAGAAGTTTCCACGCTTGATCTTTTCCGTGGTGCGTTTATACCCGGTGCGTTGCTTGCCTCGCTGTATTTAATTTACACACTTGGACGCTGCTGGCTTAACCCGAGTCTTGGGCCCATTCTCGCCGAAGAAGATCAACCACAAACCTCGCGTTTTTACGGTGCAGAGGTGGCGTTGATCTGTCTCGGTATTCTGACTTTATGCCGTATCTTTGGTCTCGGTATTGGCGGTGCTTTTGCCGGGCTGATGCCATTCGGTGGTCTGGTCGTTATGCTGGCAACAACGGCGCTTGCGTATGCCGCTTATCGAAGCACAGGTATCCTGCGAGCTGTTGTGCCGATTGCGGTCTTGTTTCACCTGTACATGATTATCGCCAATATGGGTGACGGGTTACCGATCTGGTCGATTGTATTCGCGGCGTTCATTCTGTTGCTGGCATTTTTGGGCAGACCTATCTATGACAAGGCTACTGGTGGTGATTTCTATTTCTCAGATTTGTGGAACGAATTTTTTGCCGGGCTAATGCCACCCACGATTCTGATTTCGTTTGCTCTGGGTTCAATTCTTCTTGGTTTTGCGACTCCGGCTGAAGCCGCTGCTATGGGTGCGTTTGGTTCAATTCTGCTGTCCATCGGTTATCGCAAGTTCTCTATAAAAAGCTTTTTTGATAGTTTAGTTAAAGCGCTTGAGATCACGGTGTTGATCATGTTCCTTGTGGCGGCTTCCAACTTTTTCGGTGCAGAGTTCAGTGCACTTGGAACACCGAAGATGATGACTGAAATGCTGTTGGGTCTGGAAATGTCTCCTTACCTCATTCTGCTTTTGGTGATGGCGCTGATCTTTTTGTTGGGCTGGCCTCTGGAATGGGTGCCGATTGTGCTGATCGTTGTACCGATTCTGCTGCCAACGGTTGAGGCGCTGTCAGTGCATGGCCTTGAGCGTTATGACCTGATGGTCTGGTTCGGCATTCTGGTGGCAGTAAATCTTCAAACCGCGTGGCTTTCACCGCCAGTCGCGCTGTCAGCGTATTTCTTAAAAGGCGTTGTGCCGAACTGGGATTTAAAAGACATCTATCTTGGCATGATGCAGTTTATGCTGGTGCAGCTTGTTGGGCTGATCCTGATCTTTATATTCCCGCAACTTGTGCTGTGGTTGCCGAAAGTGATGGGAGGGTAGCACTCCTGCCTTTACCTGCACCCGGCAAAGCTTTGCTGTAACGAAATACTTTTGCTCCCGGTCTGAGAGAGTTCAGGCCGGTGTTATAAATTTTTTCAGTCTTTATGCAGCGATGCCGGTTGCCAATAACCAACAATCCGAATGCACTTTCTTATTACATCAACGTACGCCTTTCTCGGCGGGTGTTTTGATCAGCTACTATTGTGGCGATAACCTTCAATCAGTAATTTATAAATATGCTAGAGAATATTCTTGATCTGGGGCAAATAATTATTGCCGATATCGTTTTGTCTGGCGACAACGCGCTGATAATCGGTATGGCGGCAGCAGGCCTGCCGGCCCATCAAAGAAAGAAGGCCATTCTGTTTGGTATGGTGATCGCAGCGTTGCTGAGAATTGTGTTTGCGCTTATCGCAACCAAGTTACTCGGTGTGCCGGGTTTATTGTTTGTCGGTTCGCTGTTGCTGTTCTGGGTTTGCTGGAGCTTGTATACCGAGATCCGCTCGCAGCGTCATGCGCTGGTTGAAGAAGGTGAGGTGGATGCTGAGGGTGCGCCACGCCGCACACTGGGTCAGGCACTGATCGCAATTACTATTGCTGATGTTTCTATGTCTCTGGATAACGTACTGGCAGTAGCGGCAATCGCAGATGGTGACAGCAACAAGCTGATCTTTGGATTGGCACTGGCAATTCTTTTAATGGCATTTGCTGCCACACTGATCATGAAGCTCTTAACACGCTACCCATGGATATCATGGCTGGGACTTATTGTGCTGCTGTATGTTGCTGCAGAAATGTTCTATCGAGGGATTTTTGATGATGAGACCGGTATTCTGGCTTACGCAAGAGCGGCCGGTTTTATTGGCGGAGTCTAGCCTGCATTATTCAAAAGGCGACTCGATAAAAATGAGCAAATGCCCGTATGCATAGTTTCAAGTATTAAATTTGGTTGGTTCAATTCAATATTGGCGGAGTGTCTATTCACCATCAGATGAAAATATCGCGTCACATCTCGCATGATCAAGCTCGGCACGTGGCGAGCCACGTTTCTCGCTCGATCAAGCGACCTGTTTAGCGATATTTCCACTGA
>CALLLW010000090.1 GCA_938007995.1 uncultured Granulosicoccaceae bacterium | reverse complement strand
GCATCGCGAATACCATCACCATCGGTATCTACATTGGCGACCTGTGCCTCTACACCATCGTTAATACCGTCATTGTCTGAATCGGTATCAAGATAGTTCGGAATGCCATCACCATCGGTATCACCTGGCTCCAGCGTATCCGGGATGCCATCACCATCAGCGTCAACATCAAGCATGTCCGGTGTGCCATCACCATCAGTATCAATAGTGCCAGTCGCTTCTATAGCGTCATCAACACCGTCACCATCGGCGTCTACACCTCCGGTCACATCAACATCAAACAGATCATCGATGCCATCGCCATCAGAGTCTGTACCGCTTATCTGTGCTTCGACACCGTCGAGAATACCGTCGTTGTCTGAATCAGTGTCCAGGTAATCGGGAATTCCGTCACCGTCTGTATCAACGTTACCCTCAATGGCATCTGGTACGCCGTCGTTGTCGCTATCAGCATCGAGCGCATCTGGTATGCCGTCACCATCAGTGTCCAGTGTGTTGGATGCACCGAACGCATCGTCTACACCGTCACCATCGGCATCAACACCACCGGTGGCGTCTACATCGTATTCATCACGAATACCGTCGCCATCAGTATCGACGTTAGCAACCTGTGCCTCTACGCCATCATTGATGCCGTCATTATCTGAATCGTTATCAAGATAGTTAGGAATGCCATCGCCATCAGTATCACCTGGCTCTAAGGTATCTGGAATACCATCGTTGTCTGAATCTGCATCAAGATGGTCAGGTATCCCATCGCCATCGGTATCTGTCGGTGTTCCGGATGTGCCGCTTTCAACAGCGTCCGGTATACCATCACCGTCGGAATCAGAGTCGTATTGGTCAGGTGTACCGTCTCCGTCGGTGTCAATGCCTCCAGTGGCCTCTGCAGAATCATCAACGCCGTCTCCGTCGGCATCTGTACCACCTGTTATATCAACATCAAAAGCGTCATCTATACCATCGCCATCAGAGTCAGTTCCAGTGGCCCCTGCCTCATCACCATCAGGAATACCGTCGTTGTCTGAGTCTGTGTCCAGATAATCAGGTATGCCATCACCGTCTGTGTCACCCGCATTTTCCATGGCATCGGGCACACCGTCACCATCGGAATCTGCATCATGTACATCAGCGATACCATCACCGTCTGTATCTGTGGTATCAGAAGCTTCGAGCGCGTCGTCTACACCATCGCCATCTGCATCGGTGCCACCAGTCTGATCAACATCAAACGCGTCATCAATGCCATCACCGTCTGTATCCACACCAGAAGCCTGGCCTTCCACGCTGTCAGGGATACCATCGTTATCTGAATCCGTGTCCTGGTAGTCAGGTATACCATCTCCGTCACTATCACCATCACCTTCCAGTGCATCTGGAATACCATCGTTATCTGAATCGGTCTCATCGTAGTCTGGAATGCCATCTCCATCAGTGTCAACGGGCGAACCTGAACCACCGACCTCAGACGATGTAGCTATACCATCGTTATCATCATCTGTGTCGCGATAATCTACGTCACCAGTGGTCGCAACGTCACCGTCTGTTTCCTGAAGCACGGTCGAGGGAGAATTGACTGAGCCATCCGGATCAGTATACGTGGCAGCAAAGTTTCCGACACCTCTTTCAACACTATCTGGTGCGTTATCATTATCGCTGTCTGAGTCCAGAAAATCCGCTATGCCATCGCCATCAAAATCCTGCGGTACCAGGAAATCACCACCGCGAGTGGTACCACTATCAAACAATGAAATAACGCCATCACCGTCGGTATCATCATTACTGACATCACCGTCATTAGCAGCGTATGCTGCGGTAGGGCGATACTCAACAGTATCTGGAATACCGTCGTCATCAGAATCAAGATCGATCGCATCAATTACCGTATCACCATCAGTGTCTACCGGTACAATACCAACAGACAGAGACTCTTCAATACTCGCTGTATTCTGATCAAACACATCCCAAAGACCATCCTGATCTGCATCCACACCTTCGGTGCTGTCAATCGTTCCATCACCATTGATATCAGCAGCCAGTAGAGCGGCAGTAGCGCCGGACTCCAGCATGTCACTGATACCATCATTGTCACTGTCGAGGTCAAGGTGATCAGGCACTCCATCAGAATCGGTGTCTATTCCCTGGTGTCTCTGTGCTTCCACATCTATCTGCGGGAAGAACGAGAAAAACATACCACCGGCGCCAGAGTTAAAAACAAACAGGCTGGCTGTTTGAGTTTTGGACACGAACTCAAAATCAACATTGTGATTATTTGCCGGACCAACCATGTTCAGATACACATCCGACAGCGTCGGATCAATGGCTGTCACCTGAGAGAACTGCCCGATAATGTCAAGACCACCGCCGTCAGGGTCAGGAACTACGAAACTGCCCACTGCATCCGGTGCTGTGGTATCGACAGAAACTGTCGCACCAGCCGGGGAGCCAATGGCCGCCCAGGTACCAGGTTCAGACCAGGCATATGAGTCACGCACGTCTATATCCCGCGGGCCAGCGGTCAAGCTGTCTATATCCAAAACCGAGAATGCTTTTAAACGCCAGAACTCAGGCGAGTTCTCGGTGGTATAAATGAGTTCTACCACCTCCGTGTCGTCAATACCACTGCCACTTATTTGTCCTGTTGACGTGTTGATGCCAAAGCTCACAGTGGAAGATGTATTCGGGCCTTCGTAAATATCGAGAAAGAAACTGCCAGTATTGTCAAAAAGTCTTACACCCTGAACACCATCCGGTACCACACCACCACCGGCGACAAATGCACTTGCAGGTAACGGCCCCACTTGATCCAGAGTCGCACCGACAAGGACAGCATTCTCATTTATATCGAGAATTCCATCGTTGTCATCATCGATATCATCGATATCGATGATGCCATCTCCATCCGTATCATCGACGGAGATCTGCGCATGAGATACAGACGGAACTGCGAAATTACTACTCACCGCTACAGTCATCAGGAAGGAAGATGCTGTAATCTTTATAAACCTAACTGCTTTAAACATGGCTATCCCAATAGAGGTGACGACGCGCTAATTGGCAGAAACGCTGGTCGCGTTTCTAACAACATGACAATATTCACCGAGTGCATACCAGATTAATGCCACATTAAGCACTGTAATCGGGCAGGTAACTTGTATTCCCACCGGCACTATGTGCCGCTTCCCGACACAGTGAACTTTGTAGCTCTACCTACGGCACGGGCAGATATGACCCGTTAAGTATCATGCGGAGAAATACTGTCAGTATTCCGGCTGCTACGGCAAACATAAAAAAAACTAGAGGCAATAAAACTATCGCTGGTGTCCAGCTAGCTCATGATAATCATTGGCTGACTGCCTACGCCATATGAGCACCCTTGAACGTAACAACGCTAGTTATAGTCCAACATTTGAAGATGTACCGCAGAAATTCACTAACCTTGCTAATTGATGCTCATCATTTCTTGAAGCTAAGCTGGAGTATTGCAGTACTTATCCTTCATTCATTGCAGTGGCATAGCACACCAACGTTTAACATTATTTAACAGAGTGTCGAGGATATGCTGCAATGGGAGTAACCATCTTTTGCAGCTCCAATGAACAAACATTTGACGCCCGCTAAACGCGACTAGCGTATGATAGACATTCGTACACCGTGAACTTGCTGAGTTCTTCCTAACGAACAGATTTTCAGATTTTGAATAAATGTAAACAGGCATTGCGCTGTGGCGTCTTTATTCGCCGTTTTCTCTGATAAGTACTTACCTGAAAGCCTGGTTTTTTTAAGATCAGTGCTAAGAACAGAATTCACTGGTGCGAGCTATTGCGTCTGCTGTGCCGCAGCAAAGTTACTGACGATAATGCAGCATGCGCCCTGTCACATTCATTAACACTTGCGCGGCTGAGGTGCTGGTAGAGGGAGCGCGACAGGACTTTTTTTAATGAATAAAGCCACTACTTCATAGTTGTTTATTGTTGAGCTTACAGTTAGTTCCGGCTAGTGGCCTGTGCGGAAAAGTTCGGTAACAAACTTTTCACAGCCACGGTCGGCTGGGCTTGCGCTGAAAAAACGCAGGCATAGCAGGGCCTACGTCGAGCCATTTTTTATCAACTATGGTTAACGCGGCTGTGGCGAAGAAAAGTGTTACCGAACTTTCCAAACAGCCCATTAGCAGCAGTAAACCTTGAAAACAAACCAGACTTTACTTTGAGCGCTTATCTGCATGTGACACTACTCCCGACCAACCGGGTGGCACACATGTTCCATTTTTAAAACGCATGGCACAAGCCGCTCCACCCATGTTCCTGTTCGTCAGATCCCGAGCTTTGCCTACAGCTTCCTTCGCAAAACACTTCACGATGTGCACTTGCTGCTCAGCCATGGGTTCATGGTTATCAAGCCTCCCGGAGGGCTTTCACCTCAAGTCACTTCGTGGTTCGCTTTCACTTACCACTTGATAAACGCCAATCATGACGCATCGTGCCATGCTCGGCTCACCAAAAAAAGGGGCCATTACGGCCCCTGAGTTTCACGCCAATTTGCTTTAACAAGCTGCCTGATTTTTCTGGTTTCAGTTTACTGTGGCGCTGCAGTGGCAGCTGCTGCCAGATTCGCCAGCGCGTTGGTGACTGTAGCGATAATTCCCTGTTGATCATCGATACCATGTCTTTCAGCCAGGTACGATGGATCATTGTAAGCGACAGACACAAAGCCTTCGCCATTTTCGAATACCAGCATCTTCTGTGGCAGATCGATACCGATTGACTGTCCGGATTGCATCAGTGGTGTTCCAAGATTCGGATTACCAAAAATGAACAGGTAGGTAGGATTGAGCTGCTGGTTAACCGATGTGGCATTGGCGCTGTGATCAACTTCAGTTACTGTTGTTAACGTTCCTGTCGCTTCGATTGCGTTGCGCAGGTTAACGATAGTGGTCGCCATATCGTTTTCACTTTCTACCGTGATAATACCTTCTTTAGACTCTGGAAGATTCGAATCAGTTGTCACGATTGCCTGCCCCGCAGCAGCACCGGCAAGATTCGAAAGTGCACCATTGATAGTGGTTAGCTCTTCGGTAACTTCAGTAAGCTCGTACCGTGCATTCAGATAGTCAGCCGAATTGTAAGCAACAAAAGACTGCCCGGCTTCGTCTTCCCAGATCAACATCTTCTGCGGCAAATCCAGCCCTGCAAGCTGATTGATTTGCATTAACGGTGTACCGAGCGCAGGATTGCCGAAGAGTGTTACTCGAGTCGGCCGTAGCTCCAGGTTATTGTTTGCCGCATTAGATTGATGATCCACTTGTGCGACAAGTGATAAATTGGGGTTGTTGTTCAGAGCAGTCTCCAGCAAACCGGCAGATTCGGCAACGCTGCCAATCGCCTGGCCACTCTGCAAGCCCTGCAAAAATGAACCGTCAGTGACAGAATCCTGCGTTAGCACTTGTGATGAACCGTCGTCATCATCGCTGTCACATGCACTGACCAGTGCGCAGAGCAGAAGTACTGATAGTTTTTTCATTGATTTAAACTCCTTTCCCAGGCTTTAATACCGACCCTGGGTAACACAAAAATATTGATTTCGCAGAACACGACGTTGACTGGTTAGCTTATTTAGCTGTTAGATCAAAAGATCAGTATTGCACTACAAAAAAGACTTAAAGTCCGCATTACCGGCCTGCATCGCCGACCCGCAACACCAGTTTGTATTCCTGCCTGCTTATCGCCGATCGTAGCACACAGCCATATACAAGACTGCTCGCACACCACTGTCATTGGTAAAATCAATGGTCATAGTGTGTGGGCATTCAAACTTTTGCGACTTGTATTCGTGAAATCAATCAGCTGTGCAGTCAAAACAATCGAAACGTCATTGGAGATACCAGCAGCAGTTAGCCGTTCAGGCAAGGCCCCGGCATTACATCTGTTTTAGTTGTCTGAACCAGACATCAATGCTGGCCCGCTCTTCATCCGTAATTGCTGTCAGATTGCCGGGTGGCATGGCACGAGTGACCACGGTTTGTTGATGAATCACATCAGCCTGGCTGGTCACGTCTTCGGTTGTTTCAAACACAATCGCCTTGGGTGCCACCTGAAAACCCGGCTGCGTGGGCTGCAACGCATGGCATGTGCTGCAGCGTTGCTGAACAATTTTATGTACCGCAGCGGTAGTCACTGGCGGCAGCGATGCGCTGTCGGCAAGCGTTGATTGTCGAGGTGCCATTAACACAATCAGTCCAAGCAAGATAATTACTGCAGTAAAAATCGGCATCAGTGACGCCTTACCCTTATGCCGTGCAACAAAATATATTCTTATCAGTGCACCGATCAGTGTGATGCCAATTAATATCAGCCAGTTGTACTGATGGCCGAATGTCATTGCATAGTGATTGCTGATCATCACAAACAACACCGGCAAGGTAAAATACGTATTATGAACCGAGCGTTGTTTACCACGAATACCGTGAACGGGATTCGGGTCTCTGCCCTCTTTCTTTGCCTGAATCAGATCTTTCTGGCCGGGAATGATCACAAAGAATACATTGCCAACCATAATGGTGCCAAGCATTGCACCGTAGTGCATATAAGCGCCACGGCCACTGAAAACCTGACACAACAAATAAGCGAGAAGTGTCAGCACTACCAGGAGTATCAGCGCCATGAGATTCTCGCTTTTACCGAACCTGCTCTCACAAAGCCAGTTATAGCCAAGCCAGCCAACGCCAATCACTGCAAGGCCAATGATTATTGCCACCGGCTTGCTTAACGCAGCCACGCCCGGATCAATCGTATAGATCTCGGCACTGTACCAGTACATCAGTGCCATCATAAACATGCCGGTCAGCCAGGTGGTGTAGGCTTCCCACTTAAACCAGTGTAAATGCTCCGGCATTTTTTCTGGTAGAACTCGATACTTCTGCGCGTGATACATACCGCCGCCATGCACTGACCATAGCTCACCACCAACGCCTTTATCAGAATCGCTTTTGGCTTTGGGTTCTTCAAGTGAATTATCCAGCCAGATAAAGTAGAACGACGCACCGATCCAGGCAATGCCGGTGATCATGTGCGTCCATCGGCCGAGTAGATTCAGCCAATCAAGTAGATAGGATGTCATTGCGGTAACCGTGTTAGGACATACATAAATTAAACGCGCTCAACAGAGCGTTTAAGCCGTTGCAATTTCTGCAGGCCAGGTTGCGCGCCAGTGATGTGCGATGTCGCGTCTGGTTGTCACCCAGACTTGCTCATGCTGTTCCACATATTGAAGAAAGCGCGCCAGAGAAGCGAGACGCCCGGGCCTGCCAATCAGTCTGCAGTGCAGTCCTACCGACATCATTTTTGGTGTCCGGGCACCTTCTTCATAGAGCACATCGAAGCTGTCTTTTAAATACTGATAAAACTGATCGCCGGAATTAAACCCCTGAGGACTGGCAAAGCGCATATCGTTAGCATCAAGCGTGTATGGCACCATCAGCTGCGGCTGATCAAACTGGTAATCCCAGTAAGGCAGATCGTCTGCATAAGTGTCTGCGTTGTAGAGAAAGTCACCGTGTTGCGCTGCCAGTCGGTGCGTATTGGGGCTGCATCTTCCCAGATACCAACCTTCCGGCTTGCTGCCTGTCACTGTCTGGTGTATTTCCAGCGCTTTCTGTAAGTGCTCAAGCTCAGTGGCTTGATCAATAAACTGATAGTCAATCCAGCGATAACCATGCGAGGCTATTTCCCAGTTGGCACGCAGCATACTCTCGACCACGTCGGGGTTGCGCTCCAACGCCATCGCAACACCAAAAACCGTCACCGGAAAATTATACCGCTGAAATAATCGCAACAAGCGCCAGTAACCGGCGCGGGAACCATACTCATAAATCGACTCCATGTTCATATGCCTGACGCCGGGGTACGATTGAGCACCTACGATCTCTGACAAAAATGCCTCTGAGCCTGCATCACCATGAAGTATGCAGTTCTCACCACCTTCCTCGTAATTAACAACGAACTGCAACGCCAGACGTGCACCGCCCGGCCACTGAGCATCAGGCGGACTTTCTGCATAGCCGATTAAGTCACGGGAATATGATTGATTATTATCTATTGGCATGGTCTTAAGCGGAGTCAGAAGTAATCGCGGCCTGCAAGCGCAGGCGAGCTATTTGATGAACCTGCTGTAGTGCAGTATCAAACTCCTGCTGCCTGCTATTGTTCAAACGTTTTTCAAATGCAGCAAGGATTTCTTCACGGCTGCTGTTGCGCACCGCCATAATAAACGGGAATTCAAACTTTGCATTGTAAGCAGAATTAAGCTGATGAAACTTCGCAAACTCTGTTTCTGTGCATAAATCGAGTCTCGCCCGGGACTGCTCATCTGTTGATTCAGGAGTGAGATCGCCCTGCACTGCCGCCCTGCCCGCAAGCTCCGGATGGGCCCTTAACAAATCAAGCTTTTGCTCTTCAGCAGCCGTATCAACAACCTTTTGCAATCGGCGGATAAATTCCTCAACAGAGATGCTGTTTGCTGAGGCGATATCCTTCCATACCGCCTCTGCAATCCACACCGAGTGCTCATACAAACCGCCAAATCGCTCCAGAAACTGTGATTCGGAAATAGCCTGCAGATCAATGGCTTGCTGCTCAGTGCTCATGAAACTCTCTATTTTAGTTTAAGTCTGTGCCAGATCGAATTTCCGCGATATTCAACAGCGGATGAGCGGTAAAGCAATTGCCTGCCACGGCCCTATCTGCAGCACGGCCCTGGCTGCGGGCACGGCCCTGGCTGCAACACGGCCCTATCTGCAACACGGCCCGGTCGATGAGCCAATCACCAGCTGTGTCTCCATCATGTGAGACTCAGGCGGATTGTCAGGATTGCGTATTTTTTCGATCAACATGGTTGCCGCCTTAACGCCTGCATTTCTGACCGAAGAACGCGTGGCAGTAAACTGAGGTGTTACGCCGCTGTTATCAAAATACGATAGTTCATCATCGTGAATTATGATCGATACGTCTTTACCAATAGTCAAACCCAGACGCTCAACGGCTCGCCTGACTCCCAACGCTACCACATACGAAGAAACCAGAAATGCGGTAGGCGGATCACTCAATGCCAACATCTCTTTTGCAGCCTGATAACCATACGGTTCTGTCAGATCATCAGAAGTGATCAATGATTCGTCCAGATCAAGTCGGTTATCACCGTGCGCTTCTTCATAACCAGCTCTTCGAAGCCACGCAAATGTCATTGCTTCCTGACCGTTAAGTAGTGCGATTCTTCGATGACCAAGATCAATCAATAACTTGGTGGCCTGCTTGAATGCATTTTGATTGTCCATGCAAACCCAGCTGTAATCCTCAGCTCCGGGCACTCTGCCGTGTATGACAAAAGGCAGCCCAATAGATTTGAGTAACGGTAGCCGTGGATCATTCAACAACGGAGAGTGGACCACCACACCATCAACAGAACGGGACGAGGCAAGTTTTCTGTAGATCGACTCTTCGTCCTCAGTTCTGGCAATCCTCAGCATAAGCTCATAGCCGTAGTTCGCATAGGTCAGACTGGCAGCGGCAATAAACTCGGCAAAAATAGGATTAATCACATCGTTTTTGTTAACCATTGGCACAACATGACCTATCGCATAGGCTTTACCTGTTGCAAGGCGGGTTGCGCGCAGGTCAGGGCGATAGTTACCGGCAGCGGCGGCACGCTGTACCCGGCGTCGAGTCGATTCACTGACTTCCGGGTAGCCGTTCAGTGCTCTGCTGACGGTGGTTTGTGATAAACCCAGATTCTCTGATAGCTGCTTGAGTTTCATTTGTGCAAGATCAAAAAAGGTGAGCAGACTGCAGATTAAAACTGAAGCTGGCTTGCTGCCCTACTTTAATATCAACCATATCAGGAGTCGCAAACCTGAAAGGGGTGTTGTTATCAGTTATCAGCTCAAGTACTGATTCTGTACCCAACTGCTCCACCAGGGTTACGGTTCCGGTCAGCTGACCGGCCGGATCAAGTACCATGTGTTGCGGTCTGATACCCAGTCTGATCTGTTCACCGTTAACCTTGTTGGTAGATACCAGCCTGACGTCGTCAAGCTCTAGTCCCTCGCCACGGAAGCTACCCTGACTTGCATCTGCTGCTGATAACACACCATCAAAGAAGTTCATTTTCGGTGAGCCGAGAAAGCCTGCAACAAACTCATTTGCCGGATGATGAAACAGCTCCATCGGCGCACCTACCTGCATTACCTCACCGTCTTTAAGTACCACGATCTTGTCAGCCAGTGTCATGGCTTCAACCTGATCGTGCGTTACATAAATAGTGGTGGCTTCCAGCTGACGGTGCAGTTTGGCTATCTCAACCCGTGTGTCGTGCCTGAGCGCTGCATCAAGATTGGACAGTGGCTCATCAAACAAAAACACGTCCGGGTTTCTGACTATGGCACGGCCAATTGCCACGCGTTGTCTTTGCCCGCCGGAAAGTGCCGCCGGTCTGCGATCAAGCAGATGCTCCATCTGCAATATCTTTGCTGCAGCCTCTACCCGCTCGCGAATTTCCTTTTTGTTTTTGCCTTCCAGATCGAGTGAGAACGCCATGTTGTGGAAGACCGTCATGTGCGGATAAAGCGCATATGACTGAAACACCATGGCAATACCACGCTTCGACGGTGGCAGATCCATCACCGGACGATCAGCGATATAGATTTCGCCGCTGCTCAGGTTTTCAAGCCCCGAGATTAATCGCAGCAGTGTTGATTTACCGCAGCCGGAAGGCCCGACAAAAACAACAAATTCGCCATCGTTGATCTCGAGGTCAACATCTCTGATGACCTCTACTTTACCGAACGACTTGTTTACTCCTTTCAAGGAGACCCGGGCCATCTATACTTCCTCAAAAGTTGCGGTAAGTGTTTCAAAATCAAATGTGCAACGCAGCGTTTGCTGCTCTGCTATTCGTTCAAAAACAAGAGTTTTATTGTCACCGGTGAGTTCACTCATTTTGTTGGAGGACATAATCGCCGGTTGTTCTTTGCGCCACTTTAAAAACGCGGCAAACTCGTTATAGACCGAGCCTTCTCTGGCAGCTTCATCAAGCCCGGCTCTGTGCAGATGATCCTGATTGACTGGCAACCAGGTCTGGTTAGCATTGGAGAATCCGCCGTTTGACGCAACGCGATTCCAGACCATCGGTGTTCGACAGGTATCGCGGCCGGAAAATACCGGTGCAAACTCAATCCCCCACGGATCCTGCATCAGCTCCACCGGTATATCCTGTGAGTCCTGCAATGCGAGCTCCTCACCCTGGTAAATACAGGCTGAACCGATCAGGCAGGTTTCAAGCTTTAGCAGCAACAACTGCAGCGCTGGTTGTTGTTCAGCGGTTAAGCCCAATGGTGCCAGTTGCCTTGTGGCGCTTCGTGGGACATCGTGGTTCGAAAACGCAAAGCTCAGTCTGCCAGTACCGTTAAACGCATCGATTGCCTTAGTAATGGCTTTCTTTAGCCCTTCGACATTGAGGCCATCCCAGCTGAGTAGATTAAAGTTGTAAGTTGCATGCAGTCTTCCAGGCGCTGTAAATGTCTGGCTGGCTTTGATCGGATCATCACCGTGCAGCTCTCCCATTAAATAACGGTCACTGTAGCTGTCAGCAACGGATCTGAACGATTCACTAAAAGCCTGTATCGCAGGCTGATTTAATTGAGCACTGTCATGCAGCTGACGAAAGAACGGTTGTTGCTGTTGCGGCAATGGCCCCGGTACGAACTTCGGGTTAGCCTGGTTGTTTTGGTACGGTGCGACATCAGCGTTGATGGTATGCACCGCATCAAGTCTGAAGCCATCAACACCACGGTCAAACCAGAAACGCGCTACATCCATCAATGCTTCGCGTACCGCGGGATTAGCATGATTAAGGTTAGGCTGACTACTGAGGAAATTATGCAGATAGTATTGTTGTCGGCGTGGCTCCCAGCTCCAGGCTGGTCCGCCAAAAAACGACAGCCAGTTTGTTGGAGGTGAGCCATCAGACTTCGGCTCAACCCAATGAAACCAGTCAGCTTTGTTGTTATGTCTGGATTGCCTGCTTTCGTTAAACCAGACATGCTCCTCAGAGCAATGCGCCGGTACGATATCTACCATGACTTTCAGGCCAAGCTTGTGGGACTCTGCCAGCAGCTTGTCAAAGTCTTTGAGCGTTCCGTACTCGGGATTTACATCACAGTAATCTGATACATCGTAGCCAAAATCTTTTTGCGGGCTTTTGAAAAAAGGACTGATCCAGATAGCGTCAACACCAAGCTCGGCTATGTATGGCAGCCGACTTGTGATGCCAGGCAGATCACCAATGCCATCACCGTTGGAGTCCTGGAAAGAGCGCGGATAAATCTGATAAATAACCGCGGTTTCCCACCATTGTAACGTGTCAATTGTCATGCCTAGCCACCCTTGACCGAACCTGCAAGCAAGCCGCGAATAAAGTAGCGTTGCATCGACAGGAATACAATCAACGGTACGATGATTGAAATCACCGCTGATGCGTTGAGCAAGTGCAACTGATCTTTAAATGTGCCGAGCTGTTTTTGTAGTCGAATTGGAAATACCAGATCCGATGAATCCGCAGGCCCGATATAAAGCGCCACAATCAGATCATTCCAGACCCACAGAAACTGAAAAATACTAAAAGACGCAAGTGCCGGCACTGATAACGGAATGATCAGTCGGGTAAAAATCTTCAGGTGACTGGCACCGTCGATCCGCGCACTTTCAAGCAACTCTTTAGGCAGCCCGACAATGTAGTTGCGCAACAGATAGATAGCCAGCGGTAAGCCGAATGCAGTGTGCGTAATCCACAAACTCGCAAACGATTTTGATGCCACCTGACAGGTTTTTGTTGCCTCACAATCAGTCATCCACGCATTCAGCGCCGTCGCCCATGAGGCAATACCACTGAAGCCCTGTAAGACAGGTAAAAATGCCAGCTGGGTCGGCACCACCATTAAAGACACAACCAGTACAAACAACCAGTCACGACCGGGAAAGCGCATCCATGCGAATGCATAAGCCGCAAAGGCGGCGATGGTAATCGGGATAATAGTCGCCGGAATCGTGACAATAAATGAAGAGATCAATGCATTGGGTACATTTTCATTTTCAAACAATACCTCGACATACGCATCAGTGCCGAATACCGGATCCTGATTGATAAAAGCATCGAGATTTTTCGGTTTGGGTGCAGTTGCTTCAGGGAATGTCCATACAAAATCGCCGTTGGACTGAAAAACAAAATCACCGTCACGTACGTCCATTGGTTCGCCGGCGTAAATCAGCTGCCTTATCAGCTTGGTTTTACCCGGCTTCTCGGGATCAGGCACCCTGCCTGTGAACATAATCGACTGCACTTCACCTGAAACAATAAAGCTCTCTTTATCTTCGTTGAGGCGTTCAAATATATTGCCACTCATGGTGACAAACGGTTCTGTGTTGTCTCTATCGTGAGTACCGAACCGGTGGCCAAGCACCGTTGGTGTGAATGCTGTCCAGAACCCTGACGTTTTGGATGCGGTTTCCGACCGCAGTGACGTAGTGACCAATGCCAGAAACGGCAATACCCAGATAACTACGATTAAAAGCAGTATCAGATGTTTAAAAAACCGGGTCATAGGGAAGTCTGCCCGATTTGATTGGCTTCTGTTTTACAGACTTTAAAAATAACCACGATCAATGCCCCAGCTCTCTTTGCTCGCGGCGGATACGCCGTGCGTTAAACACCATATTCGGTATTACAGTCACCATCAGCATCACGGCAATTGCCGCAAACAGATTCTCAACATTATCGCCACCCACAGACCAGTTGTTACGGGCATTTTCCATCATGGTTGCCAACAGCAGTTTGTCATCGTCATTGGCAGACAGTGCGTAGGGAATGTCGAACATCTTTAGCACCAGTATTACCAGTGTGGTCCAGACCACAACAACGGTTGAGTAGATCTGTGGCAGCTTGACGCGAAAGAACATCTGCACCGGATTGGCGCCATCAATCTTTGCCGCTTCAATAGTATCTTCCGGTACGCCACGAAGTGCAGCAGAAAAAATCACCATCGCAAATCCGGTCTGCACCCAGACCAGTATCCACATCAGGAAAAAGTTGCCCCAGAACTTCAGACTGTATAGCGGCTCGTTGTATGCCGCAGTATGGCCAAGCAAAGATTTTAGTAATCCAATTTGATAGGAAGGCGTCAGCCCGTTGATGGCTTCCTGTGGCTGAATACCACCACCGGCAAATATATTCCGCCAGATGACTGCAGCACCAACAAACGAGATAGCCATTGGTACAAAAATCAGAGTTTTTGCCACAATGCCCCAACGGGTCGAATCGGCCAGTACGGCGATCAGCAGACCGAGAGATATACACACCGTTGGCACCAGCACCAGCCACATGATGCTGTTACGCATGGCATAGCGAAACTGCGTATAGCCAAGTGCTGCCTGATCCCAGATAAACGCATAGTTACGCACAGTGCGCGCACCATCTGCTTCCTGGAACGACAGGCTCAGCGTGGAGAACGCCGGTATAAACAGAAATAAAAGCAACAACACAAGCGCTGGACCTACAAATATCCAGGGTTGTATTGCTTCAACAATATAAGACTCTCGTCCGTATGAACCCTTGGCTGAAACTCTGGCGAGCCCCTGGTTCAGCCAGTTTGACAACCAGAAGTAAAGGAAGGAAATACCAACTGCGATAAAAATCGAACGGATTGCGAAGCCGATTTTGGCAAAGCGTTCCTGCGTATCAAAGACTGGAAATGACCAGCTGTAGGTTTCGTGCAGCCAGTTACCAAGACGCACCATCCAGTCATCTATCGGGGTGGTAATCGCGTAGGCCAGAATACCTGTGACCGGTAAAACAAAAAGGATGGTAAGAGCAATGGCCAGACCGTTACCGGCAATTGTTGGCCTGATCGAACGCATGCGTTTTACCTTAAGCGGATGATTGAGTTTGAAAGCATCAGATGATGATGCATGTTTTGTTGTTGTGAAGCGGGCTCGTTATTCGAGCCCGCTAATGCTGTCAATTGATTCTCGACAGCGAGACTTTCAAGTGATGCTAGCCGACAGCATCTGCTATACGCAGCGTCAGCTACTTAATAGTGTCGACTACCTGATAGCATCGATTACTTAATAGCATCCCAGGCAGACTGGATGTTATCTGCTGTGGTTTTTGCATCCTGACCATTGGCAAACGCTGTCATCTCTGACCAGAATGCACCTGCACCGATAGCACCGGGCATCAAATCTGATGCATCGAAGCGGAAGGTAGTAGCGTTTGACAAAATCTCACCTTGCTTCTTCAGGGTTGGAGTTGCATAGGCATCAAGACTTGCACCTTTATGTGCAGTCAGGAATGTGCCCTGTTGCATCCACGCTTCGTGCGCAGATGCCTCTTTCATGAACTCAAAGAAAGCACGTGTAGCCGGACTGTCTTTGGTCATTGTCCAGAGTGTACCTGCACCCAGTACCGGGTTACCCAGATCGGCAGCTTCAAACGGCGGGAAGTAGAAAAAGTCAGCAGAGCCATCAGTCAGTTCTTCACCCTTATTCGGGAAGAATGCAGGAATAAAAGAGGCCTGACGATGCATCATGCATGAGGCAGGACTTGAAAACAGGCCTTTTGGTGCATCACCGAAAAATGTGGTTGCAACTGAGGAGGCACCACCGGCAACGTAATCGTCATTGCGAGAGAACTGACCATAAAGCTCCATAGCCTTAAGGACCTCGGGGCTATTGAACGGCAGATCGTTGGTTACCCAACGGTCGTAGTTTTCCGGTGTGGTGGTACGAAGCATGATGTCTTCCATCCAGTCGGTTGCAGTCCAGCCGGTTGCGTTACCCGACTCAACACCGATGCACCAGGGCGTGTTGCCGTCTTCGACCATTTGATCAGATAGAGCAATAAGATCTTCCATACTGGTCGGGATTTCATAGCCGTTGTCGTCAAACTGCTCCGGTGAATACCAAACCAGTGATTTCAAATCTTTTTTGAATGCAAAGCCGTAAAAATCTTCGTTGCCGTCTTTATCTTCATAAGTACCAAGCGCTACCCATGAAGAACCGGCGCCATAATTCTCAGCCATCCAGTCAGCGGATTCCTGACCCAGTGGCACCAGATGCCCTTCTTTCGCCATGTCGCCCGCCAGACCCGGCTGAGGAAAAATAGCGATATTCGGTGCGTTGTTAGAGCGAAGATCAGCGACAATCAGTGCTGCAAAATCACGCGACCCGGAGTACTTAACCACCGCACCGGTTGCTTTTTCGAAGCAGCTGGCAGTGTTGGTGAGCATCTCCTCGTCTTTACCTTCCATGGAACCCATAATGGTGATTACCTCACCATCAAATTTGCCAAGATCACCCAGCGTTGAAGGAGTATCGCAGACATCAGCGATAGACGGGCCTGCAAACAGGGTTGCAGCGAACAGCACGCTGGCTGCAGCGCCTAGATTTAATTTCATATTGCTTTCTCCGGAGCGTGAAATGAGGCGCCAAAGCGCCTTGGAAGCTGCAGTATTAAACAGCTGCGGGGACCTGTCAACGGAGCGAAGTATATTGAATAATTTAAGTCGCTTTAACGATTTAACGGCGATACAACGATTAGCCAGCTGCTACTTAACAATTCAAAGCGCTTTGAAACAACCCGACAAGCACGCACCCGGCACCGGTATAACTGCATCCGTCCCCCTGACAGAATTCAAAAATACTACAGACGGCTTGCGTCAGATACCGATTCAAGCAGGGGCGAACGGCCAGCGCCCGAATAAAACATGCACGGCACAGATCACCGCATAGACTACCACCACAGCACCGAGGTGACCCCATGCAGATGTAATCGACGCGCTGCTACGATCCACCAGTGTACCATCCACCAATGCACGATCCGCAACAGAAGGGGCATTTGACGAGAGCAACCACTGAACGACAGCCCAGACAAACAAACCACCAAAAAACACCATTGCCGCCAGATCGCCATTGACCAACATATGCGACACCGACCAGATTTGAAATCCAATTAGCTGCGGATGCTTCAGTGACCCAAACAAAAACGCGGTACCTGGAACGGTTGCTGTCGTCAGGTAGATATACAAAGCCAGCACCATCAGCAGATTGTTCACGTAGAATGCCCATGGCGGTACTGTCCAGAGAGAAATAAAGGCAGCATTGTTAAAGCCGTGGATCATCATAAGCAACGACACGAGTATGACTAACGCGATGATACTTTTAGTCAGCCTGCCAAACGTCTGCTGCAGTGTGTCTCGCAATTCCGGCAATAATGAACGCAGCAAATGCGTTGTGGTCCATAAAACCAACCCTGCTATAAGTAGAGTCATATTTTCTTCCGATTTACCGCTTAAGTTTGTTATTTAATATCGTGACAATGACTCCATTAACTAATTCAAATCACGTCGGAGCAGTGTAACCCGCAATGAGCTGCGCTCAAGAACAATACGACTGCCAGTATCGTGACATGATCGATGAACAGACCTGGGAGTTCATCAGGCGCACCGATCAATGGTACCCACCCGATACGATTGACCTCACACTGCAAAGACAGCGCGCAAACTACAATGCAATGTGTCGAGAGTTTCACACCGGCTACCCACCCGGTATAGCCGCCACAGATGACGTTATTAGATCAACTGACTACGATATTCCTATCAGGCGTTACACATCGAGCAACAAAAACAACTCTGCGTTAGTCGTGTACTTCCATGGCGGCGGTTTTATTGTTGGCGGCCTCGAGAGTCATGACTCTGTTTGCGCCGATATCTGTGCTGCAACCAGGCTCGATGTCACTGCTATAGACTACCGGCTGGCACCGGAGCACCTGCATCCTGCTGCATTTGAAGATTCACTCGCAGGGGTTCAGCACGAATATACGCGTAGCAATACTCCTGTTGTTCTGTGTGGTGACAGCGCCGGCGGCAATCTTGCCGCAGCAATCAGTCATCATCTGCGCGATTCCAAATCAATCATTACTATTGCCGGCCAGGTACTGATATACCCTGCGCTTGGTGGCGACAACAGTTGTGGTTCATATGTTACTCACGCTAACGCTCCTCTGCTGAGCACCAGAGAGGTCAGTGCTTACGAAGCTATTCGTACCGGTACTGAGGACCTCGTTAGTGCAACCACGATCGCTCCTTTAAAAGATAAAGTATTCACCGGCTTACCACCCACCGTTGTGTTCAGTGCACAATGCGATCCACTGGCTGACGATGGCTTAAACTACGCAGCAGCAATCAATGAAACAGGTGGCAATGCCTGTTGTATTCTTGAAGACGGGCTGGTGCATGGCTACCTGCGAGCACGGCACACGGTTGACCGTGCAGCACAGAGTTTTAATAGAATTATTGAATCAATAATTCGAGTGGCTGCTTAAAACCCACACAACATGATGAGATCTGCACATGCGTAGTGTGACAAAGCTCCCTCCTACACTATTTGTTCTGATATTACTTACTACAATAATGATTACTCCGGCCAGCTTTGGAAATGCTCTCAGTCACGAATGGATCAGCGTCAGCGGTGACAGTTTCATCATGGGTGATGCAGCAGGTGACGACAATGAAGCCCCCGAACAGGTTAACGTAGACGACTTCCATATAATGAAGTATGAAGTCACCAATCAGCAGTTCAAAGCATTCATAGCGTCAAGCGGTTATAAACCGGACACCATCAGAAATGGTCGAGCCTTTGTCTGGACAAAGCGATGGCTCAAGGACTCCACCGCCACCTATCTTAACCCGCACGGTGATAACTCAGATTTACAAAAAGCAACCGCAGAAACACAGTTAAATAATCACCCTGTTGTACAGGTCTCTGCACACGATGCCCTTAGCTACTGCATGTACTATGGCGCAAGACTACCCACTGAAGCAGAATGGGAATTTGCAGCTCGCGGTACTGACGGCAGACGCTACCCGTGGGGCGATCAACCACCCAGCCAAAGCCTTGCAAAACCATTGGCAAACTATGGCACCGATAAATGTTGTGCACCTGAAACATCAGATGGCTACGCCACTACCGCACCGGTAGGCTCCTACCCACCGGGTGCATCGCCGTTTGGCATTCACGACATGGCAGGTAATGTCTGGGAGTGGACATCAACACCGTTCCCCGGAGAGCCGACGCACAATGTAATTCGCGGTGGTGGCTGGGGTAATAATCCATACTGTTTACGAGCGAGCTACCGACATGGCAACCCGCCTGATATCAGTTTGAATATGGTGGGTTTTCGTTGCGCGAAATAATTTGCCCCTTCACGATTGGTTTGCCCGCTATAGGTCAGGAAAGCGGGTAACTCGAACGGGCAACTAAATGATTATCGCGCGCCTGCTTTTCGAGATCATCACGAAAATCCGGATGCGCTATCGAGATCATGGCGCGTACACGCTCTGCGATAGATTTACCTTTTAAATTGACAATACCGTACTCGGTCACCACATACATTTGATCCATACGCGTGGTGGTGACGGTGTTGCCTGGAGTCAGCGTGAGAACGATACGACTCTTGCGTATATCACCTTTTTCAAACACTGAAGAAAGACAGATAAAACTTTTACCACCCTCAGACGCATAAGCACCCCGGACAAACTGCAGCTGACCACCGGTGCCACTGATGTGCCGGAAACCATCTGATTCAGATGCTGCCTGGCCAGTCAGGTCAACCTGAGTGGTGTTGTTAATAGCCACTGTTTTACTGTTTTGCATAATGATATGCGGCGGGTTGGTGTAGTCTGCCGGGCAACACTGGAAATCTTTATTGTTATTGATAGTTTCGTAGAGTCTTTTACTACCCAGTGCAAAACTGTAAACATGCTTGCCGGTGTTAATGGCTTTTTGCGAACCAGTGGCCTGACCGGAACGTACCAAATCAACCATGCTGTCTGTCAGCATTTCAGAATGCAGTCCCAGCTCCTTCGCGTTGCTATCCAGCAGTGCACTGCAAACTGCATTTGGCATACCGCCAATGCCTACCTGTATGCATGAGCCGTCTTCAATATTTTCCGCAACCAGCTGACCCACAGCTCGATCTGTTGCCGTTACCGGTAGTTCGGCCAGCTCGGTTGCCGGTTTGTGATCACCTTCGATAACAAAATCCACTTCGCTTTCATGCAAGCCGACCTGATCGCCGTAGGTATAGGGCAAGCCTTTTGTGACTTCGACAATAATTACTTTTGCCGTTTCGCAAATTGCCGGATGCCACAGGTTGGTGCCGCCAAAATTGTAATAACCGTTTTCATCCTTCGGACAGACTTTGAGCACAGCAATATCTGCAGGCTCAATAAAGCGGCGATAATAGTCCGGTAACTCACCCAGATTAATGGGTGCGTAGTGAGCTATCCGCTGATCACTCTTACTGCGGTCATAGCCTGAGTAATGCCAGCTGAGCCAGTAAAAGTGCTTACCTTCGGGATCGGCTTCAAGCACTGCTCGGGGCTCTACACTAATGCATGAGCGGATTTTTACATCGCTTAGCTCAGCCGCTCTGGCGGCGAGTGCTTTATCAAAAACATCCGGCTGGCCAAGTGTGACACCATAGTCAAGACAGTAACCGGACTGCACCATAGCGGCAGCTTCTTGTGCAGAAAGTTGACGTGGCGTGGTCATAAGCGCTCTCTATGTCGTGACGTCACAAACAGTTGACCACCCTACTTTACTATAGGGCGATCTGCTATGTGGCGAAGATACAGAGCTTACTGATTGAGGCTGCGCCGTGCGTGGTAGCTCAGCGCGTCAACTATAGCCACTAACAATAGCATTGCCAATATAACGCTGGCTGCCTCCTGCATATAAAACAGGCTCAGGTTGTAGTACAAGAGTTGGCCGAGGCCACCTGCCCCAACCACGCCAAGCACAGCTGCTGCGCGAATATTATTTTCCCATCGGTACAGCGTATAGGAGAGCATTTGCGGCAGCGCCAGTGGTAAGGTTGCATAACCGAATACCGCCAGCGATGGTGCGCCGTTGTCACGCAGCGCCTGCGCAGGTGCGGTGGGAATATTCTCAAGGCTGTCGGCAAACAGACGACCAAGCACACCGATGGTATGTAGCATCAGCGCCAGTGTACCGGGGAAAGGACCAAGGCCTGCGGCAATCACCAGCAATGACGCCCAAACGAGTTCAGGTACTGAACGCATGGCAATCAACACAAAACGGGTAACGCTGCGCAGTACCTTGCGCAACGGTGACTGCTGACCTCTGTTTGCTGCCAGTACCGCAAGCACTAACGAAATGATGGCAGCCAGCACGGTACCGACCAATGACATTGCAATGGTCTCAAGTGCCGCATGACCAAGCTGTCGCAGAAAACCCGCTTCAATCACTGGCGGAAAAAATCCACCAATAAACTCTTTCATTTTAGCGACAGAACCGGCTTCCAGAAAGGCCGCGAGCTGCAGATCAAGGGTGATAAAGCTCGATATTATCAACAACAATAACAACACTAATAACCAGCGTATTGATGCTGCCTGCGGCCTTTGCGGTAACGCCTTCGGTACAGAGTTTTGTGATGTGGAGTTAAAACTCATTCACCGAACTCCAGCCACTGGCGTAAATAATGACTAAGCCGATCTGCAATGGCGACCAGTAAAATGAACACCAGAAGAATGGTTGCGACTTCATCACCGGCAAAGGTTTTCATTGAGTTATCCATCTCCTGCCCCAGACCTCCACCACCAACAAAGCCCATGATTACTGATGAGCGTATCGCACACTCCCATCGAAATACGGTGTAGGATATTAGCTCGGTAGCGCATTGTGGCAACGCACCATAAACAAACGCATTGATTCTTGAACTACCGCACCGCAACAGCGCACGGGTGGTTTCGGGATCAGCTGACTCGATCACTTCAGAGTAGACTTTGCCTAACATGCCTGTGTAGGTTAACGCGATAGCCAACACTCCGGCTGTTGGCCCCAAACCGACGACACGTACAAACAATAAAGCCCAGACAAGTTCGGGTACACTGCGCAAAAATATTAGCACCCACCTTATCAGCAGGCGCACTGCAGATCGCCATCGACTCATTGGCTTACCGATTGCCGACTGTGAAAGGGTTGCAGTTGCCATCAGAGTCAACGGTACTGCAACTACCCATGCCAGTGTTAAACCGGTGGTGGCTGTGGCTATGGTGATCCAGGTTGCTTTCAATACCAGTGCAAGAAAGTCAGGTTGACTCGCTGGTGGTATGAAAGTCGATAGAAACTCACCGGTGGTATTAAGAGAGCGCTGGTCAAACAATGACAACAAATTAAATTCACTGGCCGCCAGTAGCGGCCACACAAGTATGATTGCCAGTAAGCACCAGCTGAGCCGCCCCGACCAGGCTGGATCGTTGAACTGCTGTTGATCTTTAGCCGGACTCGACATCAAATCACAATCAGATGCAGCGCGTCGGTGTTGCAATAACCGGATTGATGCTTGCTGATGTTTCGCTGAGATCGTTATTCGCCTTATCGCTTGATCCGAAATAAAGCTCGCGAATTATGTCATCGGTGATTGCGTCACTTGCCATATCGAACAACAACTCACCATTTTTTAAACCGATAACACGCGGAAAATGTCCCAAAGCCAGTTCAACCTGATGCAAGCTGCATATCAGTGTTTTACTGTTTTGCGCTGAATGATCGATCAGGGCACGCAGCGTCTGTCCGGCCAATGCCGGATCGAGTGCTGACAACGGTTCATCAACCAGCATCGCACTGGTATCACTGACCAGTGCACGGGCCAGACTGACGCGCTGCCGTTCGCCACCTGATAGTCGATCAACCCGGTGCCACAGTTTGTCGCCAATTGAAAATGCATTCAACGCATCAAAGGCAAGCTCCGCTTCTTTGGTACGCACTAGTGATGAAAGTGATTTTACTAATGACCAGACAGGTACCCGCCCTGCCAGTACTGCTGTTGCTACGCGCTGACGCGGTGGCAACGGCGGAGTCTGCGGTGCCAGAAACAACTGACGGCGCAGCATGCGTCTACGGTAATTACCCAGACGCCACGGGTTATGTGCATTTATCTTAACCGTGCCGTCAGTCGGTTTCAGCGCTGCAGCAAACGTATTTAATAAGGTTGTTTTACCTGCACCGCTGGACCCGATAACAGCGACTTGCTCACCGGAGCCTATCTTGAGCGATAGCTGCTTTATCGCTAATGCAGTAGCCGATGGCGCAACAAGTGGGGCAGCACCGGTTTCCGGGCTCGGCCGGCCAGTAGAATCAGAAGGTGATGCAGAGGAAGGTTGTGCTAATGAATATGGCGCAGCAACCTGCACGCCTCCAGTGCGACAGACGTTAAGGTGGGTACAGCTAAATGCCAGTCCTGACATTGTGTGTTATCAAGTAAGCAAGGCTGATGTGACAATGCTGCCACAACAGCCTGCTTTAAATACTACTTAATCAAACCGGCGCTTTTTGCCGCGGTTTCAATGTCGTTGTAGTTCTCGGCACTGGTTGGTATGAAGGCACTGGCACGCTGCAGATCAAGAATAGTCTTGCCCTGCTCGTCATCCGCTGAAAGAGAGACGAATGCATCAGAGATGGTGCTTTTTAAGTCTGCATTCATATCCGAACGCACTGTCCAGTTATAGTCGTAGTAAGGAGGTGTGGTGTAGAACACGTTGACCTTATCCGGATCGATTTTGTTGGTATCAACCAGCTTTTTCCAGACACTGGCGTTTAATGCACCTGCGTCTACCTTGCCACCCGCCACTGCAAATGCGGTTGCATCATGTGCACCTGAAAATGAAACACGCATGTCTTTGTCAGGGTCTATGCCATCTTTAAGCAGGAAAGAACGAGGCATTAAATGGCCTGAGGTTGAAGAAGGTGACCCAAACGAAAATGTTTTGTCTTTAAGATCAGCAAACGATTCTATATTAGAACCAGCGCTGGTGATAAACACTGAAGTAAATACCTCGTCTTCCGCTCTCTGGATGATCGGCTCGACTTCACCACCGGAACGAAGATTCGCCTGTACGAATGTGAATCCGCCAAACCATGCCATGTCGACTTTATCGTTCACCAGTGCTTCAACGGCTGCACTGTAATCGGTAACCGGAACGAAGCTGATTTCCTTGCCGGTTTTCTCGGCAAGATAATCACCCAGAGGTTCAAATTTACGTTGCAGTTCTGTTGGTGACTCATCGGGAATCGCGGTAACTCTGAGCATGTTGTCGTCTGCTGCGTGAGCAGCGCCGATCGCTGAAAGCGCCAGGCCAACACCCGCAAGAATGTTGATTAGACACGCAGGCGTCTTACTTGGTAAGAATTTCATAAGAATTTCACCGGTAGGATTAATATAGGAATTGTATTGTTGCCATACAGACAACCCGGTGCCAAACCTATAGGCCGGGAAAGAGATTCCCGACTCAAACACCCTGTTGATATTTTATGGCATGTGCCATTCATCAACAACCGTGTAGATCATTCCTGGTTTCGATAAGTTCCCAAAACGTGGATTTTTTGTCTGCGTACATTGAATACTTTATAAAAGACATCAGCGTAGTCTGTTACAAGCTGACACCTTAATCTGCAATTACGACTGACCAGCCACCGCAAGCAGCAGATTTTTTTCAATCGGGGTGAAAGTTGAAGCAGCGCCAATCAACGATCTGGCTGTCAGTGCCTCCACAGCATAAACATCAAACTCAGTGTTGTGTTGATCTCGAACGCTACTTGCCAGCAGGTCGAAATCTCCGTCACCTGACAACAACACAATTCTTTCGACGTCTGCTGCTATTCTCATTGCGTCCAGCGTAATACCGACATCCCAGTCACCCTTTGCCGAACCATCAGCGCGTTGCACATAAGGCTTCAACTTTACTTCAAAGCCAATATTGCGAAGTATATTCTGAAACTGTTGTTGCTGGTTATCGCCCCGGTCAATAGCGTAGGCGATCGCAAAGTTTATTTTGTGCTGTGCCTGCAGCGCACCGTAGAACTCCCGATAATTAAAATGGCAGCGAAACGCGCTCATCGTGGTGTAGTAGATGTTTTGTACATCAGCGAGAATCGCAACAGTTGCCATTGAGTGATTCCTTATCATTCTGCTGATTGGATATTGCGCCTGCCAAATGGTCCGATTCAGTGGCCTGCCTCGATTCAGTGGCCTGCCCGATTCAGTGGCCCGCATAGTGGCAATGCAACATCCACAAAGCTGCCATCTGAGCCGGAATGTGCCGAAGAATCAGCGCAACTAACTTCTATACAAAACTAAAAATGCCACAATGCAAAAACAAAAAAAGCCGGCAGGCCATTGGGCCCACCAGCTTTTGATTATCAAAACGCTGCAATAAAATACGCAGCGTAATAATCTGGACGCTAGTTACTCAAATATTATTCGACCACTTGCGCCCGGTACCAGCTTAGCTGTTTACAACAGCACTTGGATTTACCGGATCAACTACCTGTGCAGCACAAGGGTTGCACGGGTTGCATGCACCACATGGATTGCACGCACCACATGGGTTGCAAGCGCCACAAGGGTTGCAAGCAGCACACGGGTTGCAAGGATTAGCTGATTTTGCAGCACATGGATTGCACGGGTTGCACCAGCCAGCGCCACACGGATTCACGGCTTTCGCAGCACATGGGTTGCAAGGGTTGCAAGCAGCACATGGGTTACATGCTTTTGCAGCGCATGGATTGCAAGGGTTGCAAGCTTTTGCAGCGCATGGGTTACACGGATTGCATGGATTACCGGCAACTGTCTTTTTAACAGAGTCAGTAACATCACCAAGTGTCGGTGCTGTTGTGCAACCAGTCGCTGCGATCAGTGCACCAGCACTGGCCATAGCAACGGTGCCTTGCAGAATCGCGCGATGTAAAGGCTTACGACGGAAGTTAACGTCTGATTTTGAATTGTACTTTTTAGGGCTCACGTTGATGCTCTCCAGTATTTGAAGTCTTGAAAATTAAAATTACCACGGTCTCACTCGGGTGAATCCCGCTATGAATCGGCGATACTCGAGCGATATGCCCCCGTGATCACGCGATATTCGAGGGTAGGACAGGCTAGTCATTGATTAGTTCTGGCCTAACACATGACTTGTTGATCACCCTACGACTGAAACAGCCATCGAGCCCCTCGTCGCGCGCATTATCCAAGATAACCGGTTAATACTTCAAGTATTTTGTACTTAAGAGCGAAAAGATCTCTGATAAATCCGCCTTTCTTACAATAATACGCAGCAAAGTCTGCCTGTAACTTCAATTTTGACCCTGGGCGGCACGTTTTCATCGCCGAGTGTCTCACCCAGCGCCATGCCTTTGGTGCAGAGCCTGCCAAAGTAAGCAGGATGACTTTTATCACCGGCAACAGAAACAACCTCCGGTGTTTTTTCTATCGCAACTCCGCATCAACTCGAAACGGATACGTTGCAGCTTTACCTTCATCTGCCCCCAGTGCCTCACTGAGGTAAACACAACGGGTACACCTGAACTGAGACCATCAAGATCTTTTTAAACGGGTACACCTTTACACACGTGCCCTTCTTTTGCTGGTCTTATCTACCTGCTGGAATTTTACATCAGTTTTCTTTCATCACATATTCCACCACTGCCTCGGCATATTATTTAGGCTTCCGGGTATCACGGCTGGTGCCGGAACAGCGCAGCTTCACAGATTTGTGTCACGCTGAGCATTCGGCAACCTGCGAAACCACCTCGTTTCACAAATTCGCACCACTCTATTTGTATAATTCACAGAGTGTAATTTTTATTGTGAAATTTCTCACCAGCTGACCTATGATGTTTCCACATTCTCGCGGTGTCGCTGGCAATCCGGCCCACCAAACCAGTTAGCAGGGTTTTGAAAAACGTTATAAGCGAAAGCCCGGGGCAGACAAACTCGACCGAAGAAGCGTAAGTTTATGGATTATAAACGGGCACTTTGATAGAGAATTTAACTCCCTCAGACCTGGCGCAACAGTTTTTCAATATGCTGTTAAGTATTTTTCAGGAGATTAACCAATGGCTAGAAAGTACAACACGCTGATTCTTGGTGCATCCTACGGTTCTTTGCTGGGCACCAAACTCGCCATGGCTGGCCACGATGTCACGTTGGTCTGTACGCAGGGTACCGCTGAGCTGATAAACCGTGAAGGCACCCTGGTGCGTTTTCCGGTGCGTGGCCTTGATGAGCCTGTGGTGATTTCATCAGGACAGCTCAGCGGCAAAATAACCGCGGCAGAGCCCTCCCGGGTTGATGTTTCTCGGTACGATCTTGTGGTACTCGCTATGCAGGAGCCACAATATAGCAGCTCTGCAGATGTTCGCGAACTCACCGGGAAAGCTGCAGCGGCGAAAATCCCATGCATGGCGATCATGAATATGCCACCACTCGCGTACATGAGCCGGCTGCCGGGTATTGACACCAGCGCACTTCGCAGCTGTTATAAGGACGCAAGCATCTGGGATAACTTTGAGCCCAGTCTGGTCACCCTTGCCAGTCCTGATCCCCAGGCGTTTCGCCCTGAAGATTCTGGCAAGAATGTACTGCAGGTCAGTCTACCAACCAATTTTAAAGTCGCCCGTTTTGACAGTGATGAACACACCGATATGCTGCGCACACTGGAGGCTGACATTATCGCTGTTCGCCATAAACACGACGGAGCAGAGATCGAATTACCGGTAAAACTCAGGGTGCATGAGTCCTTATACGTGCCACTCGCGAAGTGGAGTATGTTGATGACTGGCAATTATCGTTGTGTACAGCGTGACGGCATGGTCGCTATTCGCGATGCGGTGCATCATGATCAGGATGCATCAAGAGCTATCTATGAATGGACTGCCGCATTGTGCATTGAGCTCGGTGCAGAACCAACCGATCTGGTGCCATTCGACAAATACGCGAATGCTGCCAAGGGCTTATCGCAGCCCTCTTCTGCTGCCAAAGCACTGGCTCGCGGCGTGCCGGCAATTGAACGTGTAGATAAACTGATCAAGCTTATTGCTGATCATAAAAAGCTGTCCAACCCCACTGTTGATGAAATCGTTAGCAACGTACAATGGTATCTGGACAACAACCTGGCTGAGGTGACTGCAAAAGCGGGTTAGTTCCACACACGCTTATACCACAGCTGTTAATTGCCAGCGGTACCTGGCCATTTTATATGGCCAGTTGTATCTGTAGCGATTGTACCTGTAACAAAGCCGGTGCCGGTTGCGGCAACGGCTTTTTTTTAATTTTTCGTCAGCTCAAGTCGTTAGCCCGGTGTTGGATGGCGACGCGGCTTTACTCCCTCAGCAATAGCAGCTACGGTAAGCGCGACTCAACTGCAGACAACTCACTGCAATGGCGCCGCAGATCCAGATAAGCAAAGACCAACAAACCGACTTTGAACGCGATGGTTTTGTCATTGTTCCGGCAGTGCTGGATGACACAACCGTGCAGCAGGCACGTGATAAGTTTGAACCGTTGTTCAGTGGTCAATTCGACACAGGCATTCAGCCTGATGAGTGGAACTGGCGTGATGGACGTGATAACCCGGCACTGACACGCCAGATCTGTAACGGCTGGAAGGCGGACCGGATCATCGCATCCATTGTATTGCGACAAGACATCAGTGCGTGTTGTGCGCAGCTGCGCCAATGGCGAAGTGCCAGACTCAATCAGGATAACGTGATTTGGAAACCACCCGGTAGTAAGGCATTGGGGTTTCATCAGGACGACAGCTATCAGGACTGGATTGTGCCGTCAGAAATGATGACCTGCTGGATCACACTGGATGATACTCGTGCAGACCAGGGCACTATAGAATATGTAAAAGGTTCACATCTGTGGCCAGTCAGCCCGCCTATAGCGCAGTTTCATGCACCGGATGACCCGCTTGACGATCTGCATCGAGCTGCGCAAGCAGCCGGTGTAACACCTGATATTGTGCCAATTGAAGTATCGGCTGGTAGTGCAGTCTTTCATCACGGACGCACCTGGCATGGATCAAGAGCCAACAGCGGGCAAGCGCCCCGGCGGTCCGTGGTTGCACACTGCATGTCAGGCGATGCATGCTTTCATTCGCACAACACAAGCAGCATTTACAGTCGTTATAAAATGCATGGCTCTGTAGAAATGAATGAGAGCTTCTTCCCGGTGACTTACAGCGACAGCGGACAACGCAGTGCATGGCTAGAGGCTTATTTACAAGACTGACATAACCTTTGCCAGCTGCTACTTTTTGCTCAATAGCAGCTGATTGTTGTCCTGATCAATCTGAAAACGAAACTGCCCCAGTATATTCATTCCCAACAATCCGTCTATCTGCTCATTGGTTTCGAAATCAAGAACTGCCAGCCGCGTATCCTGCAAAGAAAACCGGCCCAGTTGTAATTCGGCAACCCGATAGACAGTACCCATAACAACACCACCTGCTGTACGAAAAACTCTTCTTTCCAACTCTACTGCCGCAGCCCCGATACCAAGCGCGGTAAATGCGGTACTTGTTATTGCTGTCATTGACGCACCGGTGTCAATTAACAGATTGAGGTTATCGGTGGTATTTACAGTCAAATTGATTGTGTATTGATTGCCGATTTTTTGCAGCGCAATAGTTTCGTCATAGGTTTGCACCGCACTGGTTTCAACAGCAGGTGCAGATGTGTGGCCATCAAGGTTGTTCAGTGCCAGCGCTGCGGATTCACCCACCACACTGTCGCTCAGTAACTGACTGAGTAATTCGACAGCAAAATCCTGATCACCACTACGCAAGTGCGCGAGCGCCTGACGATACTGAAGCGTAGACGACATCATGCCGGAGGTGCTGATGTGCGAGTAGAAATTTATCAGCGACCACCAGTTTCTCTGGTTGGTGTATAACCGGTCAATTATATCCGTAAAGTTGTTAAAACGGTCGAGCACTTTTTGTTGATCAACTTCAGTGTAGGCATAGGTTGTTGCCAGCAGGTACACATCAACCACTTCAAGATAACTGCCGTTGGCCTGATTAAAGTCAGCCAGCAGCAGTAAGAAGTCGACGTCATCGTAGTAGACTGATAAGTATTGCTCGATTAAGTCTGAAAAATCACTGTTGTTTTGTGTTCTGCTTAAGGAAGTTAAATGATTGATCAGGTCTGCTCTTAAACGGGAAGCGATGTTCGCGTTAAGACTTTTTTGCTCCTGATAAAGTGTGATCGCATCAAAAAAACGTTGCTCATTTAACAGTGTTACAAAAGACTCTGCTGCTGAATCTATCAGCGACACAGCGCTTTGTTTTGTGTCAGTTGACGCTGCGTCTATTGTTCGGTTGAGTGCACGTTGAGCCGCTTGATTCTGCGGATCAACAGCATCTTCGCTGACAAAGCTCGATTGACCATTGACACCTGGTTGTGTAGACCCCGGATTATCCGGCAATGGGTTATCAGTTCTCGCCAGGACGGCCAGCCGGTCCGCACTACCGGCATCCGACGGCGAGGCGCGATTATTAACGACATCGGAATTGGTCGCTGTAGCAGTGGAATAGACCGTGGCATCAAACCACGTTTTACCAAACCAGCCTGCACCCATGCCGCAAGCAAAGATAACGAGCAGTAATAGTCGAGTATTCAAAAGAGGCAAACGAGAGGCAAACGAGAGGCAAACGGTATCAGGCGGCGTAGATGTAATGTTGACCAAGTCTATCCGAAATGAACCAGTCACGTTTATCACAATTACCAGACATTTCTTTCACAACCTAAAACCCGATGCAGAGAAGTATTGAATAACCTGCCAGTGACTTTGCTGCAGCGTGATAACAGATTGTGGTGCAACACAACGACGTTAATAACGGTGGATGAACTACCGAACCATCGGTAGGTCCCAGAAAGATACTGGAGCTCATTTTTAACGCAATTTCACAATGTTCATTTTATAGACTAGCGATGGCATCAAACCATGATTACTAACTCTAATAGCATTCTTTTGATCAGCAGCGCCAGGCAGATTTCCGATTCTGCGACTGAATTATGCGATCTGATGAATGCCGACATTGAGATAAAGAGCCATTCTTCCGATTCAATCATGCATTCGCTCGAAAAGCAGTGGGATCTCGTCATGATCGAGGCTGATAAGCAGATTGCGTCGATCTTTGAGACCTGTCGGCAGATCAAGTCCAGAAGGCCACTTTGCCAGATAATCGTAATCGCGCCTGTGTCTAACCCGCAAATTACTGCTGGTTGTTTAAACAACGGCGCTGATGATGTGCTGGTGCATCCCTGGAGCCCGATTGAAGCTTTTGCACGCACGACTGTCGCGATCAATCGAGGCAGGCAGGTTGCCGCTCTTTTTGCATCGCGGGCAGCAGCCCGGACCGACCCGGAAAAAAGCCCGAATCAAATACCAGACCAGCAAAAAGACACGGAAGTTAAACTCCCGGCTGACGAAGTATCAGAATATCGACACGCAGGGGATGTACGGATATGTCAACTCAAGCGCGAAGTTTCAGTGTTGGAAGAGGTACTGCAGGTCACCCGCACGGAGTACTTGCTGTTGTCTTATCTGATGCACAACATTGACCGACCGTGTTCCAGTGCGGAGTTATTGCTCAATGTGATGGGATACGATGATGACAGTTACCTGCCATCATTACATTCGCATGTCAGCAGGCTCAGACGTAAAATAAAAGCGTCGCACACCACCACTATAGAGACCATCTGGTGTTTCGGGTACAGGATTCTCACCCGAAACCTCAGTATCGCCTGACCCCGGCGCTGTAATTGCCAGTGATTCTTGAGCGGACGCACTGGCATTCTTTATCACCTCTCTGGTAGGCGATTCGGGTTTATTGACAGACAAACTCTCCGCAACACAACTACCGCGTGATCCACAAAAACGCTCATCAACGCATGAAAATTGTGTACCTGCGCTCCGAAACAATTGCTAGACTTACCTGAACTTATGCTGAAGTCAGTGCTCGAATGTAATTATGGAATTGAATCCTCTAATGCGCTTTACCAGCAAGCATCTGGCAAAGCACCTGACCAAAACGGTAAGCAGGTATCAGCCGTTCTCGGTGCATCGCAGCGCTGAACTGGCAGCTGTCATGCAGCCCGGCGATATTCTGCTGGTTGAAGGGGATCAGCGAGTCAGTGCTGCAATTAAGTACCTGACTCAGTCAACCTGGTCGCACGCTGCATTTTACATAGACAAGCTGCCCGGCTCTGCAGACGGCTCAGCTGACACCGGGGGCGCTGGCAACGAACAACTGCTGATCGAGGCAGATCTTCAGAACGGCGTGATCACCGTACCATTGTCAAAGTACAGCAAGCACAATATTCGTATCTGCCGCCCGCTCAACCTGTCGGACGAAGACAAAAACCGGTTGTGCAAGTTTATGGTGGACAGTCTCGGTATGGACTATGACCTGAAAAACATTATTGATCTTGCCCGGTTCCTGTTGCCGAACCCACCGGTGCCCAGACGCTGGCGCCGCCGCATGCTCGCGCTTGGCAGCGGCGATCCGACACGCGCAATCTGCTCATCGTTGATTGCCCAGGCATTTCAATCAATCCAGTACCCGATATTGCCTGATCGTATCTGTGCGCAGTTTGCGCAAAATGTTTACAAAGAACTCATGCATATCCGCCACCACAGTCTGTTTGCGCCCAGAGACTTCGACATCTCACCCTACTTTGAGATCGTTAAACCGGAGCTCCAGAAAGACTTCGACTACCGCGCACTCGACTGGCACCAGCACACCGCTGAGTTTCTTGCTTCCGGCCACGGACCGTCGACACGTGATGCACACCACTGCCAACTTGAGGATGCAGGTGCTAAAAACGCCAAGGTGGGCTAACACCGGGTGCGATGGAATTGCCGCTGTGTCTAAGCAGCCTTTTCAGCTAATACACCCGAGCTGGCTGATGCACACGGCAAACCGCGCCTGCCTATAGAATCCGGCCAAAAAGCGGAATGACGATCTGCTTGACAGACATAGCCATGAGCAAACAATACTCAGGCATTCTGCCCTGTAGTACTGCTCGATTCTTTTGGCACCCATGCAGCGGTCACTCTGAGTAACACCGGATTAACCTCGGCCTCATCGGTTATTTCAACATCAAGGGTAATCTCACCCTTTGGCTCTTGCCGAATAACCGCAATCTGTTCGTCGCTCAGCCTGACCACTCCGGTCATACTACCACTTGAACGTTTGACAAAATCCGCTGCGATGTTTTTCACCAGCGGAATACGATCACCCGGCAAATTCATCGCCATTATCATCACAGCGATGGTTTCACCGATCAATACCATGCCACAGGCATGTATTTGCTTCAGATGATTCTGAACTTTGCGGCGGTTATTAAGTGTTGCGACCCACTCATTACTGGTGGCACGTGTGACGTTCAAACCGGCTGTACCAACAAAAGGCACTGCGCGACCAATCAAAATATTGAATACCCGCTGCCTTATAAACGGTGGCAGGCGATCAACCTTCTCAACAACATTAGCTATACGACTTTTCTGCACCACAATACCCTAAGTTATCTGTGACCTATAAGGTCAACCGCCTCAATAATGCTCTGACGCAAAGTTGCAACGGCAAAGTCCACTTCTTCCTTGGTGATAATCAAGGGTGGTGACATCACATTTAAATGCACGATCGGTCTGACCAGCAGACCTTTTTTATCTGCGATATCAGAAACAACCTTACCGATATCCATCTCTTCAGGAAACAACTGCCTGGTTTCCTTATTGGCCACAAACTCCACACACTGCATTAAGCGATAACCACGAACCTGGCCGACAATAGGCAGATCCATTAGTGTTTGTAGCTGCTGACCAAAATAGTCTCCAACCTCAATCGCGTTGGAAAAAATATTTTCACGCTCCATGATCTCAATATTCTTCAGTGCCGCAGCACAACACACTGGATGTCCCGAATAAGTAAACCCGTTGGTAAAACAACGCCCTTTACCCTGCTCACTGATTACCTGATGAATTTTATCAGAGTAGATTGTTGCGCCGATTGGCAGATATCCCGAGCTTAAACCCTTGGCGCAGGTAATTATGTCAGGGGTAAAACCAAAAACATCCTGCGATGCAAACCAGTGCCCGAGTCTGCCAAATGCAGTAACCACTTCATCAGAAACATACATTACATCGTATTTTTGGCAAACTGCATGAGTTCTTTGGTGGTAACCCTCAGGTGGAACGATCACACCACCTGCACCGGGAATAGGTTCTGCAAAAAACGCGGCAACCTTATCAGCACCGATCGAGAGTATTTTCTGTTCCAGTTCGTCAACCAGAAAATCCAGAAACTGCGATTCGCAATCATATCCTTCAGCGCGGTAGAAATTAGGGCTTGAGATATGATGAATGGTGTCGCGCTTGTAGTCGAACTCCGGTGGATGATCGCCCTTCTTTCCACCAATAGACATTGAGATATAGGTACTGCCGTGATACGAGCTATCGCGAGCGATGACATGCTTTTTGTCGTGCAGCCCACGACAGTTCTGATAGAACTGAATGAGCCTGTAGGCTGAATCGATGGCGGTTGATCCACCACAGCTGAACATCACATGGTTTAAGTCACCCGGTGCGAAGTCAGCCAGTTTGGATGCGAGCTCAGCTGCCGGTGCCGTGGTGATATCGACAAAAGGACTGGCGTAGGCAAGTTTTCTGATCTGTTCTGCAACCGCATCAGCCATCTCTTCCCGGCCCTGCCCTATATTGGTACACCAGAGCCCACCGATACCATCCAGATAGCGATTGCCGTCAATGTCGGTCAGATAAGCGCCACCGGCATGTTCCATCACCATCGAGCCGGATTCTTCAAATGTATCGAAGATCTGCCACGGGTGAGTGAAGTGATCTTTGTCTTTCTGCCAGATATCCTTAGCGTAGTTCTCACGGTTCGGTGTAATTGACACAGAAGATCTCCAAAATTTTCGTGGCCGGCGATTACCTGTCATGTTACCTGTTACGCGCAGCCATCAGGCATCACTGCACGACCTTACATTGCAACTTTCAGACAACACGCGGCTTACTCTTAACACCGGGGCTGAAAAGCAATATTCACAACGCATACATGACTTGTGCGCTACCTTCCGCCGCAGTCAATGGCGCAGGCTCTATGAATAACCGGCAACGAAGCAGTCGCACAATAGCATACACCGTAGTCGTGCCCGCCTGGAACGAAGCGCCGCGAATCGGTGCGGTTCTGCAAGCAGTGAAAGACGCCCAGGCGAAGCAACAGCTTGACGGTGACATCGTGGTTGTTGACAACAACAGCACCGATGACACCGCAGCCGTTGCCGAGTCTACAGGCGCCACGGTGGTATTCGAACCGGTCAACCAGATCGCCCGGGCACGCAATGCCGGAGCTGCTGCCACACAAGCCGAATTTCTAATTTTTCTTGATGCTGATACAAAACCCTCACCAGAGCTGTTTGCGCTTACACTTGAAATGCTCACCGGTGGCGAAGTGATCGGCGGTGGATCAACAATGAAGCTCGACCGGCAAGTTCAGCGTCTTGCACAGCTGGGGGTTGATTGCTGGAACTGGTTTTCCGTCAAACGCGGCGTCGCAGCCGGTTGCTATATCTTTTGCACCCGTGAAGCATTCGAAGCCGTGGGCGGATTTGATGAACGACAGTACGCCGCAGAGGAAGTATTTTTATCCAAAGCAATGCGCAGGTATGCGGCCCGCCAGTTAAAAAAGTTTGTTGTGCTGGATCAATTCCCTGTCACCACCTCTGCCAGAAAGCTTGACTGGTACTCGGGTCGAAAGAAGTTTATCCAGTTATTGATGCTTTTGATTCCAGGTGCAACCCGATCAAAATCAATGCTGGGTATGTGGTACGACCGCAGCCAAATAAATGAACCGGATAAATGAACCGGATAAATGAAAAAGAATATCCCCGACTGTTACAAAATCAAAGATCAGCAGGTTAAGAAAGCTTTATGACAACTACGGCGTTAGTCTTTCCACATCAGCTTTTCAGCGATCACCCGGCAATCACCAGAGACACAGACCATGTGGTGCTGATCGAGCATCCGTTGTTTTTTTGTGATAGGCAATATCCCGCAAAGATGCACAAGCAAAAACTTGCTTTTCACCGTGCATCGATGGCTGCCTACTTTAAAACACTTGAACGACGAAAATGCAGCAGTGACTACATAAAGTATAAAGACGGTGCGGAGCCTCTGCCAAAGCTGTTAAAGAGTCTTGCATCAGATGGATGCAACGCGATAGCCGTTGCTGACCTCCACGATTACACACTGCAACACAGACTGCAAAACGCGGCAGAGGCCGCCAGCCTTGAGTTAACAATCCACAGCACACCGGGATTTATCAACACCACAGAGGAAAACACAGACTGGCGCGCTGGTCGCAAACGCTGGTTTATGGCTGACTACTATCAGTGGCAGCGCAAGCGGCTCAACATACTGGTTAACAATGATAAACCACTGGGTGGTAAGTGGAGCTTTGATGAAGACAACCGTCGCAAACTACCTAAGAAAATGCTTGAAAGCATTCCACAGTTGCCCACTGTCAGGGTAACCAGCTTAGTGAAAGACGTGATTGAATCAGTCAATAATGATTTTGTAGATCACCCGGGGAGTCTTGAAGACTGGCACTATCCGGTAACTCATGCCACCGCCGAGCGATGGCTCAAAGACTTTCTTGAACAACGCTTTCATTTGTTTGGTGAGTATGAGGACGCCATCGTTGAAGGTCAGAACTCGCTCTACCACAGTTTGTTAACTCCGATGCTCAACACCGGCCTGCTGACACCTGAACAAGTGGTCGAGATCACTCTTGAATACGCTGATGAACACAAAATACCAATCAACAGCCTTGAAGGGTTCATCAGGCAGATTATAGGCTGGCGTGAGTTCATGCGAGCCACCTACGTAGACCTGGGTGTGGAGATGAGAACCACCAATCACTGGAAGCACAAGCGTAAGCTGCCTGATTCATTCTATGACGGTACCACCGGCATACTACCAGTAGACGATGCGATCAAACGTATTCTGAAAACCGGCTACTGCCACCACATTGAACGGTTGATGGTACTGGGTGGTTTTATGTTTCTTTGCGAGATCGATCCGGATGATATCTATCTGTGGTTTATGGAGATGTTCATCGACAGTTACGACTGGGTCATGGTGCCGAATGTTTATGCCATGAGCCAGAATGCCGATGGCGGCAATATCACAACAAAACCATATTTCTCCGGCTCAAACTATGTGATTAAAATGAGTCACTACAAAAAAGGCGAATGGTCAGATATCTGGGATGCGTTATTCTGGCGCTGGATCATTAAAAATAGCGACCAAATCAAGAACAACCCGCGCTGGGCCATGATGGTACGCAATGCCGAGAAAATGGACAAAGAAAAGAAAGACAAACACTTAAAGATTGCAAAACGGTTTTTACAGAGCCTGTAGCCAATAATCAGGCTACAGTGCGTCTACCTGGTCTTCATTTTACGTGCATCACCGCCGGTGCTTACCGAATTGCGCCGAGCCGCAATGTGTTCGCCATTACGTTGCAGTCCGAGCAACTGCATTTCGTCAGCAGAAACACCAGGCTCGCACAACCACTATGCAGTGCAGCAGAAAGACTAATTGATTCACTGTGGCAAGTGCCTTGTTACGACAGTGAAAATAGTACCTACGGGTGTACCACACTCTGGCATTAAGCGGCTTTTCGAATCGCTTCGGCTATTTCATTGGCCGCGGCATCCATGCGCGCTTCGTCTTCTGCCTCTGCCATGACTCTGACAACGCGTTCAGTGCCGGACTTTCTGATTAACAAACGGCCGGATTTACCCAGGTCTTTATCTACTTTTTTAATCAGTGCCTGTACGTTCTTGTCTTCCAACGGATCGTTGTCTTCAAAGCGTACATTGATCAGTTTTTGCGGCGCCGGGGTGAATACGTTAGCCAGTTCGGAAAGCGGTTTCTCTGCTTGTACAATGGATGCCAGTATTTGTAAGGCGGCAATCATACCGTCACCGGTGGTTGAAAAATCCGACAACACAATATGGCCGGATTGTTCGCCGCCAATGTTATAACCTTCAGCACGCATTTTTTCTACCACGTACCGATCACCCACCTTGGTGCGATCCATACTCAAACCAAGTTCAGCAAGGAATTTTTCAAGTCCGAGGTTTGACATAACCGTTGTGACAACCCCGGGCTTTGTCAACTTGCCCGCGGCATGCCACTGCTGCGCAATAAGCGCAATCAGTTGATCACCATCAATTTCATTTGCTTGCTCATCAACCACAATGCATCGATCGGCATCACCATCAAGTGCTATACCGACATCAGCGCGATACTTTCGCACAGCATCTTTCAAAGCCAGCGTATCGGTTGAACCGACTTCCTCGTTAATGTTGTAGCCGTTCGGCTCAACACCCAATGGAATGACTTCAGCACCCAGCTCATACAGTACACGCGGGGCGACTTTGTAAGCTGCACCGTTGGCGCAGTCTACAACGATACGCAAGCCGGACAAACGAAGTCGACGCGGGAAAGTGGCCTTAACAATTTCAATATAACGCGAGGTTGCCTCATGCATTCGATGAGTACGGCCCAGAGTATCTGCTGCAGCCAGATGGCTGTCCAGAGGTTCTTCCATTAACGCCTCGATTTCAAGCTCGATCTCATCAGAGAGCTTGTAACCATCCGGCCCGAACAGCTTTATACCGTTGTCCTGAAACGGGTTATGTGACGCAGAAATCATCACCCCCAGATCCGCTCGCAGTGAGCGAGTCATCATTGCCACTGCAGGCGTTGGTATCGTGCCAAAGAGCGTGACATCCATGCCCACTGATGTGAAGCCTGAAACCAGCGCTGGCTCAATTGTATAACCCGATAGCCGGGTGTCTTTACCGATTACCACCGTGTGCCTTCGGTTATTGGAGGATTTGAAATATCTCCCAGCTGCCATACCAAGGCGAAGACAAATCTCGGGAGTCATCGCCCCCTGATTTGCGGTTCCACGTATGCCATCTGTGCCAAAGTACTTTCTGTTCATGCCATGCTCTTATTATCAGGCGACTGCAGTATTGCTTGTTATTGAGCCAAACTAAGGTCAGCTCAGGTCAATGTTGTCGGCGAGTAATCAAATCCCTTGCACCAGAATTCGAGCCAAAAGTTCGACGGTCTAACATTTCCGTTCAAAATTACGTAACAGGTAACGAACCCAGGATTTTTCTTAAAAGCCAGTGCTGCGCTCTGCAAACACTTTTAAGTATCGCTCTGCAGTTAAGAAAAATTACTGTCAGGTTTTCGCACCGTCAGCCGTGCGACACGATTGTCGAACCCGGAAGGAAGGTTGAAAACACTTTGAATTCAACTTAACCGGTGCAGGTCTTACAAACTCGATAATACCCGTGACAAAACCGCCAGACACATCTGTTTACCTTTGCACCCGCGTGTACACGCTGTAAATGAGAAGTAAGGGCCTTCAAAAAAAAACCGATTCGCCGTCTTCTAAGATAAGCGCTAGACTTAGCAGCACGTTCTGACCCTCAATCGGCATGCGCGTCGCACAAAAATTTGTTTTCACGAACGATTTTCTTTTGTCTGCAATAGAAAAAATGTCCGCTGAATCAAAGAACCGATACGATGAGGTTAATTTCGTTATTTGTCTGGTTTAATACGCAGTCTGTCCAACCTGCACTAACACAAGCGATAGTTACGATGAAAATAGGTTTATTCCACGGCTACAATCTGGGTGGATCAGGCAGCAACGAATATACGCGCTATCTGGCAAAAGCCTTATTGGCCGAAGGCGCTGAAGTGCATTTAATCTGTCGCGAAACAGATGCAGAATCGCTCGGCTTTATCGATGTTGCCTACCGCTACAACACCAACGGCCAGCCAGAGACGCTATTCCAAAACACCAGCCAACCCTTGTGTACGTTGCACGAATTACCGAATGCCAGCGTGCAACCGGTGTATGTGACAGACAAACAGCGTGCGGGGGTGGTTAAGTCTTTCACCAACCTGACTGACGAAGAGCTGGCAGAGTATCATCAGGTATCAGAGACCGCGTTAAACGAAATTCTTCGCAATCACAAGCTTGACATTCTGCACTGCAATCACGTGACCTACCAGCCTCAGATCGCTGAGGAAGTCTGTAAACAAACCAAAACTCCATTCATTATTTACCCGCATGGCAGCGCTATCGAATACACGGTAAAAACCGATGAGCGTTACTTTAACAAGGTACACGAATCGTTGGTTAAAGCGGATGGTCTGATCATTGGCAACAATGAGGTCAAGCAGCGCATCGTGACACTGTATCCGGATCTTGAAGAATCAATTCACGCTAAATCCAGAATTGTCGGTGTCGGCGTAGACACTGCGCTCTTTACCAGTTGCGCCGATGAAAAACGACAGCAATCCCTGAACAGTCTGATTGACCTGAGTCCCGGTGGCGGTAAAACCAGCCAGCTCACCAGAGAACTCGAACAACGACTCGATGCGGGTGACATGCAAGCGGTAACTCAATACAAAGACAGCTATGTGCAAAAGTTTGCCGATGAAGACATCTCAGCCAAGCTTGAAAAAATCAACCTTGACTCACCCGTATTGCTCTTTGTAGGAGCACTGACAGCCGGTAAAGGACTGCAAGGTTTACTTTGTGCGATGTGTAGTGCGCTACGGCAGCAACCTGACCTGCAACTGGTCATCGTTGGTGCAGGTGCATACCGGGAAACTCTGGAAGGGCTCGTTCACCTGCTATCGTCAAAAAATCTGCCGTTACTTAAAACCATCGCAAGCCAGGGTTTTGATCTTGACTTCAGTGACAAAACAGGTGCGTGGGAGGATGTCGAATACTATCTTGAAAATCACGCTGACGACTTACTCGATCAGGCGCACCGACTGCAAGACCAGGTTCACTTTGTGGGCCGGCTTAATCATGACGAGCTCAAGTATTTATTCCCGGTGGTTGATCTGGCGGTGTTTCCGTCTGTTGTTCCCGAGGCTTATCCTCTGGTGTTAATGGAGTCACTCTCCAATGGCGTGCTGCCAATGGTCAGTTACTTTAGTGGCTTTACAGACGGGATAGACGAGCTGGCAGATGTTATTCCAGCCGAACTGCTATCGCTGATGCGTATACCAATGGACAACGAACTGCGTATTGTTACGATGGCAGACAACCTGAACCGTATACTTTCCAGTGAATCCTTCAAAGACGTACGCCCTACTCTGCGCGAGGTTGCCTGCGCACGTTATGACTGGAGCCTGCGCGCCAGGCAAATGATTGAGGCATACACTGCGTTTATTGAGAATCACAAAAGCACACATTCAACAGCGACGAGAGCGGCGTAGTATACAGCGCGTATGAAGCGCCCTGAATTGCCGGCAAGTGTTTAGCAGCTAACACTCAACACTTGCCGGCCACTTAAACACGCTAACAAGCACACTAGCCGCGTCCACACACGCAGGACGGATCTGTACATACCAACGATGGCATCGCACCATCAAAGCGCCCCTCGCAATCCGGCCTTGTGTTTCAGCCTGTTAGAAAACTGTTAAGTTTTAAGCCGTAACTCATCACAAGGAAATACCCCGCCTGCTGAACCTAACGTTTGCCTTACCATCAAAGCTGCGTCTCCAATCATGAACCGTGTTGCCGCTAACACTGGCCACACAGAGGATGAATACAATGAAACGACGAAATTTCGTGGGCTTATCTGCAGGTATTTTGGCTATCCCTGCTGTCACTGTCGCGCATCGGGTGTTTCTCGGGTCAGACAAGCAGTATCTCGATGCCAAGCAAGGCACGCTTTCCGTCGCGATGGATCAATCGTCAACTGGCACTATGGAAGGCAAGCCAATGAAAGAAAATATCGAGAAACTGTTACTGACAGAAGCGCAATGGAAACAACGCCTGACTGCAACAGAATATCGCATATTGCGCAAAGCTGGCACAGAACGACCGTTCACCAGTCCGTTAAACGATGAAAAGCGTGCTGGCACATATGTTTGCTCCGGCTGCGATCTGGCATTGTTCGAATCAAGCACTAAATTCGACAGCGGTACCGGTTGGCCAAGCTTTTTCGATGTGATACCGGATCATGTTCTGACCAGTGTTGACTATAAATTGATATTCCCCCGCACCGAGTACCATTGCGCGCGTTGCGAAGGACACCATGGACACGTATTCAAAGATGGGCCCAGACCAACTGGTCTCCGGTATTGCAACAATGGTGCAGTGCTTAAATTCATTGCCGCTTAAGATCACCCACTACATTAGAAGTCGCTGTTAGGTTGTTGATATACGTATGCTGATAACTTACAGACCCTATTAAATGACTAACTGCACTACCGAACGATGTGTGAGAGGTGTCAGACTAGGAAACTGATAATTCTAATCTGAACATACAGCTGGATCGGCGATAGCTGCCGTCGCAACACATCTGCATGCACAGGGACTCTAACCAAACGGACCTCACTCGCAGTGGCGATTTTCTCCCTAAATCAATTCTTTGCTGCAGGCAGACCGGCGCTCAACCCCGGGCTGTGCCTGCTGCTTGCCTGCGTCGTTCCGGCATTCACCCCAACTTCGATTAGTTACGGAACAGCAGGTATCAACGAGTTAAAACTATCTACGCTGGTGCAGAAAGGGTGTGACGCCAGACAGACCGGCTCGCTGGCCGGTGCTGTGGTTTACCACAAAGGCCTCGCTACTTTAAACGGCTTCACACCGACAGCAAGCGCACAGATCCGCATCGGCGACACCATCACCACAGCACACGACGGCTTTATCGCACTGGATATGGGTTATGGCAAGCCGATATCCATCCAGCCGGTAACTCACCTTACAGTCGACTGCGCCCTCAACACTAATACGCTACACAACTGGACGCACTACAAATCCGTAGATCCAAATGCCAGGGCAGATGTTCGCAGCTAGCAAGCTGCCGAAAAAGTGTCACGAGCGAATACCATCGTACAATCCTGGACGGGCTTGTCGGCCGAAAATTCCTGTTTATTGTTTTTTAAACGAGTACCCTGAACAGGCGGGCGCGCCAAAGAGAAACTAACACCCTCATACCGATCACAATAGTTTTTAGGCACCTTGCTGGATGCGCGTGCGGAAGGTTACAGCGTATGACTTTAGGCAGTCCGTAGCTACACTGTAACTACGCAGCTACAACTCTGACGGGTTAACCATTGCCACCAGAGCCGCGCGCCTGATCCCGGGCGTACAGACGTGCACTTGACTCGCATATAAGGCTACACTGTCGAGGGCAATGCCGGGAGTGAACCCAAAGTCAGCTTTTCCGCTTTTGATGGTTGCCTTGATGACAGCCAGAACGGCAGATTGTTTGCTGATGTGCTAACACAGACTTCAGCATCCAATTGCCTGCAAGAACGGAAGCCACGTAATGGCTCAACCTGAACGATTCGATGAACCCCCTGGTTTACAGACCACCTACGATACGGGCCCTCACATGACCAGCTCTGATCATATACGCGTTATGATCGTCGACGACCAGCCTTTGATTCGTCGAGGTCTTGCAATGATGCTTGGTTCAGAGCCGGACATCGAAATTGTCGCGACAGCGGAAGACGGGCAGCAAGCAATAGAGCTTTCGCAGCAGGAATCACCCGATATTGTAATTATGGATCTGCAAATGCCCGGTACAGACGGAGTGACAGCGACCCGGCATATCACCAGTAGCTCACCAGGCACGCGTGTGGTTGTGCTGACGACATTTGATCATGATGATCTGGTTTTTAACGCGATACGCGCCGGTGCGCAGGCCTATCTTTTAAAAGACACATCAGAAACAGAGGTCCTCGCCACCATCAAAGCAGTGCATCGTGGTGAATCTTATTTGTCACCGGTGATTGCGCGCAAGGTAATGAGCGAATTTCGCAGCCTGTCTGCATCTACCCCGTCTGAGTCAACTATGGCCGCTTCAACCACAGCGGCTTCAACATCCGGTCAACCAGACGCTGCTGCTACTGCCCGACAAACCGAGCCCGGCAATTCAGCATCACAGCAGATTGATACAATTCCTGAAACACCGCTCACCCCCAAAGAGGAACAAATTCTCAGCCGGTTGGCAGAAGGCAAAACCAACCGACAGATCGCCGCCGAAATACACCTGGCAGAAGGCACAGTGAAAAACTACGTGAGCCGCATCATGGATAAGCTACATGCGCAGAGCAGAACTGAACTTGCTGTACGAGCCGTGAGTCGACAGAGGTAAATCCAGGTACGTTATTTAAAGTATTCGGCAATCGTCACTGAATTAACTCTGCAGGGGCAGCATGCATTCCAACAGTTCCTTTGATGCTGAAGTAAAACGACTTGCGTCTTTGTATTCCCTCAACGTGCTGGACACGGAACCGGAAGCTTCTTTTGATGGATTGGTGGAAATTGCAGCAAGTGTCTGTGAAGTACCTATCGCGCTGATTTCCCTGATCGACGACGATAGACAGTGGTTCAAGGCCAAAACCGGCATACTTAATATTGACCAGACGCCCAGAGATATCTCTATCTGCAGCCACACGATAGCAGGTAGTGAGGAAATTCTGGAAATACCGGACACGCGTATCGATTCCCGCGTTTGTCATACACCACTGGTCACCAACGAACCGGGCATTCAGTTCTACGCCGGTGCAAAACTTACCATGCAGGATGGCGCGGTAATCGGTACGTTGTGCGTCATAGATACCAAACCAGGCACACTGACAAACGCTCAACGGCAAGTGCTACTCAATCTTGCACGGGCTGCCTCCGGATTGCTTGAAGCGCGCAAAACATCCGAGGCGCTTGCGAACAGTGAATCGAAGCTACAAGGGCTGTGTGATGCATCACCACTGGGCATTTTCAGTTCTGACAAAACCGGCTCCTGCAACTATAACAATACAAGGTGCCAGCAGATTCTCGGTAAAAGTGAACAGCAAATTCTCGGACGCGGCTGGCAGGAAAGCCTGCACGAGGATGACAAAGACGAAGTGCTGGCCTTATTACTGGAAACACTGCGTGAGCATCGCACGTTTAATCGTAGCTTCCGGATCGTTCACCCTGACGGACAAACCAGATACGCGCGCGCGATTGCAGCTCCCACGTTCAATTCCGACGGCAGCCCGAATGGAAGCGTCGGTATCATTGAAGACACCACCGAACGAATCCTTGAGAACCGGGCGCTCATTGACGAGCAATCAAGACTGGCATCAATCATCCAGGGAACCGGCACAGGCACCTGGGAGTGGAATATCCAGACAGGCGATTTCAGAGTCAATCAACGCTTTCGGGATATTTCAGGGCATCCGGAAAAAACTTTTACCAACGTTTGCGAAGCTCAATCACTTGTGCACTCCGATGATCGGAAACAAGCAGATGCGATCCTGCAACAACACCTGAGCGGCCAAAAAGAGCGTTATGAAACCGAAAATAGAATAAAACGCGATGACGCAACCTGGAGTTGGGTACTGGACTGCGGCCAGATTGTTACTCGCTCAGCGGACGGAGCACCGGAATGGTTGTACGGCACAAGGCTTGATATCAACGAACGCAAGTTACAGGCGCAGGAGCTAATCAAAGCTCAGGACCAAATGGCTACTGATCAGCGCCGCACCGCCGTCACGCAGGAAAGGCTGCGCCTCGCACGCGACATGCACGATACTCTTGCGCACTCCCTGATGGCCGTACTTACACAGATCCGGGTGGTTCGTAAGCTACGTACAAAACTCTCTGAAAGTGATCTGGAACAGGAGTTACACCACCTCGAAGACGTGACGGTGACGGGTATCGCGGAGGCGCGCGCCGCAATCACCCAGATTCGTCACAACAATATCGATGAAATTGGCCTGGACGGTGCGATTCAAAGTTTGTGTGACCGCTTTACGGAAAACACTGGAATACCGACTAAACTGCGCATCAACAAAAACGATGCGAGCCAGGTAAGAAAATACGCCGAAACATTGTTCAGAATAATTGAAGAAGCCCTGCACAATATTGAGAGGCACTCCAAAGCCAGCCGAGTCTCAATCAGACTGACACCACCACCGGCAACCAGAACAGATCCTGCCGCGGAAAAACAATCATCACACCAGTTCCGCTTAAGTATTGCGGATGATGGTGTTGGCTTTAATCCCGATGATCATTATCCAGGTCACTATGGTCTTCAAGGTATACAAGAGCAGGTAACACTCATTAACGGTGTTTTTCTAGTCAAGAGCATGCCGAACAGAGGCACAACACTGCGTGTGGATTTCTCAGTGTAGAAACGTGCCCGGCCGTGGCCAGTTCACCAGTCGCAAGCCCTGTTCAAAAGGCAGCAGGTAGAGTCTGGAAATACCGTCAACAACTTATCGTCATACGGTAGTTTACTGGCTACTGTCAAAAATCTTGCTTACTTGCCAAACTTACGTCACTACCGCGACGCTGTTTATTGCTCGTCATCGCTATCCGGTTATGGTGTTGAGCGCTGCATCTGGCAGGAAAACATTGTTAACGAATTGCGTAGATCACATACAGGCCTGGCTATACCAAATCTCAGATTTATGCAATATTTCTTTACCATCGCAAAAAGTACTGAATAAACAATGCACAGTAGTCTAAGTGTTTAGCAGGATTAAATTTCGTGCCAAAAGATTGGCCGAGTACCTATAAATGAAACAAATTTAATTCGGTGAACCTACGGGTCTGAGCTATATATATACTGTGTGACTGGAGCGTGATTAAAGTGATATGAGAATCCTTCTTGCTTTACAGCTCAAAGGTAAGAAAAACTGTCGAACAAAATCAGGGAGGGCGAACGTGCCCTGTCAGTTTTATTTTAAAAACTCGTTGCGCAAAACATTGATTATGCCTGGTTGTTTTGAAAAAACACTTCAACACTCTTATATCCACAAGCAACAATCCACCTCCCCCCGGATGACAGCGATCAAGCTTGGTCAAGCCATACGCAGGAGCTGGAATGAAGCGTAAATCATTTGCCTGGCCCCATAGACTGCGCAGCATGATTTCCTACACGCAGTTAAAACAAAACAGTCGGGAAATGGACCGATTGCGTAATGAGAATGCGCGATACCGAACCGCTCTGGACAAAGCGCCTATCGGCCACTTTACGCTCGATGCAAACTTTCGAATCATTGAAACCAACCGCATAGGCGCAGAGAGACTCAATCAATCAGCCACGGAATTGTTTCAGACATCATTCCTTGAAAAAATAAATTCTAATGAAAGGCTCAGGATAGCGAGCGTCATCACGGATGTCATCACCTCAGAGGCTGCTACCGTACATACAATCAAAACCTCACTGCGCGCACAGGACAAAAAGATTCCAGTGATACTTTACCTGTCTGCTTCAAACTACACAGCAGGCAATGAATGCTCATGCAGCATCGCTGTGGTTGATCTCAGTGAGTATCAAGCAACCCAAAACAATCTTCGCATAGCTCGAGACGGCCTACAGCATATCGCCCATCACGATCCATTAACCCGTTTACCTAACCGGTGCGGACTGGTCGAGCAACTACAACAAACACTGGAATCATCTAACCAGAGCACAGTTGCTCTAATGCTGTTAGACCTCGATCACTTTAAACAGATCAATGACCCACTGGGCCATCAGATCGGTGATAAGTTATTACGTGAGGTTTCCCAGCGGTTGCTTGCAACGGTCCGCAAACAGGATACCGTCGGCAGACTCGGTGGTGATGAATTCGCTGTAATCATGCGTGATGTAAAGAATGAAGCAGAAATCTCACGCATCGCTGACAAAATCAGTGAGTCTCTGGCTCGACCTTACAGCTCAACACCGCACGACATCCGCCTTTCAGCGAGTATCGGCATCGGTGTGTTTTCTTCCGATACAAAAACGGCCAGAAACCTGTTGTACTATGCAGATGCAGCGATGAACCAGGCAAAGCATCGTGGTCGCAACTGCGTCCAGTTTTATACCCCTGCACTCAACACCAGTCTGACAAAACGCTTTGAACTGGAGCGAGACCTGCGTGTCGCTGTGCGGGAGTCACAATTCGAGCTCTACTACCAACCCCAATACGATCTGCGAACTAAATCAATAAGTGGCTATGAGGTTCTTTTACGCTGGAATCATCCTGAACGCGGCGTGGTGAGCCCTGATATGTTTATTGAAGTTGTTGAAGATACCGGTTTGATCGAACCACTCGGTGAATGGATTCTCAGCAACGCCTGCAAGAAGTTAGTCGAAGTCCGACGCGGTGCTCAGCGCGATCTCAAGTTCAGCGTGAACGTATCACCGCGACAGTTTAAACAGCGCGACCTGCAGAAGCGAATTGTCAAGATCATCAAGAATACCGGTATACCTGCAGAAGCCATAGAACTTGAGCTAACAGAATCTGCCCTGTTTGAAAACATGAATCACTCACTGGACCAACTGCATGAGTTACGCGCCGCCGGCATTGATCTGGCTATTGATGACTTTGGCACTGGCTATTCCTCGTTCAGCCGATTGCAACAACTACCGGTAAGCCGGGTAAAGATTGATCGGTGCTTCGTGCACGACATACCAACCAACCAAGGCAACTGTTCGATAGTAAAGGCAATTATTTCAGTTGCACACGACCTGGGCGTTGAGGTTGTGGCCGAAGGCGTCGAGACGCACGAGCAGGCGATATTCCTGAGCCAGGCCGGCTGCGATGTCTTGCAGGGATACTACATTGGCCGTCCTGATACCTTTCAAACGCTGTTACACAAAACACCGCTTCAGATGGTGGAAGAAGATATTGCCGTTGCATAACGAATCACTTACTGCCTTCTTGGACTGCCTTCTTGGACTGCCTTATTGATATGGGCAGTAAGACTTCAAACATCAGCACGCTAAACTCTCTAATCAAAGCCTGATATATCGATAAACTATTTGTCGATTCTTCTTTGCTGATCGCGGTGCTACGACCCCCGCAACCCGCTCCGCGTTTGTGACTTCGACTGCTGACGACCCGCAACGCTGACTTCGCGTCGGGAGTCACGGATCCTGCCTTGCGATATGCTGCAACACAAGGCATGCTTGCTTTAGATCTGAGTCTAAGGGACCTAACATGCCTGTTACCAATCGATTTGCGGACTTACTACCGGAAATCACTGCCTGGCGTCGGGACTTTCACCAGCACCCGGAACTGCTGTTTGATGTGCAAAGAACTGCGACAGTTGTGGCTGACAAACTTCGTGAGTTCGGTTGTGACGAGGTTGTCGAAGGTATCGGTCGTACTGGCGTGGTTGCAGTAATCAACGGCAAGCACAATGACTCAGATACAGTGATTGGCTTACGCGCAGACATGGATGCTCTGCCTATTCATGAGACCAGCGGTGTTGAGCATAGCTCCACTATCGATGGAAAAATGCACGCCTGTGGTCACGACGGCCACACTGCTATGTTGCTCGGGGCTGCAAAGTATCTTTGTGAAACCCGACACTTCAACGGTCGTGTTGCTGTGATTTTTCAGCCTGCTGAAGAAGGTGGTGGTGGCGGTGATGAAATGGTCAAAGATGGATTGATGGATCGGTTCAATATTAACGAGGTTTACGGTATGCACAACTGGCCCGGTATGGAGGTTGGCAAGTTTGCAATCCGACCCGGACCCTTAATGGCAGCAGCAGACCAGTTTGACATTACCATTACCGGTAAAGGCGGTCATGCGGCAGCACCCCACAAGGGTATCGACCCAACCGTAGTGGCATCACAGTTGATGCTGTCTTTACAGTCAATTGTATCGCGCAATGTTGATCCGCTGGAAAACGCAGTGATATCTGTGACCTCTTTTAATACCGATACAATCTCGTACAACGTAATACCGCAGACTGTCAGCTTGAAAGGCACAGTGAGAACACTATCAACTGAAGTTCGAGATTCGATAAAAGACAGAATGGAAACTCTGATTGATCACACAGCCAGGGCTATGGATGCAAAAGCAGAGTTCACCTATCACTATGGTTATCCTGTTTCGGTAAATGCTGAAAAACAAACTCGATTTGCATCGGCGATTGCACAAAAAGTATCCGGTGCTGATAACGTAGATACCAACGTCAATCCAGTCATGGGCGCTGAAGATTTCTCTTATATGCTAAACGCCAGACCCGGTGCATTTATTTTCATGGGCAATGGCGATACCGCACTGCTACATCACCCGGATTACGATTTCAACGATGAGGCAATTCCCCACGGATGTTCCTACTGGGTTCAACTGGTTGAGGAAGCCATGCCTGCAGCATAAACAATACTGCATACGTATCTTCTGGCTATTTGTTCACTGGCTATTTGTTCACTGGCTACTTGTTCAGATTTTTATGATGGCGGCAGAATCTATGCCGTCTGAATCGAGCGACAAAACTGTCGGATTCTGCTTATCGCCTCTGTCAGATCTTTTTCGGAGGCAGCATAAGAAACCCGAAAATGCGGGCTTAATCCAAACGCCGTTCCGTGTACGGTTGTAACACCCTGCTCCTGCAATAACGCCATCGAAAAGTCGACATCTGATGTTATCTTTTGACCTCCTGCAGTGCTGCCACCAATAAAAGCGGCACACGACGGGTAGGCATAGAATGCACCATCAGGCCAAAGGCAATCTATGCCATCGATTGCATTCAATCCTTCCACCACAATGGATCTGCGCTTACGGTAGATTTCAAGATTGTTTTTCAGCGAGTCCTGTGGTCCGTCCAGGGCTGTCACTGCCGCCCATTGACTGACACGACACGTGCCACTTGTGGTCTGGCTTTGTACCATTTCCATGGCTTTGATCAACTCACCGGGCCCGCCGGCAAAACCTACCCGCCAACCAGTCATTGAATAGGCTTTAGAGACACCGTTTACCGTGAGTGTACGATCAGACAATTCAGGTGCGACCTGAGCCATGGTTGTAAACGGTGAATCGGTATAAATCAGATGTTCATACATATCATCTGACAATACCCAGACATGCGGGTGATTATTTAATACCGCCGCCAGCGATTTGAGTTCCTGCGCCGAGTAAACTGCACCGGAAGGATTACCGGGACTATTCAACATTAACCACTTGGTGCTTTTTGTAACGGCAGCATCAAGCACTTGCGGGGTGATTTTAAATCCTGTCTCAACAGAAGTCGGCGCAATGACAGGAACACCTTCGTACAAACTGACCATCTGTGAATAGGCCAGCCAGAATGGCGCGGGAATAATAACCTCATCACCCGGATTTAGAGTCGCATGCAGTGCGTTATTTAATACCTGCTTGCCCCCCGCACTGACTGTGACCTCGTTGTCTGCAAATGTAAGCTCGTTATCACGCAAAAATTTGTCGCGAACAGACTGCTTGAGTTCCGGTATACCGGCAATTGGCGAGTAGGTCGTCTCGCCCCTTAGCGCAGCCTGATAGGCACCTTCTGTCACGTGTTCGGGCGTACCAAGATCGGGTTCGCCAATACTCAGGGAAACTATACTGCGACCCTCAGCACGAAGCTTTCTGCCAAGTTCAGTTATCAGAATTGCCGCAGGAGCTTCAACTCTGTCGAGCGCTCGGGATTTAATCAGGTTTGACATAGATCAATCAGTTCTTGTTTGAATCAGTGCTTCAATCAGTCAGGACAGCAGTTGCATCAATCTCAACCAGCCATTCAGGTCTTGCCAGTGCCTGAACCACCAGCCCGGTAGAGACCGGGTGAACACCTTTTATGTACTCGCCCATGGTTTGATAGACTGCCTCGCGATAACGCACATCAGTGATATACACCACCACTTTAACCAAATGCTGCATAGTGCCACCGCACTCCTCAATCAGCTGTTGGATGTTCTGCATAACTTTATGTGTCTGTTCAACCGGGTCGTGACTGTCGATGTTTTTGGCATCATCCAGATTCTGAGGACACTGCCCTCTGAGATAAACCGTGTTGCCCGCAACAACTGCGTGACATAGATCGTTATCAAGATTCTGCTCAGGATAGGTATCGCGGGTGTTAAACGGTCTTATTCTTTTGTGAATCATGTTGTTCGCTTGCTGGTTATGCGCTTTAAAGTTTATCACTCGAACCTGTGCCTCAATGCGCCAATTGGATGCTGACAGACTAGCGACCAGCTTTGCCCGTCTGCGCTTTTTTCTGCTCTTTTTGTAGTCGATGCGCGGGCACCGGTCTGCAGAATACTGAGAATCACGATCTAAGTCAGCGAAAAATCTGGCAGCCGTTTAGGCAATGTCTAAACCCGTGCAATGACAGGCTTGACCGTCACTCGTTAAAAGCGCGCCAGTAAAAACCGTGAATGAACGAAAAACACACACCCTGGAAACCACAAAAATAATTCATATTCAATGTCTTATGATTCATACCTAAAGTGACTTCTGACTAAAATATGTGCTAAGACACTCAAATAGGCTACATAGCGTTTCATTTTAGTTACACAAACAAACCGATCATGATCTGATTCACAGTTAAATAGTCACATTTTTGACACACTGTCGCTTCGCTTTCAGGGGCACCAGTGTATGACTCAACGCAGACAAAACAAGCTTGCCAGAAATCTGCTCAATCTTGCTTTGACAGGCGCTGTCGGTTTGCTTGCAGCTTGTGGCGGACAAGACACTGCTACACCGAATGCAACGGTTACCTCCTCCACTGCACTGGCTGTGGCAACTCAAAGCGTTGTATTAAACGATGAATCTGTTGCGATTGATCGAACCGCATCAGTACCGCTTTGCCTAAATCCTGACTCTGACCCTGACGGCGACGGTTGGGGCTGGGAAAATCAAACGACCTGCGCAGCGCCTGTCACCGGCACCACCAGAGCGCAATCTACCCCGAATGATGATCTCCCGATCGGGATTTTGTACTTTCTGTGGCACTGCAATGCGACTGCGAAAAATGGGCAGTACAACATTACCCGGATTCTAGACGGACAACAAAGCTGGGGAAACAATGGAGCTTTTCATTGGTGGGACAAGCCTGACGCTGGGTATTATTGTCTGGGTGAGCGTCCAGACATTATCGCTCAGCATTTGACTCTGTTACGCGATGCGGGTGTCGACTATCTTGTGCTGGATATTACAAATCACCCAAACACTGCTTCGTTCGAAGCCGAAACTTTCATACTGAAATCGTTTCGACCTTTACTTGAAATCGCTCGCACTATTCCCGGTGCTCCGAAGATGGTTCCATGGGTCCCACTGGCTGCTGATAATCCAGGAACAATCAATCAACGTAACACTGCCTGCAACGCGAATAGATCGTCAAATTTATGTATCCAATATCAGCAAGCACAACCTATGTATCAACATCTCACTGATGTGCTGCTAAATGAGTATCCGGATCTGACTTTTAAATATCAGGGCAAGCCACTGCTTTTAGAGGCTGCCAATGATATCCGTTATGCGCGTCACGAGACAGATTTAGTCAGACCTCAACTTCAAACCAACTGGACAGTAAAAAGAACCTGGGGCCTGAGTCTTACTAATGATGAATGGCAGTTTCTGAGTACTTGCAGCAACCCGTCAGACTTTTATCAATCTAAAGGCTGGAGCGCAGAGGGATGCAATCAACCTGTGAATGCAGGTGAGCAAATCTCAGTAAGCGCTGCATATCAGTATACTTATATCTCAGAGCCATTTGAAAAGAACCAGAATTCTCATGCGGGATATACCGGTGGTATGCCAAAGTTTTACGGACGAACATTCGCACAACAATTCCGCGTAGCATTTGAGAATCGCGACAGCCAGCCAATGGTAATTTTAACTGGCTGGAACGAGTGGATAGCACAACGATTCGACTTTGAAGGCAGAAGTACTTTTGTTGACCTTTACGACAATAACCTGAATCGCGATATCGAACCGGGTGGCCGATCAGGTGATCTTTACTATCACCTGATGCGTGATCTTATAAATCAGTATAGAAACAATAAGCCGTTCGCTTTTGAAGATTACTTTCTGACTTCAAAAAGCATACTGGACACTAACTTCTACTGGAATAACAACGCCGACCTGCAATCTGTTTACAGCAAAGATGATGTACAGGGAATACAGAATCACTGGCTAACTACAGGTATTGCAGAAGGCAGGCGTCCAAGCGCGGTGTTTGATGTAAATCACTATAGAAACAGTCATCCGCATCTGGCAAACGCCGGCTTGCTCGATAATGAACAATTGCTCAAGCATTTTCTGGATGCAGGGTTTCAGGAAGGCTTACGAGGATCGGCTGATTTTCATGCAAAAAACTACCTGAGCGAGCGTCGAGATATTGCTGCTCTCTACGGTGACAACGGCTACTACAAAGCTTTTAAACACTACGTTAGCACAGCACTTTAAGCCTTAAACCACAACAGGATCACACTGCCCAGCAATAACTTCGCCGGGCAGCTCCGGTCAGATGTTAGACAAAACTATTGTCTCTCTGAAAAATACAGGTTTACCTGATTGTTCTGCCGGCGGCGATTTATGGCAGCGGCGATTTATGGCAGGACTTGCCTACCTGAACCACAACAATCATTGACCGCACCGTTGCCATGTGCAAGCATTTTGATTCGCAGGCAAAGCAGACCAACCTATGGGCGCAGATGACTCCATACTGACCAACATCGACCACAGTGTATTGACAATCACTTTGAACCGCCCTGACAAGCTGAACTCTTTTAATGCAGAAATGAGTGAAGCTTTTCTGCAGGCCGTCATGCGCGCTGAAGAAAAAGATATCAGAGCGGTGTTACTGACCGGAGCCGGTCGAGCTTTTTGCGCCGGTCAGGATCTGGGTGACAGAGATCCTCGCAACATGACCGGGCCTCCTGATCTTGGTCAGACAATAGAAACTTACTACAACCCGGTGCTACGACGCATGCGCGCACTGGGCAAACCCATAGTTTGCGCCGTCAACGGCGTTGCGGCCGGTGCCGGAGCCAATATCGCGCTGATCTGCGATATTGTACTGGCTGCCAGATCAGCAAAGTTTATTCAGGCGTTTGCAAAAATCGGCCTGGTCCCTGACTCCGGCGGCACCTGGTCACTGACACACCTGGTGGGTGAGGCACGCGCCAAAGGGCTTGCAATGACAGCCGAGCCGATTGACGCTGACACCGCAGAATCATGGGGTTTGATCTGGCGCGCCGTCGATGATGAAAAACTGTCCGATGAAGCATTTCAGCTTGCCCGCAAACTGGCAGCAGGACCTACAGCCGGGCTTGCTATGATCAAGCAGGCAATACAGGCAGCCACTGATCAGTCGCTGGATAAACAACTCGACCTTGAGCGGGATCTGCAGCGTGCTGCCGGAAAAACCGCCGACTACGCCGAAGGCGTAACCGCTTTTCTGGAAAAACGCGCACCGGAGTTTAAAGGCCAATGAACACAGAACCACAAGCTATCGCCGAGGCATGTGCTGAAGTTCTCTGGAGTCACGATCGTGCTTCAAAAAAACTCGGCATCAGTGTTGAAAACATTGCCCCCGGATACGCCGAACTGAGCATGACAGTAGCAGATGATATGGTCAACGGACACAGCATCTGTCATGGCGGTTTTATGTTTACACTGGCAGATTCAACCTTCGCTTTTGCCTGTAATACATACAATCAAAACTGTGTTGCCCAGCACTGCACCATCAGTTACCTCGCACCTGCTTTTAAGGGCGACAGGCTGCTTGCAACCGCAACGGAAGTCTCACGGCACGGAAGAAATGGCATTTATGACATCAGCATAGTTAAACAGGACAATAAGAAAATTGTAGAGTTTCGCGGCTTCTCCCGTACTATTGCCGGTACGCTTCTACCGGACGCCAATCCAACGATGTCGACCGATAGCCATAACTAACAGGTGATAAGCCATTGAAGGAGATAACCCGGTGAAAGACCTTACTCCCGCGCCCGGCGACCTATCAGCAATTGAAATCGCCAGTGCTGACGAACTGTCATCGTTACAACTCGAACGCATGCGGTGGTCGTTAAACCATGCTTACGCTAACTCCTCTTTTTATCAGGCACAGTTTAAACAACATGGTGTACACCCTGACGATCTGAAATGCCTTGAAGATCTGGCCAGGTTTCCGTTTACCACCAAACAGGATTTACGCGCTAACTATCCGTTTAATATGTTTGCTGTTAGTAAGAGTCAGCTTAGGCGAATTCATGCGTCATCCGGCACGACTGGCAAGCCTACGGTAGTGGGGTATACACAAAAAGATCTCGATGTCTGGGCTGAAGTTGTTGGTCGATCCATAACAGCTGCCGGTGGCAGAGCCGGCGACATGATTCACAACGCCTATGGCTATGGTTTGTTTACCGGGGGCCTCGGCATACACGATGGCGCTGAACGCATGGATTGTATTGTGGTGCCGGTATCCGGTGGTATGACTGAACGACAAGTGACACTGATCACCGACTTTAAGCCACAGATTATCACTGTGACTCCGTCTTACATGCTCTCGGTACTGGACGAGTTCAACGCTCGTGGCATTGACCCGCGCGATACTTCACTTAACGTGGGTATTTTCGGCGCAGAACCCTGGACCAATTCAATGCGACAGGAGATCGAACAAGCATTCGATATGCACGCTGTCGATATTTATGGTTTATCCGAAGTGATTGGTCCGGGCGTGTCAATGGAATGTGTTGAAAGCAAAGACGGGCTGCATATCTGGGAAGATCACTTTTACCCCGAAATCATCGACCCCGAAACCGGTGAAGTACTGCCCGATGGTGAACAGGGAGAATTGGTTTTTACGTCACTCAGCAAGGAAGCCATGCCGATTATCCGCTACCGAACCCGTGACCTGACTCGACTACTACCCGGTACAGCGCGCAGCATGCGGCGAATGGAAAAAGTCACCGGCCGTTCAGATGACATGATCATACTTCGCGGTGTTAACGTGTTTCCAACTCAGGTAGAAGAACAATTACTTAAATGCAAAGACCTGTCACCTCACTTTCAAATTGAACTGACCAGAGATGACAGGCTGGATGTTATGACCGTTCATGTAGAGTCTACCATTGAAGGCGCAGCAAGCGATCGCAGACAGGCGTCTGCCGCAGAGCTTGCAGCGCATATTAAAAACGTTATTGGCGTGAGCTCGAAGATTAATGTCTCTGAACCAGGCAAAGTAGAGCGATCACTAGGTAAAGCCAGACGGGTGATTGATCATCGCCCTGAACACAACGGATAACGCTATGCAATCCAACAGCTCACCACAAACCTCGCTTGCCAAGCTTGAAAAACAGTACCAGCGTGACGGCTTCATCAGTGGCATCCCGCTGCTCGATGCGGCAACTGCCAAACAACATAGGGATAAACTAGAAGCGGCAGAAAATACACACGGCAATATGCACTATCTCCCCAAGGTGCACACGCTGTTTCGTTCACCACTGGAATTGGCTATGTTGCCCTCAGCGCTCGATATCGTTGAGCAACTGATAGGACCTGACATCCTGTTGTTTAACGTCACCTACATCATTAAAGAAGCGGGTGCCGCCGCACACGTGAGCTGGCACCAGGACCTGACCTACTGGGGCTTGAGTCACGATGATCAGGTGACCATGTGGCTGGCATTATCACCGGCTACTGCTGAGACCGGTTGCATGACAATGCTGCCAGGCTCTCACCAACAGGGGCGTATGGAGCACACCACCACTGACGACAAAAACAACGTGTTACTGCAGGGACAAACCGTTATCGACGTCAATGAAGATCATAGTGTGGCCTGCCCGCTCGCGCCGGGTGAAGCGTCTTTCCATCATGGCTGGACTCTACATTCTTCTATGCCGAATCAAGGTGTGGATCGGCGCATCGGTCTGAACGTTCAATACATTGCACCACATGTAAGACAGACCAAGCACGATCAGGACACGGCGATACTGGTGCGTGGTAAGGATAAATTCAATCACTTTGGTGAGGATATTACTGCCACCCGCGACTTTGACCCTGTCGCAGTTGCGCGCCACAAGAAGCTGCAAAAACTGTACGAGGAAACAGCCGGCAGCAGCTGACCAACTCAAAGGCCAACACCCTGCGCAGTGCACAAAATTCACTCAGATTCGTGAATCTTTTCAATCAACAATTCTAAAGTACACGCCAACAAGAGCACTGCCCGGCCAGAGCCTGGCCAGTACCTTGCCAGAGCCTGGCAACTGCAATATCGATCAAGTCACAACCCGGGTTACAAGCCGCCAGTGCATCGTCTGAAGCTGGTTCCACAGATGATCACAGGGTGTATATCTTGCACTGAATGGTTGTTACATTCAGCAAGTCACCGAGCACATGCTTTTCAGACGCGACCTCCTGCTATTGGCTCTTCTCGGCGCCGCAATCACAGCCTGTTCACAGGACACGACCGTCCTTGTTGACCAGAACATCTCCCCAAAAGAGCGTACTGACGAACGACCCAACATCATCGTTGTATTTACCGATGATCAGGGTTACGCCGATGTCGGTGCGTACGGCATTGTTGATGACATTAAAACACCTCACATTGACCAGCTGGCGAACGACGGTGTACTAATGACAGCAGGTTATGTCACAGCGCCGCAATGCACTCCCTCGCGCGCGGCACTTTTAACCGGTCGCTATCAACAAAAATTCGGTCTTGATGACAACAGTTTTAATCCACTGCCACTTGACCAGATTACTATTGCCAACCGTTTACAGGATGCGGGTTATCAAACAGGCATGGCGGGTAAGTGGCATCTTGATATTGACCAGAACTCAACAGTCTTTGACAACGACACGGTGACAGCAGACCAACGACTGCAGTATTTTCCGGATCAACGTGGTTTTGATCTGGTCTATGCTGGATATCTGAACAGCTGGTGGACAAATATAGATCTGAATGGCAACGAGGTGAGTCCCGCCAGACGTGAAAACACAGACTATCGACTGGATATCACCACCGATGCCGGTCTGGCATTCATTGAAAAAAATCGCGATGAACCGTTTTTTCTTTATCTGCCTTACTTTGCTCCACACGTTCCAATGGAAGCCACTGAAAATTATCTGTCACGCCACGAGTCAATAGCTGAAACCAGACGCAAGTACGGGCTCGCGATGATGTCTGCGATTGATGACGGCGTTGGGAAAATTCGCGACAAGCTCGAAGAGCTGGATCTGTCTGAAAACACTATCATCTTCTATATCAGCGACAATGGTGCTCCGTTAGGTATACCACTAACTGATGCACCGATTGAAGATAACAGCGCCGCATGGGACGGTTCATTAAACGCTCCGTGGATCGGTGAGAAAGGCATGCTCACTGAAGGTGGTGTACGCGTGCCGTATATTGTCAGCTGGCCCGGTACCCTGCCATCGAATACGATATTCGATGATCCGGTATCAACCCTGGATGTCGCAGCCACCAGTCTTGCAATAGCCGGACTGGAACCCGCTGAAGAACTCGATGGATTGAACCTGCTACCCTATCTTGACGGCACTAAAACCGGCCTTGATGAGCGACCACTGTTCTGGCGCTTCTGGAATCAGGCAGCAGTAGTGGAAGGTCACTGGAAATACCTGCTTGCAGGCTCACGTGAATATCTGTTCGATTTAAGCGTTAATCATGAAAACGAAAACCTGATAGCCACCAATGCAGAGCGGGCACAACAGATGAAACAAGCGTTGTCAGAGTGGTCAGATACTTTACAGACTCCCGGATTACCACCTTCAACATTAGATCGTATAGAAGAAATCTGGTACGACTACTACCTTGGCAGCGAAGCAGTAGAGTGAACCAAACAGATCATCTCTAGCCCGGTTTATTCGTGAAATGGCGAGCATAGCGCGCAGAGCATTGGTTTCACAGGGTATTTTCTTCTCGCGGCGAATACTTACTGATATTTGCAAGAGAAAAAATTCGCTGTGGAATCAAGGATCAAGCGGGATGACGT
>CALLLW010000089.1 GCA_938007995.1 uncultured Granulosicoccaceae bacterium | reverse complement strand
CGATCTGAGACTTGCGAGGTCTGGGCATGAGTTACATCCTTACTGCTACAACTTAACTTCTCTTCCGCATAACCTCCTACTTTTTACTACATTACACCGAGACGGTTTTCACAATACTTTCCTTGCCATGGGTGTCTTTGTAGATCTTTACACCGAGACGGTTTTCACAATACTTTCCTTGCCATGGGTGTCTTTGTAGATCTTCAATGGGTGTCTTTGTAGATCTTCAATGGGTGTCTTTGTAGATCATCTTTGTAGATCACGTTCTCTAATACGGGTGACAGTCAATATTAATTACCCAGAATGATAGACCTTTGTTTCGCAGACTTCGGGTATAGAACCACGCTACCCATCACTGTTAGCTCTGCCGCTGTAAAGACATTTTAAGGTGGCTTATAAAAAGGCGCTCTGATACACAGAGCGCCTTTTCCTACCAGACAATCAGGACGCCTTAGTACACAGCGAGTGGTGCGCCGGGCGATCCGGTTGCACCTTTGACCGCAACCGGCGAGAAAATGTAGGCAAATTCAGACACGCCAGCATCGATCAGCACTTCTGTCGCCAGATTTTCGTGAATATAAATGCCGTTGTGCGTAATCAGTTCTTGATGGGCCTGAAACACCGATTCCGGGTCCGGGTTCGGTACCACTTCAACAGGCCAGGTGTCTGAACCGACCACAGCAATATTGCGTTCAGCCAGCCATTTTGCAGCTTCCATCCCGATACCTGGTGCACCGGAATTAAATGTGGCGTTGTCGGTGATCCAATGTCGACCCCAGCCTGTGTGTATAAGCACAACATCACCCTCACCGGGACCTTCGATCCCCTGGCGTTCGATGGCAGCATTTAGATCGGCGACCGTCACTTCATCACCTGCGTTCATCGGCGCGCCGCGCAACGCTGTGATGTCAAGGACGATACCACGCGTGAAGAATGGCTTAACATTTTCAATGCCCAGCTTCTTCAGGCCGGTCGGCCCGAAAACCTCACTGGAATCAAGATTGTTGTAAAAGGTTGAGCCAAACGACTCTTTCCTGACCCCAATATGACCCAATCCATCAAACTGCGTGCCGACCTGTCCAATTTCTGTGGCCAGAAAATCGTCCATCCATACGACCTTGTTTCCGCCCAACGGTCCACCGGCAAGGCCGGACGTTCCGCGCAGGGCAAATGCCCGCGTGCCAAACAGTGGCATCTCGGCTTCATAAACACGACCAATAGATACGACAGTCCCCGACTTCATCAATGCAATGGCTTCCATTGCCTTCTCTGACGTCATGTAGTTTGAAGCACCAGCCTGATCGTCTGCACCCCATTTTGATGTTGGGACAGAATGACCGTCTGCCAGCGCGACGGATGTTGCAATGGCGGTTAAAGCCGTAAGTGTACTGAGTAATTTAAGTTTCATTGGTTCCTCCAGTGTTGGTTTATGGCGAGTGCGGAAAGCAGTTTCCGCGTCATGGGTTCCTTCAAGGTTGGATTGAAACGGCACTGGTTATCTTATCCCCTCCACAGGGTGTTTTCATTCTTTTATCCCCCTTCTTTGTTTCGTGCATTCAATCAGACATTAATTTGCCTGGCAACCTTCGCTCTTGTTCAGGATAGTAATCAGCTCGGGAATGTTCGTTTGATCAAAACCAGCCTCCATTGCAGAGTTCAGGGAGCCAAAGATGCCATCGGCCACTGTGCGACTCGCCTCCGCAGCTTCAACCATGGCCAGGTAATAACCGATGTCCTTGAGAGCATTGGAAATGCTGAAGTTGAAACCTGAACTATCGCGCTCCAGGATATACGGCTGCATGCGCTGAAGAATGGCACCAGCTCCACCGCCTTTGGCGAGCACTTCCACCAACACCTCTGCGTCAACGCCACTTTGGTCGGCACAGGCTGCAGCCTTGGCCAGTACCGCAGAAAAGCCCAATGATACGAAGTTGTGCAGTAGCTTAAGTTTGTGCCCTGATCCTGCAGTACCTGCATAGGTGATATTTTCCGAAAAGCTTTGTAGCAATGGCAACTGTTCTTCGAACAAGGACGATCACCACCCACAATAAGATTAAGACGACCCTCTGCTGCTTCCTTTGGCGTGCGGGTCATCGGCGCGTCCAGAGAGCATCCTCGACCTGAGGCGAGCCTGTCACACACAGGATGATCACATCGCATTCGCCGGCAAGTTCTCTGCTTGTGCTGAATGCTGTGGCGCCACCCGCAATAAGGTGATCAACGGACTGATTACCTGAGTGGTCGGGGAAGCAAATCTGCGCGTAGCGTCATTTGATTTGAACAGCTGGAGCCATCGCCAGGCTACGTCTTTTGCATTGGCCTTCTTTGCCAGGTTGGCATCAACATGTAGTACCACATGGTAGTGGTTGGACATTACGGCGAACGCTGCAACATCGATAAAGAAGATGCAAGCGAGGCGGAGTAAGTCATGTTTGATCTGGTGTCTACGATACTCGCAAGAGCGGCCTGTAGCCGCATCTTTACCACATAAGAAGCGCGTCTTACACACCTTGATACACAGCGATAGAAGGGAGTGTCTTCAAGAGAAATCTGAAGCTTACGAGGCGGGGCATAGAAATTTACCTCCACAGCTGGCTATAGAAATAAGGTTGCATTTCGGAGCGGCATTACAATGAAAATAAGTAACTGCTCACCCCCTTGCCACATGTCAATTGAGTAAATAAGCTTTTATCAGCAACAGTTGTACTGCAACATGAGTTGTGCCTAGCGTCAACACCACATCGATTCGAGAAGAACTTGCGAGCGCCGAAGAGCAGCTAGACGTTTTGGTATCTGCTGGCAAAGTGAGTGACGAAAGTCGTGTGTTGATAAACACACTGCTGATGATGCTGAAGCTTCTTGTCAGTGTTTTCTTAGAGAAGAACACTCGCAAGAATTCTAATAACTCCAGTCT
>CALLLW010000088.1 GCA_938007995.1 uncultured Granulosicoccaceae bacterium | reverse complement strand
AGAATCAATGCGCAAAGTGCTATCTACACTTTCCGGATCAATTTGATCACCTGAGCTGCTACTATCAGCCACTCGCGCGTTAGGAAAATAGGTGATCAAATAAAACCAGAATGACTGATCACTTTCGCCGGAATACGCAGTATGCCTGGGTGAGCAGGTTAGCCGCTCTCAGCAAGTCCGCTTTGTTCAGCTGACTTGTCTCTTTCCAATCACCTCCCTCCTCCTTGTAGGATCGAGTGAGTGTGACACTGTGAAAGGTCTTGGACTCAGCTCCTGTATTTGCCCATATTGCGGCCTGCAATCGTCCATCTCTCAGATTCTCAACCGGTGCGTTATTAGCCATTTCATGCCTCCTTATTTAAATTGAGTGGGCGTTGGCTCATTTTCAGCGCTCCACATCTATATTAAACCGCGAGATTCGCATTTGTTCCGGATCTATTAGTCGCAATGGGGTCTGAGACCAGAATCACAGGAAAAGACAGGGCAAATTAGCAGCGTTTATATCGATCATGACCAAAGAGATCGTATTGCCCGGACTGGTCGTGCTGTGTTGCTAACCAGCGTTTTTCGAGTTCAAGGGCGAGTCCCTCAAGTGCGTAGTATATGGCGAATGAACGCTGATTTGAGACGGCGAGAAATGTGTGCAACTGTTTATCTCCCGACCATGCTGATACTTTGGCTGTTGTGTTCAGTTTGGTTTTATCACAAACGATCTCTATCACACAACCATACCGGCTTTCGATTTGTCTTTTGTAGAGGCCATATTTCATGTGTATGATTCCTGGTTAGAAAACGAGATTACATCGCAGCGATTGATTGGTTGAAACGTAATCACACAACTCCTCACAAAAGCTACCGCATGACCTTCAAAGGTTTTACCTTAATATTCGGATGTGAATGCAATGGTCATAACGCGGTAGGTCATACTAAGATCGGATGAGTCGGCGCTTCCGTACTCCAGTTCCTCGTCCTCGTAGTAATCGATCTTGAAGTAGGCATCACCCACTATCGCTTCGTCGTGCTCATTCCACGGATCGTTTGATTCGTCGAATGAGTCGAAGGCTCTTACCGCGTCTATCATTTCTCTGTATCGTGGTGATTTTGCAAGCAGGCGTGTCGTTACTATTCGACCCGGAATGTTGTGGCACAAAACCCCTTTTCTAAATAGGTCGTTTTGCTGAGCAATAGTGGGAGTTTTATCTGTTTTGACAGAGTCGCTTATCATGTGTGTGTTACTCCGGTTTATTAGTGATCTGTGAGATTGCTTATCGCAGTGTTCCCACAACATCAGCTAATGAGCGGAGTCAGTAGTCGCAACTACGTCCGTCTTGACTCAGTGAATGTTGATGTTTTGGAATAAACACGATGAGATGGGCTATTACACAGAACACCTGGGTGTATTCACTGCGCGCGATGATGAGGTGTAAATCGGACGTGCACAGATCAAGCTGATAAAACCCGTGTCGGTGCAGGGTTGTCAGGATGTCGGGTATTGGGATGGTGAGCAGTAGCTATAAAAGGCGCTGCAGAGCCGGCACCTCTGACAGTCGGGTATGGGCTCTCCTGCGTCTGTCGACCAGGCAATAAGCTGCAGCAACATCCTACGCTACAATTGAAATGTCAATTCAGCAGAAGTCGGCCAATACCAGACAGTCACCAGGTCCTTGGAGACTGCACATAGATGTTAACAACTACCAGAAAGCGGACGTTTATTACATTCCTTGCAATATCCATCCTTAGGAAGGGACTACACGCTATTTATAATGTTTGAACTCGTTGATTTAGAAATTCTGTTACCGCTCGTTTTATAAATACCTGGCCTCAGCAGTGCAATTGTCAGATCGTCAAACCTTCCTTTGTCACGATGCATCGCCCCGCTACATGCGGATTGTAAATTCCGTAGGCAATCATCGATAGGACCGGACTGAATCAATTCTACAATCGACAAAGTGGATAAATTATCAGTCAATCCATCGCTGCAGACGAGCAGGGTATCGAATTTGTCGCATTGGAACTCAGTGCCAACTTCAACCCGCATATCTCTTTTACCCACATAGTTCGTTATGTAGTGACGATCCTTGTGGTTAATCTCCTCGGTCGGATCTAACAATCCCGATTCAATGCCCAAAGAGACATAAGAGTGGGGCAGTGTCTTCGCTTTCATCAGCCCTCGTTGCCCCGTCAGCATCGCGGTCGAATCGCCCACATGATAGGTGCGCAACCGGTTCTTGTGTATTTCCACAACGATTATTGTGGTGGCGGAATTCAATTTTTCTGAGAGCAGTCTATCGTTGCATTTCTCTATCGCATTGAGTATCGCGTTTCGTACCTCTGTGCCAACCCCGGCATTGGAAGTACCGACAGAGTTGAGAGCGTCATTGAGCAGTGTGATTTGCAACTTCGCTGCTTTCTCACCGGAAATGTGGCCACCAAGGCCATCTGCTATAGCTATCACCGCGCTGTTATCATTTAATTGCTTAACGAGCAATGCATCCTCGTTAGGCCCATCTTTATCAATCGCTTTAGTAGTCGAACAAATGCCCTCAGCGCCACAAAGATCGAATGAGACGCAATCATCTTGTTGATAAATGAGCAACTCTACCAATGCATTTGCTCGAGTTTTGATTGCAATTCCATTGCATTTTTGTAGTTTTTTTCGATTAGGGATCGCTTTAGTCCTTTGCAGATAGACTTAATAATTTCCGGTTGATTCTTGTAATGCGTTGCTCCTCCGGTTGCTTCGTGCAGTAATTTGATAATATCGACAACGTCATCAAGCAACTTCGAGCGAGTGGTTCTTCCGTGGTAGTAAAAATCAAGCAACTTTATTTCAAACTCCAAGCCACGCTTTAACACAATGATGTTGTCGGAATGTAAATCTCCATGATACTCGTTGCTGTAATGCATCTGCGCTAAACCTTTGGTCAGCGCGTATATCAAATGAAGTGCCTCGTAGGCAGGCATTCGCTTGCCTTTGCGTTGGCTCAGATACTCCGACAACATTAGGCCATCAACGTACTCAGAGATATGCATCGGTATATTCTGCCGTTGGTATGTGATGACTTCTTCGGTGTGGTATCTGACCAACATTGAGTGATTTCTCAACCGATGTAGTTTTTGAGCGTACGCCACCAGCGCTTTGTGACCCTGACTGTTCTGTGGATAAAATAATTTGGCGGCATAATCGATTCCGGTAGTGTGATGCCGCACCTGGTAGACCTCACCTTCCCACCCCTGACCGATAAGTCGCTCCACTATGTACGTGCCGGCGAGTTTGCGCCCAGGTGTGAAGGCAAACGAGTCTATAGCAACCGTTTTTTTCTGTCTCATGGCAAAGTTATTTTTCCGTTGCCCCGTTTTGTCAGTCGGCCAAAAATGAAGGAGGTTCTCGGAATATATCGATAGCGGCGTTTTATACCTGCTCTGTCCCCGATCAAGAGCCGGTAAAAACCGAACATTGCAAGCAACATATGCGCACCACCAATCATCACGAACAACATGGTTGTACCATGATTGGTAATAAGGTAGGACGCGAGGAATGGGCTGACAATAGCGCCAACACCGTAGAAAAACATTAACGCCGCACTGAGCTCCACCATCTGATCAGCAGAGGCAAAATCACTCGCATGTGCCGTTGCCAGTGAGAATAACGGGTAGGTAGCCATGCCGAACAGGAAGGTGGTAACCAGCATTCCCATCCTTGAATCAGTGCCATACTCAATGACTAATAGACAAGACAGTATAGATAAAATTGAGAAGACGTTAATCACCCACCTGCGATCAAATCTGTCGGCTATCCAGCCCACTGGAGTCTGTGCGATTGCGCCGCCCAACATAAACAGGCTGAGAAAGCCGGCAAGCTCTTTCACACTTAAACCCAGCTGCTGTCCATACACAGGGCCTATCATTCTGAATGATGCAGCGGTAACACCGGCAACAGCAACACCTGCCACACCCAAGGGACTTGTCTTTACTGTTCGTAACAGGTGAAGTCTTGGTGCATGAGTCGTGACCGGTGCCTGGGATTTAGTGAATGCCAATGGTAACAGGCTTGCACAAAAGAAGATCGCCAGCAGGTTGTATGAAACATAGTGGGCAGGTTCCAATATTGCGATCATTAATTGAGATACCACCGAGGCACTCAGATCAACAGAGCGGTACACACCTAAAACCCGACCGCGGTTCTCGTTGATAGCGCTAGCCTGCAACCAGGCTTCAACCACCGTGTAGCTGCCCGCCACACAAAAGCCAGCAAGAATACGCAGCAATATCCAAAAGTACGCATCGATCCATAGCGGATGTGCTATTGCACTAATGGCCCCACAGGCGGCAAAACCTGCAAACGCACGAGCATGCCGTACACCACCAATCAGACGTGGTGACAACCAGCAACCAACAAAAAAACCAACGAAGTGTGCTGAGCCAATGAGCCCGATTTCTAGCGTGGAAAACCCTTTTTCAATACCACTTAACGCATCGAGTGCGCCTAGCGTACCACCGCCCAGTTGTAACAGGGCTATAGACATAAAAAGTGCAGCGAAGCTGATTAATGTGGTCACAAGGGAAGTGGCGGATCAGGTAACACAATTGACAAAAAGCCCGCCCCGGAAAGGGGCGGAAATGGGGTGGGTTAAACCTTTTTTATTGGTTTACATAGTTCGTGTGCATAATCGCACCACTGACGGGATCAAAAAATAGCTCAGTAATAGCGCCACTCTCATCAGCAACGCTGCCTGAATAGCAATTTCCCGGTGTGACCTCAAGATACTCAACCAGGTATCCCATGTTATGTGCGAGTTGCAGGATATCGGCTTCAGATTGCCAGTATTCCGAGTCTTCAGAACTGCAAGTGAATGCCGTGGAATCCATGGCGAGCGCTGAGCCGCTCAAGCCTAACAATACGCACGCGATAATATTTTTCATTTGTGTTATTCCGCTGTTGATGTAACTAAAGGTGTGAATACCCAGGAGATTCAATCATCGATCACTGCTCCACTGTCATAGCTCTCACTCCAATCATTAAGAGGTAAATCGTCAAAAAGTAAATCGTCGTCTGGAGAATTCGAGGTTTTAAAACGCTTAGCTCGACTAACGTTTTTATGCCCCAGTCTTCTTGCACTCTTACGAGCCTGGTATATCCGATTCAACACCTTCTTCCTGGTAGGCGCGTCCGCATAGTAGAGCTCGTCAAGCACCTCGTCGCTGAGGGAATCATAGTTCGGCTCATCGTCATCCCAGTCATCTGTTTTATAGCGCGATAACCGTTTTGCATCTGTTTTTGGTTTCATTGTCTTTGCTCCTGGTGCTCCCAAACCGAAAAAGGCATCCCCGAGGCGTAAGCCAGTACAAATGGTATTTATTTCGAATTCGAAGTATCTGCATTTTTATTTTGATGTCAAGTATTTTTATGTCGAACTAAATTCTGCTAATATTCCCCAATGGATACTGTTGATGAACTGCTGCACCAGTGGCGTGAGGAACGCCCGGATCTCGATGTCAGCGCACTTGGAATCGCCATTAGAATTGAGATACTTGCCAAGAAAATGCAACGCCAGACCGCAAAATGCCTGTCTGCTGTCGGTTTGAAAACCTGGGAGTATGAAGTCTTGTCTGCGCTCCGCAGACAAGGCAGACCATTCCAGCTGCCTGTATCAGAATTAGCCAAAAGTGCCTTACTTTCACCGGGCGCTATGACAACCCGAATAGATCAGCTTGAGGAGAGCCGACTGGTTAAGCGGCAGGCAGATCCCACAGACAGGAGAGGGGTGCTGGTCAATTTGACTGCCAAAGGCCGCAAACTGATTGACCGCGCGCTTGAGGCGCGTCTGGAAGCGGCAGATATTGCGATTACAGATATGAGCACGAAGGAGCAGCAGTCAGTAGAAGACAGCCTGCGTGCATTGTTGTCCACCAATGATTGAATTCTTTTTTGCTCTAATTAATATGACTCCATTACAGCTAATTTTTAAATTGCCCTCACTCTTTAAGACGGTGCTGGCTGCCGTCAGTCTATCTGTAATACTTGCAAGCGCTGCATTTGCAAACCCGACGGCAGAGACTATTCAAAATGCAATCGATGCCAAGTCGTATCTCGCAGGTAAGCTGACAGTAGATAGCTCCAGTGAGTCATCTTCAAACCAGTCAGGCCACTGGAATCGTTGTCGCTCCAAGCGCTTATAGAGCAGCCAGTAACCATTCAAGTGCCAGATCAACAGTTTGATCTTGTTCCTTCCACGATTGATGAACAGATACAGTGATCGATCTGCCGGGTCACGCTGTAG
>CALLLW010000087.1 GCA_938007995.1 uncultured Granulosicoccaceae bacterium | reverse complement strand
GGAAGACATTCGCGTAGATCAGTTAGATCTACTGAAGTAACCCGCCACTTCAGTGGCTAACCGAGGGGCCGCGTAGCGACCCCGCAGCCGCTTTGAGCGGCTCACATTAAATACCCCCGGCTCTGCCGGGGGATCTTTATTTTCTCTGAACATCCGCAGCCGATTGCAGACCTTCAATGTAGTCTGCCACTGCATTGTTGACTACCATGCCGCGCAGCTGATCTTTTACGGTATCGAACGGCTGCGGATCTTTCGCACGCTTATCAGAGAGCTTGATGATGTGATAGCCAAACTGCGTTTTCACCGGCGTTGCCGAGTACTTACCGACTTCAAGCTCTGCAGTTGCTGCAGAGAATTCCGGTACCATTGTGCCAGCATCAAACCAGCCAAGCTCTCCACCACTTTCTCCTGACGGGCCGGTGGAGTATTTCTTGGCCGCTTCGGCAAAGTCGGCACCACCGTCAAGTTCCAGAATAATTTCTTTTGCCCTTGCTTCATCCTCAAGCAATATATGGCTGGCGTTGTACTCTTCTACCTTGGTCTGCGCGATCTGTCGGTCATACTCAGCTTTGAGAGCTTCGTCGCTGGTATCCACATTTTCGGTAACATCATTAAGTAGCGCATTAGCCAGCACTCTTGCATGCATGGTTTTCATTTCTGCTTCGACTACGGGCGATTTATCCAGCCCTTTGGAAATTGCTTCCTGGCGCATCAGCTCAAGTGTAATCAGCTCATCCAAAACCTGCTCTTCAGAGGCCTGTTGGCCACGCGCTTTGAATTGCTCTATATGTGCTGCACGTTCCTGCTCGGTGATCGCTGCACCATTGACGGTTGCGATTGTCGGCGATGTTGCTTCCTGGGCGTGGGTTATTGCCGAAAAGGACAGTGTTGCCAGACATCCGGCTACACAGGCAGCCAGAAAAGTAGCCGGACGAGTAGAGGAAAGTGAGCGTTGCATAAATGGGTCTACCTTATGGAATCATTAGTGTAAAGATAGCGTTAAACGGCGGCTATTCAAGAAATGTATTCAGGCGGTTGTGCCGGAGAGTGATGGCCAGTCGGCGGGTGGTTGGATGAACCTCTTATTGGAGCCTTAATTTACTCAAGGCCCGAAATAAAATCCAGGAAGTAAAATCTGGCTTTGTGCCAGCCGGATTCGAAAAGCCGGGGTTAGTGAGCATAAATTGCGCTACGGAGTAGCCACCACAAAGGCTATACTCCGCTGCAGAGCCGACAATCGTACTTATTCAGTGACAGAAACTACCCCCAAACAACCTGAACTGCAAAAGAAAAAGCAGAGTCCTTTCATGGACCTGATCGTCAGCATTATTCTGCCATCGGTCATTTTAATGAAGTTCAGCGGTGAGGATAACCTCGGTCCCACCGGTGCGTTGCTGCTGGCGCTGGCCTTTCCGATAGCCTGGGGCCTGTATGATCTGACCAAAAACGGCGTGAAGAACTACGTTGCGATTCTGGGCGTAGTCAGTGTGTTGTTAACCGGTAGCATAGGACTGCTTAAACTTGATGCTCAATGGTTGGCAGTCAAGGAAGCGGCGATACCTCTTTGTATAGGTATTGGTGTGCTGGTGGCTAATTTTCTGGGCTTTCCGCTGATTAGAAAGTTGCTGTATAACCCTGCAATTATGCAGGTTGATCGAGTTGACGCTGCATTGAAAGCGCGCGGAAACGAAGCACAGTTTCAAAAGCAGCTCGACCGCGCCAATCTGTTTTTCGCCGGTACCTTTTTCTTTTCTGCCGTGGCCAACTACGTGTTAGCCAAGGTTATTGTTACAAGCGACAGTGGTACAGAAGCTTTTAATAACGAACTTGGTCGCATGACACTGCTGTCGTATCCGGTGATTGCCATTCCATCAATGATCATGATGCTGGCAATCTTCTACTACATCTGGCGGACGATCCGGAAATTAACCGACCTGAAGCTTGAGCAGGTGGTAGTCGGCGGCGTAGACGAGGAATCCTAGCTGAATGTGGTCACCGTTATTGCGGTCTGGCTGTGTTTCCAGGTGGCAGTAATTTTTATCAGTGTAGGTACCCGGTTTCAGTTGGACATTCGGGCAAAGGCAGCGTAAGCAGGGTAGAATCCGTGTTCTGACAGCAATACCTGTTTGTGGTTTAAGCACGAATTGGTTAATCCGCACATGGTCAAAACATCGCGGCTCGAAGTGACCTGACCCAACTCGCGCGAGGGCGAGAACAGCAAGTCTTAATATGTCCCAGTACTTTGAACTCCACCCGCAGACGCCTCAGCGGCGGCTAGTCAGTCAGATCGTCGATATTCTGCGATCGGACGGTGTTGTGGTGTACCCGACCGATTCCTGTTATGCACTGGGTTGCACGCTCGATAATAAGAGCGGTTTGGAGAGGATCTACCGTATACGGCGACTCAGTAAAGGTCACCATATGTCACTGATATGTAAGGATCTTTCTTCGATATCAATTTATGCGAAGGTAGACAATCGCGACTATCGGCTGCTCAAAGCGATGACGCCGGGGCCCTATACTTTTATTCTCAAGGCAACCAATGAGATCCCGCGTCGCCTGTTGCACCCGAAGCGAAAGTCGATTGGCATCCGGGTGCCGGACAATGCCATCGTGCAGGCACTGCTCGATGAGCTCGGTGAACCCTTGATGAGCACCACATTATTGATGCCCGGAGAGGATTATCCGCTCAGTGACCCTTATGATATCAATCAGTTACTAAAGTCCGAAGTTGATGCAGTGATCGACGGTGGCGCCTGTGGGCTGGAAGAGACTTCAGTGATTTCGCTTGAATCTGAAGTGGAAGTTATACGAGAAGGAAAGGGAGACATCAGTAAGCTGTGTTAGGAGAGGGTAAGCCATAAAATGCGTTTTTCGAGGAAGTAATACCTATGCCAGAGAGTGAACCGGAGTCTCCGGACACGTCGCTCGGGTCAATCGACCCGGTAGCAATGGTCCTGGGGCAGCCGTACTCCGATACGCCCAAAGATCTCTACATTCCGCCGGATGCTCTCGAGGTATTTCTTGAGACGTTCGAGGGCCCGCTGGATCTTCTGCTGTATCTGATCAAGCGCGAGAATCTCGATATTCTCGATATACCTGTCGCAGCCATCACTTCTCAGTATATGCAGTACATCGCCGTGATGGAGATGATGCGAATCGAGTTAGCGGCAGAGTATCTGGTGATGGCAGCCATGCTGGCTGAAATAAAATCGCGTTTGTTACTGCCGCGTCCGGAAGAAGAAGACGACGAAGACGATCCGCGTGCCGAGCTGATCAGGCGATTGCAGGCCTACGAGCAATTCAAGAAAGCCGCTGAAGATATTGATTCATTATCCCGCATGGAGCGCGATGTATTTGATGCAGGCGCCGGCCTGCCGGTCCTTGAGAATCGACAACCGCTGCCGGACATAACGCTTGAGGAAATGCTCGCAGCCTTTCGCAGCGTGGTGATGCGTGCCAATCTGAATCAACACCACAACATCCAGCGCGAGACCTTATCTGTTCGTGAACGCATGTCTAACCTGCTCGCCACACTTAGCGAGCAGGGCGAAATTGAATTCCTGTCGTTGTTCACCCCTGAAGAGGGGCGTGCCGGCTGCGTGGTGAGTTTTCTGGCAATGCTTGAGTTGTGTAAAGAATCGATGGTTGAAATTGTTCAGGAAAAACCTTTTGCACCAATCTTTCTGCGGCCTGCCAGTGCATCAGAAATCTCGGACCGGGTGAACTTCAACACCGATTCGGATCCGGATTCCGAATACGCCTGATCCATCACCAGGCAAAACTACAAGCAAGAAATTCAAGCTAATACCAGGGTAAAAGTATGGCGCCTGACCAGGTTAAGAAAATCATTGAAGCTGCACTAATGGCAGTTGATAAGCCGCTGACTGTCGCTCATCTGCACGTTTTATTTGCCAACGAAGAAGAGCCGGTGGAACGTGCAGTAATCAAAGATGCACTGACCGAACTACAGGCCGATTATCAGGATCGTGGCGTCAGTGTGGTTGAGGTAGCCAGTGGCTATCGCATTCAGATTGATCAGGAAATGTCTTCGTGGATATCGCTGCTGTTTGAAGAGCGTGCCCCCAAGTACACACGCGCACTGCTTGAAACGCTGGCACTTATTGCCTACCGTCAGCCGATCACCCGCAGTGAGGTAGAAGAAGTTCGAGGTGTATCTGTCAGCACCAATATCATCAAAACTCTGCTTGAACGCGAGTGGGTAAGAGTAGTCGGTCACAAAGAAGTGCCGGGCCGCCCGGCAATGTACGCAACCACTAAAGAATTTCTCGATTACTTTAACTTACGTCGTATCGATGAATTGCCACCGCTAAGTGAATTGAAAGATCTGGATAGCATTGCCAAAGAAGCCGGGTTACCGGTAGGACCCGCTGAGGAAGCTGAAACTGAAGCATCACCCGGCGACGCAGAAGACGGCGAAGCAATCAATGAAGAATTGATCTCGAAAGAGCTTAGTGAAGACGGCGACCAACGCGACGGTGGTAATGTAGTTCTGCATTGAGACTATACGTGGTGCAACGCGTTAATCGCTGCACAAAGTAAAGTGTTTGTGGCGCTTTCATCGGTGGCTCTCAACTGATACGCATTGTCAGGATACCTGCGGCAAACGGTATCTGGCTTTACCAATGATCAGCATCGTCAGCTATCGATCTGCATATCCGGTTCTATTTTGCCTCTTCGTATCAGCACATAAACCGCACCTGTACCACCGTGCACAGGTTTGCACGAGCAAAACGCAACAACGTGGCGTCTTTGCCTGAGCCACGACGATACAAATGGTTTCATTATTGGTTTGTCGGTGGCGGTTTTGCGGCCTTTGCCATGTATGATGCGAACACAACAACTTTGGTGCGTATCGACCACATGCGCAAGAAATTCTGCAAGGATCACGCGCGCTTCGGCAACCGTCATGCCGTGTAGATCGAGTTCATCCTGAATTGAGTAGTAACCGTTGCGGAGTTTTTTCATTACGCGGTTTTGTACGCCGTCGCGTCGCCAGGCCAGATGCTCACCGGCATCGAGTTCGTCGGGATCGCGGTCATCAAGCATTGCCTCCCGCATCACAGCGTGCTCATCTTTTTCGAGCTGCCTTGGTCTGGCTTTGACTTTCGAAGGCGTGGCGGCGACCCTGTCATCCTGCACGGGTTTGACATCACCTACAGCACGGCGAAAAAGTTCGGCCGGATCATCGATGTTCTCCAGTTCTTCGTCAGTGGCTGGATCGAAACCGGTCGAATCGAGACTGGCCGGATTGGAACTGGCCGGATTGGAACTGGCCAGGTTGGAATTGACAAGATCGGAACTGGCCGGATTTGCAGGGGCGTGCGGATTTTTCTTTTTGGATGAAGTCATCGTTCAAGCCCCTTTGTTGCTGTAGCCTTCAGATTAACGCACATACAATGTACACACATTGACCGGTACACTTGGCACGATGACGCAGTAAGATTCTTCGCGAACCCGCACCCGGCGTATCGGTTCAGTATAACGGTTGCGGAACCCTGAAACAGCTTGAGGAGCAAACTTTGGCTAAACCTGATGATCAGGAACTTCGACAACGGCTGACAGATATTCAATATCAGGTCACCCAGGGACACGGCACCGAGCGACCGTTTACCGGCGAACTAAACGACAACAAGCAAGCTGGCCAGTACCACTGTGTGGTGTGCAGTGCGTTGTTGTTTGATTCAGAAACCAAGTACGATTCCGGCTCTGGCTGGCCCAGTTTTTATGATGTGGCAGCAAAGCAGAACCTTGAAGAAACGCGCGATGAATCGCACGGCATGGTGCGCACCGAGGTGCATTGCAAACAGTGTGGCGCGCATCAGGGACATGTTTTTCCAGACGGGCCGCAGCCAACCGGACTGCGTTACTGCATTAACTCAGCCTCGCTCAAGTTTGAGCCGGCAGATGATTGATGCTGTTAGTGCTGCGTTGATTATTCCTGTACCAGTGCCAACCCATGCGATATAAAATTGATTCAACCACGGGCCTGCCGATCACCGAGACTTCACCGGGAATGCTCGGCGCGACTGTGCTGTTGGCTCTGGTGATAGGCGTTGTGTTGCTATTCGTTGGCAAACGCGGCAAACAACTGTGGATCGTGGTCTGGAGTATCGGGCTGATAATCAGCAGCGTGCTTTATCTGATCTGGCACTACCTGCGTTACATCAAAGGCTGAGGCCTGGTTGCCTTGTTCTCCCTGTTTACTTAGAGAGAACAAGGCATTACTCAAACGCTACGATTGGTTTGCGGCGCGATTCTCGACCAGATCTTCAACCACAGAGGGATCGGCCAGCGTAGAGGTATCGCCAAGGCTATGCACCTCGTTTTCAGCAATCTTGCGCAGGATGCGGCGCATGATTTTACCGGAACGGGTTTTCGGTAAGCCGGGTGCCCACTGAATCACATCCGGGCTGGCTATCGGTCCGATTTCTTTGCGTACATGCTGTACCAGTGCAGCACGTAACTCTTCGGTGGGTTCGGAATCAACCATCAGCGTTACATACGCGTAGATCCCTTGGCCTTTGATGTCGTGTGGGTAGCCAACTACTGCCGCTTCAGCAACATCGTCATGTAGTACCAGTGCGCTTTCTACTTCAGCAGTACCCATGCGGTGACCGGATACGTTGATCACGTCATCAACACGGCCGGTAATCCACCAGTAGCCGTCTTCATCAACGCGTGCACCGTCACCTGTGAAATAGTAACCCGGATACATCTTGAAGTAGGTTTCATGGAAGCGTTCATGATCGCCGTAGACGGTGCGCATCTGGCCGGGCCACGAGTGGGTGATAACCAGATTACCGCTGGCAGGCTGTGTTTCGATTAACTTGCCTTCTTCGTCCATCAAGGCCGGTCTGACACCGAAGAACGGTCTGGTCGCAGAGCCCGGTTTGAGTGCAGTTGCGCCTGGCAGCGGGGTGATCAGTATGCCGCCGGTTTCGGTTTGCCACCAGGTATCAACAATAGGGCAGCGCTCGTCACCGACAACGTTGTAGTACCACTCCCAGGCTTCCGGATTGATTGGCTCACCAACCGAGCCAAGTAATCTCAGGCTGCTGCGTGAGTGTTTTTTCACCAGTTCATCACCCTGTGACATCAGTGCTCTGAGTGCTGTCGGTGCAGTATAAAAAGTGTTGACCTGATGCTTGTCGATAATCTCCCAGAAGCGTCCGGCATCCGGATAGGTGGGCACCCCTTCAAACATCAGTGTGGTGGCACCATTAGCTAATGGCCCGTAAACAATGTAAGAGTGTCCGGTTACCCAGCCGACGTCAGCAGTGCACCAGTAAATGTCTCCGTCTTTGTAGTCAAAAACATACTTGTGCGTCATTGCCGCATACAGGATATAACCACCCGTAGAGTGAAGTACCCCTTTCGGCTTGCCGGTAGAACCGGAGGTGTAGAGTATGAACAGCGGATCTTCCGCATCCATTTCTTCCGCCGGGCAGCTGGTTGAGCCCGCTTCTACCAGTTCGTGATACCAGACATCACGTCCGTCATTCCAGCCGATAGGATCTGCACCGTGCTTGACGACTACAACCTTGCGAACACTGGGGGTATCTTCACAGGCTTTATCGGCATTGGTTTTAAGCGGCACTTTCTTGCCACCGCGTAAACCCTGATCGGCGGTGATGACCACGCTGCATTCAGAATCATTGATACGATCGCGAAGCGCGTCAGGTGAAAAGCCACCAAAGACCACTGAGTGCACAGCCCCGATTCGGGTGCATGCAAGCATCGCTACTGCTGCCTCTGGAATCATCGGCATGTAGATGCAAATGCGGTCACCCTTGCTGACACCGAGACCTTTCAACGCGCTGGCAAACTGACAAACTTCAGCGTGCAGTTCTTTGTAGGTTATTTTTCGTTGTTCATTTGGATCATCTGCTTCCCAGATGATTGCCACCTGATCGCCGCGAGTTTCCAGATGCCGGTCAAGGCAGTTGTGCGCAACATTAACCCTGGCACCTTCAAACCATTTGATATCCGCTTTGTGGAAGTCCACGTTTTGCACGGTTTCCCAGGGCGTGAACCAATCGATAAGTTCGTTGGCCTGTTCAGCCCAGAATTCGTCCGGTGAGTCAATCGAACGCTGATACATTGCCTGGTATTGATCATCCGTAATCCAAGTGTTGCTGGCTGCATCGGATTTAACTGGATAGATTTTTGATTCTGACACTCATCATCTCCTGCTGGCTTTCGCCGATGGTGTGAACGATAGGGTGATGCCATTCCCGGGTCAACCACTGGCTGCTGAAAATCGCTGCAAGTCCGGTTTATTGTGCACAACTGTTTCAAATGTGATGCATGACGGGGAAAATCACGTCAAAGCAACGGCTTCAGGCGCTGTTCGGCGGGCACGGGATGAATTCTCTGTTCCAGCTGCGCCGACAGTGATCGAGGAATCCGCCGCAACAAGTGGGCAGGGTTGCCGGATTCTGCTGCCCCAGAAGCCTCCAGGCTGCCTGCAGGTTCTGCAGCGCCAGTGTGTTATCCAGGGGTAGGGCACCGGTTTGTTTGCTGAGCTTGCTGCCATCATCGCCCAATGCGAGCGGCAGGTGCAGATAAGCGGGGGTGGAGTAATGCAGCCGCTGTTGCAGCACGATCTGTCGTGCCGTGTTGTCGAGGAGATCGGAGCCTCTGACGACATGGGTAATGTTCTGTCGGGCATCATCAACCACCACGGCCAGCTGATAGGCATAGAAAGGTCCACGCCTGCGAACGATAAAATCACCAACGGTGGTCGTGACATTCTCTTTCAAGGTGCCGCGCAGTAGATCGGTGAAGCACAGTGCCTGATCATCCACGACCACCCGCAGTGCGCGATCGGCCTCAGGGTGTTGCCGATCACGACAGATGCCCGGGTAGTAACTCTGGTTTAAAGCCCGTAACGATTTACGCGTGCAGGTGCAGGCATAGAGTTTTTGCTGTTGTCTTAGTTGTGCAAGCGCCGCATCGTAATGATCGGAATTGTTGCGTTGAAAGGTGATGTCTTCATCTGCAAAAAGATGGTGTGCTTCCAGGCTCGCCAGTATCTGTGTAATTGCCTCGGGTGATTCACGCTCCGGGTCGATATCTTCTATCCTCACCAGCCATCTGCCGCCGTGATGCCTCGCATCTGCCCAACTGCCTAGTGCACTAACCAGCGAGCCCATGTGTAGCGGGCCGGTGGGCGAGGGTGCAAAGCGGCCAATGTATTGATCCGCCATGTTTCAGCACACTGTATTAAAACGCAAAACGGCACACCCCAATGGAGTGTGCCGTTCAGACAGGTAGGCGATATGCTGCTTACGCAATCTGTTTTTCGCGAATCTCTTCAAGCGTTTTGCACTCAATGCACATGTTCGCTGTAGGTCGGGCTTCCAGCCGCCTGATGCCTATTTCAACACCACAGCCATCGCAGTAGCCGTATTCGTCTTCATCGAGCTTGGTGATGGATTCATCGATCTTTTTAATAAGCTTGCGCTCCCGGTCCCTGGTGCGCAGCTCAAGACTGAACTCTTCTTCCTGGGTGGCGCGATCATTTGGATCCGGGAAATTGGTGGCATCGCTTTTCATGTGCCCGACGGTGCGGTCGACTTCTTCCATCAGCGAGACCTTCCAGTTCTGCAGAATATGACGGAAGTGCTCTACCTGCTCGTCATTCATGTACTCCTCGCCTTTAGCCAGCTGGTAGGGTTCAAATGTTTTGAACTGACCATCAGAGCCAAGTTTGGAGGCAGCGGGCTTTTTCTTCGCCGCAGCCTTTTTGGCCGGAGCTTTCTTTTTCGGCGCTGCTTTCTTTACTGCTGTGCTTGCCGATGCTTCAGCTACCACTGCCGTATCTTCCGTAGTTTCTTTCACTTTTTTTGCTGTCGCCTTTTTTTTGGCTGCAGCTTTCTTGGCTGGAGCCTTTTTCTTTGCGGTTGCAGCGGCTTTTTTCTTTGCCGTCGCTTTTGCGGGAGCATTCCTGGTTGCTGTGGCAACATCTGATGTTGCCGTGGCTGATTTCTTTTTCGCGGCCATAATCTCGCCTGTACATATTCCGAAGCCGGTGGTTTCTATCAGATTTCGGTTTCTGTGGCAAATTAAATAAAAGCCTTCTGTGATCAGTCAGACAACCCTAAGTCATTCTGTGGAATAGTATTTTTGCAAAATTGTGACTAATTTCCAAATCAGAATTTAGGCATCAGGGAACAAATTTATTGGTTGATTCGCTGATTTCACCAGTCTGAGCGATACCTGAAGCAGACGCGAATTCACCCGGATTTGCGTCATATTTGCTCGAGAATTCGTCAACCTGCATTTACAACGCCGGATTAGCGAAGGTTGCTACACCTGAGTGTCTGACTTTGTAATTTGGTTGACCACAGCACCAAGCTGTCCGTGCGCAACCCGTATGTCGAGTTGTTGATTGGTCTCCACCTGTTCATGGCTGGTGATGACATCGCCATCTGCACTTTGTACGATCGCGTAGCCGCGAGCGAGTGTATTCAACGGACTGATCGCCTGCAGGGCGCGTGAATCGCTGTCGAGTCGATTTCTGCCTGCGCTGAGTGCTGCTTCAATGTGTCGCAACAAGGTGTGGTGGCATTGACGGGTGCGCTCCCGACGACGCTCGATCTCACGCTGCGGCGACAGATGGCCCAGTCTCAGCTGCAAGTGCGACAGAGAACCGCCAGATGTGGCGGCGATGCGTTGCATGGCTCGTTGCAGCCGCAAATCCAGTTCGTCGCAACGCTGGGCTCTCTGTTGCAACTGCTGCCTCGGGTGTTGATTGCTCAGTCGTCTGACAAGCTGCTGCAAAGCGCCCACTTTATCTTCTGCCAACTGACGAAGTATTCTCTGCATTCTGATGCGCATACCGGCCACTGTTTGCTGTAGCTCGGCTTGATCCGGGCTGACCAGTTCAGCAGCGGCGGAGGGAGTTGGTGCGCGTACATCTGCCACCAGATCGGCGATGGTAAAATCAATCTCATGGCCGACACCGCAAATCACCGGCAGCGTTGATGCAAATATCGCCCGCGCCACCGCTTCTTCATTAAACGCCCAGAGATCTTCCAGCGAGCCACCACCGCGCATTAACATCAGCACATCGCATTCGGTACGTCGATTAGCAATTTCAAGCATATGCGCGATAGAGGGTGCTGCCTGCTTGCCCTGAACCGTCACCGGATAGACGATCAGCCGGGCGCAACGATATCTGCGACGCAATACATTTAATGCGTCCTGCAGTGCGGCACCGGTTGGTGAAGTTATCAGGCCGATGGTAGTCGGGAATGGCGGCAGTGGCTTCTTGTTAGATTCATCAAACAATCCCTCTGCGTGCAGTCTTTTTTTGGTGGCTTCAAACTGTTGTTGTAGTGCACCAACGCCAACTTCGGTCATCTTATCAACGATTAACTGATAGTCACCGCGTTGCTCGTAGATACCCAGCCGGCCATGTACCTGAACCTTCTGACCGTCTGCAGGAGTGAATTGCACACGCCGGTTGTCATTGCGAAACATCGCACAGCGAAGTTGTGAGCGACTGTCTTTTAGAGAGAAATACAGATGGCCGGTGCGTGCTCGCATCAGGTTGGAAATCTCACCCTCGACCCAGACACTGCCAAACTGTGAGTCGAGCAACCATTTAACCTCTGAGTTTAAATCGCTGACAGAATAGACTTCGTCAAGCGCTATGGGTATTTGTTGCATCGGGCGATTCCATCGAAGGTGTTCTTTATGTTGCAGTCTTGAACATAAAGTCTGGATAGCAGACTACCGGATGGAGTTAATCAAGTTAACTCGCGCCGGTCAAACTGATATAATGAAGTGCACGGTCAAGTTCATCCGCTACCGGGCATACCTATGAATATCGTTCAGGACGCACTTACGTTTGATGACGTATTGCTGCAACCCTCGCACTCGCTTGTACTCCCCAACCAGGTCAGGCTGGAAACCCGCCTGACGCGCGAAATCAAACTGAATATCCCGATGCTCTCGGCAGCGATGGATACGGTCACTGATTCAAGGCTGGCCATAGCCATGGCGCAAGAAGGCGGTATCGGCATCATCCACAAAAATATGTCCGTAGAACAGCAGGCTGCTGAGGTGCGCCGGGTCAAGCGGTTTGAAAGTGGCGTGGTGATTGAGCCAATCACTATTACACCTGAAACAACCGTTGGCGAAGTTCGTGAACTGACCGCACGGCACGGTATCTCCGGCCTGCCGGTGGTTGATAACACCGGGCTGGTTGGTATCGTCACCAAGCGTGACATTCGCTTTGAAACCGCCGAAGACAAACCGGTTTCGAGCATCATGACCACCCGTGAAAAACTGGTTACCGTATCGGTTGATGCACCGCGTGAAGAAGCACTGGGTAAGCTGCACCAGAACCGCATTGAAAAAGTGCTGGTGGTCGATGATGACTTTCAGCTCAAAGGTATGATCACCGTGCGCGATGTACGCAGTGCACGGCACTATCCGAATGCCTGCAAAGATCAACAGGAACGGTTGATCGCAGGTGCGGCGATTGGTGTCGGTGCTGACGCGGATGATCGTGCAGAAGCATTGGTACAGGCCGGCGTTGATGTACTGGTGGTGGATACTGCACACGGCCATGCGCAAAGCGTGATTGACAGAGTTAAACTGACCAGAAAAAGGTATCCCTATCTGCAGATTGTCGCTGGCAATATTGCCACCTCTGCAGCTGCTGAAGCATTGGTTGAAGCCGGAGCAGACGGACTAAAGGCCGGTATCGGTCCCGGTTCAATCTGTACTACCCGCATTGTTGCCGGTGTTGGTGTACCGCAGATCACAGCCATTGATAACGTAGTGCAGGGCACTGCCGGTTCCGGTGTACCAGTGATTGCCGATGGCGGCATTCGATTCTCTGGTGACATTGCCAAAGCAATTGCCGCCGGTGCTTCCACTGTAATGGTTGGCAGCCTGATTGCCGGTACCGAAGAGGCACCTGGTGAGGTAGAACTGTATCAGGGGCGATCCTACAAGTCTTATCGTGGGATGGGATCGGTAGGTGCGATGCAACAAGGGTCAAGTGATCGATACTTTCAGGATGACGAAAGCTCTTCGCAAAAGCTTGTACCGGAGGGCATTGAAGGCAGAGTGCCTTACAAGGGACCCTTAAGTGCAGTGCTGCATCAGCTGATTGGTGGTTTACGCTCGGGTATGGGTTACTGTGGCTGCGAATCAATAAATGCAATGCAATCTGATGCCTTCTTTGTCAGAGTCAGTAATGCTGGTATGCGGGAGAGTCATGTGCACGATGTGCAAATAACTAAAGAACCACCGAACTACCGGCTGGATTAAAGACTCAATCGAACGGCTGGTTTTGCAAACGAATTAGCCACAACTTTAACAACCCATTACACGCCAGTGACAGGAGCCGTGTTGGCTGACATTCACGATCATAAAATTTTAATCCTCGACTTTGGCTCGCAGTTTACGCAGCTAATTGCAAGGCGTGTCAGAGAAGCGGGGGTATATTGCGAGATTTACGCTTGTGATGTTGCAGCCGAATTTATCGCTGCCTTTAAGCCGCGCGGCATCATACTGTCTGGTGGACCGGAATCAGTGACGGCGGATAACCGCTATCCGGTAAACACGATGGTGTTCGAACTTGGTGTGCCGGTACTGGGTATTTGTTACGGCATGCAGGCAATGGCTGCACATTTCGGTGGTGAAGTCGCCGCTCACGCGCATAGTGAATTTGGTTATGCGACAGTGCGCGCACGCGGCCACTCAAAACTATTAAAAGACATACAGGACCATGTCAACGATGAAGGCCATGGCCTGCTCGATGTCTGGATGAGTCATGGAGACCGGGTTGAAACATTGCCCGACGGCTTTAAGCTGATTGCAAGTACTGACAGCGCGCCGATTGCAGGCTTTGCAGATGAAAACAGAAAGCTCTACGCGTTGCAGTTTCACGTTGAGGTGACACACACCAAACAGGGTGCAGAAATAATTAACCGGTTCGTCAGGGAAATATGTGACTGCAACAGCGACTGGCAACCGGCAGGTATCGTTGATGCATCAATTCAGACTGTAAGAGAAACCGTAGGTAACGATACTGTTCTATTAGGCTTGTCCGGTGGTGTGGATTCATCGGTTGTTGCTGCAATGCTGCACAAAGCCATCGGTCAACAACTGGTCTGTGTTTTTGTTGATAACGGTTTGCTGCGCCTGGGGGAAGGTGATCAGGTTATGCAAACTTTTGCCAGTTCTCTCGGAGTAAGGGTTATCAGAGTCGATGCTGAGCAGGAGTTTCTGGATGCATTAAAAGGGGTTGATGATCCTGAACAAAAGCGCAAGATCATTGGCGGCTTGTTTATCCGTATCTTCGAACGTGAAGCACGCAAGCTCACCGATGTTAAGTGGCTTGCGCAGGGTACGATCTACCCGGATGTGATTGAGTCTGCCGGTAGTGCAACAGGAAAAGCACACGTCATTAAGTCTCACCATAACGTTGGTGGCCTGCCTGCAGATATGCAACTGAAACTGGTAGAACCATTGCGCGAACTGTTCAAAGATGAAGTGCGCAAGATCGGGCGGCAGCTGCAGCTACCTGATGCGATGATCTATCGTCATCCTTTCCCGGGGCCGGGGCTCGGTGTGCGTATCCTTGGCGAGGTCAAAAAAGAGTATGCCGATACGCTGAGGCGCGCCGATGAGATTTTTATATCGGAGTTACGATCTCACAATTTGTATCATCAGGTATCTCAGGCATTTGCTGTGTTTTTGCCTGTGAAGTCTGTTGGCGTTACTGGTGACGGGCGTCGTTATGCGCATGTGATCAGTCTGCGTGCGGTGGAAACTTCTGATTTTATGACTGCCGGATGGGCCAGGCTGCCACATGATTTTCTCGATCTGGTATCGCGAAGAATAATTAACGAAATATCAGGAGTCGCGCGTGTGGTTTATGATATCTCAGGCAAGCCACCGGCAACTATTGAGTGGGAATAGTGCTCCGGTTGGCAGGGTAAGGCACAATGTGGCTGGATTCAGGCAATATTAAATAAGCGCAATAATTGCCTGAAACCCTCAAACCTAATCAACCTTTAACCTGACATTTCTGCTTCAGTCGGCAACCATAGCTGCGTGTGGAAGGCTCTCGTTGCACGCGGAGTCTCTGCCAAATGGTCATAACAATTATAAAAGCGATCATTTTTGAACGCAGCGTTTGTAAACACTGGTGACGGCAGCGGAACAATCAATCCGGTTGTGCTGCCCGGTGGTATCTGATGAGAGGTTTTTACGCCTTAATTCTGAGCCTGAAATGCCACGGTACGCTGCGCTTAAAATTTTTTTGTTCAATTTTTCAATTGTTCGACTATAAATTGTAGGTAGAAGATTGAAATTCGTGCTCGCTTTACCTGATTGACCTAAGCGACTCGACCATCCCCTGGATGCTGCGTAGTAGCTAGTGGGCGAACAAGAAAAAATTAACAATCGGGAATAACCAGAAATGACAATAAGAAAATCCCTCCTTGCAGCGCTTGTTAGTGCAGTGGTGTCCGCTCCAGTAATGGCTCAGGGCGTTGGAGATTTCTCAAAGAGATTCTATGCAGGATTCGGCGGCGGTGGTTCAAATCTGAGCCCCGAGTCGCAGGTGCCTGAGTTCACTATCGACGACGAGTCGGACAGTGGGGCGAAAGGCTACATCGGCTACGACATCAGTCGTCGCATCGGGCTGGAACTCTCTGCGGCTGATCTTGGTGAGGCCGGTATTGGTCCGAACAACGTTGGCTCTATTGAGTACAGTGTGGTTGAATTATCAGCCTTGTATCATTTCTTCAATCTGGGCGGCTACCAGGCACTGCTTGATCGCCGTGGTCTTGGAGCGTTTTTCAAAGTCGGTGTCGGCGTCATGGACAACGAAAGCGAGCTCGAATTCACTCGCGAGAACGACGTGCATTTGAGCGGTGGTCTGGGGCTTGAATACGGTCTGCGTATGGGATTGGCCTTGCGTGGCGAAGTGGAAGCGTTTGACGAAGATGCAATGTTGGCATCGCTCGGCCTGCTTTGGCGGTTTGGCGGTAACGGCGGCAGTAGTTCTTCTACCGATGGATTGTTCTCAAGCACTGCCGGTGCAGTGGGTGGCCTGATCACCAGCACTGCTGAAATAATCACCGGTGGTGACGGCTCTGCGGTCAACGACGAAGACAATGACGGTGTGCCTGACAATCTTGATGACTGCATCGGGACATCTGCCGGTCAGCCAGTCAGTGCTACCGGGTGCCCGTTGTTTGGTGGCGTACTTGAAGGCGTCAACTTCGAAAGCGGTTCTGATCGATTACTCGACGAAGCTCAGGTTGTGCTGAATGACGCTGCAGATGTGTTGTTGCAAGACCCTGATCTGAAAGTTGAGATTCAGGCGCATACCGATAGCCAGGGTGACGCTGGTTATAACCTTGAGCTGTCCAAGAATCGTGCATTATCGACAGTGCGCTACCTGATGCTTAGAGGCGTTCCTCAGGAGCAGCTGACGGCAAGAGCTTTCGGTGAATCACAGCCGGTCGCAGACAATGGCACAGCTGAAGGTCGCAAGGCCAACCGTCGTGTTGAGTTTCATGTGATCGAGTAATCTGGAAAGCTTACAACTGCGAGCCGCAGTTGTTACACTAATGAGCCGCTGCCGGAGTGATCCGGGGCGGCTTTTTTGATATCTGCGGAATTGTTAACGATGAAACTTCGGTATGCGGGCCGCGCGATGCGCCAGGAGGCTCAGCAAGCAACACAACCAACAGGTTTGCCAGTAACTCAGCCAGTAACTCAGCCACTAACTCAGGCAGCGACCCGGGCAACGGGATTGCATTGGGTGATGGCTGTTGCAATTGCGGTGGCAGTCAGTGGCTGCGCTACAACCCCGGGCGAAAACAGCAACAAGCAAAGCGAACTGATCGCGCAGAAGCTCGACTCCTACATTGTTGAAGAAGGTACTGTACGTCACGACATCACTAACCCTGATGTGGCGCGGCTCTGGAAAGAATACAGCGTGATTCGCGACAGCGGCAACCTGACGGCTGCTAAAGGTAAGCTGCAGGAGGCCATCGCACTGTCACCGAATGATGCGGGGCTATGGAGCAGTGCTGCCGAGCTGGAGCTCGAAGAACAATCACATCTGCGAGCGGAAAACTTTGCCGCCAAGTCCAATCTGCTTGTGGGTACAGGCAACCGACAGCTTCGTTTTCGCAACTGGCTGATCATCGAGCGAGCCAGAGAAGGCAGGGGTGATCTGCTCGGTGCGCGTGAAGCACAAATAGAGTCTGCAAAGCTTCAATAGCGTGTTTTGTGGCCGAGGGTGCCGCTGTGAATAACGTCGACTACGATCTGTACAGCGTTGCAGATATTCTCGGTAACGATGGTCCTTTCGCAGAATCAAAGCCGGGCTTCCGCGAGCGTGCTGAGCAACAGCAACTGGCTACGGCGATCGAACAGTGTATTGCTGAGCAAAACATTCTTGTTGCCGAGGCAGGTACCGGAGTGGGTAAAACCTTCGCCTATCTGGTTCCCGCTGTCACCTGTGGCAAGCGGGTCATTGTATCAACCGGCACCCGGCACTTGCAGGATCAACTGTTTCATACCGACTTACCGGTCGTGCGACAGGCATTGCGCCGCACTCCCAAAGTCGCGTTACTGAAGGGCAGAGCAAACTATCTATGTCAGCACCGGCTGATGAAGGCACTGCAAAATCCTGCCTTGCGGGAAAAAAAATACACCCGACAACTCGACACCATACGCAACTGGTCTGAGCAAACCCAAACTGGTGATATCTCAGAAGTGCTTGATGTGCCTGAGTCATCGCCAGTGTGGTCGTACGTTACGTCCAGTGATGACTTCTGCAGAGATCATGAGCCGGAGGATTTGCCGGGTTGTTTCGTCAGTAAAGCGCGTAAGCGAGCGATGGACGCTAATATCGTAGTGGTGAACCATCATTTGTTTTGCGCGGATCTGGCGCTTAAAGAAGGATCATTCGGTGAGATATTGCCGGATGCTGAAGTGATTGTTATCGATGAAGCCCATCAGCTGCCGGAAACTGCCGCGTTGTTTTTTGGTAAGCGTTTAAGTAGTCGACAATTGTTTGATCTTGCACGTGACAGTCAGGCTGAGTACCTGAGTGAAGCACCGGATGTCAGTGAGATCAGGGATCGTGCGGCAACGCTTGAAAAGGCAGCGCGCGATTTTCGTCTGTGTCTGGGGCTTGAGCAGCAACGCGAGGCATGGGCTAAAGTCAGTGAGCTGCCAGGCGTTGTTCCAGCGCTTGAAAATCTGCAGGAATCACTAGAATTGTTATATGAGCCGCTCGATGTGGCGTCTTCTCGTGGTAAAGGTATTGAAAGTTGTAAAAGGCGTTGCCTTGCTCAACTGGAAGTGCTGGAGGAGTACGCCAATAACAGAGATGAACAATACGTGCACTGGTTTGAAACCTATCGCACTGGCTTTAGCCTGAACCTGACACCACAAAACGTAGCAAAACCTTTTGCAAGTGCACTGTCGCAGCTCAGTTGTTCGTGGATTTTTACGTCGGCAACACTCGCTGTTAATAATAGCTTTGAGCACTTTGAAGCGCAGCTTGGAATTGAAGAAACCAACGAGCTGCAGGTTGACAGCCCGTTTGACTATAAAAAAAATGCCATGCTGTATTTGCCGGCCAACATGCCAGAGCCACAGGCGCCAATGTTTGATGAAGCGGTGCTTGCAGTAGCAGAGCATGTCGTTAATGCCAGTCAGGGCAGATGCTTCGTGTTGTTTACCAGCTATAGGGCACTGGAAAACGCCGCCACGGTGATGCGTGCTAATTGCCGTTATCCGGTGCTGGTGCAGGGCCAGATGCCAAAGCGTGAACTGGTTGAAGCGTTTCAATCGCTTGGCAATGCGGTATTGCTTGGCACCAATAGCTTCTGGGAAGGTGTTGATGTTCGAGGTGAAGCGTTGTCTGTTGTGATTATAGACAAGCTGCCTTTTGCCTCACCCGGTGATCCAGTGTTGCAGGCGCGTATTCAAGGGTTACAACAAAATGGCATCAATGCATTTATGGATTTCCAGTTACCCAAAGCGGTGTTGGCGTTAAAGCAGGGGGTCGGGCGGTTGATTCGTGATGTTGATGATCGCGGCGTGTTGGTTATCTGTGATCCGCGATTACAAACCAAGGCCTACGGCAATACGTTTTTAAACAGTTTGCCGAGCATGCGTATGGTTCAGCGCCCGGAAAGTGTGGAAAAGTTTTTTGCGGTATAAAAGTTAAATAGAATGAATAATATCGTCGCACTGGACACCTCTACTGAAGCCTGCTCGGTTGCCTTGTTGTGTAACGGAGAATCGCTGGACCGTTACGTCGTAGAACCGCGAATACACGCAAAGGCGTTATTGCCAATGCTTGACGAACTGTTGGCGGAAGCAGGCTTAACTGCCCGGCAGATAGATGCCGTTGCCTTTGGCCGCGGGCCGGGCGCGTTTACCGGCGTCAGGATTGCAACTGCCGCAGCTCAGGCTATTGCGCTTGGTGGTGATCTGCCGGTAGCTCCGGTTTCAACTCTTGCCTGTATTGCGCATCGTAGCTTTCGGGAGCATGGCAACAACAAGGTGGCTGCTGCTATCGACGCTCGCATGGGTGAGGTTTACTGGGGTACGTATCAGGTAGCAGGCGCCGGCGTTGTAGAGATTGTTGCAGAAGAGCGGGTCTGTGCACCATCTGCGGTGCCGGTGCTGGATGCATCCTGGTCTGCTGCAGGTACCGGCTGGCAAACTTACCAATCAGAGCTGCTGCAATTAACCGGGGTAACGTTAACTGATGATGTTGATCCGTTTCCGCATGCAGTGGACATCCTGCAAATTGGTATTACTCAACTGCAGCGTGGCGAAGGTGTGGCGCCTGAGCATGCACTGCCTGTGTACTTACGTGATAATGTTGCACTCACAGTGAAGCAGCGTGCCCGAAAATAAAAAGTGGCCCACGTGACTCACAACAATAGATCTGTCAAACAGTGATGCTTAAAAGATGATCTGGAGCGAATAGCAATGACCAATACCGTACTCGCGCATGCTGACATAGAAGCGTTTCAACGCGACGGCGTCATTTTGATCAAGGGTCTTTTTAAAGACTGGGTTGACTCATTGCGTGCAGGTGTAGATCGCAATATGCAGGCACCGGGTGAGTATGGAAAAATCTACACCAAAGAGGGGCAGGGTGGTCAGTTCTTTGGTGATTACTGTAACTGGCAAAGAATTCCGGAGTATCACGACTTCTTCTTCAGGTCACCGGCTGCTGATATCACAGCACAACTGGTTGCTTCCAACACCATTCGAATTTTCCACGAGCACGTGCTGGTAAAAGAACCGGGCACCGCACAAAAAACACCATGGCACCATGATCAGCCGTATTACTGTGTCAATGGCAATCAGGTTTGTAGTTTATGGATTCCACTTGATCCGGTTGCACAAACTGTTTGCCCGGAATTTATCGCAGGTTCTCATCAATGGGGTAAGTGGTTTGTGCCAACAAAGTTCACCGGAGACGCCTATGTGCGTGATGGTGACAACATGGTTGAAATGCCCGACATAGACAATCAAAGAGAGCAATACGATATTAAATCCTGGCCGCTTGAGCCGGGTGACTGCATCGCTTTTCACTTCAAGACAGTACACGGCGCGCCTGAAAATTTATCTGATCAAAGGCGGCGCGCTTTTTCAGCAAGATTGATGGGCGATGATGCAACATTTGTAATTCGTGGTGGTGAGATGTCACCACCGTTTCCGGGGCTTGATAAGCGGCTACAGCCGGGTATGCCAATGGACGCGGAAGAGTTTCCGGTTATCTACTCATAAACTTATACTGCAGGCAAGGCAGTCGGTGAGGTCTGCTAATGTCAGGTCACCGCGATAGTCTTTGCAGATTTGACGAACCACGGGCACGCGCAGTCCGATGAACTGATCCCCCTCGCCGTATTCACCTGGGCCGGTTTTAAAAAATCGCTTTGCATGCTCTGCAATAGCCGGATCACCTTCACTTAGCAGGTGCTTTTCAATTGCCTGAACGACCTTTGACATGTGGCCGGTATGACCGCTTGAATCAGACGATTACAGCTGCAAAAACTCCGTATACGATGCAGATGAGAAACCGACTATAGACTCTTTGCCGCTAATCAGTATCGGTCGCTTGATCATCGCCGGTTGTTCTGCCAGAAGCTTTGCGACGTTTTTTTCATTGGTGGAATTCTTGATTTCATTATCAAGCTGACGCCATGTCGTGCCGCGCTTGTTCAGCACGGTTTCCCAACCGTGCTTTTTAATCCACGCAGTGATCTGCTTTTCATCAATGCCATCAGCACGATAGTCGTGAAACTTGTAGTCGATACCTTTTTCATCCAGAAATCGTCTGGCTTTTTTTATTGTGTCGCAGTTTTTTATACCGAAGATCGTGATGGCCATTGATATATTAGTGTGCTGAAAAGTTAATCGACGGTGCGCAGCAGTTCGTTGATGCCGACCTTGCTGCGGGTTTTTTCATCAACCGTTTTTACAATTACAGCGCAATACAAGCTGTACTTGCCGTTATCAGATGGCAGGTTGCCGGAAACCACCACAGAGCCTGCCGGTACACGGCCATAAATAACCTCGTCTTTTTCACGATCATATATGCGTGTGCTCTGGCCGATGTATACGCCCATGGAAATCACTGAACCTTCCTCGACGATCACACCCTCGACAACTTCGGAGCGGGCACCAATAAAGCAGTTATCTTCGATAATTGTTGGTGCTGCCTGCAGTGGTTCAAGTACGCCACCAATACCAACCCCGCCTGATAGATGCACATTCTTACCGATTTGCGCGCATGAGCCAACGGTGGCCCAGGTGTCTACCATGGTGCCGCTGTCAACGTAGGCACCGATATTCACATAAGAGGGCATTAACACTGTATCGCTTGCGATAAACGACCCTTTGCGCGCCACCGCAGGCGGCACGACCCGCACACCGGAGCTGGCAAATTGCTCTGCTGTATAGCCTGTAAATTTGCTGTCTACTTTATCGTAAAACTGGGTATAGCCACCGGCTGCCATCGGTTCGTTGTCGCGTATTCTGAATGACAGCAGGACAGCTTTTTTCAACCACTCATTGACCTTCCAGTCACCCACACCTTTCTGTTCGGCGACTCTCTGTTTGCCGCTATCTATCAGATTGATTGCCTCTTCGACTGCAGACTTGGTGTTTGCATCGACGCTTGATGGCGATATTTCTGCGCGTCGTTCAAAGGCTTCATTGATGATGTTTTCCAGATCAGACATTCAGTGTCTCCGGGTTTAGTAAGTGTTTATAAATTTCGGGAAGTTGCGAAGCTGGTTTTAGTCAGCAAGTACACTACTGGCCCACTAGCTGCCACGGTACGTTGAATAGCCAAAAGGTGATAGCAGCAGTGGTACATGATAGTGCTGATCGGTGTGTCCGATGCCGAATCTGATCACAACCACATCAAGGAACGGTACGGCCGGTGCGTCTTTGTTTGTAGCAGTGAAGTAGTCACCGGCATGAAAGTGCAATTCAAATGTTCCCTTTCTTAAATTACCGGGTGCTATCAGTGGCTCATCAGTTCGCCCGTCGGCATTGGTTCTGCAGGTAACGATCGCGGATTTGTTGTCTGCTTCAAATAGTTCGATCTTCACATCGGCGGCGGGTTTACCGATGCTGGTGTCAAGGATATGGGTCGATAGGCCAGCCATGAGGGTTGTCTGGATTGCTAGAGCGGACGCACAGTATAAACAGTTGCGCTTCCATGTTCATGCATTTGCCGAAGAAATTCTGCTGTGCATGGCGGTCGCTGGCTATCCGCAGGCACATAGGCGACTTTCAATCGAGTAGGATATCAGGTTCCAGGCCGGGAGCAGGGAAGGCAGCGTTGAGTGCCGCAATGCAGATGTACTGCAACAGTTGCCATGGCCCCATGGTCTCAGTTAGACGGACCAGTAAGACAGCTCATTTAGACAGATCGACCAGACTGCTCAGCCCGGTAGAGTGATAACTCGTGGCTTGTCTATTTTGCGCAGGCTACCTGTCAAGCAGGGTGAGTAGCTGGTTTTCGGTGTGCTCCAGCGAGGGGCGCTGACGCTGGTAGTTGCGCAAAGCATACTTATCATGACCGTAAATATCGTTTCTAAAATTAAGCGCACCGTGCTGATCAACCCAGGCGGTCTGGTAGGTCATATGTATGGGTAACGGATTATCCAGGTTAATTGTTTTGGTTGCAGATGTTGCAAATCTATCTTCCACGCTCTGCTCTGAGTGACCTTCATTAACCAACAGAGTTTTTGCGAGCTGTACCGGGTCTGCTACTCTCACGCAACCGTGGCTATAGGCGCGGGTTGTTTTCTGAAACAGGCTTTTTGCGTTGGTATCATGCAGGTAGATTGCATGCTTGTTTGGCAGCATGAACTTAACGGTACCAAGCGCATTATTTTTTCCGGCTTTTTGCATTAGCCTGTAGCGAGAGATAAAGCTTGAAGGCTCCAGCTCGTGCTGTGCAAAACTATCAATTGATCTTGTGCTTTTATCGCTATGCGAGATAGCGACAAAATTATTGCTCTGTAAATAGCCCGGGTTATTAAGCTCCTTTGGCAGTAGCTCGTTGCGGGTGATGCTTTTCGGTACATTCCAGGTAGGATTAAAAACCAGATGCTCCATCGTTTCAGAGAACACCGGTGTCTTGTGTTTTGGCTTGCCAACAACCACGTTCATGTGTAACGCAGTGGAGCCATGCAACACAACATCCATTTGAAATCCGGCTGTGTTTACAATGATATGGCTGTCGCCAAGATCCTGCGGTAGCCAGCGCCATCGATCGAGATTAATCTCAATCTGGGCAATTCGATCTTCAACCGGAGTGTTTAGAGCTTTGAGCGTGTTTGGCCCGAGTACGCCATCGTCCTCAAGGCCGTGGCGGCGTTGAAAACTTTTCAATCCATCTTCAAGCCACGGATCAAAGTTATCCGAGTTGCTTGAAAGCGTGTTGGTGTAGTCTCCGCTTTGCCAAAGGCGTGAGCGTAACTGCGTAGCACGGGGATCTTGCATTCCCGCTGAAAGCGATGCGCCTTTGCTGACTTTCAGGTAACCGCCATCAGCAAGGATCTCCTTCTGCCCGGCGAGGGCTACCAGCAGTTTGTTATAGTGCGCAGTGGCAGGCTGCAGGTTGTTCATTGTTTGCCGGAAGGATACGCTGCCGCCAAAGAAGTTGTCAGTGATGGTATTAATATCGGTGGCTGCCTGTTTGGCAAACCATGATTCGGCATCGCCCGGGCGCTTACCGGTTTGACCGTTCGCAAGATTGTCAAAAAATTCAAATAGCGAATCTGTAAGTACCAGCTCTACCTGAGTGGATGTTTGCGGGTCCTGCATATGCAGCCAGCTGGTGAGTATCTGCGGGTAATAGCTTGAGGGGTGTAGTCCTAGCAAAGACGCATTCTTCAGTCTGCTGACTATCGCAGTACTGGTGTTGGTATACTGCCCGTGCTCAGACCATAGCGGCACAAACCCTCTTTGTGTATATACCTTTGCCACTCTGCGCTTATGGCGCAGCTCAATGCCTGCTATCGAATTCTTCGAGCTGTTTAAAAATGCCTTAAGATGATCGTCTGGTAGTTGTGCAGCAAAGGCTGTGGTGCCGGATACAATAGAAGAGCCACTCAACGATACAGCGAGTGTGTTTTTTAAAAATGCACGTCGGTTTATTGTTGTCATTATTAGCTCTTGGTCAGCGCCGGATATGCTCATTTTTTTGAGCTTGTGAGGGTATCGGCGCATCGCTGGTATCTTTAGGAGGCGCCTGCGGCCAACTGCTTATACGCTGCCTCAATACATCAACGGAACACGTTGTTTTTCAAAGTTAAGTGCAAGAGGCAGGTGGGGGTGTGCAACGTTAAAACCGTGGACTTACTGACTGAATTTAATGATCAGATTCGCATTTTCAGAACCGATCTGCTGACCTTAAAATGTTGCGGGAACAAGCAGTTTAAGTTGATAAGTAACTTACAAAAACTGAGGCAACAGGGGGCTGGCAGAGTTTTGAGCTTTGGTGGGTTGTGGTCAAACCATCTGCATGCGTTTGCGCTGGCTTGTCAGGCGCAGAATCTACAAGCTGTCGCTGTGGTGCGCGGCGAACCCTTAAGCGGTAGTTTGTTACTCGATGATGCTGTCGATCACGGTCTGGAGGTTCACTATGTCTCGCGTGCAGAATACCGTCTGCGATACGAGCAATCCTATGTTGAAGAGCTGCTAACAAAATTCCGTTGTGATGGCTGGTTGCCGGAAGGTGGGTCGAATCGACAGGCAGTTCAATCCTGCGCAGAAATTACTGCATTACTCAATCGTTGCCACGAGCGACCACCTGCTAATCTTGTGCTTGCAGTTGGTACAGGCGCGACAATGGCCGGTATTGTCAACGGTGCAGTGGACGGACAGTGTGTTACCGGCGTGCCTGTTGTTGTGGATGATCGTTTGCAAGCCTCGGTTAAGCGTTGGGTCGCTGCCGATGCGCCCGCTACCTGGCGGCTACTGCCACCGGCGTATCCAACACGTTATGCGCACACCGACCTGGCGCTGCTGGAGTTTGTGCTTAAAGTCTATGATGACACCGGTGTAATTCTCGATCCCGTCTATAATGGCAAGGCGCTACTATCTTTGCTTAAGCAAAACTCGGTAGTTCACGGCGCTGGAGACTGTGTTTTTATCCACACGGGTGGTCTTGGTGGCTGCCTCGGATTTGCCGACAAATTAATGTCAGTTGACGCTCATATTGCCGCGAAGCTGTTAGCAGAGGTGGCGGGTTTGCTGGATCTGACGATTTAACGCCCGGTATATCAGTCTGGTAACTGGCTGGCAGATCTGTGGATGTGCCTCCCGACCTCATGCATGGTGTAAAATAAGGGTATTTGTTAGCAGGAGAATTTTATGAGAAACAGATTACAGATGAACCTTACTGCGTTGCCACTGTTGGCCGTCATCTTTTCACTGCTTACCGGCTGTGCCTCGGCGTATTACAACGCCTGGGATAAAGCGGGTATACACAAGCGCGATATTCTGGTGAGCAGAGTCGAGAAAACGCGCGACTCTCAGGAAGATGCTCAAGAAGAATTCAAGGACGCGCTGGAGCAATTTGGCTCTATCGTGTCATTGCAGAACACCGACCTCAAACAGGCTTATGACAAACTCAGTGCAGAATATGAAGGCAGTCAGGATGCCGCTGAAGCTGTAACCGACAGGATTAACAGTGTTGAATCTGTTGCAGAAGCGCTGTTCAAAGAATGGGAAGCCGAGATAGCGCAGTTCACCAATCCTGATTTTAAACGCACCAGCGCTTCTCAGTTGCGCGAAACAAGGAGTCGTTACAGCGGTATGTTATCGACTATGCGTCAGTCTGAGCAGAGCATGCAACCGGTCTTGCGCACCTTTAGAGACAACGTATTGTTTCTAAAGCATAACCTGAATGCACAGGCGATCGGTTCGTTGCGTGGTGAATTTGCATCGCTGGAAGATGACATAGCGTTGCTTATCCGGGAGATGAACAGGTCAATCGCAGAATCTAATCAGTTCATAGAAGAACTGCGTGGAGCCAACAGCTGAGCCAGTTTGCATCACGAACTACCGCAGTCATCGGCAATATTGGATTGACGTATCAGGATTCAAAAATGCATATGATTCCCTAACAATGAAGCAGAAAATTTTATGCCTACTTTAACCCCTGTTACTGAACAATGCGTATTCCCGGACACTGTTCATCACCGAAGTGATGGCGATGTTGATCGCAGAATGGTTTCTGGCTTGTCGAACTTACTCAAAAGAATTGCGATATGTCTGTGTGTTTCCGGGTCTGCACATGCTGATACAATATTCGGCCTCCACGGCAGTGCACATATCTGGCAACCGGAACTGGCTGGTACCATCGGTCAGGACGCCAGTGCATTCGACTTTTCAACTGAGTTCAACGGTGAGAAAGGCGAGAGCACATCTGTATTGGTGGCCATTGAGCATCCGATTCCGTTGCTGCCGAACGTTCAATTGAGAGTCACACCACTCACCTGGAGCGGCAGTTCAGAATCAGCCACCGGCTCTTTGGGTGGCATTATAAATTTTAGTGGTGAGGTTGATGCCCAGGTTGATCTGACTTCACTCGATGGCACCGTATACTACGAACTGCTCGACAACTGGGTGTCGCTCGATCTGGGGCTCACGGCGCGACAACTGGACGGATTTGTCTCTGCAAGAGAACGCAGCGGACTGTCAGATCAGCTTGATATTGATCAAATCCTGCCTATGGCCTACGGGCACGCCCGATTCGATTTACCATTTTCAGGTCTGGCCGCAGGATTGCGCGGCAATGTTATTTCATTCGAAGGTAATAACCTGACTGATCTGGAAGCCTATCTGCACCTTGAGGTAGATTTAATACCGCTCGTGGATATTGGAGTTCAGGGCGGCGTGCGTCGACTCTCTCTACAGATAGAAGATATCGATGACTGGCAGTCTGATGCAACACTTGAAGGTGCTTATATCGCCTTAACCGGGCACTTTTAAGCAGTGCCCGCGCGGAGTCTGGTTTGCAAAAGCAACCGGGCCAGCAACTGGACCTGGCAGCGTGTTGAAAACCCGTGAACTGCGACCCGGCCGGGCCTTTCCGCTTCTATGCCCTTGCGCTTCTATGCCCGTGTATTTCCGGGCCTGTATTTCCGGGCCAGGCTAACAGTTTGCCCGATAGTTTGCCCGATAGTTTGGCTGGCAACTAACCGCAAGTGAAAGTCTGGGCGCTGCTTCTTTTGCTGGCGCTGTTTTTACGCTTCTCTGTGGTTTTCAGGTGGAATCCACCCTGATAAGCGGTCTTTGGCCCCGGTTTGATGTTTTGCGTAATTCTTGGCTTTGGGCTTTTTGGCGTATCGTTAATCATGTAGCAGCTCCATTTGTTTCAAATGCTGAGCATAGTGTTTCATATTTGGTTCATTGGGACTGTTAATCACAACGCAAAATCGATTGCACTGTGAGTACGCTGCCCGAATTTAGTGAGCCATTTCAATAAATAATCACCGCAGCGGCAACATCTCTGCCTTCTGACACGAGCAGATTGTAGGTGCGGCAGGCAGCTGCACTGTCCATGATCTCCAGGTTCAGCCCTGCCTGAACCAGATTGCGACGAAATTCCACAGAAGGAAATCGCTGTTTCACGCCAGTGCCAAGCAGCACGATGTCGGGGTTACGGCTGATGATTTCGTCGAAATGGCTGATGCTCATGTCATCAAGATTATTGACGGGCCAGTCGGTTATCAGGGTATCCGGAAAAATTATCAGGCTGGCGTCGTAGTCAGTTTGATTAACTTTCAGACGGCCATCGCCATAGTGGCCGAAAACATAGTCGGCGGCTGGGTTATCGAGAGTGAATTTCATAGGAATTGTCTGGCGAGCGGCCGGGTTTTATCAGATCTTTTCGGGTGACTTGCAGGTATAATAACTGCCGGGCTACACATACACCAATACGGAGCTAGTAGAGCAATTGAAACCTGTCAAAATCGGATTTCTGGGCTTTGGTACTGTTGGACAGGGCGCGGCGACTGTAATAAAAAGGAACGCCGCAGAAATCAGCCGTCGCATAGGCCGTGACATCATCGTCAAGTCCGCTTCGGTTCGCAACGTCAATCGTGAGCTTGATCCGCTGCTCGCCGAAGTTGAGCTGACCACCGATTCAGAATCTATCGTCAACGATCCAGAGATAGATGTAGTCGTTGAAGTGATGGGAGGTGATGAGCCAGCCCGGACCTTGTTAACCACAGCAATTGCCAACGGCAAGCATGTGGTGACTGCAAACAAAGCGCTGGTTGCCTGTCATGGTGCAGAAATTTTCGATGCCGCTCGCGAACATGGTGTAAGCGTCGCGTTTGAAGCCGCAGTGGCGGGCGGCATACCGGTCATCAAGTCTATTCGTGAGGGTCTGGCCGGAAATCGTATCCAGTGGGTCGCCGGTATTATCAATGGAACCTGTAATTACATACTGACCGAAATGCTCGAGAAAGGCCGCGAGTTCGAAGACGTGCTCGAGGACGCCAAAGCGCTTGGTTACGCGGAGGCTGACCCGACTTTCGACGTTGAAGGTATCGATGCCGCGCATAAGCTTACTATTCTGGCCTCAATCGCCTTTGGTGTGCCTTTGCAGTTCGAAGCGGTATATATTGAAGGTATCAGTTCGATCAGCAGAGAAGACACCGCGTATGCGCGCGAGCTTGGCTACCGCATCAAGCATCTTGGGCTGGCAATCGATACGGGCAATGGTATTGAACTGCGGGTCCATCCAACACTGATTCCAGAGCGTCGTTTAATAGCCAATGTTAATGGTGTAATGAATGCTGTGCTGGTGCAGGCTGATGCGGTCGGTCCGACGCTTTACTATGGTGCTGGTGCAGGCGCTGAGCCGACCGGCTCAAGTGTGGTTGCCGACATCATGGACGTGGTTCGTGTTGCATCAGCCAGTGTAGAGAACAGGGTGCCAACGCTTGCTTTTCAGCATGATGCACTGGTCGACTCACATCCGCTCAAGCCGGAAGAATTCCAAACCTCATACTATCTGCGCATTCTTGCAGAAGATAAACCCGGTGTGATGGCGGATATCTCACGAGTACTTGCTGACGAAGCCATCAGTATTGAAGCGATAGTACAGAAAGAGCCGGTTGATAACTCAGGCAAGCTGCCAATTGTTTTGTTAACTAAAAAGATCACCGAAGGCTCAATGAATAACGCGATAACAAAGCTTGAAAGCCTGAGTGTCATCGCTGGTAAGGTAACGCGTATTCGAATGGAGTCGCTTGGCGGTAACTAGCAGGCACGCGATGTAAAATCAAAGCTTATAAACCGGCACCTACAGCCTGCGCTACTTGTTGGCAGGCGTTACCAGTAACCGATTGCTATGCACCGTCTGTGTTCGCCGACGCGATTGCCTGAGATGCAACTTCCATGGCTTTAACACCCAGTGAGTGCGGATTGTCTGCCTCATTGACCATGGTAAAAGAAGTGATGTCTGTATTTTGCGTAGCGTTGATTGAGTCACTGATGCCAACGACCGGGATATTCAGCCACCTGGCTTTTTCAAGGCAGGTTGAGTAGTCGATGGTATCAGGCGTTGCAAGCAGCAGTACATTGGGCTTTCTGTCGAGCATGCTGCTGCAAAGTTCAACGTCCGGTTGTGCCGTGTTCTCCTGCGTTGCCTGCAGGTAAATATCAGCCTGTGCAAGACTGGCACCCTCAACCAGACCTTTTTTCACTGCTTCCCAGTAAGGTGAGCCTGAATGCAGCATGACACCGTATACCGGTGTTTCAGCCTTTAATGGTGGTGAAATAACCGCGACTACAGATATAGCAACAGCGCATAATTTTGTATACATCATTATCTCCCCCGTTTTAAACAGACTAACACCTGTTTAACTGCTCGTAACCAATTTGTTAGTGTGACTCTGCTGATTGCAGTTGCTTGCACATGATGACATCGCAAAAGTCACAATTTATACCAGCATAGAGGCAACGAAAACCCGCTATCATTCGGTAATAATGATCAACGGGCTTCGCCGAATGTTTAATCAGAAAAGTATTTCAGTCATCCTACTGGTTTATTTGCTAAGCGGTTGTGCAACGCTTGCTGGCCGTGACTCACCGGATGTGCGCATTGTGGGTCTTGAGCCATTGCCCACAGAAGGACTGGAGATCCGGTTTGCACTAAAGATGCGTGTGATCAATCCCAACGATACACCGATCAACTTTGATGGATTATCAGTCAGGCTCGACCTTGATGGCAGTGGCCTCGCCAGTGGTGTCAGTGACGTAAAAGGCGAGATACCTCGCTTCAGTGAGCAGGTGCTGACCTTACCGGTAAGTATTTCTGCACTCAGCGCAGCGCGTCAGCTCTTCTCGCGTGCAACGGCGGCTGGTAACAGCGATGGCAGTGAAGCTGCGCCTGTCAGTTATTCTTTAAGCGGCAAGCTTGGTAACAGCGCAGGTGGCGGGGCTTTGCGTTTTTCATCAAGTGGTGAGCTGGATATATTTTCTGCGGTTACTGAAAACAATCAATTACAAGACTAGCTGGATAGTGAAAGCCAGCTGCTAACAGTTGCTCAGTTCTGGCCGGACTTATTGTTCTGGTCCGGTGTTTTCGGTTGCAGCAGGTTCAGCGTCACTGTCTTCTACAGGAGGCACCCAGTTGGCGTTTTTAATCAGCTCACCCGTGTTTGGAATAACCTGCACGCAGCGGTCATCCCAGAGTTGTAGCATTTTGTAGTCTTTCTGATTAGTCACTGCCAGGCCGGGCAAGCCGTTTTCTTCGAGCCATTTCTGCACCGGAGGTACATGCTCGGCAATCGATGCGCGCGCGGTGAATACACGAACTTCAATGTCCATTGCAGTCCAGCGCCTGACTCGCTCTACCATGGCGGGAATCGGTTTGCCGATGTGTTGGTGGCCTTTCCAGCCGTCCCACTCAGCCAGCGTTCCATCGAGATCAACACCAATCCACTTGTTGCCGATTCTGCGCTCTTTGCGTTTTTTTTCTGCCATGGATAACTCTTTTGATTACTCGTAAGTGATGGCTTGTAGAGGTCCGTTCGATCAGCTCGTGTTGAAGGCTAAGTCACAGCCAGACTAAGTTCAAGCAGCAATTCGGCAATCTGTGCGGCGAGGTATGCGGCAGAAGTTCTGCTATGAGAGCGTATGCTGTCTGTCGTATGTCGTTTGACAGAGCCGCTATGCGGTCTGCGATAACACTGACAAAGCGCGCAGATAGTCTGCTCTGGGAATGCAGGTAGCACCCATTGAAAGCAGATGTTCGGTTGGCAGCTGACAATCAATTAATTCAAAGCGGCCACTACCGGCAAGTGCAACCAGCGCCACTTTCGATGCATTGCTGCGTCGACTGAACATGGATTCGCCAACAAATACGCGGCCAACGACTACGCCATACAACCCACCTACCAGTGCATTGTCTTCCCATACTTCAATTGATTCTGCGTGTCCGGCTTGTGCCAGTGTGCAGTAGGCATTGATCATATCGTCTGTGATCCATGTGCCGCTGTCTGCATCTCTGGGTCCGCTGCAGGCTTCTATCACTGCTCGAAAGTCACGCGTGTTGCTGATTTCGAACTGCTGTTTTTTAATCACTTTGCGCAGGCTGCGACTGATCTTCAGATCACCTGGCCAGATGACACAGCGCGGATCCGGTGACCACCACAAAAGAGGTTCACCTTCCGAGTACCACGGAAAGATTCCCTGCTGGTAGGCGCTAAACAGCCTTGCAGGTTTGAGGTTGGCACCTGCCATCAGCAGTCCGTTGGGGTCAGACATTGCTGTGTCTGCCGGTGGGAACGGGGTGATGTCGTCCGTATCACTGAGAAAGGGGATCGGTAAACTGCTCATGCAATTTAGTTTTTGTTGTTACCGTCTTTTGTATCGGTGACCTTGATATCTTCCGGCCTGTCTTGTTTAAACGGAAGAAAGCTCTGCAGCGCTTCGCAGCGTTTTTCCATTATCGGGGTTTCCTGTTTAAGGAAATGTGCAACCGCTGCGCGAAAGGCGTCATCTCTTATGTAGTGCGATGACCAGGTGGGAGTAGGCACAAAACCACGAGCGATTTTATGTTCACCCTGGGCACCCGGTTCAAATCGTTTTAGGTTGTGCTCAATACAGTAATCAATACCCTGGTAATAGCAGGCTTCAAAGTGAAGACTGTGAAAGTCTTTATGGCAGCCCCAGTATCTGCCGTAGAGAGTATCACCACTCTTAAACATCACTGAACAGGCAACACGTGTGTCATCGTGTGTAGCGAAGACAATGACAATGTCTTCTCCCATAGTACGACCAACTTCTGAAAAAAAGCCGGTATTCAGTGTGGGTGTGCCCCACTTACGATTGAACGTATCGAGATAAAAGCCAATCACATCGCGCCAGTCTTTGTCTTGCAGATCTTTGCCATGGTGCACTGTCAGGGTGATGTTTTGTTCGGTAACACGTTTTCTTTCACGCCGCATGTTTTTGCGTTTTTTTGAATTGCAGCTTGCAAGAAAATCTTCAAAATCCTGATAGTGATTATTAACCCAGATATATTGGCAGCCCATGCGTCGAAGGTAGCCGTGTTTATCCATTAAATCCGCTTGCTCTGATGTTGGAAACAGCCAGTGCATACCGGATAGATTCTGCTGATCGGTAACTGCAATTGCGGCTGATAACAAGGCCGATGTGCACTGTTGGTAATCGTGATCCGGATGCACAAGCAATCGTGGCCCGGTCGCAGGAGTAAACGGCGCGGCACAGATTAACTTCGGATAGTAATCAGCACCGCTTCGTTCATAGGCTTCAGCCCATTGAAAGTCGAATACAAATTCCCCGTAGGAATTGGTTTTCAGGTAGCCGGGAGCCGCCGCGATCAGCCGGTTTGCGTCATCTTTGAGCAGGATGTGATAGGGATGCCAGCCGTACTCGGGTGCGACGCACTGGTTAGACTCCAGTGCGCTGAGAAACTCGTAACGCACAAAAGGGTTGCCGGCATTTGCCAGTGCGTTCCAGTCTTCACGTTTGACTTCATCCAGCGAGCTGCCGACCTCGATCTTGAACTGGCCATTTAACTGGCCGTTTGACTGGCCATGTTCCGGGTTGCCGTCACGATCACCTGTGGTGTCGGGTTGCTGGCTTGAGCTCTGTTTGTCGGTGGTATCAGACAATTTGTCAGTGGTATCAGACAAGGCATTGCAACGAGTGAGTCTTCAGTTACTCTAACTCTTTGATGCCAGCGCATCCAGATACTTTTCAGCGTCAAGTGCCGCCATGCATCCGGTGCCCGCTGAAGTGATGGCCTGGCGATAGATATGATCCATCACATCACCAGCGGCGAACACACCTTCAACACTGGTTGCGGTCGCATTGCCACTGAGGCCGCTGTTCACTTTGATGTAGCCGCCTTCCATATCGAGCTGACCTTCAAAGATGCCGGTATTCGGTGTGTGGCCAATGGCAATAAAAACCCCGTGCAGGTCGATATCTTCAGTGCTGCCGTCTTCAGTGCTTTTGATACGCATGCCGGTCACGCCGGTATCGTCACCGAGGACTTCATCGAGTGTGTTGTTCCATTTGATATTGACCGCGCCTGCTGTTTGTTTTTCAAACAGATGTTTTTGCATGATCTTCTCGGCGCGCAATTCATCACGGCGATGAACCACTACCACCTCTGAGGCAATATTAGACAGGTACAGGGCTTCTTCTACTGCGGTGTTGCCGCCGCCAATCACTGCAACCCGCTTGCCTTTATAGAAAAAACCGTCGCAGGTTGCACAAGCCGAGACACCTCTGCCTTTAAATGCCTCTTCCGAGGGCAGGCCGAGATACCGTGCACTTGCTCCGGTGCTTATGATCAAAGCGTCACAGGTGTATGACTTCGAGTCACCTTTTAGAGTAAAAGGTCGCTTGCTCAGGTCGAGCTCGGTGATGTGATCGAATATTAATTCGGTTTCAAAGCGTTCTGCGTGCTTTTGAAAACGTTCCATTAGCGCGGGTCCCATGACGCCGTCGTTATCTGCAGGCCAGTTGTCAACGTCAGTGGTGGTCATGAGCTGCCCGCCTTGCTCCATACCGGTTATAAGCACCGGCTCAAGGTTGGCACGGGCTGCATACACAGCTGCTGTGTAGCCGGCCGGGCCGGATCCGAGAATTAGCAGTTTGCAGTGTTTGGTGTCGCTCATAACGTGAGGGTTTTCCGGGTCAGGGTGTTCGAGGTATACATGACAAAACATTCACCAGGCTTTGTGGATGGTGGTGAACCACTTACTATGAGAAGTCGTACTGGTATTGTACATCATCACAGCCGGAGTTAGTCGTCGCTGCTGACTGTAAGTTCAGTCGCGGTCAATGCTATGCAGCCGATTTGTTGCCTGGCCTGCCATGTAAGACTGGCGATAGTTAATGATCTGCAAAATACAAAATAGTAGTAACAATACCAGCAGGACCCATCGCCACACATCGGATAAGCATTGACCACCAAAGCCGTTTCGCAGAAGCGTGGCACGCGGAAAAAGCGCACTGCTGCGAAAACCCAAACTACGACCAGGGCAACAACCCGAGGTGCGACCCGGGCGACCACCCGATCAACTGCCAAAGGTTCTTCCGAAGGCAGCAAAGCACGCAGCACAAAATCGCCTGCAAAAGCTGCCAGTGGAGCGAAATCAGCGGGTAACAGTGCGCTTGCTAATCTGAGAAGTCCGCTTTCTCGCGGTGCGAAAATCAGAACTCCGATGGAAGCCGAAATCTCGGCTCGTGCCATGCTGCTATTCAAGCGGGGCCTGCGCGAAGCACTGGCGATTCTGGTCGCAGTGGTCGCTATCCTGATGTTCATCTCGCTGGTGACTTTTCATGTCAGTGACCCGGGCTGGTCGCACACCGGTGGCTACGGGCAGCTGAGAAATGCAGGCGGGATCTTCGGCGCGTGGTTCGCAGACATCACCATGTTTTTGTTTGGCTATATGGCCTACGTTTTGCCGTTTGGCGTCGGGTTGATTGGTTGGAATGCCTTCAGGGAACGAAATGCCGTCACAGTACCGATTCTGATTTTCAGCAGAACCGCCGGTCTGATCCTGTTACTGATCACTGCGTGTGGTCTCAGTGATCTGCATGTTTTTGTGCATCGAGGTGATCTGCCAATCGGTACTGCCGGCGGTGGTGTACTGGGCACCTGGGTTGCTGGCACCATGGTTGGCGTGGTTAATTCCCTGGGGGCAACACTTATTCTGCTGGCTCTGTTGCTTGGCTCAGTGACATTTGTCACCGGTGTCTCCTGGTTTTCTATCATGGAGCAGGTTGGCGAATATACGCTTCGCGCTGCACGCTGGTTGAAAGTAACCACTGGCAATACGGTTATCCGGATTCAGGATTACTTTGCCTGGCGCGAGGCGCGTCGCTTGCGAGTGCAGATGGGGCAGGCTGAGGCATCAGACGCAGACGAATTCTTTGATGATGCCGAATCTCATCAGCCTGTGATTATTTCTAATCGAGGCATAGCTGATGATGCAGCAGACAGCGGCAAGCCGATCATCGTGCCGCCTAAAACACACAAAAAAGCTGAAAAAATCGAGCCGGTATTTCCGGAGGATGTCGATAGTCTGCCGGAAGAACCGGGTGGCTCGTTTACCGATAAAGTGACCAGTGCGGTCGCTGCAGGCGTGGCAGGGGTCAAAGCAGCTGCAGATAGCAAGATATCTATTCAGCCACGGCCTGTAACACCCGCTCCGGTCACACCTACCGTAGATTCGACTGAAAAGCAGCTGCAGTTGTTTAACGATAAGCCTGCAGAAGTGAAGCGCAAGCCGGGTGAAATGCCACCGGTTAACCTGCTCGATGCAATCGAGAGTGTGCGCTGTGGTTATTCGGAGGAGTCACTTGAAGAGCTGTCACGCTTACTGGAATCCAAGCTCGCTGACTTTAACGTCACGGTAAAAGTGGTTGAAGTGCATCCCGGCCCGGTAGTGACCCGTTTTGAAGTGCAGCTGGCACCAGGTATCAAGGTTTCTAAGCTCACCAATCTCTCGAAAGATATCGCGCGATCCTTATCCGTTTTAAGTGTGCGGGTGGTTGAGGTCATTGCGGGTAAATCAACCGTTGGTCTTGAGATACCCAATGAGGATCGCGAAGTTGTACAACTGACAGAGATTTTGCAGTCTGAAAAATATCGCGACTTAAAATCACCATTGGCACTGGCGCTGGGTAAAGACATCAGCGGTTTACCGGTAGTTGCTGATATTGCAAAAATGCCTCACCTGCTGGTTGCAGGGACCACCGGTTCAGGTAAGTCTGTCGCGGTTAACTCAATGCTGATCAGTCTGCTCTACAAAGCAACACCCGAGCAAGTGCGTTTGATTCTTATCGATCCAAAGATGCTTGAGCTCAATGTATACGAAGGTATACCGCATCTTCTGGCACCAGTGGTCACCGATATGAAAGAAGCCGCCAACGCACTTAGATGGTGTGTGGGTGAAATGGAACGACGTTATCGACTGATGGCATCGCTTGGTGTCAGAAACCTCTCGGGCTTTAACAAGAAAGTGCTTGATGCTCGCGCTGCTGGTAAACCAATCCTTGATCCGCTGTACAAACCGGAAGAGGCGTTTGATCCCTCATTAGGTGCGCCTGAACTCGACACGATGCCGTTTATTGTTGTTGTGGTCGATGAGTTTGCCGACATGATGATGGTGGTCGGTAAAAAAGTAGAGGAACTGATTGCCCGAATCGCGCAAAAAGCCCGTGCAGCCGGTATTCATTTGATTTTAGCAACACAACGACCGTCCGTTGATGTGATTACCGGTTTGATCAAAGCAAACATCCCGACTCGCATGGGATTTCAGGTGTCATCGAGAATCGACTCAAGAACCATCCTTGATCAGGGTGGCGCAGAAGCGCTGCTCGGTCATGGTGACATGCTATACCTGCCGCCGGGTACAGCACAGCCGGAGCGTGTGCATGGTGCTTTTGTTGATGATCATGAAGTCCACAGTGTGGTTGAGTGGCTTAAGGTCAGTGGTACTGCAGTTTACGTTGATGAAATTCTGACAGAAACCACACTTACTTTGCCCGGTATGGCAAGTGACGATGATGGTGGTGATAAAGATGAACTTTACGACCAGGCGGTAGCCATAGTGACAGAAACGCGTAAAGCCTCTATATCTTACGTACAGCGCAGGTTGAAGATCGGTTACAACCGTGCCGCGCGTATTGTGGAAGAGATGGAAGCCTCCGGTGTTGTGAGTGCCGTGCAGCACAACGGTACCAGGGAAGTGATCGCACCACCTCCTGTTTAAACAGAAACTTGCATTCACAAAAAACGGGACTGTATGCCGCGTTTTAAAACAACCCCGGATTGAGACCATGATAAAAAAACTGATCGTCGGTTTAGCGCTGTATTGTGCTGCCACTGCAGTCTATGCGCAGGCAGCGCTGCTCGACTTTAACGCCTCTATGAGCTCATTCAGTGCCGAGTTCACCCAAACGGTTTATGACAGTGAATCCGTTCCATTGCAGGAATCCAGTGGCAGTGTTGAGCTATTGCGACCAGGTCGATTCAGATGGACCTATGTTGAGCCAAACAGCCAGCTGATCGTGGCAGACGGAATAACTCTTTGGGTTTTCGATGAAGACATCAAACAAGTCACCGTTCAACCACAGGAATCCGCACTTGGCAGTGCGCCTATCGGTTTGTTAAGTGGCCAGAAAACCCTGGAATCAGAATTTACCGTGACCGAACTGGGTGTTGAAAACGGATTGCAGTGGTTTGAGCTTGAGCCAAAAGTGCAGGACACTGATTTCAATACGGTATACATCGCACTGGATGATAATGGCCTGCATGCCATGGAACTGCGTGACAACTTTGATCAGGCAACGCAAATAAAATTCAGCAATTTTAAAAAGAATGTTGCATTGACTCAGGATCGTTTTGTTTTCACACCACCTGAAGATGCTGATGTAGTCGGTGAGATGGGCACGGCACCGGTCGAATCGGAAGTACCGCAGTCAGTGTTACAGCCACAAACACAGCAACCAGAAATACAGCCAGTAACGCAACCAGAAGCCGAGCCGCAAGCACCTGCAGACAACAATCAGGTCTCACAGGAAAACAGAACACCGGTGACCATCATCGATGGTAGCGAGCTGCAAATACAAGAGGTGCGTGAGTAGCTGCACCTCACCGGTGATACTCTCGGTGGTTCTCAGTCGGGTATCTATAAGACAAGCACTGTGAATCTGTTAAAGTCCGGCTATGTCACAGCAACCAGACCTGTTTGGCGGTGGTGCCCCTCTGGCACCGCTGGCCGATCGACTCAGACCCGCCACACTTGCGGAATTCAGCGGCCAGGCTGAACTGCTCGGTGGAAACAGCACCCTCCGTGGTGCTATCGAAAAACAACAACTGCATTCGATGGTTTTCTGGGGGCCGCCCGGCACTGGTAAAACCACGCTTGCCCGACTGCTCGCCAGACAGTGTGATGCTAACTTCATCAGTTTGTCAGCGGTGTTGGCAGGGGTTAAAGATATCCGCAGCGCCGTTGAAGATTCACAGCGGGCTTTCGCCTCTGAAGGTAAACGCAGTATTTTGTTTGTTGATGAAGTGCATCGATTCAACAAAGCGCAGCAGGATGCGTTTTTGCCACACATTGAAGACGGTACGTTTTATTTTGTTGGTGCCACCACAGAAAATCCTTCTTTTGCTTTAAACAACGCATTGTTATCTCGCTTGCGTGTCTATGTTTTAAAGCGGCTCACTACAGAAGACATCAAAGAGATACTACAACGCGGCCTTGGGGGCGATCCTCGTGGTCTTGAAAATATCACTGCTGCTGATGAAGTGGTGACAGCACTTGCCACTGCTGCCGATGGAGACGCACGGCGTTCATTGGTGTTACTGGAGCTTGCTCATGATGTGGCTACTGTTGATGAAAGCGGCAATAAGACCATTACCATGGATGTGGTGGCGCAGGTAACGCGTGACTCCTTACGACATTTTGATAAGGGTGGTGATATTTTCTATGAGCAGATATCGGCGTTACATAAATCAGTACGTGGCAGTGATCCTGATGCAGCACTGTACTGGTTTTGCAGAATGATTGATGGTGGCTGTGATCCGCACTACATCGCGCGACGCCTGGTGCGAATGGCGACCGAAGATATCGGCAATGCCGATCCGCGTGCGCTGCAGATCGCACTCGACAGCTGGTCTGTATTTGAGCGACTCGGCAGTCCGGAAGGTGAACTGGCATTGGCGCAGGCGGCCATTTATCTGGCCTGTGCTGCCAAGAGTAATGCGTCATACAGTGCCTATAAAGAGGCAACTGCTTTTGTAAAAAGCTCTGGCAATCTTGAGGTGCCGGTGCATTTACGCAACGCACCAACAACAATGATGAAATCACTCGGTTACGGTGCTGACTATCAATACGATCACGATACTGTAGAAGGCAATGCCCCTACACAGACTTACTTTCCGGATGAAATTGCACAGCAGACCTTCTATCAACCGGTAGCGCGTGGTCTGGAGATCAAGATTGCCGAAAAGCTGGCTGCATTGAGGAAGCAGCGGGGCAGTTAAGATAATTCGATTCGGTGGATGCGCAAGCGTATCCCCCCTACGTGAAAGAACCGGGAGACTTGGCGTAAGGGGGATAAGCCAAATCTGCAGCTACGATAAGGCATCATATCTTTACGCTGAACGTAGTCAATACCCGCACCACTGCAGAGGCGCATCCACCAATATTTTCTGTATTGAAGAAGCAGCGGGGTAGTTAAGGTAAATGTTTTCGGTGGATGCGCAAGCTTATCCCCCCTCACGTGAAAGAACCGGGAGACTTGGCGTAGGGGGGATAAGCCAAATCTGCAGCTACGATAAGGCATCAGATCTTTACGCTGAACGTAATCAATACCCGCACCACTGCAGAGGCGCATCCACCAATGTCTAATCGGTAAAAAACTCAATCACCTGACCTGGTCTGCTGTTCCATTGCCCAGATAACATGTTCACGTACCATGGCAGATGGGTGTTCTATGTGTGTGTTCAATGCATTGATGATCTTCTGATCACCAAGTGCGTTGCCCAGTGCCACGGCAATGTTGCGTAACCAGCATTCATAACCGATACGTCTTATCGGCGAGCCTTCAGTCTTTTTCAGAAACTCTTCTTCGGTCCATAGAAAAAGCGTTACCAGTTCTGGTGAGTCAAGGTTGTTGCGTGGGCTGAAGTCTGCTTCAACAGTATGTTGCAGGAACTTGTTCCATGGGCAAACCAGCTGACAATCATCGCAACCGTAAATACGATTGCCGAGTAACGGTCTGAATTCCACCGGTATGGAGGTTCTCAGTTCGATTGTCAGATAAGAGATGCATCGCCTCGCGTCAACCACATAGGGTTCAACAATGGCTTTGGTCGGACAGATATCAATACAGGCAGTGCAGTTACCGCAATGATTTTCTGCAGTAGTAATAGAGTTGGTAGCAACAAGGTCAGATGTTAACGGTAGGTTGGTGTAGAGCTCTCCCAGAAAAAACCATGAACCTGCATCGCGACTGAGTAAATTGGAATGTTTACCAATCCAGCCCAAGCCGGCTTTTTCTGCGGTGGCTTTTTCAAGTACTGGTGCACTGTCAACAAAGGCACGATAGCCAAACTCGCCAACTTCGGACTGAATTTTATCCGCCAGTTGTTGCAGGCGTTTACGCATCAGTTTGTGATAGTCGCGCCCTAGTGCATAGCGCGAAATATAAGCCAGCTCACTGTTATTGATAACTGACCACGGTTCTGCATGATCTTCCGGCAGATAGTTCATGCGTACCGAGACAATGCTGATTGTTCCTTCATGCAGGCTGGCGGGTTGCAGGCGCAGGCTTGCATGACGATGCATGTAATCCATCTCACCGTGGTAGCCGGCCTTGAGCCAGTTAAGAAAACGCGTCTCATGCTGACCTAGATCGGTATGGGTGAAACCGGTTTGATTAAAGCCCAGTTCGCTTGACCACTGGATGATGTTTTCCCGCAGCCGGGTGTAGTCAGTCATCGCCGGGTAGCGTTGTGGTGGTTATCAGGGGATTTCAGGGTCGGCTTTTTCACGGGCAGGATCATCGGGAAAGTGGCCGCTTTTATAATAAGCCAAAGTGCCGGTATTACCATGCCATTTTCGCCAGTCTTCGATGGGATTGCGTATCCAGCTGTACTGTCGATACAGGTGATCGCGAGTCTGTAGCAGGCCGTTTATAACCAGTATTTCTTCACCGCGCGGGTTGAGTCTGGGTTTAAATTCTGCCGCGTGATGCCAGCGCAGTAGCATGATGCTTTCTGTGTCAAACACGTGTAGCGGTCTGATCTCTATACCATCGACCGGCCCCGGCAGCCATTTATCAGCGGCCTGAGTATCGATAATACGCAAGCCGTTGTCATCTTTCAGAAACTGATTAAGTTTAATAAAAAACACACAATCACTGGTAGCAGTCAGATGCCCGTCCTGGTTGGCCGGCAGGCGGATGTAGCTACCCTGGCCATGTCTCTGCTTGTCCAGATCAATTTCACCTTCGATGATCAATAATTCAAGGCCACGCCATAGATCAGGCAAAGCAATATCTGATTGCTGGCACACACTATTCGCCTGTTGATACTCTAATTTGTATGGCTGTTGCTGGATATCGCGAGTACCAAGTGTTTCACCAACAGGTAATTTACCCAGTGCAGTGAACCGATCTGCAGTGTGTTCAACAGGGTAGAGGGCTTGTAACGAATAGTCGGTCATGCTGACTGATGCATTAAAATCTTCGTTAACCCAGGTGGTATTAGCTGATCCCGACATACTATCGTTTGGTCCGTAAGGGCTGCTGCTACTGATTTTTGACCGGCAAGTTGGTCCGTAAGGTGTGACGCTTGCGCGGGAAGGATGTTGCGTCAGTGTTCGACAGTACTTAAGAATGTAATGTCGGTTAGTTTACTGGTAATCGAGGTCCTGCGCTGGCTCTCGCAGAAAAGCGGGCCGCTACAGTGGTCAGGGAAGTGTAATTTAAAAAGACGGGGTGATCGACGATCACCCCGTTAGAAAGCGCTTGGAAAGCGCTCGGCGGAGAATACTGTCGCTGACAGCTTTTGTGTTGGTAGTCTTGCTGCCTGGCCGCAGCTCATACCTTATGTGCTTACTTTCTTATTCTTGGATCTATCTTTTATAAATGTCTACCGGCTTGCTTCCTAGCCAAGCTTGAAACAGATTGGTTCTGATGGCTCTGATTCTTCACTGCCACGGACCGCTGTTACCCGAAAGCAACCGCCTTCAGTACCGGTGATGTTCAGATCGTTCGCCAGATCGTAGACTGCGTGTGGCGCAGCAGTACCCGAGAAATCATCTGCTTTGATTTCAGTCAAAGCAGTGGAGGTGTGGAGGTTTTCATCCGGTCCGAAAAATACTCGATAACTCTCAACATTCTCTGACGCAGGGTTAGCAGGCCAACTTAGTCTTAAGCCTGCAAACGTTTTGCACCAGGCGCATTCAACGTTGAAGTCGATATTAGCCATCGATGTGTTGCCGTCGGCATCGGTCAGGCTGTAAACGAGACTGTCTGTACCTTCAAAATTCTCAGGCGCGGTGTATACCACAACACCGGAATCAGCCGCTTCGATAGTGCCGTTGGAAGGCTCGACATCAATCGTGAATTCAACTTCACTTCTATTAGTGATTACATCGTTGCGTAGTGCAGAAACGGCAGTGGTGCTACCGGCATCAAGTGTGACTCTGTCTGTGTTCGCAGTCAGTACGCTTGATACAACCAGTCCTGCGGGTGGTACAACACAGCTGAGGTTGTTCTCCCAGCCGTAACCGTCGCCATCAGGATCAGCTTCTGCAGCCAGGCAGTACGGATTGCCGAACTCATCTTCTGATGCGAGGGCTGCAGCAGCAGTAGGCTCGGAAAGATCACAGTCGGCACACACTGCAATGTAAAGAGTACCAGTAGATGTTGTGCCGTCAGGTGCAACCAGTGCGTACTCGACTGTATCAGTGCCTTCAAAGTCGCTGTCCGCAGTATACTGCAGCTCGCCCGAGTCAAGCAGTACCGCAGTACCGTTTTCCGGCTGGCTGATCAGTTGAAACCTGGTGCCTTCGAGTAAGCTATCGTTGTTTAAAATACCTACGTCAACAGGTTCGCCGGCTACTGCTTCGGCGATGTCTGTTGCTGCCTCAATAGCGTCACCATCGGTAGCAGCGCCAATCGAAGGTGGTAGTGCCTGTAAGCTCGTCAGGTCCAGGTCAGCTGTATTATCAGCACTCAGCTCACTGTCTGATCCGCTGCCACCGCAAGCAGTCAGAGTGAGTAGTGCGGCCGATACAGCCAATCTCGTGAGGTTCTCACACCCTTTCGAGCCATTTGTACGAGTCGTTCGACCGTTCATACTGTGCCTCTTTATTTTTATAATGTTTTTAATCGAAATGTGCTCCGTACATGAGTACCGAACACGCGATGCAGGGTATCGGCGCTATTGATTTTTTCTTGATAAAAAAATCTATAACGATTCGGTCTCTGGAGGCTGTGACAAACAAGGCTTTCGTTTTGAATCCTTTACCTGCCTGACTGACAGGCGCACTTAGGGAGACGATAGCGAGCTGGAATGCGTGTTGACCTGTGTTTGGCGAAATGTGAACAGCTGCACGTTCTGGTAAAAGGTGAATTCGGCGCTTGTGTGCGGGGTAATTCGCTCTGCTAGTTGTTTCTTTGTCGGTTCGTCTTTCGGCCAGACTGGAGTTTGGCCACGGCAAATCACCTGTATGTCTGTCACTCCGATAGCGGGCCGGAAACTGACAAGGCAATAATTTAGTTACGCAGATATTCCTGCGCTGACGAGTCACAGGTACAATGCCCGGCTGACCGACTAATACGGGAATACGATGGCCCAGGACCTGTTTGATAACGTGGAAGAGCAGCCGCTCAGTGAGTTCACTGAGAAGGCTTACCTCGACTACTCCATGTACGTCATTCTTGATAGAGCGCTGCCGCACATAGGCGACGGTTTAAAGCCGGTACAACGCAGAATCATCTATGCGATGTCCGAGCTGGGTTTGTCCGCGGTGTCAAAGCACAAGAAATCGGCTCGAACGGTGGGTGATGTGCTCGGTAAATATCACCCGCACGGTGACTCCGCCTGTTATGAGTCGATGGTATTGATGGCGCAGCCTTTCTCATACCGTTATCCGCTAATTGACGGCCAGGGCAACTGGGGATCGCCGGACGAGCCAAAGTCGTTTGCGGCAATGCGCTACACAGAAGCGCGACTGGCGGCAATGTCTAAAGTGATGTTGCAGGAGCTGGGTCAGGGAACAGTTGACTGGGAATTAAACTTCGATGGCACTTTGCAGGAGCCGACCGTTCTGCCATCGCGTCTGCCGCACGTACTGTTGAATGGTACAACCGGTATTGCTGTGGGAATGGCTACAGACATACCGCCACATAATCTGCGTGAACTGGTCGATGCCTGTGTTCACCTGCTCGACAACCCCAAAGCCACTGTACCTGAGCTAATGCAGTTTGTGACCGGGCCCGATTATCCAACCAAAGCTGAAGTGATCAGCACGGCGGAAGAACTGCAGGGAATGTATGAAACCGGCCACGGCAGTGTGCGAATGCGTGCGGTGTATAAAAAAGAAGATGGCAATATAGTTATCAGTGCGTTGCCGCATCAGGTGTCCGGTTCACGCATTATGGAGCAGATCGCCAGTCAAATGCAGGCCAGAAAGCTGCCAATGGTAGAAGACCTGCGTGATGAATCCGATCACAAGCAGGCAGTGCGATTTGTTGTAGTGCCGCGTAGTAACCGGGTTGATGTCGATGCGTTGATGAAGCATTTGTTTGCCACCACCGATCTTGAAAGAACCTATCGCGTAAACCTTAATGTGATTGGACTGAACGGCAGACCTGAAGTTAAGCCACTAGCAACCATGCTGAAAGAGTGGTTAACCTTCAGGCTTGATACCGTTACCAGGCGGCTGGAATGGCGGCTCGATAAAGTCGAAAAGCGACTGCATATCCTTGAAGGTTTGTTGATTGCGTATTTAAATATTGATGAAGTCATCAAGATTATTCGCAATAACGATGAACCAAAGCCTGTGTTGATGAAGCGTTTCAAGCTGACTGATATCCAGGCTGAAGCAATCCTTGAATTAAAACTGCGGCATCTCGCCAAACTCGAAGAGATGAAAATACGCGGTGAGCAGGATGAGCTTGAAGCCGAGCGCGCTGATCTGAAAAAGACGCTGGGTTCCAAAGCGCGTATGAAAACACTGGTTAAGAAAGAGTTGCTCGCCGATGCAAAAACCTATGGTGATGATCGAAGCTCACCGATTGTGGTGCGTGAGGCAGCTCAGGCCATGGATGTCTCGGAGTTGTTGCCGAGTGAACCGGTCACTGTGGTGCTGTCACAAAAAGGCTGGGTTCGTGCCGCCAAAGGTCATGATGTTGATCCACGTGCACTGAACTATAAAACCGGTGATCAGTTTCAGGACTCAGCGCGTGGTCGCAGTAATCAGGCGGCAATGTTTCTCGACTCTACCGGCCGCGTCTACTCGGTGGCATCACACGGACTGCCGTCGGCGCGAAGTCTCGGTGAGCCACTGGCAGGTAAAGTCAAATCCCCGGACGGCGCGTTCTTTGTTGGCGTGTTAATGGGAGATGATGCGTCGCGATTTTTATTTGCCACCAGTAGTGGTTATGGCTTTGTTGGCAAGCTGGGGGACATGGCCAGTCGCAACAAGTCTGGCAAGGCAGTGCTTAGTGTGCCGAAAGGCTCCGTGGTGCTGACACCACAGCGGGTCAATGATTATGAATCTGATCTGGTAGTCGCTGTGGGTACTGATGGCAAAATGCTTGTCTTCCCGGCTGTAGAATTGCCCGAGCTGGCTAAAGGCAAGGGTAACAAGATCCTCGCGATTCCAAAGGCGGGTGGCAAAGAGTCAGTCAAACTGCAGCTGGTCAGAGTGGTGAGCAAAAAGAACACGCTCAAGGTGATCAGTGGCAAGCGCCACACAACCCTTAAATATCGCGATCTGGAGCATTACCACAGTGAGCGTGGTAAGCGCGGGCTGAGCCTGCCGCGAGGGTTTCAGAAAGTCGCTGACGTTATCGTCGAGTAGCAAACGGGTCGAGTAGCAAACGGGCGTGTGGTTTTTGTGATGCCGCTCGGGCAGAAAAACCGGTGGGATTTGTGTCCGTGTCAGCTTGCCAGTTAACCAGTGGCACCGTGGGGTAACGGGCAACGTTGTGGTGTTTTTCCTTTAAAAATGCAGCGTTTCGCTGGTTGGTGCACTATAAACTGTCAACAACCATGACAGGTTCTTGAACAACGTTAAACGAGCCACCATGCATTGTTAGTATAGGCTTAACTTATCACCGATTACAGTCGAAGGACGCTACTATGTATTTTGATATGGGTTACATGCTGATGGTAATGCTGCCGGGCATGGTGCTTTCTGGTCTGGCTTCAATGATGGTCAAGAAAACCTTCAGTAAATATGAAACAGTGGGTACTGCCAAAAACATGACAGGTGCCGAGGCGGCGCAACTCATGCTGGAGCGGGCCGGGGTAACCGATTGCAGAATTGAACCAATCAGCGGCAGGCTCAGTGATCACTATGATCCGCGCGATAAAACACTGCGTCTGTCAGAGCCCGTGTACAACGCACGATCTATATCGGCGATCGGCGTTGCCTGTCATGAGGCAGGTCATGCATTGCAGCATGCGACCGGCTACAAGTTTTTGCAAATGCGCTCCAAGCTGGTGCCGGTGACCAATATTTCCAGCAAAATGTCGATGCCGGTTTTGATGGTCGGCATGATGCTGATGTCGCTGGCGCCGGCACTCGGCACCCCGGTTGTGCTTGCCGGCGTGGCATTGTTCGCCGCAGCAGTGGTGTTTTCGGTCGTGACGCTACCGGTTGAGTGGGACGCCAGTGCGCGCGCAAAAACCGCCATGGTCAATGCGGGCATTGTTACTGAGCAGGAAATGGCTGGTGCCGGCAAAGTGCTGAACGCCGCTTTTCTTACTTATCTCGCAGCGGCAATCGCATCGATCATGACTCTGCTTTACTACCTGCATCGCTCGGGTCTGTTGCGAGCACTGTTGAGCAGACGCTAGCGTTAAACGTATTTGTAACGTAGTCATCAGGGCCGGTTTTTTACTGGCCCTTTTTTATTGGTGCGCCTGAGCTTTTGCTGCCTGAGCTTTTTTTGCCTTTGTTTGGGCGCCGGATGTGTTGAGGGTGGTCGATAAACGACAGCAACGCTATACTTGCACAATCTTACAAAGGGCGTTGGCATGGCATCCTACAGCACAAATGAATTCAAAGGCGGTTTGAAAATAATGCAGGACGGCGATCCGTGCAGCATTGTTGAAAATGAATTCGTCAAACCTGGTAAAGGGCAGGCTTTCAATCGGGTCAAGATTCGCAATCTGAAAACCGGCCGGGTAGTTGAAAAGACCTTCAAATCGGGTGAGTCAGTCGAGGCTGCAGACGTCATGGATACTGACATGCAGTATCTTTATACAGACGGCGAGTTCTGGCACTTCATGGACCCGAACAGCTTCGAACAGATGGGTGCCAGTGAAACTGCAGTTGGTGATGCAAAGTTATGGCTGAAAGAGCAGGATACTGTAGAAGTCACCCTGTGGGACGGCGTGCCGTTGTCAGTGACTCCCCCCAATTTTGTGGAGCTTCAAATCACCCAGACTGATCCGGGTTTGAAAGGTGACACCGCACAGGGAGGCACCAAACCTGCCACGATGGAAACCGGCGCCGTGATCAAAGTGCCGCTATTTATTGAAGAGGGTGAAGTGATAAAAATTGACACCCGCTCGGGTGAATACGCAGGGCGAGTGAAAGACTGACTGTTCTGTACACGATGCCTGATCAACAGGCTGTCTCTGACTGGCAACCCAGCGCTGATATCGAGGTACTGAAACGCAGAGCCGATATTATCCGACGCTTGCGAGAATGGTTTTATAAGCAGAACATTCTTGAAGTAGAGACCCCGCAGTTATCGAGGGGTGCGACTACCGATCCGAATATCGAGAGCTTTTCAGTTGCTGACAGACATCTGCGAACTTCAGCAGAGTTTCACTTAAAACGCTTGTTAGCAGCGGGCTGCCCTGACGTCTACGAGCTGGGTAAAGTCTTCAGGGTTGATGAAAGCGGGCAACGCCACAACCCTGAATTTACTATGCTTGAGTGGTATCGCCTGGGGATTGATCATCTGCAACTCGTTAGTGAAATTGAAGGCTTATTGCAGTACCTGCATCAGGACAACAGTGTGACACTACAGCGGATCAGCTATCACAAATTCTGGTCGCAACACAGTGATATAGACTTGTCTGTAGCAGGGTGCGCAGAGATCGTTTCGTTTCTTGAGTCTCAGGGGATTGCAGTTCCGGCTTCAACTGCTACCAGTTTCGATGAATTGCAGGATCTTGCAATGGCAACCGTGTTGGCAGATAGTATGCCGCAGCAAAAATATACCTGTATCTATGATTACCCGGCCAGTCAGGCATCGCTGGCCAGAATAGATAACAGCAACCCCGCGTGGCCGGTGGCAAACCGTTTTGAAATTTATTATGGATCAGTTGAGCTGGCCAATGGCTTTTACGAATTGACTGACAGGGCTGAGCAGCTCGCAAGGTTTCAGTCAGACAATAAAATACGCGAGCTGAAAGAGCAGGTACAGCGACCGATAGACCATCTCTTTGTAGACTCATTAAATCATGGCTTGCCGGATTGCTCTGGTGTTGCAATCGGCATAGACAGATTGATGATGGTGCTGCTCGACAACGTCAAGTCACTGAATGAAGTGATAAGTTTTGACTGGCAGCGAGCTTAGCGCATGAGCAGTAATACAGATAGTGTATTAAGGTATTGTGACTGCGATCAGACGGCGTTAGCGGAAGTAATTAATCACCTCGGTATGCAGTGTCGGCTGGTCGATCAAAACAGCGACATACCGGGCAGCTTCTGGGGTGATGAAGAGGCAGGCTTAATAGGTAATACGCTGTATATCAGGCCGGATACACCAGTCCATTCGGCCCTGCACGAAGCGTGTCACTATGCCTGCATGGATGATGAACGCCGAGCGTCCCTGCACACTAACGCCGGTGGCAATGCGGCTGAAGAAAATGCAGTTTGCTATTTGCAGATTCTGTTGGCAGATGCATTGCCTGACATGGGGCGTGAGAAGATCTTCTCTGATATGGATGCCTGGGGCTACTCGTTCAGGCTGGGCAGTGCGCGTGCCTGGTTTGAGCAAGATGCCGAGGATGCAAGGCAATGGCTGTTGCAGCGTGCCTTACTGCGAGTTGCCGATGAACTGACCCATTCTCACCGGGTCGCCGGCGCTGAGGTCTGACCTGAAAGACCCGTTCTCAAGCAGCAGTATCACTGTTGAGCCCATATTGAATCGACCCATCTCCTCGCCTTTGTTCAGTTTGCAGGTGCCGCTATCATAGTCGATGTGGATGATCTCGGGCTTCACCGGTGGTGTGACAAGGCCGGCCCAGACTGTTTCAATCGCAGCGACGTTGATCGCACCAACAAGTACCATTGCAACTTTGCCTGCATCAGTATTGAAGATCGTCACGACTCTTTCATTGCGTGCAAACAGACGTGGCACAACTCTTACCGTGTGTGGCGCAACGCTGAACAGTCTGCCCGGAATATAATGCATTGAGCTGAGATCACCGTCCAGCGGCATGTGTATCCGGTGGTAATCACGCGGTGACAGATAGAGTGTTGCGAATGCACCCTGGTTAAATGCCTGTGTGTCCTGTTCTCTGCCACCGAGCAAATCACTGACGGTATATTGGTGCCCTTTGGCCTGCATAATCGTGCCGTCGCTAATTGCACCCAGCTGTGAAACTCTGCCATCAACCGGGCTGCAAAATTGATGCGCTGCACCCGATATTTCACGCGCCCCGTCTTTTAAAGAACGGGTAAAGAATTCGTTGAAGGTTTTATAGTGTTGCGGCTCAGAATGACTGGCCTCGGCCATATCAATATCAAACAGTCTGGCAAATTGTTTTATTGCTGCAGGAGCAAACCGGCTTTCTATTCGCGTGAGCTTAAACACCACCCTCGAAATCAGGTGATGTGGCAGCAGGTAAAGAGGCCATGACTTCAGACGGTCAGAGAGAGATCGCAACGGTGGCAGGTTCCATCAGGTAGAATATCGTATTCTACACTGTCTCTGTGGCGAAATATCTTCTATGTCTGGAACTGCCTTATCGCAAATTGAAAATTGCACACTGGCTGAGTTGATCAGCGCTGGAGAGACTTACCTGCTTGAGCATTCACTGGTGTATGGTCACGGAGCTGACAACGCCTTTGACGAGGCGGCCTGGATAGTACTGGAAGCTTGTGATATTTCACCGGTTGAGCCGCTACAAACTTACGAAATTCCGGTTGATCATTCTCAGTTGCAGCGCGCTAAACGCTGGTTTCAGCAAAGGGCGCTACAGAATACCCCCGTGGCTTATCTAACCGGCAGAGCCTGGTTTGCCGGGCTTGAGTTTGTTGTCGATAAGCGTGCATTGATTCCGCGTAGTCCTATAGCAGAGCTGATTCATCATCAGTTTGAACCATGGCTGCTTGCTCCACCGGCTACGGCACTTGATCTATGTTGTGGCGGAGGGTGTATTGGTATTGCTATCGCAAGTACTTTTGTTGATTGCCATGTAGATATGGCAGATTTATCACAGGATGCACTGGATCTTGCAGCAGTAAATATTAATAAGCATGCACTGCAGGATCGAATGCAATTGATGCAGGGCGATCTCTTTCAACCGATTGAAGCAAAACAACAATACGACTTAATTGTTAGTAATCCACCGTATGTTGATGCAGAAGACATGCGTATCCTGGCCAGGGAGTTTAGCCATGAGCCACAGATGGGGCTGGCAGCAGGGGCTGACGGGCTGGATATTGTCGATACGATTCTGCAAGATGCTGCTGACTACCTGAAGCCTGATGGCGTGCTAATCGTTGAGGTTGGGAACTCTCAGGAAGCGGTTGAACGCCGCTTTGCTGAACTGGACCTGCTATGGCTTGACTTTGAATACGGTGGCGATGGTGTGTTTCTGATCCATGCTGAAAATCTCAAAGCGCAGCATAATACCGCTAACAGTTAGAGCCGGGCTAACACTGGCATCCGACTTTGGTATCGCTGCTTTTTATTTGAATATATTCTCAAGTTCAGAGGTTTCGTCATCTTCACTGTCACGCTTTGAGTCAGTAATCCGGAAGGGATCAATTGATGACCACAGTGGCGTTGCTGCCATCATGCTGCCGAACAATGCACCGCCACGCAATACCCAGGCAAGAATACCGGCGGTGGTGCTAATCGACACGCTAATCGCGATATCCTGACCCACGGCAATTCTGGTACGACTCCGTTCTTCAGCATTTTCAAGATCACTTTGCACTTGTTCAAGGCCTCTGATGAAGTCCCTGTTATTCACTGCTTCAAAGGTGCGATCTTCGACAGCGAAATTAAGGTTAATTGATCGTACCGAGATATTGCCCCGGTCTGCTGTAGCGAACAGTGCAATAACGCCTGTGTCATTGTGCTGTTTGACATCCAGTCTGCGCAGCAAGTTGCGTTCGGTAACTGATCTGTCGAGCTCTGAATCTGTGTAAAAAACCTCGTTGATGACGTCATTGAGTTCTTCATCAACGGAGTTTAGCGCTATTAGAGTTGAAGGTAGAGGTGCCTCATCAGTAGCTATGCTGCGTTGTAGTTTGGCTTGGGAGTCGTCTGACTCGTCTGTACTATCGCTTTCAGTATTGGGTGCTGAATTTACTTCAAGTAAGGTTTCGCTATCGGCTGAATCAGTGACAGGAGATTCCGGCGCTGATGGCACAACGAGTATAGGGTCAGGTGATGCGGCACTGAAGTCAGGCTCTGCAGTAATGTTAACTGTCGCTGTAGCACTAATACCATCATCATTGGTAATTCTGTAGGTAAAGGAATCCTCAAGGTTTCCAGTTCCATCGTGTATATATTGAAAGGTTCCATCAGGGTTTAGTGTGAGTGATCCATGAGCCGGCGGTGATATCACTTCAATTTGTAGCATGCTTTGCTCAATCATATTCAGATTGAACAGCCTGTTTTCCCCGGAGCTTAGAACATCGCCAAGCCTGGTATCGAATGTGTCGCCGGTAGTCAGATTCAGGCTCTCGTCCTGCAGGCCGGGAAGTGGATCGATAACCTCGGTGATCTCAATATTGAATCTTGCACTGACAGGCAGCACACCGTCTTCACCGCCATCAACAAGTCTAAAGTCAAAGAAATCAGTGCTGGTTTCGGACCCGTCGTGGGAATAACGTAACTCATTGTTTGTCAACTGGCGCATAGTAAAGGTATCGCCAGTGGATAGATCAGTGTTATCTAATCGCAGCTGCCCGTTTTGCGGTGTTGATTGTAGTGTGAAAATCAGATCCTGTGCAGCGTCGTCCGGGTCTGTTGCTGCAAGCAAAGACGTTGAAATAACATTATCGCTACCTTCGGCAAATGTCGCACCTTCGTTGACCAGTGCTGGCGGATCATTAACCGGGTTCAAATCGAAACGTATGAAATTTTCGGTCAGATCAAGTATCTTTCCAATAACGGGATTACCGCTATCCTGTACCTGAAAATCAAGCTGAAAACTGGTTTCGTTCATTGCTTGTGATGAGAATGTCAGCAAGCCCGCGTTGATGTCTGTCACTGCTATCACCTGACCTGACGACACCTCGGTGCCGTTGAGTTGTAGCTGACCTTCACCATTCACTGAACTGATCAGAATCGATTCAAAGCTATGATTGTCCTGTGGGTCCTGGAAATTGAAATCTGCTGCGCTTAACGTGTAAATTTCGCCTTCATTTAACTCGACAACACTGTTGCCGCCAGATGGAGCAGAATTTATCTCATTGACATTGATCGTAATAGTTTCGATTCGGGTTGATGTGTTCTGGCCGCCGTTCAGCGTGCCTCCGTCATCTACCACGCGAAACTGCAAACTGTCGTACGTCTGCCCGGATTCACCGGTTACTGGCCGGTACACAAGGCTGCCGTTTGCCAAATCCTGTGCGGTGATCGTTTGATTTGCAAATACCGGAGTCTGATTTAACTCCAGAGATCCTGTGGCCGGGGTTTGTACAATAATAATACTGTCCAGCCTGTCTCCATCCAGATTATCTGCAAATTCGAAATCTTGCGGCGCAAATCTATGAGCGGTACTTTCATCTATCGAAATGGTTGAGCTTTGCGCGGTTGGTGCATCATTGACCGCAGTGACATTGATTGTCAGTGTTTCAGTGGCTGATACATTCAGCCCGCCGTTAACTGTTCCACCGTTGTCCTGCACTGTAAATTCTATAGCAGCGTAGTTTGTACCAAAGGTATTCGCTTCAGGCACGAAGTGTAGTTGCCCGTTATCAATGTCCTGAGCAGACACTGATGAGCCATTGACTAACGGTAAACCATTGAGTACCAGTGCGCCGTTACCGGAAATAGAAGTGATCAATACCTGCTGCAGCTGATGTGAGTCTGCCGGGTCGTCGAAGCCAAAGTCAGCACTGTTCAGGATTCTGCTATTGTCCTCGTTGATGTCTATAGACTTGCTGAGACCAATGGGTGGATCATTAACCGCCAGTACATCGAAAGACAGGGTTGATGCCACTGTTGACGTATCCTGTCCGCCGTTTAATATACCACCGTCATCTCTCACCCTGAATTCGATTGATGCATAGTTGAAACCAAACGTGTCAGTGTCAGGTGTAAATACAAGCTGTCCTGACTGAATATCAGCGGCGTCTATATTCACAGAAGAGGTGATCGGCGCGCCGTTCAGAGTCAAGCTACCGCTGCCATTGACTCCGGTGATAAGAACCTCAACCAGGTTGTGCTGCTCTGCCGGATCAGCGAAGCCTAAATCTGTAAGATCAACGGTATAGCTGCTGTCTTCATTAATGACAATATTGCTGCCAGTTGCCACAGGCGCATCATTGATTACCAATGTATTCAGTGTTAGCTGTGCAGGAGTAAGCTGAGTGTCAGTGCCTCCATTTACGGTGCCGCCTGTATCAATCACTGTAAATTCAATGATGTCCTGTGCGGCAGTGTTTAGTGGTGGCTGGTAAGAAAGTGTCCCGGCAATGATGTCTGCTGCATTGATAACATCACCTGCCAAAACCGGTATGCCATCCAGAGTGAGTGTGCCGGTTGTTGGCAGTGAATCTATCCTGACACTTCGTAGTGAGTCGTTGTCAATGTCAGTAAATGCGAAGTTTGTAGTGCTGAGTGTAAGTACTGTGTTATCCGGCACATCGACACTGCTGTTGATACCAACCGGAGCGTCATTGACTGGCAACACCTGGAACTCAGCGGTGTTAGCACTCAGCGAGATGTTCTGTCCACCATTGGTTGCCGCACCGGTATCGTGAACCAAAAAGCTGAAATCTGCATACGGCGATCCGGAGGCGTTGCTGGCAGGTGTAAATAGCAGCTCACCGTTTGAGATATCCGTGACACCGATTATCTGGCCCGCTGATACTGTGTTACCGTCCAGTGATAAAGTACCGTTTGATGGCAACGTAGTGACTGTGATTGCCGAGAAAGAGTCGTTGTCAGCTGGATCAGAGAAACCAAAGTCTGACACGCTCAACACGTAGACAGCATCTTCATTGAGTGTAATGCTGGTGTCTGCTCCAAATGGCGCGTCACTGACACCAGTGATATCAAACAGAATCTGGTCGCTTGTCGGGTCTGTTGTTACACCACCATTTGCCGTGCTACCGGAGTCAGTGACTCTGAACTGAAGATTGTCAAATGCCGGTCCGTAAGTATCTGCAGCCGGTGTGTAGATGAATTGCCCTGCTGCAATATCAGCGGTGCTGACTGTCTGGCCTGCAAGTACTGTAACACCGTTGTTTGTTAGTTCGCCGAATATCGGTGTCTGCGTTATGACTACTGAGGTAAATTGATCCGCAAATGCGTCACGAGAATCTGAAAATCCAAAATTTCCTATGGTAAAGGTATGGACGGTGTCTTCATTGATGTTGATCACCGCATCTGCGCCTGCCGGTGCGTCTGATACCGATTGAACATCAAAGGTAATTGTTGCAGGAGTTGGGGCAGTGTCTATACCGTTGTTACTTGTGCCACCGGAATCACGTACCTGGAAACTAAATGAATCATATGAGGTTCCGTTCTCATCACTTGCGGGTACAAACTCTATTTCTCCGGCATTGAGTGCTGCGAGCGTTATTGAGTCTCCGGTCATCAATGCTGTGCCGTTAGACAGCAACTCGCCGTTGACCGGAGCGGCCGTCAAAATCGCTTCTAAAAATAAGTCGCCGTCACTATCAGTGTAGCCAAGATCTGCCAGTGATATTATTCGCGATTGATCCTCAAGTAGCGTGTAGGTGTTGTCTGACCCAGTCGGGGCGTCGTTTACTGAAGTGACGTTGATCGTGAGTGTATTTTCGATGAGGGAAGTGTCTACACCACCGTTCACCGTACCGCCGTCATCGTGCACCAGAAAGGTAAAGCTGGTGTAAGGTGACCCAAAGCTATTGGAATCGGGGAGAAACAACAGTTCGCTGTTGGTGATATTAGTGATATTGATCAGCTGACCGGCAGTAACAGCTAAGCCATTGAGTATAAGCGAACCGGCAGCTGGCAGGGAAGTAATAGAGACTGCCGCGAAATTATCGTTGTCAATTGAATCTGAAAACCCGAAGTCGGCGGGTCGAACGACCAGTGGTGTATCTTCGTCAGTGGTCAGAGTGTTGTCTGTACCGGATGGCGCATCATTGATGTTGTTAATATCAAAAGTGATTCGATTGTCAATCTGATCCTGATTTATCCCTCCGTTGAGCGTGTCACCAGAATCACTGACGCTGAAATCGAAACCATCCGCAGCTGCACCAAGAACGTTAGGACCAGGTACATACACCAGATTTTCCTGATTGATATCGTTGACGTTGATACTTTGTGTCAGTGTGACTGGCATGCCGTTTAATTCCAGCGCGCCGTTTGCCGGCAGGCTGGTGATGGTGACGCTGCTGAAAATGTCGTTATCAGCAGGATCAGAGAAACCGAAGTCAGTAATGGTCAGTGAATACGGTGAGTCTTCGTTGATGGTCAGTGTGTTATCGGTACCACCTGGTTCGTCACTGATGCTGGTAACATTGATTGTGATGGTAGCAGGGGTGGTGTCCTGATCGACACCAGCGTTCGTAGTGCCGCCGTCATCATGCACCTGGAAAGTAAAGCCGGTGTACGGCATGCCATTGCGGTCAGGATCTGGTACAAACTGCAGTTCGTTGTTGTTAATTTGGCTGACACTGATCAGCTGTCCGGCAATGACAGGGGTACCATTCAGCTCAAGCAGACCGTCGGCGGGCAAGGTGGTAATGGTGACAGCGGCAAAGTTGTCGCCATCGAGCGGATCGTTAAAACCGAAGTCAGCACTTCCAATAATTAGTGAAGTATCTTCGTTGGTGGTCAGGGTTCTGTCAGTGCCTTCGGGTTCGTCATTGACACTGTTTACATTGATGGTGAGGGTGTTCGGAGTAGCGTCCTGATCGATGCCACCGTTTAAAATGCCGCCATCGTCGTGTACCTGGAAGTCAAAGCTGGTATAGGGTGTACCTTTGTTGTCAGCGTTGGGTAGAAACCGCAGTTCATTGTTATTGATGCTGTTAATGCTGATCAGCTGGCCGACAATTACAGTGGTCCCGTTGAGCACCAGTGAACCGCCAACAGGTAATGTAGTAATGGTGACAGATGCAAAGCTGTTGTTATCAATGACATCCGAGAAACCAAAATCAACTGCTCTAATAATCAGTGATATATCTTCATCGGTGGTCAGCGTGTTATCTGCACCCGAGGGTGCGTCGTTTACACTGTTAATATCGAAAGTGATTCGATTGGCTGCAGAATCCTGATTAATACCACCGTTGAGTGTGTTCCCGGAATCATTGACTCTGAAATCGAAACCATCAGCGGCCGTGCCCAGTGAGTTTGCCGCGGGCACATAGACAAGTGTGCCGAGATCGATATCGTTAACGCTTATGGTTTGTGTCAGTGTCACTGTCACACCGGATAGCGCTAATGAACCGTCTAACGGCAAACTGGTGATTGTGATACTGCTAAAGCTGTCGTTGTCAGCAGGATCAAAGAATCCGAAATCAGCGCGAGTCAGTGCGTAGGGTGAATCTTCATTAATGTTCAACGTATTGTCAGTACCATTCGGTGCGTCGCTGACACTGGTTACATTAATGGTGATGGTGTTTGGAGTGACGTCCTGATCGATACCGCCGTTGGCAGTGCCACCATCATCGTGAACCTGGAAACTAAAGCTGGTATAAGGTGCGCCATTGCGGTCAGGATCAGGTAGAAATCGCAATTCATTGTTATTGATATTGCTGATACTGATCAGCTGGCCGGCCACAACAGGCACGCCGTTGAGTAACAGCGCACCGTCCTCAGGCAGCGTGGTGATTGTAACGGCGGCAAAGTTGTCACTGTCAATCAAATCGGAATATCCGAAGTCTGCAGCTCCCACAATCAGTGGTGTGTCTTCGTTGGTGGTCAGTGTGTTGTCTGTACCGGAAGGTGCATCATTAACACCGGTGATATCAAAAGTGATTCGATTGGCAACGAGATCCTGATTGACACCGCCATTCAGTGTGTTGCCAGAATCATTGACTCTGAAATCGAATCGATCCGCGGCCGTGCCCAGTGAGCTTGCCGCGGGTACATAGAGAAGCGTGCCGAGATCGATATCGATGGTGCTGATGGTTTGAGTCAGTGTCACCGGTGAACCGTTTAATTCCAGCGTGCCATTCAACGGCAGATTGGTGATAGTAATACCGGTAAAGCTATCATTATCAGCTGGATCAGAGAACCCGAAGTCAGTGCGAGTCAATGCATAGGGCGAGTCTTCATTGATGTTCAGAGTTTTGTCAGCACCATTGGGCTCGTCAC
>CALLLW010000086.1 GCA_938007995.1 uncultured Granulosicoccaceae bacterium | reverse complement strand
GTTGACTCAGATATGGATTGCGATGTGCATCTACTTGTTACTTTCGTATTTGAAGTTCCAATCAAAAACAAAGAAGTCGCTACAGCAGATATTGCGGCTCTTGCAACTTAATTTGTTTGAGAAAAGGTCATTGGATGATCTAATCACCGGCCGATTGAGAGAGGAATACAACGGCTACGATCCTCAAATGCGCATGTTCTAAAAGTTAACGGGACAGTAGTGATTTATCTAATAAAATCAATACACTTCGATTAATCGACTCATTCGTGTAGTTTGTACGTCACACTACACCAGAGTCAGGAATCATTAACCAGGTAAACAAGAAACACCAATGGCCACCCTGACAGCAGAGAACCTGAAAAAGTCTTACAGCAAGCGGACGATACTTGACGGTGTTTCAATGCACATCAACCAAGGTGAGGTCGTCGGCTTACTCGGGCCCAACGGCGCTGGTAAAACGACATGCTTTTACATGGTGGTCGGTTTGGTCAAGCCAGACGCCGGACGCATTCTGCTCAATGACAAAGACATCACCAGCGATCCAATGCATGTGCGTGCAAGGCAGGGTGTCGGATATCTGCCGCAGGAAGCATCGGTTTTCAGAAAGCTCACCGTTGAACAAAACATCTTATCTATTCTGCAGTATCGCCCGGAACTTAAGCGCAGTGACTATCGCGAAGTCATTGAGAACCTGCTGGGCGAATTGCAGATAACACATATTAGAGACAGCCTTGGCATGAGCTTGTCCGGTGGCGAGAGACGGCGCGTGGAAATCGCCCGGGCACTCGCAGCTGATCCGGTGTTTATACTTTTGGACGAACCATTCGCTGGTGTTGATCCAATATCTGTTATTGATATTCAACGCATAATCAGCCACTTGCAACAACGAGGCATAGGCGTACTGATCACCGATCATAATGTGCGTGAAACCCTCGGCATTTGCCAACGTGCCTACATACTCAGTGATGGCGGCCTGATCGCCGAAGGCACGGCAGCGGACATACTGCAAAACCAGAAGGTCAAAGAGGTTTATCTCGGCGAGAGCTTCACGCTGTAGCCGCAGTTTGACTATTGAGTCAGGCGGTCGACCGCACCTGATTCAAAACCTGCCAGCGATATTTTTTTGCAGAAATACATCTGCAGTACAGACCTCTGACCAGTCATTGCAATGACGTCATTTTTTCATTGCTTAGCAACAAACTATCCACTTTCACCAATGTAATGAGACTTTGCTCACCAGGTACAAATATTATTGAAATGTCGTTGCGATTGGGCGCTTTTGAACCATACTTCAACTGCACGCTACAAACTGACTTGTTGAGTAGTATGGTCGGTTGCGGCATCAGTAAACAATAAAGCAGATATTGATCATAGGCACCCGCAGTGCCTTGTCGAGGAAGGTCAATAGTACCGCGGACAGCGCCGATAAAACGGACCGCTCGTGGCACGAATCTGCATAACAATGGTACAGCGCACAGCATGAAACAGTCGTTACAGATAAAGATGGGCCAGCAACTGGCCATGACCCCGCAACTGCAGCAGGCAATCAAACTGTTGCAACTCTCAACGCTCGAACTGCAGTCAGAAATACAGGAAGCACTGGAAAGCAATCCAATGCTGGAAGTACAGGAAGATGGTGAAGACGGCGGCGAAAAAGATGCTGCCAAGATGCGCAGCGACAACGAACGGGAAAGCAAAGCACAGGAAGCTTCAAGCGAAGGTGAAGACGACACGCCAGTTGAAATGGAAGACATCTCGGCAACCGTAGAGATCACCGATTCAACACCTGACATACCCGATGAACTTCCGGTCGACAGCGCGTGGGAAGACATCTACGAGCCTGCATACACTTCAACCGGCATGCAGTCCGGTGATGAAAATCAAAGAGACTTCACTGAGTACACCAGTGCAGGCACAGGCAATCTGCAAGACCACCTGATGGATCAGCTGCGTTTGCGCAAACTTTCCGACACCGATCAGGTTATTGCAGCAACTCTGATCAACTGCATTGATGACAATGGCTATCTTGAAGATGAACTGAGCGACATCATCGAAGCCGTCAATGCCAACATAGATAATCCGGAAGATCATTGTGAGGAAGAAGAAATCGAAGCAATGCTTCGACTGATTCAGCAACTCGACCCTATTGGCTGTGGCTCAAGAGACACTCGTGAATGCATGTTAATCCAGCTGCACGAGATGGAATCCACACCCCACGTAGAAGTATGCAAGCAACTGATTGGTGACCACCTGCAAATGCTTGCAGCACGTGATTTCGCAAAAATAAAACGCCAGCTGAAAATAAACGACGCTCAACTACAAAGCTCTATACAAACCATCCAAAGCCTGACGCCACGCCCTGGCTCACAGGTGGTTTCAAAAGAGCCTCAATACATTGTTCCGGATGTGTTCGTAAAAAAGATCAAAGGTGTCTGGCGTGTAGAACTGAATCCAGACATAGCACCAAGACTTGCCGTTAACTCAATGTATGCAGGGCTCGTTAAACGCGCAGACAAAAGCGACGATAACAATTACATGCGCAATCAACTGCAGGAAGCACGCTGGTTTATCAAGAGCCTGCAGAGCCGCAACGAAACACTGCTGCGCGTCGGCACCGCTATCGTTGAAAGACAGCGTGGCTTTCTTGAATACGGTGATGAAGCAATGCGTCCATTGGTATTACGCGATATTGCAGAAAATCTTGAGCTACATGAGTCGACCATTTCAAGAGTCACAACACAAAAGTATATCCATACGCCTCGCGGTATATTTGAGTTTAAGTATTTTTTCTCGAGCCACGTCTCTACTTCAGATGGCGGCGAATGCTCTGCCACTGCAATCAGGGCAATGATTCGCAAATTCATAGCGAAGGAAGATCCGGGCAAACCGTTGAGTGATAGCAAGATCGCCAATACGTTAGTTGCCTCTGGCATACAGGTGGCACGCAGAACGGTAGCAAAGTACCGCGAGTCAATGTCAATCCCGCCATCCAATGAGAGAAAAAGACTCAACTGATTTCGCAATAGAAAACTGCCGGTGCCGGGCGCAATGCCCGGCAGTCACATACAGGTGTGGACACAATGATATTTTGTGATAGGGTGTAAGTGAGTCTTCAATCATGCGCGAGAAACCATCAATGGTGAGCGTGATTATTTCGCAGAAATAGTGTTTTTTTTGCAATAGCATAAAGCAGTTGTATACATGCATTAACCTACCAGTGAGGATAGTGTTGAACGGTAAAACAACGATCAGGGAGTCGCTACCATCGAACATACTGTAGCCATTACAGTTGTTCATATGAGCAACACCTGCCGGCATACAAGCGTAGAATGCATTGCCGGAGCAATTGGCTACCCGGTTATCCGGACTCATTCCAGATCACACTTTAAATTATTATTCTGTCTCTGCCTGGCGTTTACAAGCACCCTCCCTGCACCACATTTCATAGCACGTAACACAGTGCAAGGCGCCAAACGGCTCAGTCATCATGCACAAATACCAGCAACGTACATCAAGTACATAAGATCTTTATTAGCACGGTCGTTTGCAAGTACCCACAGCAACAAAACACGCATCAACACACGTCACAACGGACCAGCTTCGATCCTCAATAAATCGGATACTTACAGACCTTGCAATAGCTTATCGCACCCTTACCTAAAAACCATGCGATTGTTATCCGGAGATCCGATCAGACACTTAAACAGTGCCAGGAGATCGGTATCAGCCACAGTGCAATCAACACTTGGGTGTCTTTCATTTAGCAAAACGATTCACCGGCCCATGGCCACGCATTCAATCTCACAATTTTAATAACTACACAGGAGAAAAGCGCATGAACTTAACGGTAACCGGACATCATCTCGACCTCACCGAATCACTCCGACAATACGTTAGTACCAAAATGGATCGGCTGGAACGGCATTCCGATGATGTACAGGATATACATGTCATATTGAGTGTGGAAAAGCTCAGACAGAAAGCAGAAGCCACAGTTAACGTTAAAGGCAATCAGCTCTTTGCAGACACCATAGAAGAAGATATGTATGCGGCTATCGATCTACTGACAGACAAACTTGACCGTCAACTCATCAAACACAAGGAAAAGGTCAAGGACCACCACCGTAAAGACAAAGTGAAAGTGCCTGATGACACTGAAGATGAATAACCACAACGTCGACAACACAACCGATTAACCGGCATTCCCGCAACATTGTGGGCTGTATGGAAAGTTCAGAAACACATTCACCTGGCAACAGAACTTCCCGCACAGCCCACAAGAATGCCAGCAGGCGTCGAGCGAACACGGCAATTGATTAGTGTCAGTACAATGCTGAGAGAAACTGCACAAACCGGATACAACCATCACCACACAACTTTCAGCTCAATCTTGTGCTATAAACTGCCGCACGCTACAGATTTGTATCCAGCCCTCCCCGACTCGCACGCCCTGCCCTCTCCCTGATGACCGATCTTTTTGATATCTCGAGAATTTCCTGCCGCGCATCACTTAGCAGCAAGAAAAAGTGCCTGCAATCACTCTCTGATTTGATCGAAGACAGCATCGATGAGAATGAGCTCGACGAATCTGTCGATATGGAGGTTATCGATGCGTTGACTGCCCGGGAGCGCCTGGGCTGCACAGGCCTCGGCTTTGGCGTTGCGATCCCACACGGTCGCGTGGAGTTCATTGATAAGCCCATCGGTGCGGCGGTCACCCTTGAACAGGCAGTCGAATTTGATGCTGCGGATGGAGAGCCCGTGGACATCATCATCGGACTACTAATCCCCGAGCACGAGGTCGACGGGCATCTGAGAATACTTGCAGATTTGGCAAAATTCTTTAACGAAGCAACAAATCGGCACGCAATGCGAAAGGCGCAGTCAGCACGGGAAATTCTGGATTTACTACAGACACTGGAACTACCCGCCAGCCCGGATTCAAAAACAACTGATTAAAACCTCTCTGCCTGCGAACAACCGCAATCAACCAGCTGATTTTTTGCAACGAGGTTGTATACTCCTTTAGTGCAACCGAGCTTCGGCAAAAACGATGGACAAATCGATGCAGCTTATAATCATTAGCGGGCTCTCCGGAGCAGGCAAAAGCGTCGCTTTGAATACACTCGAAGACGAAGGCTACTATTGCATCGATAACCTGCCGATCAGCATGCTGGTCGATCTTGCAAGAAAGATGTCACAGGACTCCGCCACTTATGACAGAGTGGCCGTCGGCATCGATGCACGCGGTGAAATAAACCTGCTCGATCAATTTCAGTCTTCGATTTCTCAGGTTCGATCACTGGGTGTGGAAACCAAGGTCATCTTCCTTGATGCACTCGACGACGTCATCGTTACACGGTTCAGCGAAACACGACGCAAGCATCCGCTATCCAAGGGTGGTGCTCCGCTTGCCACGGCAATTATCACTGAGCGCTCCATGCTTGTCAGTGTTGAGCAATGTTCTGACGTCAGTATCGAAACCACCAATCTGAACCTACACCAGTTGCGTGAAGTGATGCGCAAACGCGTGCTCGGCCTCAACAGAACTCCGGTCAACGTGTTGCTGCAGTCTTTTGGCTTTAAACACGGCCAACCGTATGGCACTGATTTTATTTTCGATGTTCGATGCCTGCCAAACCCGTACTGGTCTACGCCGCTGCGCCCGATGACCGGGCTCGATCAGCCGGTGGCAGAATTCCTCAAGCAACACACAGCAGTGAACAAAATGGCGGAAGACATCAGCAAGTTCTTTCTTGACTGGACGCCGGTGTTCGAAGCTGAAAATCGCGCCTACCTGACAGTTTCTATCGGCTGTACCGGTGGACGCCACCGGTCGGTCTACATCGTGGAAACAGTTCGCGATAAAATAAAAAGTAAGATCGATCAAATCTCTGTCAGACATCGCGAGATCTCGTAACATGAAGTTAACTGGTGCCTCTGGAGACTTTTAGTGCTGACCCGGGAAGTCGTTATTTCCAACAAACTGGGGTTACACGCACGCGCTGCTGCCAAGCTGGTCAAGGTGGCCAGTGCCTACTCCAGCACCATCGAAATAGAAAAGCAGGATCAGCGTGTCAACGCAAAAAGTATCATGAGCGTAATGATGCTAGCCGTTAGCAGAGGCAACAGTATCACTCTGTACGTTAGCGGCGATGATCAGGAAGAAGCACTGGCATCAGTCATAGAACTGATCGAAGCACGCTTTGGAGAAGATGAATAATGGCGCTCATGCTCAACGGCATGGGTGTATCTCGCGGGATCTCTATCGGTAACGTCTTTATTCTGCACCGGAATCAGCACGAGTTCACCGAGCAGAAGATTGATAAAAAAAATCTGGGTAAGGAAGTCAAACGCTATAAAACAGCCCACAGCAATGCCAGAAAGCAATTACTGAAGATTCGCAAAGAAATCCCCAAAGAATCTCCCGATGATGTCAGCTCTTTCATTGAAACTCACTTGCTAATGCTCGATGACGCGATGATGGCCACATCACCTATCGAGATCATTAAAGAAAACCAATGCAATGCAGAATGGGCGCTTAAGCTTCAACGCGATGCGATTGTTAAAGTTTTCGATAGCATGGATGACCCGTATATCGCCACCCGTCAGGATGATGTCAAACATGTCTTTAATCATATTATGGATGCACTGGTATCCAACGGCAAAAGCAGAACGGTCAGTAAAACAGATCAGTGGCGAGACAGAATCGTTATTGCAGATGATCTGACTCCCGCAGATACAATGGTTATGCAGCATTCGGGAGTGGCGGGCTTTGTAACAGAAATGGGTGGCCCCCTCTCCCACACCGCTATCCTTGCACGCAGTCTTGATCTGCCGGCAGTGGTGGGTCTACACGAAGCACGGAAGTACCTGAAAGCCGGCGAGCAGCTGGTTATTGATGGCAAGAGCGGCCTGGTCCTCGCTGAACCGGGTGAAACCCTGATCGAGCACTTCCATAAACGCCAGCGCGCGCTTCGACGCAAAACGAAAGAGCTCGGTAAACTGAATGATGCAAAATCGCGAGCAAAAAGTGGGGAGAAGATCGAGCTGCTTGCCAACATAGAAGTCGAGGAAGACATCAAACATCTGCGCCGCGTCAACGCAGCCGGCGTGGGCCTGTACCGCACTGAGTTTTTATATTTGCAGGGCAACAAAGTACCGGACGAAGAAGAACACTATAAAACCTACATCAAAGTCATTCGCGCACTGAAAGGCGCTCCGTTAACTATCAGAACGGTAGATCTTGGTGCAGACAAAGAGATTGATCAGATTAAATCCGGACCACTGGCTCACAACCCTGCCATGGGGCTGCGTGGTATACGCCTGTGCCTGAATGATCCATCGATTTTCGTACCGCAACTCCGGGCAATACTGAGAGCCTCAGCCAAAGGCCCGATAAAGATATTGTTCCCCATGCTTACCACTGTGTCTGAGCTGATCCAGGCTAAGCAATTACTCGAAACCACCAAGGAGTCAATGCGTGCACGAGGCTACAAATTTGATGAAAAGATTCCACTGGGCGGTATGATTGAAGTGCCCTCTGCAGCGATTTCTGCCAGTCATTTTGCTGAACATCTGGACTTTCTTTCCATTGGTACCAACGACCTGATTCAGTACACGCTTGCAATAGACCGCATCGACGACCAGGTTAACTACCTTTACGATCCGCTTAATCCGGCTGTGCTGTCATTGATAAAGTCTGTCATTGACGCAGGTATAAAACAAAAGATACCTGTGACTATGTGCGGTGAGATGGCAGGCAACCCAAGCTACACAAGATTGCTGCTTGGCCTCGGTCTGCGTGAATTCAGTATGCCACCAAATTCAATTCTGGAAATCAAAAACGTACTGCGTCAAACACGTGTTTCAAATGTGCGCAGAAAAGCCCTGAGCTTCCTGCACTGTACCGACAAAGAAAAACAGGCCATTCTGCTGGAGAAGATCAACGCCTGAAAACACGCATCAGCGTGTTGACATCAGATACAGTCACTTTTAAAAAATACCGCACAATAAACAAAAGCAGCCTGGATTTATATAATCATTAGACCGCAGTAACGATCAATCTTTGTAGCAATACGCTACACCTCTCCCAACAGCGCAAGCTGAACTCAACAGGCAATCCGTCATGCGAGATTCCAGCCATATCACAGACAAAGAGCGGCAAAACGCAGTTGCCGATATTCTTAACAGCGGCAGCTTTCAATCTGCACGCACGTTAATCCATGCACTGCAACCCGCTGAAATTGCCGATCTGCTTGAGTCACTTCCACCATCAAAGCGTAAGCTGCTGTGGCGTTACATCGACCTCAAGGATGAAGGAGAAGTGTTGCTGGAGGTTGGTGATGAAGTTCGAGAATCACTACTCAGTGAACTTGATACCGCTGAACTGATTGCGATCACTGAAAACCTCGATGTTGATGATCTGGCCGACTTTGTACAATCGCTGCCGCTCAAGGTAACCGATGAAGTGTTGCACAGCATGGACAGGCAGTACCGCGACAGACTGGAGGCAGTACTGTCTTACCCGGAAGACAGCGCCGGCGGCCTGATGGATCTGGATGCGATCACCGTTCGATCTGATGTCACACTCGATGTGGTACTCAGATTTCTCCGGAAAAAAGGTGACATCCCGCGACATACAGACCGGATCACTATCATTGATCGTTACGGATACTACGAAGGCGTATTACCGGTAAGGCGGCTACTCACAGAAAACCCGGAGGTAACAGTTGCTTCAGTGATGCGAACCGATGTTGATGTGATTAATGTCGCCATGCACGATGCAGATGTTGCCAGACTGTTCGAAGACCACGACCTTATCTCCGCTCCGGTAGTCGATGACAACAACCGACTACTCGGCAGAATCACCGTGGACGATGTGGTCGATGTTATTCGTGAAGACGCCGATCAAACATTGATGAGCATGGCTGGCCTTCGACCGGAAGACGACTACTTCTCTCCAGTGATGCGCAGCATGAAACGACGCAGCATCTGGCTCGGTGTGAATCTCGCCACCGCCTTTCTTGCCTCCTGGGTTGCCGGACAATTTGCCGACACACTGGACCAGGTGGTCATACTGGCAGTACTGATGAGCATCGTGCCCAGCATGGGCGGGATTGCCGGGTCGCAAACACTGACACTTGTAATACGCGGACAGGCACTGGGGCAGATCGGTGCCGGCAACACGCGCTGGATCTTAACCAAAGAGGCAATTGTCGGCTTGCTCAATGGCCTGATGTGGTCGGTAGTTGTAGCGCTGATAGCGTATCTCTGGTTCGGTGACGGTCGCGTCGGGCTGGTACTCGCGATGGCTCTGATCATCAATATGGGCGTTGCAGCACTTGCCGGTGTGATGATACCGATCATGCTGAAGCGCTTTTCAATTGACCCGGCGGTGGCTGGCGGCGTGCTGCTAACCACAGTAACCGACGTTGTCGGACTGATGACCTTCCTCGGCTTGGCGACGTTTTGGTTACTGTAGCAGTACTGCACAAGTTATCCACAGGTTTGCCACAGCAAAATCACATCATATTGTGGTTACAAGATTACAATCATCATTTTGTAGTAGGTATTAGTTGACCAGCAAAACCGCACAGCTCTATTATTCCCCGTCGGCGATGTGACGCGATACCGCTCTGCCATATTACCAGATGGCACAATATGTAGTAGTTGACTACCAATCAAACCACATCACCGAGTATACTATATCTATTGTTTGCGCTTTTCTGTCATAAGCTGTCCTGCCATTTGCCCAGTCCGTCATGGGCTCGGCAAAAAGCGATGACGGCTCTCTGATCACAGTTTTTGATTCAAGATCCACGACTCAATAACCATGATCCAGAGCCTCCGGTGCGGAGGGGTTTTGATGCTGAACAGCAGCGGTCAACTGCTCTCAGCGTTGTAAGTAGAGAGCGCAGACAAAACACGAAACGAAAAAAATAACTCTGCCTGATGAGTTCCACCGGGCCGCCACGTTGCCGATAGTAATCGCCATTCGGCAAGCCGTGCGTGGAGGAACCTGTCTGCTGTAACAGAGAACCACTACCCAGGGGAGCATATGACCAAAGTTGTTGCAATCGATGGACAGGTTCAGAGCATCAGCTCAGACACTAACCAGCAAACCGATATCCCGCTGCAAAGCGCATCGCTGGATATCTGGGACAAGAAGTACCGATTGAAAAGTCGTGAAGGCAATGATGTAGACACCTCACTGGACGATACCTACCAACGAGTGGCACGAGCGTTGGCAGATGTGGAAGAGACCGAAGAAGGCAAAGCCAAATGGTACGATAAGTTTTTATGGGTGCTGCGTCAGGGCGCGGTACCGGCCGGACGCATCATCTCTAACGCCGGAGCCAGAGCGCACAAGCCGGCAACATCCACAATTAACTGCACTGTCTCCGGCACTGTCGGCGACTCAATGGACGACATACTCGGCAAGGTTCACGAAGCCGGACTCACGCTTAAAGCCGGCTGTGGCATAGGCTACGATTTCTCCACCCTGAGACCTCGTGGTGCTTATGTATCCGGTGCTGGCGCCTATACCTCAGGTCCTCTGTCGTTTATGGATATATACGACAAAATGTGCTTCACAGTCTCTTCCGCCGGTGGTCGTCGCGGTGCACAAATGGCCACATTCGACGTACGCCACCCGGATGTTTTCGAGTTCATTCGTGCCAAGCGTGAAGACGGCCGCCTTCGGCAGTTCAATCTGTCACTGCTTATCACAGAAGACTTTATAGAAGCCGTTCGTAACGATGCCTCCTGGAGCCTGGCGTTTCCAGTGCAGAGTAAAGAAATCGACAATGGTGAAGTTGACCTGACCGACCCGGAACAAGTCATCTGGCTGGACTGGCCAAGCAAAGAAGGCTTCCAGCAAAATGAAGAGGGTCTGGTTGCCTGCAAGATTTATAAAGTCGTTAAAGCGCGCCGCTTATGGGATGCCATCATGGCGTCTACCTATGACTTTGCGGAGCCAGGCTTCATATTAATAGACAAGGTTAATGAACAGAACAACAACTGGTTCTGTGAAGATATCAGAGCCACTAATCCATGTGGTGAGCAACCACTGCCGCCTTACGGAGCATGTCTGCTTGGCTCAATCAACCTGACTCGCTTCGTAGAAAAACCCTTCACCGCAGAAGCACGTTTTGACTGGGACAAATACCAGGAAGCAGTATCGGTATTTACTCGCATGCTTGACAACGTTGTAGAGATAAACGGACTCCCTCTCTTCAAGCAACGTGAAGAGATTCAGTACAAGCGCCGGCATGGCATGGGATACCTGGGTCTTGGCTCAACCATGACGATGCTGCAAATGGGTTATGGCTCGGAAGAGTCTCTTACTTTCACTGATCGGGTAACTCGCGAGATGGCCATCAGTGGCTGGAGAACAGGCGTAGATCTGGCGAAAGAAAAAGGTGCGGCACCTGTTATGGATGATGAATTCACCATCACCAAAGACATGCTGCGCAAGCGTCCGGAAATGAAAAAAGACGGTTACTCTGTGGGTGACAAAGTCAAGGGTCGTATTCTACTCGGCAAATACAGCCGCTATATGCAGCGTATTGCAGAAGTCGATAAAAAACTCACAGATGATATTGCAGAGCATGGTTGCCGCTTTTCACACCATACTTCTATAGCGCCAACCGGCACCATATCACTATCGCTTGCGAACAATGCCAGTAACGGTATCGAGCCAAGCTTTGCCCATCACTACTCACGTAACGTGATTCGTGAAGGCAAAAAAACCAAAGAAAAGGTTGATGTTTTCTCTTATGAGCTTCTTGCCTACAAAGAAATGATTAATGAAAACGCAATGCCTTTCGCCACAGAGGAAGAAAACAAACTTCCCGATTATTTCGTGTCAGCTGACGACATTACTCCTACCCAACATGTAGACGTTCAGGCCGCAGCGCAGAAATGGATTGATTCATCAATTTCCAAAACTGCCAATGTACCTACAGAGTTTCCTTATGAAGATTTTAAGGACATCTATCTGTACGCGCATGAGAAAGGCCTGAAAGGCTGCACCACATTCCGCTTTAATCCAGAGGCATTCCAGGGTGTCCTTGTGAAGGAGTCAGATCTTGAGAACACGACGTACCAGTTTACGCTTGAAGACGGCAGCACGGTCACGTGCAAGGGCAATGAGGAGATCGAGTACGACGGCGAAACTCACACAGCCGCAAACCTCTACGATGCACTTAAAGAAGGTTACTACGGAAAGTTCTAAAACCTTTGCATGAACAATAGTGGTAACAGGTACACAGATGTACTCAATAGCGCGGATGTGCCTGTTCCGCGCTATTGATTTCTAAATCATTAAACCTATCATGACTGCAATGACTATTAAAATTGACAACAAAATTGTTGGCTACACCGTCAACAAACCGGAAACTGAATCCGATTCAGACTCGCTACCTGCAGCTGAAGTCATTCAAATGCATGAAGCATTGCAGCGCCCCGACAAACTGATCGGCTCAACCTACAAACTGAAAACTCCTGAGCATGTATCAGCACACGCAATGTACATCACCATCAATGACATTGTGTTGAATGAAGGCACCAATCACGAGATTCGTCGCCCGTTCGAAGTATTCATCAACAGCAAGAATATGGATCACTTCCAGTGGATAGTCGCGCTAACACGCATCATGTCTGCTGTATTCAGAAAAGGCGGTGACGTCACTTTTCTGGTTGAAGAACTGCGTTCCGTGTTTGACCCCAGTGGCGGCTACTGGAACAAAGGCAAGCTACAGCAATCACTGGTCGCTGAAATTGGTGACGTAATAGAAGAACATCTTATTGGTATTGGTATGTTGCGCGATCCAAACCAGGACCACGATGCAACTAGCGCAGAATACATAGAAATGAAAAAAGAAGAGTATCTGCGCAACAACAAAGATTCAGTCGACGAGAACAGCGGCTACCCGGCCTCCGCCAAAGCGTGCAAGAAATGCTCGGTAAAAGCTGTAATACTAATGGACGGATGCAGCACCTGCCTAAACTGCGGCGACTCAAAATGCGGCTGAATGCCGCATACTGTTGCTGACAATTTAAGCTGCGGGGGCACCCATAAGCTGGGATTTGGACGTCATAAGCTAGAATTTTGTACACCATAAGTTGGGACTCTGCATCAATAGCTGAGTGTGATAGCTCAGACTTGACCTTGCAATACATGTCAGATTTGGTCGAGACGCAAAGACCGGTGTGTGCCCTTCCGGCGAAGTTACTTTTCAAAAGACGAAAACTAACGAAAAGTCTTTGTTACGACCAACCAGCCCTGCGGGTTCCTTCGGAATTTTGAGATTGACCATTCCAGTGGGTCGCGTAAACAGGCATCCGTGCCTGGCAACGCTCTTCGCGCCATCCTTGGCGCTACGCCCCAACTGCGTGGTCAATCTCAAAACTGATAAGACGCGGGTAGGTCAACTGCAAATGCCACGCATTTTTTAGCTTATACGAGGAGCATTTTTGCAGTACCGTTGAGCGGCAGCGAGACCGCAAAATCGACACCGCGTACACTGTCGGCTTCCGGGTCGGGCGTGTGCTGCTCACCAGCGGGGATAAAGCCGCGCCACCGGGGAAGGTTGAAACTGCCAACTGTCGGCGCTTGCAGAATGACTCCATGGTCTCGTCACTCTGCTCGTATTCAGCTATCAGCGCTTTCCATTGATCAGCGCTTCGGCTTTGTCTGTGGGGCATTCGGTTTACTCACTTTGGATCGGAGCGAGTACTTTCCGGCTGCCTCTATGTTTTTGCAATG
>CALLLW010000085.1 GCA_938007995.1 uncultured Granulosicoccaceae bacterium | reverse complement strand
TCCACGCTGTTTGTCATTGGTAGCACTCGACCATACTCGTATTTCTGTCTTGAGTGTTTCCAGGTCTGGTATGCGGCGATCCTTTAAACATTGTCTTGTCATTGCGCTAAGTTCATTTTCTGCAATATTGAGCCAGCTTCCATGCTTGGGGGTGTAGCAAAATTCTACTTTGTTTAATAGCTCACGTGCACGAGGTGGTTCAAATGCTTCGTAGAACGCACCTTTTGTATGTGTATTCAAGTTGTCGCATACCAGTATAATTTTCTTACAGTCGCCGTATCTGTCATCAATCAACCTTGCCATTTCAGTAGCCCAGTTGATTTTGATTCTCCTCTCTCTGGCAGTGGCTTCGCGCCAACCCGCAAGCGGCTCTGTAAACATGAATATACTGGCGGTACCAGCTCGCTCATACTCATAATCCTGACGTTGAGCATGATTTTTTGTGGCTGGTATCGTTTTACGGGTTTCTTTTGTCAACTGCACCGGTTGCTCATCCATGCATACGACTGGATACTCTTTATCGTAGGCTCTTTGGTAGGTTTCGAGCACTTCTTCCATGCATGCGACGAACTCGGCATCCTGTTCTGGTGGAATCACCCAATACTGAATCGCGCGCTGAGTCATGTGGTTTTTTTTTAGTGTACGCCTGACTGTTTCCTTGCTGACGGATTCTACTATACCAAGCTCAATCACCGTATCAGTGAGTAATCGCAGTGACCAGTTTGCATAGCCACTTGGTGGGTGCACTAGCCGGGTCACAATTATCTTTGCATCTTGTTCTCCATCAAGTATCTTCGTACGCGGAGGATGCTTATGATGTGCCAGGTAACACTGGAATATACTAAACTGTATTGAAGGTGACCGTATACATGCTATTGAGCCTGGAGTAGGAAGTTTGGTTGAGATTGCGCCATTGTTAGTAGGAACCACTGATCATTTAATTCCAGAATTGGTGATCACTTTGCGCCAGAATACGCACAAAAATAATCCGGATTAATGACGATAGTAGATTCTTACCGCCACTTACATCACTGCACTAATCGCCTTCAAATAACGCAGTTTAGCGTTGAGCCCCTGCATTTACCCAGTTACGGATAGCAGTAATAATTTGATCACTCAACGGCTCGCGTCCCAAAGGCATGCGCGCGCCCACCGTTTGAGTTCCGTCAATCTTGTTGATCAGAAAACTGTTATCAGCATCTGACTCTGCCACTCTTAGAAGTTCAGCCACACTGATACTGTTGGTCCCCACCAAAGCCGCATAACTTGCATCAGCATTGGATAAATCCATAATGGCCGGCAAAGAACTACCGCCGCCGGTATGACAAACGGAACAGACGGGTGTAAATACCTTGGCTTGAATATCATCCAGGTTAGCAAGTACCGGAATCACAACCGGATCATTGCTGAGCTGCCCGCGTATTTCACCATCCGGAAATTGAGTGGAGAGTACATTCACGTAGTAATTTCCCGCACGCAGCATGGTCATCTGATCAGCATCCAATACCGTCCCCTGCGGTACCGTGAATTGGCTATTCAAAGTTTCTTCAAGTGCGACGATCGGTACGCCGGCTTGCCCGACGGCCCCGATGTGAATTTGAGCAAGGGTAGCGTTTGCCACCGAGTGCATTATGTTACCGCTTAAACTGCCGTCCGCATTGTTCAACTCCATTGTTACCGTGCCACTGGCCCGAGTCGGCACCGCAGGAACAGACTGTGTTCCATCAAGTGTCGCGTTAATGGTCAGGGTTCCTGTTGTCGGCTGATTATTATCGGCACTCATTGGGGTACTGTTGCTACCACCGCAGCCTGCGATGGTTAAACTGACCGCTATTGCACAAATTGCCCGGCTTCGGGTAAACAGTCGGATCATGGTATTACTCTGCTGTTGATGATTGTGCCCAAAGTATAGGCGCTAAACAGACAATGCAGGTTACTCTACTGATTCATTCACCCGATGTGCCAGGCGATAAGCCGGCAATGCACTGGTGGCAAACTATGCCACCAGCAAGCGCCTCTCTGCTAACGCGAAGCGCCACTATCGATCCACTGGCGAATCGCATCCACTGTTGCGGTATCTAACGGCTTTCCGCGGAACGGCATTTGTGAACCCACTTGTTGAGTCCCTTCAAGTTTATGGATTAGCAAACTATTGGTCGCATTATTGACCGATACTCTGTCTATACCCTGTTCGCCAATGCTGGGTGTATTCACCAGCGAGTTATAACTCGCCTGAGCGTTAGACAGATTCATGATACCGGGCAAACTTGACCCCGAGCCGGTGTGGCAGCGCGAACAAGTTGGTGTAAACACCTTTGCCTGAATATCATTCAGATTACTTTGTACTGGTATCGTAATTTCAGCATTAGTCAATTGTGCTCTGATCTCACCATCGGGGTGCGTATTTGATGTGACCGAAATATAAAGCTCTCCGGCCGAATATGCCTCCTTCTGCGCTGCACTTAATACCGTTCCCGCTGGAATGCTAAAGTTCGTCGCATCATCGAGCACCAGGGTGACGACCGTCGCCCCTGCCTGCCCAACTGCACCTTCACGAATAACCGCCGCCGTCGCGTTCTCAACGGTATGCGTCAACGACCCGGACAGTTCACCGGTATTACTGTTGAACGATAAATCAACGCGACCGTTAGCCTGTGTAGCAACGGCGGGTAACACCTGAGTGCCGTTTAAGGTGGATTGAACAGTGGTTGAGAACGAGGCGTTTGACAATGGAGCACCACCCGACGTACCACCTGTAAAAGACGGATTATTGTTGGGCACGGTGCGGTCACCACCATTATTGTCGACTGTATTATCTGGTGGGGTGGTTGTATTGCCGGCCACTTTACCTCCGTCACCACAGGCGCTCAATACAATGCTGCATCCCATCACCAGAGCCGCAGCTTTTACCCGTCTTCTCGACAGGCAACTGAAAAAGGCAAACAATCCCGCAAGCCAGCTTAGAGATAAACTACCACCACCGGACTCTGTCGCGGCTTGTATGGGCGGTTCATCATTCTGCGGCTGATCATTCTGAACTGCTGCAACCATGGTGTAGACAAGCTTGCCAGTTTCAGGATGCAGGTCAACAACATCACCGCCTGTGACAGCAGTATTATCACCACGCAGGATCATATCAATCGCATTACTTCCCTCAAGCACACTTCGCGGTATCTCAACCTCAACGGTACCACCGTCAGAAGCTGCGTTCACATAGTCTGCTTCAACCCATGACCATTCGTTCTGGGTAGTGCCGGTGTACTTGTTCAATGCCTGGCCCTCAAGAATAAAATCTGCACCGACACTCAACTCATTGGCGGATCCTCTAAAACCGGTTGCCGGGTTTTGATCGGTGTCGAGTAAAATACCGTAACCCCAGGCTAAGCCACCATCAATCAATACCGCAGGCTCCCACAGGTCATAGGCTATGTATAAATTTTCATCATTGTTAGCAACCCGAATGTTTCGCCAGTCGATCACGTTGAGTCCGCTCACATCATCAGCGTCTTCAGACCCCAGCACTGAACTGTCACTCCATTCGCTGGTATCGCCATCGACGGTGATCGTCACAACGGGTGTTACCGGACTAGTGTTTGGGGGTGTGGTGCTGTAGGTAAAGTGACGCGTGGCAGTTGGCGCCGTCGGATTACTCACCGCGTCAGGATAATAGTCCACCACGGTGCCACCGGTAGCTTCATTGTTGCCGGTAAAAAACAGATCAATCGCAACAGGTGATCCCAGTTGTGAGCGTGGGATCATTATTTCTACCACGTTACCGACAATTGCCGGAGCCATGGAACCTGCATCAACCCATGACCAGTTGTTACCATTACCTGTGTAGCGATGGATTACTGTTTCTTCGAGCAGGTAGTCCACACCAATAGGCAACTCGTTGTTAAAGCCTTTAAAGCCGGTATTCGGGTTTTGATCAGTGTCCAGCATAATACCGTTGCCCCAACTCAGCTGTGCCGCCTCGTCGTTTCTCCAGCCGAAATATAAGTTACCGCCGTCATGTGCCATCCAGCCCTCACGCCAGTCAATGACATTGCCAGTTCCAGAGGCGTCATCGGGGTCAGGCCCGAAAGAATCAAACGCAGACCAGTCATTCAGGTTACCGTCGACGGATATCATTCCCGGGTTATAGGCCGCTTGTAGCGGTGTCGCCGCTGCAGGTGGTGCTACCGGTGTCGCTTCGCCACTGAAACCATATTCAAAACTGCGCGTCTGTATAGAGGCATCGACATCTGAAACCGCATCAGGATAATAATCCAGCGCAGTACCCATCACTGCCGTATTGTTGGCGTAGAAGAAGACACGCATCGATTGCGGGTTGCCAAGCTCCAATCTGGGCACTGCCAGCTCCAGACTTCTACCGTTAATCACCGTAGGTACAGACACACCTGGCCCCCAGGCAAAGTCATTGCCACTGCCGGTATAGCGATGCAGTGTAGCGCCTTCTATCATGTAGTCCACGCCAATGGGCAACTCATTACCGAATCCTCTAAAGCCGGTATTCGGGTTTGCATCGCTGTCGATCTGCAGGCTGTAGCCCCAGGTAATTTGCATATCATCAGGGGCGTGGCTGTCGTAACGTACATAGAGATTATCGGCATCGTGCGCCAACCAGCCTTCTGCGATATCAAGGGTATTGGCAGCACCTGTGACATCATCAGGATCCGATCCATAAGACTGCACTGCCACCCAGTCATTAAAGCTGCCATCAACCGCAATGGTAACCGGGTTACTTGGTGCCGTGGTGGTGGTCGGTGGTGGTGCCGGGTTTACTGTATCCGGGTCAGCGTTATCTCCAATGCCATCGCCATCTGAGTCTTGCCATTCAGTACTGTCCAACGGAAAGGCATCTGAGCCGTCCGGCACGCCATCGTTATCGTCATCAGGATCAATGGCGTCATCAATTGAATCACCATCGTTATCATTGTTAGCAACCGCAACTAATTCCCGGTCATCAATCTGCAGAAGGTATTCAGCCAAATCATCCAGCTGTGCTGTCGTTAACAAGGAAACATCGATAGGCATACCTGATGTGTGCGCCAGTACCGCCTGCTGAAGCGTCGCAGCCGAACCATCGTGCAGATAAGGAGCGCCATGCCACAGGCCACGTAATGTAGGCGTATCTAATCCTCCATCCAACAACGGCTGCCCTAAGCGATTACCGGTATCGCCATCTACGGTACCGATGTTATGTCCCACTGCTGACGGACTATCAGTAAAGTTTGCACCACTGTGGCAAGACGCACAGTTGGCGGCGCGAAACACTGCTTTTCCACGCTCACCCGCGTCGGTCAGTGCACCGGAGTTTCTTCGAAACGGGCTATCGTGATAGCTTGTCAAAGACGCTGCGTACAATGCCAAAGCATCCAGATCGGCACTGCGACCTGCCTTGGGATTAAGTTCATCTAACGGGGCAGCTGAGTCTGCAAAATCTGCATCAGACAATAATCCCGCACCATCAAATATCTCACGAATATCATTTTCAAAATCATGAAACTCGTCGAAGTTCGCAGACCAATGGACATTACCGTCACCAAGCCCTGAACGGCCGCGTAAATCAATGGTATTACGCAAGCCTTCACCGGCATCACTGAAATCCCAGGTGCGTCCATCATGACCGGCGTCATCATGACAAGTGGCACAGCTAATATACTTTTGTGCAGAGAGTCTTAGATCACTTGAATCGTGAAAGAGAATTTTTCCCTGCAGTACCTGCGGTGCAACCGCATCATTACTGACAGTAGAAATAGTGGCAATCACATCGGCGTTACCGCTGGTGCCTGCCATCAGGCCGGAGGAATCAATAACACTGACACTGCGTGACAAATAATTGTGCACAAATACGCGGTCACCATCTGCTGATACAGTGATACCCTGCGGCGCAAAACCAACGGTACTTGAAAAGACAATATCGCGACTGAAGACGTCGTAGACCTCAAACGCTTTACTCGCTTCGTGAACCACAAACAGGTAATTGCCAGTAGGCCCGAATGCAATCGCTGTAGGCTGACTGTTGTTATCAAAATGGAAGCGGCTGCCAATGTTTTCAGCAGAGGCCAACAGATCAAGCTCTGACAACATCCCTCTCACCAGCATATCGTGTTCACGGGCATTGCCATCACGCATAGACCCACGATAAATGTTATCAACCTTCAACGGAACAATGGCTGTCAATCCATCAGGCGAGATCGCTGGTGATCTTAGATAGTTAGGGACTCCGCGGTTCTCAATACCAGTATCGATATCATTTGCGGGTTCATTGTACGGTAGGACGATAGTGTCGCTAAGTGTCATGGAAGCCGTATCAATCACCATCACGTCACCACCACCGGAAGTCTTAGATGGTGTTCTGGTGTCCTCTCCCGGTACCGGCAGAGTAATAAACCGTGGCGCGTACAACTCACTGCCATCAGCGCTGATGGCAAGCTCTCGGGGAAACTCTCCTACTTCAAGCTCAGCGACGATCTGCTGGGTTGAAAAATCCATTTTTAACACTTTGCCAGTTGCTTCCAGCGCAATGTAGGCGTTCTGTTTGTCTGCATCAAAGACAATGCCGTGCGGACGGGAAGCACGCGGCAATTGCAGCGAACCAACCACACTCAGGGTATTGGTATTCACTTCGGAAACGGTTGCATCACCCTTGTTAACCACACGGAGGATACCCGGGCTATCAAAAGCCAGGCTGCGTGGCTCATCACCCACTGGAATTTCTGCCACCACACTACCGCTGTTGACGTCAATAACCGTGACCGAATCGTTATCCGGGTTAACGTTGTACAAACGCGCGTTAGCATCATCATAGACAACACTCATTGATGATGAAGGTCTACTGGCCGTCAGTGCATTATGGACACGCTGGGTAAATACCAGTTGATCGGTGCCACCACTGCCACTGGCTGTCACTACCACCTGGTATCTGCCAGGTGTTGCATAAGTATGTGAAATCGAAGGTGTACTGCTGGTGCCAGTGTTACCGTCGCCAAAGTCCCAGTTAAACGAGAGGTTGCTGCCGGTGACGCTATCAACGGTCATGGTCGTAGCGCTGCCAGCCTGGGCCGGATCGGAAGAAATCTCTTCAATAGCAACCACTGCTGCCGGTGCATTGTTGATGTAAATCCCGTAGCGCGACTCGTGACCGATAAACACATCAAGATTGCCATCGCGATTAATATCGACCATCTTCATGTCAGTCGATTCTTCATTTGCCCAGTCATCGGCAACAAAAGTGATAAAAGTACTGTCTCCCTGACTCAGCACCATCTCGGTTCGCATACCTTCGTTGCTGTTAATTAAGCCGCCAAAGTTTCGCAACTGACTCGAGAGGATATAGTCCATATCGCCGTCGTCATCAAAGTCACGCATATGCACAAAACCGTGTTTCCGGTTACCTCTGAGCATCTGCGGCTCCTGCCGGATGGTATATTGCGGAATACCGTTAATAAACTGGCCGGTTGACATTTCTGCCAGTGGGGCCGGATTGGAATATTGGCGATAATCAAAGATTCCGTCGCCATTCCAGTCTGCAGCGCCAAAAATATAGGCAAAGTTATCGGGGTTGCGGAAGGTTGATCGGCGACTGTTCGCAAAACTCCCGTTACCATCGTTGTAATAGATGTATAAGAAGAGATCAGACTCTATATACACCACGTCAATATCATCATCGCTATCGACATCCGCCAACAGTGCCGCGTGCCCACGGGTTAGATTTGCAAACTCACCCAATAGGCTGCTCTGATCAGTAAAGTTGCCATTCCCGTCATTCACCAGTAGTCGATTACCCGACCGCTCCACCTGAATAACAAATAAGTCTGGTGCGCCGTCGCCGGTAACATCACCCGATTCAATCACCAGAATATTATTGGCGCCGGGCAGCGCTGTACCGGAATCAAACCCCAGCCAGTTATTGTTGCCATCTCTGCCCAGATTTTTAAACAAGTACGGGCTTGTGCCAATGCGACCAAACACGACATCGACATCTCCGTCTCCGTCTGCATCGAACGCCTCTGCATAATTCGAATTATTGGCTTGTACTGCAGACGTGAGGAAAGTGTCCGTACGATTAACAACCTGAGCATTTTCATTCATCAGTAACACAGGTGTGTTACCGCGGCGACTAATGATCAGGTCTTCAAAACCGTCACCGTCAAAGTCGCCAATCTCAACCGCTTTGGTAGCGCTGTCATTAGACAAGCCCACCAGATACTCCGATGTGCGATCTGACAAATCCGGCAGATTTTGCGCACCGACAGTAAACGATACTGTTGATAACAGTACAACAACAAGAGGTAGTGTATTGCGTAGTAACATTGAAACAGCCGTCGATTTAAACTCAGCCTAACTGCGCAATTTGTGTTCCCATTTGGGCCTGATAAACCGAATTAATTGAAAACAATTACTTCCACGCGCGCAGGCTAGCGCGCATGAAGTACCAAACGTGACGCATCAGTGTCGCTAATCACCATTCAACTTGCCCCAAAACGCTCGCCTAATTTCATCCATCTCCTATCCGTTAGAGAAATACTTTGTTTTTTAGCCAGTTGGTGTTTTTAGACGCGACTGGTCCGTTTGCTGCACGCCCTGTTGAAATGTATTACTCCCTATGAGTCAGTTTCATAGCAAACTGGAAGAATCGCACAGCGGTCCATTTGTGGATGTCAATTTTCAGGCAGAGTCATTCATGATTCACCAGGCTATTCACGACGTCTACAACGTCTACAAAGACACCCATGGCAAGGAAAGTATTGTGAAAACCGTCTCGGTGTAATGTAGTAAAAAGTAGGAGGGTATGCGGAAGAGAAGTTAAGTTGTAGCAGTAAGGATGTAACTCATGCCCAGACCTCGCAAGTCTCAGATCGCTGTAGAAGCCACCCCTTATTATCATTGCGTTAGCCGTTGTGTTCGACGTGCGTTTCTGTGTGGTGAGGA
>CALLLW010000084.1 GCA_938007995.1 uncultured Granulosicoccaceae bacterium | reverse complement strand
CCCTAATGGCGCACACGACTGCGCTGTAGAAGCATTCCATCCCCAACCGTCGTACTGAGCAGCGTCTGTGTAATCACAGCCGCTTGCCACACCGGAATTTTCAACGGGGTTCGAGTTCACAGGCACAATGCCAGTATTGTTTGCAGTGTCGACAACTCGACAACTGGCTGTACCATCCCAACCCCAGCCATCGCCGTCACTGTCGACACAAACTGACCCTGAGGATATTGGTGTCGTGCTGGTGGCGGTATCAGTTACCCGACAACTGGCTGTACCGTCCCAACCCCAGCCATCGCCGTCACTGTCGACACAAACTGACCCTGAGGATACCGGTGTCGTGTTAGTAGCGGTGTCAGTTACCCGACAACTGGCTATACCATCCCAACCCCAGCCATCACCGTCACTATCAATGCATTGTGCGGCGACTCCCTGGCTCACACCGAGCAAGAGTAAAACTGCTGATAATCTCATTTTTAACTCCGGGGAAGCAGGCATCGCTCTCTCAAATTTATTATTAGTTAATTACCCTGCATGTGTGCTCAGGACAGTGCTTGCCGTGAGCAACAGCAGTTTGTACTCAAGAAGAAGATCATGACACTAAAAGATAGCTTAAACCTTATTGTGTTGGATGGATCTTCCCATCGATTTCCGAGACCGGCAATTATATTCAGCTCGCAGAATTATACTGCTCACAGACAGTTAATTATTGTTGCACCAATTGTGATGTTCGAGTTAACGCTATGTGCTTTGTTTCAAAAACAAATATGGACAGGCATCGTAAAAAAGAGCATGACTCACGCACTGCTGTCGGTTTTCTGATCTCTGTCGAAATTAATTGGTTAAGCGCTGGTTAAGAATGAGTTCGATCCAGTGTGTAGCTGATATGTCGAGTCTTTGCAGTATGGGTGGAGTTGTTTCAGATATAGCGCCTCGCTTGTCATCTAGTATCACTCTGCCGGTCCAGTCAACAAGTTCACTGTAGTCAATCAAGTTGAAAATGAGATCCTTTGGCATTGGTTGTCTTAGACATTGCCACATAAAAATGCGTGTCTGACGCATCGAGACACGCAGTGATAGAAAGGTGTTGCTTCCAGCGAAATCTGGAGCTTACGAGGCTTGGGCATAGGCGGTTACTTCTACAGCTGACTACAGAAGTAAGATTGCCGATTGATGTCAAATTACACTGAGAAGTACGCCTCAGTTTCCTTTTGAAATGCCTGTCCGTGATATTCCATTTATTAGTCTGAAAAATCTTGCCCGAGAGTGTTAGCTTGCTCCGGGCATAAAGTGTGCTGCGAATATCCTACAGCTTTGTAGAAGCATCAAAAGATAGATTAACGTCACCTTACGATTCGTAACGTCACCCCCATCATTGGAAAACTTATGAAAACTGTAGTATCACTTGCCGCGCTATTTTATCTGGCCAGCACTCACGGGCCGGTGTACGCACTTGACGATATGAGGCAGATTCTCCCACACGCCAAGGCGGGTGAATGCTATGCACGGGTATTGATACCTGCGAGGTATCGCACCGAAAGCTCTACGGTTACAGTACGTGAGGCGACAGAGAAGCTCGAAGTTATTCCAGCCAAATACGAGTGGGTTGAAAAGCAAGTTCAGGTCAGTGAGGCAGACATTAAATACGATGTAGTGCCTGCAACTTTCAGAACCGTCAAGGAAGAACTGGAGCTTTCACCCGCCCGCAGCATGTGGGTGACCGGATCGATGTACAGCTCGGTATCGGTAAATCCCGAGATGTTATCTCTGGCAAAACGTAGTGGCGTGCCAATCGAGTCAGCCAGCGCTGGGCAATGTTTTACTGAATACTTTGAAGCGCCGAAGTTTGAGTCGGTTAAGGAAAAAATACTGATCTCGGAAGCGTCTGAAACAATCCAGCTAGTACCGGCAACCTATGAGTGGATTGAAGAAAAACAACTTGTGGCAGCCGCGTCGCAAAAAATGATCGAAGTACCTGCGGTGTTCGAAACTGTAACCGAACGCGTAAAAGTTGAAGACGCCAGAGTAGAGTGGAAAAAAGGTCGCGGTGTTTTGGAAAAAATCGACGACGCTACGGGCGATATCATGTGCCTGGTCGAGGTGCCTGCGGTCTACAAGACAGTTGAAAAAACCGTTATGAAATCAGCCCCGCGCGCGGAACTTGTCGCCGAACCGGAGCGATTCGAACCTGTGCGCGTCCGTAAAATGGTCACAGAAGCTCAACAAGTGCGCACTTCAGTGCCCGCGCGGTATCGCGAGATAGACAAACAGATAATGGTTTCCGAGGGCCGTCATTTCTGGCATGAACAAAACGCAGATACAACTGCACGTAAAACCGGTAACACCATCTGCAAAAAAGAGATTCCTGCAAAAACCATCACGATCAATCGCGCCGTGCTCGCTACTCCGGCAACAGTGACTCAAACTGAAATTCCCGCCCGCTTTCAAAGCAAGAAAGTCAGACAGCTGGCTACAAAGGCAACTGAGAAGCGGACTGTTATACCGGCCGTCACAAGAGACATCACTACACGAGTCAAAATCACCGATTCCAAAATGGAATGGCGTCCTGTGATGTGCGAAACCAACACAACTAGCACCACAGTACGCCGGGTACAAGAGGCCTTGAATAAGGCGGGGTATGATGCAGGTGAGGTCAATGGTGAAGTATCCAGTCAAACAATGTCTGCGGTCAGACGATTCCAGAGTGCACATAGCATGGCCACTGGTGGACTGACCATAGAATTGCTGAATAAATTAGGTGTGAGTCCAGGCAATTAGTGAGGTGTTGGTTCGACACCAGGCGCTTCCCAACAGGCAGCACCACAAAAGAGCTGTGAAATGCAGCTCTTTTTTTGGTGTATTACTGATGTAACGGACGGCATCGCAGTACACCAATTATTGATGTGCCGTCCACCCATCTACTTACAATAAGCTATCGCGTTAATCCATTGACGCATCTGATTGCGAAATATATTCGAGAAAAAACCAGGTTGCGGTGGCGACTCTGTAATTAGCACCTAAACTCTCTCGTCATTATTCGATGTTTCGATCGCAAAGCAACCGATGGGTTTTCAATGTCTAATATCAAATTGTGTCGTCTGAAGGCTGGTGGGTTTAAAAATAAATCCACCCTTAGCAACCACTTAACTCCACTGTCTCTGGGGGTTGCGGCCAGCATTATCTTGACCGGTTCTGTGGCTGCAGATGACACAGACCCGGCAGTTTCCGGACTAAGCCAAGTGTCTGGCTCACAAGCTACTGCTATCTCACAAGTTATAACCCAGCGCTATCAGAGCTTGCCTGCGGACAAACCATCTGCGTTTGATGGTTTGTTGTTAGCTGACGCTGGCACCGTGACCACACAAGCCACATTCACTAACGACAGACGCTCCATAACACAAGCCACAATTGATGAGTTAACGTCAGTAGATACCCGCGAAATTGACGATATTGCAGCACGACTTAAAGAAATTATTCATGCCCGCCACAGTGCAGAAAATCAAAGGCTGCAATCATTGCACACGGTGGGAGAACTGCAGACACAGCTTGTGGAGCTGGAAGCATTGCTGCACAACGCCAATGCCCAGAAAGAAGCACTGCATATGGATCAGGCTGCTTTGCAAGAAAAGCTCAATCAGATGATTGTCGAGCGCGATAGTGCACAAAACGACCTGAATCTGATCAATGATGAACTACGCGGGCAGGTTGGGTCTGTGCAAGCTTTGCAGGCAGAAACGCTTAGCGCCACTGAACAGCTACAGGCGAGGAATAATGAAATTGCAAGCCTGACCGGGCAACTCGATGCCTTGACTTCCGAACGTCAAGAAGCTCTGACCACCGCTGATGATCTTACTGACCAACTATTGCAAAATCAGTCTGCACTAGACGATCTGACAATCCAGTATAATGCTGTCTCTTCAGAAAGAGACAATCTGCTCACTACCAGCGATCAGTTATCCAACGACATAGCCTTAAAGGATAACAGTCTGGTTGAACTGCAAGCACAGCTTGACACAATGGCAGAGGATCGCGCAGAAGCGCAGCAACAGATAGCCGAGCTGCAAACCGAATTAGACAGTCAAGAGCAGATGCTGGCAGCTAAACTCACTGATTTGGGAAGCAAAGACAGTCTGCTTAACACAGTGAAGATGCAACTTCAGTCAGTTGCCGAAGAGAAAGACACTTACATCGACAGGGTTGCAGAGCTCGATGCGCATCTCACAGAAAAATCAAACTCTCTGGCTGACCTTGAAGCACGGCTCGCAGGACTTGAGTCAGAAAAAGAAGAAGCTCGGCATCAAATTGAGCTGCTTAAAGATAGATTAGTTATTTCAGAGAACGCCGCAGGCGAAGTGTTGGCATCAAACGACCAACTGGCAGGTAAGCTGAGTCTACTCGAGACCAATGCTGACGAATCACAACAAGCTTTTTTTACAGAACAACAAGCTCATATTCAGACGCAAGCGATGCTGGATGCACTTGAGATCGAAGCCTCCCAGCTACGTGCGGAAATTGACTCATTGACCGCTGAGCGCAATGAACTGCACACAGAAAACGAAGAACTGAGTGCAAACTCCAGCCAAATGCTTGGCACCAAAAAGGCCATGCAAAAGAATCTCGATATCTATGCATTGAATTTGCAAACCGCTACCGACGATGCAGCTAAACTGGAGGATGAGGTTGCCCTGCTTAGCACCAAGCGTGATGAAGCCACAGCCAAGGTACGGTCGCTGACCGACCAGTTGGATGCACTTAAAAAGGAAATCAACGTTGTCAAAAGCGAGCAGCAACGTAAACTGGACGACATCAACAAGAGTTTTGGAATACAAAAAGCAAAGCTGGAGACAACGATCACAGAGCAGCAAGGTGCGCTTGATGAGTTGAACGAAGCGACTGCACAGCAAGACAACAATATCGCAGACCTGACCAGCAAGATAGCAATGCTGGAAGTGAAGAATCAAAAACAAAACGATGCGGCGCAGAAGATGCTCGTTGAGAAAGATAACCGACTGATAAAGCTTGGCGAACAGATCGCTGCGCTTAAATTAGAACGCGAACGACTCAACAGCCTGAACCAGGAGGGTAGGGTAGAGTTTAATAAGATCACCAGCCGCTTACAGGGGCTGATGAAGGGGCAGGACGCTTCCAATCTACAGATCACTGAATTGCAAACCCTCAACGGCGATCTTTCTGAACAGATTGCTGCCCTAAAGCGACAGCTCGAAGTGACGACCACAGACCGCGATCAAACGATAGATGGTCTTAACTCAGAAATTGCGCAGCTGCTCGCCACCAATGCTGATACAGAAAAGCGAGAAGCCGCCGCCTTGCGTCAAGTCAGCGAGCTTACTACAGCCACAGATGCCTTGATGGCTGAGAAAGAGAGAGTCATTACAGAGGCCGAAAGACTGCGCCTGTCACTTACCGATCAACTCAACACAGCCAATCTTAACGCTGTATCCGTTGAGAGCGCCCGTCCAGACAATTCTATTCCGATCCGACTGGGCAACGCGGACTTTTTTACTCCCGGCAGCGCCAGGCTAACGCGTGAAGGGGCTGAGAATTTAACCAAACTGGCCAAGATAATCGAGAAATTTGATGAGCGGCGTATCGTCGTGGAAGGTCACACAGATTCGGTACCGATTGGACCGGGACTAAAAGATCGTTTTGAGAGTAACTGGGAACTGTCTGTCGCACGAGCTGCAACAGCGGTACGTCATATGCAATCGCATGCGAGCATTGATCCCAGACAAATGAATGCTGCAGGGTTTGGCGAATATAAACCGCTCGCATCAAATGACACAGAGGCAGGTCGTCAAAAAAATCGACGTGTAGAGGTCGTATTGTATCCGTTGCAGGACGAGTACGAGACTATTAGCTCTTTTGAAGATTAGTGTTACGTATTCGGTAACAACCGGTTGCTGGTAGACATGCCCAAGCTAAACCGTTGTGGTGCTGAGTCTGGTAGTACATTGTGAGGGTAACCCGGAAAATTGGCGGTGCAGTAAACGCACCGCCAACCGTAGCTTGGCTGACCGGGTTGTGGTTTTAGCTGTTTGTTGGTGGTGCGGTAAATCGCACCGGAGACTAATGTAGATTCACGCGGGTCCACGCACCCGGGCACCGGTGCTTTCATCAAATACGAACAAGCGATCACTGGGTATGATCAATCCGACCTCGTCGCCTTGTTGACCCGTGAAGTCTTTTGAGGCTTTTACTGAAATCTGATCACTACCGACGTCCACAGTGACCAGCGTATGATCACCGATAAGTTCGTTGGTGTAGATCTTTCCGCTCAGTGTACCCTCCGAAGGTGAGGCCACAGCACAATCCTCAGGTCGAATACCCATTACAGCATTATCGATACGACCTTGCACCAGTGTGTTTACACGAACACCCTGCGTGATAAATTCACTGCCCTCAAGAGAACCGTGTACGACGTTCATTGGCGGTGAACCAATGAACTGAGCTACAAAGAGATTCTCTGGATCATTGTATATTTGGGCCGGTGTTGCCAGTTGCTGCAGAACACCCTTTTCAAGAATGGCTACCCGGTGCGCGAGTGTCATTGCCTCAATCTGATCGTGGGTTACATAGATGGTTGTGATGCCCATAGACTGTTGCATGTGCTTAAGTTCTGCTCTCATGTGACCACGCAGTTTGGCATCGAGATTAGATAACGGTTCGTCCATAAGAAATACCGAGGGCCTGCGAATAATGGCACGCGCCAAAGCAACCCGCTGTCTCTGGCCACCGGAAAGTTCACGCGGGAAACGCTCCAATAGCCCGTCGAGTTGTACTTGTTTGGCAGCGTCTAGCGTGGCTGATTCGATTTCGCGCTTCGACAGTTTGCGCACCTTTAGCGGGAATCCGATATTTTCGGCAACCGTTTTATGCGGATATAATGCATACGATTGAAACACCATCGAGATGTTGCGATATTTAGGCAACATATCGGTCACGTCCTGACCCTCTATAAAAACACGCCCTGCAGAGGGTGTTTCGAGACCTGAGAGTATCCTTAACGCGGTTGTTTTACCGGACCCGGAAGCGCCAAGCAGCACCACAAACTCACCAGGCTCAACTTCGAGGTCAAAGTTTTTCAGTACCTGAACTGATCCGAAGCTCTTTTCTATATTTACGAATCTTACTGATGCTTTGTCTGAGTAGCCTTCCACCGATTAACCCTTTACTGCGCCTGACAGCACGCCTTTGGAAATGAACCGTGTGAGCAAAATTGCCATCACGATTACCGGAATGATCATCACTACAATGAGGGCGCACATTTCCCACCAGAAAATGCCTTTCTCACCCGTATTCTTTGCCGCCACCATGATCGGCATGGTCTGCACTTTTACCGTGGCCAGAAACACCGCAAACAGGTATTCATTCCAACTCAGCACTAGTATCAAAAGGGTGGTTGCAGCGAGGCCAGGACGCGTAAGCGGCATGACGATGTCCCAGAATATTCCCATACGGGTTGCGCCATCGAGCTGTGCTGACTCTTCAAGTTCAATGGGAAGGCCTGCGAAAAAGTCGTGCATCAACCAGACAACTATAGGCATGTTTGCGACCGCATAAAGCATAATCAAAGCGATGTGTGTGTCGAGCAGTTTCACCGCCTGAAACATCACATAGATGGGTATCACAACGACTATGGGAGGCAGTATCCGTTGAGAGATAATCCAGAATAAAATATCGCCGTTGCCAAGCCTTATCTTGAAGAAGCGGCCCACCGCGCGCACCAGAAAGAAAAACAGGGCAAGTGCTACTGTCGTAGAGGCCCACCAGGGCACCTTGTAATAACTGGTTACGATGATGACACCGACAATAAGCAAAACGAACATCAAAATATTGCCGAACTTCGGCTTGTACTGAATCCGTGCCAATGCGTAAGCCGCCATCGACCCGACTACAACACAAATCAGGGTGGAAAAGATACTGATCACGACCGAGTTAGTGAAGGCCAAATAGATCTTACAGATCTGTGGCTCCATGGGTGTGATGGAGAAAAACGGAGAGAGAACAAAAGCCACCGTGTTGTAAGCAAGCAAACCGAACTGACGACCTATTGCACCGATATTACAATTCGGATCTTCTGTAAACTGAACTCGCCAGGCATCCAGTGTGGGCTGGAAATCTACAAAAGGAATGTAGAACGGCCCCTGATTTACCGCAGCCGGGGTTTTGAATGAAGTGATTATGACCCAGTAAATCGGGAACAAAACAATGAGGGACCAGAAAATTAGCAATGCGTACGCAACGATCTTCGCAGCAGGTGACATTTTTCCCACCGCCGGTGCTTCAAAGAGCTTTTGTAGAAGCGTTCGACCCGACCTGTCGAATTTATAGCGGGTGTTGTTCATTTGGCGGGCCTTCTAACCTGTCCCATCACTACATAGTTAAAGAACGATGCACAGATGACTACAGTGAGTATCAATAACAAGTAGGCGATGGCGGCCGATCCCCCCAGATCATTTGCACGCCAGATATACATTGAATTGAGCGTCATCGATTCAGTTGCCGAGCCAGGACCACCACCAGTCATAATGTTTGGAAGATCGACAATCTTGAATGCTTCGACCATACGGATAAGTAGTACCGTTACGGCTACCGGTAGTACCTGTGGCCAGGTTATTTCACGAAAGATCTGAAAGCTTGATGCACCATCAACCTGTGCTGCCTCGACATGATCACGAGGTATGTTCTCAAGCGCTGCCAGCATGCAAATAAAAATAAAGGGTATCCATTGCCACGAGTCACCGATCATCATAACGAAACGTGCCGACCACGCGTCCACCGACCATATCCAGTCGCCAAGGCCAAACGCACCCAGAACGGGTTGAATCGGCCCTTTGCTCACGTCGGCCACCATCCGCATCGCGTATCCCACTCCCAAAGGAGTAATCATCAACGGAATGAAAAACACCACACGAAAAAAGTTCTTACCGGAAATAGGTTGCGAACACAGGAATGCCAAACCCGTTCCGATAATAAACTGCACAGAGCAGCCAACCATCACATAAAAAAGCGTTGTATAAAGGGTGCCGATCGAATTGCCAGACAACAGCGACGCGCATAGTATCCAGCCCAGAAAGATGGCCATTGCCGCAGAGATCGTGCGCCCGATCATTCCTACCCAGGTGGCTTTTTTAAACGACTTGATCCACCACCAGAGAACGGCAATCACAATGATGGCAAAAACAATCATGCCAAAGATGTGGACCGGTTCGGTTCGACCGAGAAAATGTACCTCGGCACTTCCGAAAAATTGTTTGGAAAAGTTACGCAGCCCGACATAGCGGAACTTCAGACCATCACCGGTAAACCGCACCCGACTCACCGCAAAGAACAGCGAATAGATAGTCGGGAAGATGGCGAATATTAAAATCAGCGTGACAGCGGGTGCGATAAAGAAGGTACCGCAGTGCCGGTCTACCCACTCACCAAAACGGTCTCGCCTGGTAGCGCCAGCCAGAAGTGATTCTGGCTGGCGCGCACTGTTAGAAGAAGCCATAGCCCCTTAACCAGTATTAACTATGAACCAAGTGCCAGGCCCTGCGCTTCAACCTGCTCATCGCGACCGAAGTCTTCGGTGATTTCTTCCCAGCCTTCTTCGATGTTCTCCAGCGCTTCTTCCACTGTGATTTCATCAGCAAGATATCGGGCGAGTTCAGTGTCCAGTATCACACCGGTGTATTGCTGAGCACCCGGAATCTTCATGTCCGACGCCATGTTCGGATTGTCGATTGCCGAGTTGATTGCACCCAGATAGTTTTCAGCAAGTTCGCGTGGCATTCCTGCTGCAACCCAAAGATCAATATTCTTTAACTGCGATATTCGATAAGGGTTGTAACCGGTCTCTCCAATAGTCACGTCAATACCTGACTGCTCTGGCTGATTCATATGTGACAAAAATGCATAGGCCGCTGCCTTGGTTTTTTCGTCAGCACCTTTGTTCACTGCACCGGCCCAACCCCCGAAGGCAGCAAATGGTGCGTAGTTGACACCGTCTATGGCATGTGGCGCAGTTTCGGCACTAACAGGCACCAGCTCACCGGTTTCCCGATCAAGCACTTCAGTTGAACCGATGGCAGCGATTGCATAGAGCTTACCTTTGATTGCTGTTGCATCGTCGGCAAGTTGCAGTGTACCGGGATCTCCCCACTCAACCAGAAGGCCGCAACGGCCTGCTTTGAACAGCGCTCGTGTATCACCGATGTCCAGGTTGAGTTCTTCGGGCGGACCAAATTCGCCAGTTGCTTTGTACAGCTCGAACGCCTTCTTCCACCCGGCGTTGTTAATCAGCGGCTTCATTGTTGAGTTGTCGAAGTGGAAACCCTGTCCGGTACCTTGAGTTTGCACAATGGGTGCAGCAAATGTCTGGATAGCAAAGTATGACTGTGCATTTCGCTTTTTAAAGATGCACGAACCGTAGTCCGCTTCACCATCTCCATTCATATCTTTGCCGTGTATCTTTGACGCCACGTCCAGATAGTCTTCCCAGGTTTTGGGAGGCTCGATACCCGCTTCAGAAAGTACATCGGTTCGGTAGTAGACCATTTGAAAGTCGCCATCGACCATCAACAATTTGGTTTTGCCACCCACTTTCTGGCCGAACTCGCGAAAGTAGGGCGCTACATCGTCGAGTTGAATTTTGTCGTCTTTGGCAATGTACGGATCGAGATCTTCCAGAAGACCTGCAGCATCGAGCTCAACACCCCACCCCGCTGCAAAAACACCCACGTCAATAGAGTTGGTCCCGGTAGCCCAGTCGTTTTGAATTTTCGGGAATATCTCTGCGAACGGTACTTCTGTGACGACAATTTTAGCGCCGGTCATGGCTTCGAAATCTCTACCGCGCTCGATAAGTGGGCCTGCAATAACATAGCCTGGCCGTGTGAGCACGTTTACAGTGACACCCTCGAATTCCTGCGCAACAGCACTTCCGCCAAGTGCGACGGCGCCCAGTGTTAACACCGATAGTACTTTACCTTTAAACATAGTTTCCTCCAAAATTTTGTTTTGAGTCAGTTTGTTTCCAACCAACTGGTTGAAAAGAGTAACCGGACTGACCGAAAAATACCACTGCGCGGACGTAACTAACACTATCGGTTGCGTTATACACTTGCACGGGGTAGCTTGCGAGTTTCGCGGAGGAAGAAATGGAAACAGGGCTGAAATCTCAACCAATTCTGGTCACTGGTGCGACGGGCGGCATTGGTGCCGCCACGGTCAGGTTATTGGTTAACGAAGGAGCGGATGTTATTGCAGCGGGACGAAATCAGGAGCGTCTGTCTGAAATTCGCGCAGAAACCGGCTGCAGGACTCTAACATTCGACCTGACGTCAGAAGACGACGTCAAGTCTGCACTAAACGATATTACTCTTTACGGTGTTGTCAATTGTGGCGGTTGGGGTGGTGAGATCGCAACACCAATGGAAACCGATATGAGTGTCTTCGACAAAGTCATTGATGTTAACGCCCGGGGAACACTGCTGGTCACCAAATACGCATCGGACGCCATGATCGCAGGGGGTAAGGGAGGTGCCATTGTCAATGTATCGAGTCAAGCCTCACTGGTTGGTCTGGCAGGGCACATCTCCTACGCTTCATCGAAAGGTGCAGTCGACGCAATGACCCGGGTTAGTGCGCTGGAACTTGGCAAGCACAATATTAGGGTTAACGCCGTGAACCCGACAGTAGTGATGACACCTATGTCAGAGTGGTACTGGGGGCGCGATGATATCGGAGGGCCGTTGCTTGAGGCGATGCCGTTGCATAGATGGGCTACCGAGGAAGACTGCGCAGCCCCGATTGTTTTTCTGCTGTCTGATGCTGCAGCAATGATCTCGGGGGTCTGTTTACCTATTGATGGCGGGTTTACTGCCGTGTAAAGGTTTAAAGCACCCCCATCTGCCGCTTGCCAAGATCAGTTAAATCATCGACGGTTGCACGACCTTTGAAGTCCACCTCATAGTCCTCGGCGGCGAAGTCCGGTGCACTGCGCCCCTGTTTGAAATGAACAGCCTGCCGCCGTGCATAGGCTTCATTTTTAGCGCAAGCCGGACTCGCACCAATATAGATCACACTGGCAAACTCATCTCCATTGTGCTCATTACCCACAGCATGTATCACATCCGGATGCCACCACACGGTATCACCGGGCTCTACTGTCTGTATGGTGGAGATTGCGTCGTATATGTCAGGATGCCAGTCCTTATTCACACCCAGCGCACGACCTGGTTTTGCAAGGCACAACTTGTTATCCGGTACGTCATCCTGCAACGCCCGCAAAAGCACATAGCTGATGGCATTGGCGATCGGCAGAAGCTGAAGGGTTCCGTCACCGGGACCCTGTTCGGTTAGCGCTGTCCAGCCCTGGAATGTTCTAAACATGGAACTCACAGCGGGTGAGTCAAACTCGCGTGTTTGCGTGCGGTAAGCGCCACGCCATGGATCGTATTGATCAAGTTCACCGTTGAAAATCTTTTTGTAGATTTGTTGAAAAGCAGGATCTACCCAACGTTCATATGATCCGGCATCCATATGCGGAGACAACCCGAGTGTGGTGTCTCCGGGGGCACGGCGGCGAGTGCGGTCGGCATAACTGAAATCGTGGTCAGGATCGAACTCGGGTCCGGCGGGTGCTGCGGTGTCCCAAAGGTGATTTAAAAAACGCTTGGTGACTGACATTGACTCCGCTTGACGGGCCAACACCTGTGGGCGTGACCAATACACACCAAATATCTGCGGCTTCGCATCTTTAAGATCACCAAAGTAGTCGTCTAAGCCGGCTTTTTCTTTTGCTTTTTCGTAGTAGTTGTTTTCATCAAGATACTGACCCAGTTCGACATTCCAATCGTTTGCCTGACCGGAATCAAAAACACCGCGAACAATAAGGCAGCCGCGTTTTCGTATTTGCCTTATCTCTTTGGCCGATACTTTGTTATCACTGATAGTGGAGTAAGCCAACTCGGGCACAACCGGTTTGCCGTGCGCTCGCAGGTCAGTAACTTCCTGCACAGATCGGCGCATGGTGTCGCGACAACTGGCAAAATGACCAGTGACATCATTGTTGCTTTTAAGTGACTTTTTAGCAGCAGCAATAAACGGCGCAGGATCAAATTCATTAGAGTTCATATAGCCCTTCCAAATGTTTCATAGTGCAGCGTTAGCAGTTGGCCATGGAGCTCTGTAGCCGTAGCACCGCACAGTAGTAGAAGTTCATGGCACAACGATAGCCCGCACTTCTCCGTCGGGTGCCGGGCTGGATACAACAGTAGGTACAGATTCCAGGGTGATTTGACGCGTCACTAACGGGGCAATATTGATAGCTCCGGAAGCAATCATTTGTGCTGCGCGCTCGTGAGTAAACGGGTTGAGGAAGCTATAGTGCATTTGAATCTCCCGAAACAATAGATCAAACGGTTCAATGGACGCTTTTGTTCCCTGTGGTAATACACCGAGTATCACAATACGTCCACCGGAGCTGGTTAAAGACGGTGCCATCTCCACCGTTGCCACTACGCCGGCACATTCAACCACAAGGTTAGCGCCGTTCGGCCAGTGCTGACGAGCCTCTTCGGGCGAACCTGCGGTAACTGTCGCACCTAATGTTCGACCAAGCTCTTGTTTAGCAAGGTTCCGGGTTATCAACATAACCTCTGCACCCGCAGCCTTTGCTAACTGTACTGCCATTAACCCGATCACACCGCCACCTATCACAATGACGCGTTCACCCGCACGCACCGCACCGATATCCATACCGTGCAGCGTACAAGACAACGGCTCACAAAAAGCGCCGAACAGCGGATCAAGATCTGCGGGAAGCACGTGCGCTTTATGTGCTGGAAACGCACAGTACCTGGCAAAGCCACCATCTCGGGCGATACCGGTGGGCACATTATTCATACAGAGGTTAACCCGACCACCCCGGCATTGCTCGCATGCGCCACACCAGGTGTTAGGGTCACAGGTAACACGTGTGCCTTTTGCCAGTGCTGAGTTGCCAGCGTCGATCACGATGCCGGAAAACTCATGCCCCAGGGTTGTGTCTGGCGTAGAGGGAAACTCACCTCTAAAAAGGTGTCTGTCTGTGCCGCAGATGCCAGCGGCTTCGACCTCGATAACAATATCTTCCGGACCAGGTATCGGCTCACTGACCTCTACTGTCTGTATGTCGCCAATGTTGATCAGTCTGATAGCAAGCATCTCATGTTCCCCGTATTGAACTGCGCGTTAAGGCAGTGCGGTTATTGCTGTTTTATCCAAGCTACCATTTTTACAGTGTGGCGCAATCACAAATTGGCAAAAACTCAAAAGCGGTGTGCCATCTTCACACGAGTTTTTGCGGGCCTGTGTGTTCGCACGTTACCTGATCAACGTCAAAGGATGAATTTGATATTGTTTTTTTCCGGGCGGTATCGATCTGGTTTTGAGTGTCGATGCATCGGGGTTCTCACTGAAAAACTAATTTACAAACTATTCGGCGTTTTCAACAGCCTGTTAACCTGCATTATTCAGTGCGCCGTGGAAAGGTCGCACTCTTCAGTGGGTGAAAATCCCACCCGACAAAGGTCGTTCCAGTCGGTAGCAGTCGGGACAGTAAGCAGGATGTTTACTGAACAGCTTCCCGATGTCAAAGGGTCCGCAAGGGA
>CALLLW010000083.1 GCA_938007995.1 uncultured Granulosicoccaceae bacterium | reverse complement strand
TTTTTATAGAGCGCGTCGAATTTCTTTTGTTGAGAGTGGTGCATGTTCATTCCTTAGTTGCCGCACTCGACATTGAGTGCGTAAGGAATGGTTTAGTGGTAATTCAACACTTTTGCCGCGTAGCGGCTTCGTTCAACAAGCAGTTCCAGCCGACACTTCACGCGCTGTCCGTTTGTGTGTACGGTCGCAAGCTCCCATATTCACACACAAACGGACAGCGCATGAAGTGCGACTGAACTGGACGTTAGGTGAAATATGAGCGGCATGAACTTCCAATCTGAAACTTTGGGCCTCAGTTGCCCTTCAATAAAAAACGGAAAGCTGGAAAGTAATCGAGAATGTCTACCGGCAGCTCGTAAAAAACCCTTGCAGGGCCACCGCCGCCCCTATGTTCCCGACTTTCTCCATCCTCGTGAGTTGCTACAACTAGTCCCTTTGCTTTCATTTTACTCAGCGCGGTGTAAATTGTTCCACTTGGCAATCCCGTCAGTTCCTTTATCTTGGTACCGTAAGCTGGTTGGTGCACCGCTATAACATGCAAGATCTTAGATTCGGTTTCATTCAGTGAGGTGTATTTGTCTGCCATTACTAGTCTTTCTCGTTAAAGAGTCCGCATAGCGGCCGTTTTTTTTACTCAGATATCATTGGGCTCGCCCTAGCCTTTAGTAGATCGTTATGAAATGATTCTGCGGCTCTTTGGATATCATCTGGCAGCGAATCAAGGTAATCATCAATTGGCATGCCGCTCGTGCTCTTGTTTTCGTGAGCACTTAAAATGGTATCCAAGGCCGTTAGTAACGCATCCTTTTCATTTTGGTTCTTCACCGATGCGCTAGCAAAAAAAGTATCTTGTTGGCTAGGCGGAAGCCTTGCAGCGTCCTCAACAATCTCATCTACCCCCGCTCCGTCTTTAATCTTGTCTAAGATGTTGCGGCATGCTTTTTTCAATTCTTCGTAGTTCATACAAAAACTCCACTGCAGTTCCCAGGCAATATTTCTTAGAAGCGGTAATAGAAATATCAGTAAAATTAAAGTCCAGGGCGTTTTTATAGTGTGATACACCTAACAAATCGCTCCAGCCGACAGTGTACGCGGTGTTTGCCTTGTGGTCTCGCTGTCGCTCAACTTTACCACAAGGCAAACACCGCATACACTGCGGTTGAGCGAGGCGTTAGATTTAAAAAAGTGAGATCGTAAAAAGCAAAACCCAAAAATCACAAAGAATAGGGCGCTCCACATTGGCTATTTTCTGAAGAGTTGTTGCCCAGGTTGGTTGTGTTCAAGTAAGAAGGTGGTACTTCGTTTGAGGCCCGTAAAGCAAGGTCTCCGCATATACAAGAGTTGTTAGCTTTTAAACCAGCATGATCAGGGGCGGTTGAGGTTTGGTTTTTGTTTGAGGGCTATTGCCCGCAAGCTACCGAGCAAGTAAGCCGCTTATATGAATTTTGGTCAGCTCCAATTTATCCCCCATCTTGCGTAGCAGAGCCATCGTAGTATAGATTATTGCAAAGGAGTACATCGGGGTAGTAATTGCTTCAACATTACAGCAAATCTAACAAGCACTTTCAGACCGACACTGTACGCGGTGTCGATTTGTGTGCAGCTCGCAAGCTCCCTTTATCGCACACAAACCGCCCCCGCGTACAGTGCGGCTGAAGTGGACGTTAGATTGAAAAGGCCCGAATAGACAAGGAGAAATGGTTTTTGGATTTGGAAAAGATTGGTAGCTTTATACTAAAAATGATTGGGCTTTTGCGTCCAAAATTTTACAATCGGCTCTGCTGGGTGGTTGTATCTGCCGGCCTTGCGATGATGTCTTCACCACTTATAGAGAGGTTGATATCTACCGTCATAAAAGCCAACTTTCAAATAGATCTTACAAACGGGAACGATGTTGCATGGGGCTTTGGTCTGGTAGTTTCGGGGCTTATCTATCATTTATTGACAACAAGTATAGTTGAATTAGCCAGTCGGCAGAAAAGAGAGGAATTAGACAAAGAAAAAGTAGAGCATGATAAAAAAATATATGAAAAAGCAAATGAGATAATGGGGGCAGAGTTTCTATTGGACAGGCTGGATGTTATGTGGGGGGATCATTCGTATTACATGAATGACATTAGAAAAATGGAGGCCTTCCATCGTCATCTGGCAAAGGATGAAAATCAGTTTCTTGTGAGTGGTGTACAAGAATCAGTAAGTGGATATCTTAATGCTAGTAAAAATCTTATTGAGTATGTGTCGGTGAGGTTTTTTGTTTATCCGGGTTCTCAAACAGGGGATAATCTTCGGTTGTGCATGCAGCCGGGGTGGAATGTAGACCGAGAGGGCCACGGTACTCCTGAGCAAATGGAGCAATATGACAAGTTGGCGGTCGAGTTACACGAGCACATTGAAACACTGATTTCTGAGTACAAGTCAATGAGAGCGGAAATCAAAAAGAAACTAATAATCTAACAAGCAGTTCCACTCGACAATTCACGCGCTGTCAAATATGCCATGTTCGCAGGCTCACATTGTATGGCATATTAGCCATCGCATGAATTGCGAGTGAACTGGACGTTAGATTTCAAAGGTGCCATCGTAAAAAGCAAAAAATAAAAGCAAGAGTAGGGCGGTGTGCAATGGTTATTCTCTTAAGAGTTGTTGCCCAGGTTGTTGTGTTCAAGTAAGAGGGTGGTATTCCGTTTGAAGCCGGTAAAGCAAGTCCTCCGCTCAGAGGTAGTTGTTGGCTTTTAAACCAGCATGATCTTGGGCGTTTACGGTTTCGTTTTTTATTGGCTGCTATTGCCCGCGAATAATCAAACCAGTAAGCTGGTTATATCAAGTTCTGTCTGCTTCAATTTATCCGCCATATTGCGTAGCAGCGCCATCGTAGTATAGATATTTGTAGGCTTTGGTGTCGAGGTAAGAAGTGCATCATCATTACAGCAAATCTAACAAGCGCTTCCAGCTCGACGGTGTACGC
>CALLLW010000082.1 GCA_938007995.1 uncultured Granulosicoccaceae bacterium | reverse complement strand
GTGGTGAACTACGAGGGCGAGTTGGCGATAGCCGGAGTGCCCGGGTCGGCGGCACCGGTCACTTTAACGTTTGAAAATATCTGTGGCTCCTGTACAGAGGGGCTACTGCCAACCGGCAGATTGACAGATACCATTGACGGTGTGCAGGTTACCTGTATGGATGCGGCCATGCCGCTGGTCATTGCACGCGCCGGGGACCTCGGTGTGAGTGGCCACGAAACAGCTGCAGAGCTCGATGATAACCGGGAATTCTTCAGTCGCATGGAGTCCATTCGACTGCAGGCGGGTAAGTTAATGGGCCTTGGTGATGTGAGTCAGTCAGTGGTTCCAAAGTTTGGTCTGCTGGCCAGTGCAAAAAGCGGAGGAACGATCACAGCCCGTTACTTTATGCCGTGGAAAACGCATCATGCGATGGCGGTGACCGGCGCACAGTGTATTGCCGCGTGCGTGATGGCTCCCGGTTCGGTGGCGGAAGGCATCGCAGCAAGACCTGTTGAAACTCCGGCTAAGCTGGTGCTCGAACATCCGACCGGCACCATCGATGTGCTGATCGACTGCAACTGTACCGATCAATTTGATGTCAATTCTGTCGGACTGGTGCGCACCGCACGAAAAATTGCCGATGGAAAACTATATATACCCGCAACAGTCTGGTCGTGTCCGGCCATCTAGTGGGCCACTTGATAAATAGAGTAACAGTTTTCTTCGCCACAGACGCCATAGGCGCGTTAGAAAAACTCGACGCAGAGCCTACTATGCCTGCGTTTTCCGCCTTGCTCTGACGCCTGTAGCTGTGAAAACTTTGTCATCATATTTCTCAAGTGGCCCACTAGGTTGCTGATTTGGCTGAATATATCCACATCTACCTGCTAGTCCAAGACAAAGTTGGTACCGAGGGGGAAAATCGAACTCCGAAGGTTATTCACCGGCGGATTTTGAATCCGCTGTGTCTGCAAATAGTCGCCTACCAGACTCCCAAAATCTGAAATTATCGTTTAATAAATATTAAATAGTTAAACTGTGAGTTTAACTATTGCAATTATTACAAACTGGTTTAAAATATACCACATAGTTAAACTTTTAGTATAACAATGTCAGCAAAGTTAAACTGGCTCACTCAAAATACATCACCAGGGTCGATAGTGTTGCAATCATGGCTTACAAAGCATGACTTCAGCCCGCAGCTGGCTCAGAAGTACGTCAAGAACGGTGCTCTGAATAAACTCCGCTCCGGTGTTTACGCGCGCCCCGGCAAAGTGCCTCAGTGGTTTAACGCGGTCAGCTGTTTGATAGAACAGGCAAATTTTCCAATTCATCTAGCCGGCCTGTCCAGCCTCAGCCACCAGGGCAAAGCACATTATCTGAGGCTCAATGAAACAGTCGTTTGGCTTGAGATACCACCAAGAAAAGTCTTACCTCGTTGGTTCAGAGAGTTTCCTGATGATTCAAAGCACTATGACCTGGCGCCAGTAAACCGGGGGAGGCCTACCAACAACCTAACAAAGCCGGATTGGCTACTACTCAACAGCAACAAGTTGAACACTGATGACTCACTGTATCTTATAGAAATAAATGTAAGCGGAACAATTCTTAAAGCAAGTAACCCGGAACTTGCAGCGTATGAACTTCTAAACGCTGTCCCTGCCAGTATATCGTTCGCTCACGCAGCTGAAGTTTACCAGGGCCTCACTAATTTGAGCCCCAAAAAGGTACAGGCACTACTGGAAAGTAGTGATTCAGTAAAAACTAATCGGTTATATCTATTTTTTGCGAACTACTATCAGCACCCCTGGCTATCACGGATAGACGAATCAAAAATCTATCTGGGTACCGGGAAAAGGCAGATTGTTACCGAGGGAAAGCTTGAACATAAATATCAAATCACTGTTCCAAAGAATTTTGTATAAGTTAGACACCATGTCTCTGAACATCACATAATTAGAACCCATGGACACAGACTCAGCTTACTACAAACAAGTATCCCTTCTTATCAGGTGTATTCCTCACGTTGCCGCTGAAACCTGCTTCGCACTGAAAGGTGGCACTGCCATCAATCTATTTGTGAACAATTTCCCCAGACTTTCTATCGACATTGATTTGGCGTACCTTCCTTTAGACTCCAGGTCCGAAGCACTTGAAAACATCCATGCTGCCTTACTAAGAATTTCAGAAAAATTAGAAACCATTCCGGGCATTACTGCAACACTGCAGACCCATAGACCAGACACGATGAGAATAATTGTCGGGCTTAATGGAGCACAAGCCGACACGGCACAGATTAAAATAGAAGTGTCACCAGTTGCCCGAGGAGTGCTACACGAAGTAGAGATTCTCAACACGGTGGATCAAGTCGAAGACACCTTCGGTTTCGCGTCTATACAAACAGTGTCAATGCCAGATTTGTATGGCGGGAAACTCTGCGCTGCATTAGATCGGCAGCATCCTCGTGATTTGTTTGATGTGAAATTTCTGCTAGAAACACGCGGCATAGATCGCGAAATATTCATAGGCTTTGTAACCTATTTGCTTTCACACAATCGCCCCATGTCAGAGATCTTAAACCCGAGATGGAAAGATGTTAGCGACATTTTCCATACCGAGTTTAGCGGAATGACTTTCGAACCGACGACTCTTGAAGAATTACAAGCCGTGCCTGAAGCAATGATCAAATCATTGAAGCTTCATTTCACACAAGCAGACTTCGAATTTCTGTACTCGTTTAAATCGGGCACGCCAGATTGGAGTCTTGCACCTCACAAAAATATACAGCACCTGCCTGTGGTTCAGTGGAAGCTGAAAAATATAAATAAAATGTCAGTTGAGAAGCGTGCGACTGCTTTAGCGGCACTTGAAAAGATAATGCATAGTTGACTTGGTGAAAAACACCAACAACAGTGATTGCTGGCTAAGCCTTAGAGGCTGATATTCGATCTGCAAAACCGCATACGTACAGTGGCCGACATCATCTGAGAAGATTACTTTTTTACCTATCGTGCGGCTTTTTCCGGCAATGCTTGGAAAATCCAAAAAAACAAATGGCACCGAGAGGGAGAATCGAAGTCTGGCGTTATCCATAGGTTTTTCGTCGCCTGTTTGTCGCACATGGGTTGAGAGACGAAAATTAAAACCATCGCATCGGTAAACTAGTTTTTCAACCATGCTAAGGTTGGCTGCGTTGACGATGGACTGCAAATGCGTATTCCGGCGAAAGTGATCAGTCATTCTGGTTTTATTTGATCACCTATTTTCCTAACGCTCGAGTGGCTGATAGTAGCAGCTCAGGTGATCAAATTGATCCGGAAAGTGTGGATAGCACTTTACGCATTGA
>CALLLW010000081.1 GCA_938007995.1 uncultured Granulosicoccaceae bacterium | reverse complement strand
GAGCAGCCAGTAACCATTCAAGTGCCAGATCAACAGTTTGATCTTGTTCCTTCCACGATTGATGAACAGATACAGTGATCGATCTGCCGGGTCACGCTGTAGTGACATCGATACGATGGTGGCCAGTCCGTCGATCTGCTTACGCATATCGACCGGATGACGGTAGACAAAGATAGTCTGTGGCGTCCAGCGCTGAGTGTTCATTGCGAGTCACCGGTGTGGATACTCAGAGTGATCTGATCACCGATGTTTAACACGATCTGCGGACCGGTGAGCCTGGTAGCGGCAGGAGCTTGATCATTAATCGGTGGCGCAGTTGTGACGACTTGCTTAAAGGCTGATCGTTCGGGCGTGTGCTGCTCACCGGCGCGGATAAAGCCGCGCCACCGGGAGAAGGTTGAAACTGCCAACTCCCGGCGCTTGCAGAATGACTCCATGGTCTCGTCACTCTGCTCGTATTCAGCTATCAGCACTTTCCATTGATCAGCGCTTCGTCTTTGTCTGTGGGGCATTAGGATTACTCACTTTGGATCGGAGCGAGTACTTTCCGGCTGCCTCTGTGTTTTTGCAATGATGTGGTGCATCGAGCGCTTACGTCGCGAAAGCGCTTGTGCAAAACAATAGGGGACCACCGCCGATTAATTTGCCGTAATAATTTGTTGATAAAATGCTCAAGAGAATGGGGAGCTGCTGATTGGCGCGTTGTCTAGACGTGGCGTGAGATGTCTTCCGACGTAGAACGCAATTTCTTCCTCAATCCGGCTGAGTTCCGGACTCTGCCGCACCAATTTTTGTTAGGCTGTTTGGATACTAATCGCCGTATATTTCATGGCGCTGCATTTTATTCGAAGGCAAGTAACTGCATGACGCAACTATCGTTCCCGGTTTGCCCTCAGTGCACAGGCACGCACATTCTTCGGGACCGACCTTGTGAGTCTTGTAGGCGGTTTGCCTTAATCTGAAAAGCTGAACGGCATCCTGGCTTCTCACGTGATGCTGAGCCAGAGCGCAAGCGGTCAAGGGAGGGCAGATTGCTGACAAGTCTATGCTTTGCCAGCAATCTAAGCATCTACTAGTCGAAAATGCTTTGCCAATTTACCGCAGCAGCACCCCTGCCGTAGCGTGTGGCATAAACTCCCAATTTTCCATAGAAATACCGACCAGCCGCGCCAGCTCGGTTAGAGCCCACAAGTTGCGACGTGCCGCTATGGCATGTTTCGCTCTGCCATCCCTTGGTAATCGAGAAATAAGGGCGATTGCCGGCACCGTAAGTCATATTGATTATCATTTGTTCGCCCTGGGTGAACTTAATAGACGTGCAAGCCGGTTGATACGGTGACTGTGTCTGAATAAGAAAGAACTCCCACTCAGGTCTATTACCGACAAAACGACCTGTCTTGCGAATCGCAAGTTGTTCGTTTGGTTTAGCGCTACCTTGTGTAGCGCCGGCACCTTCGAGTGTTAATACCTGGATAATGTTGAGCCGATCAGCATTTGACGCTTCGCTAATCAGCGTAAATTTTCCACCCATAACCTGCCAGCCATCGATCTGCTCATTGCGTCTCAACTCAGAGCGCGACCCGCTCTGATTACTAATCCCAAAATTTATATTCCCACGCCAATAGGGACTCTGACTTAACCAACCTCCGTTTCGCGTATCAGTGAATCGAAATTCACTGAGGCGATCTGCGGGTAGCAACACGTTTGTCGGTCCTGAACTAGCGAGCACAATGCCAACTTGTGGTCCACCTTTAAAGGGTTTGATGCCTTCGCTGACGACAGTTGGAGTTAAAGATAAGCTGGATATATCAGTATTTGCTGGCATGTCTTCATCCGCTGCAATTGTCGGACTTTGCCCGGATGCCGATTGCAAAGGCGTGGTATGCATAGCATGAAGGACGCTTTTATCAAGCTCTACCCCGTGAGAACCGGCGAAAAGCGTACTGGCGGCGACTATGACTGCGCGTGTTACTGCTGGCATAACTTAAAGTTCCTGTTGTTTTGCGGCTACGTTTTGTAAGAGCGCATCGAAACACATTTTCTGACCATCTGCAAATTCGATGATTGTTTTGGGCTGCCACTGGCACCTATCCAATAAATCAATCCATCGTGCAAAATTATCAGGACAAGCGCAGCAAAAACAGGAAAGACCAGGGACATCCATTACAGGAATCATTTTGCGAAACGTATCCCAAACCCATTGGCGACAATAAAGCACCATGGTGTTATGAAGTTTGTAGTAGATGTAGGAAGTAGATATGCCCAAGCCAAGAAAGTCCCAAATCGCCCTCGAGGCCACTCCGTACTATCATTGTGTCTGTCGCTGCGTTCGGCGAGCTTTTCTCTGTGGCTACGATAGATTCACTGGCCGTTCGTTTGAACACCGCAGATCCTTTATCGAATCAGAACTGCTGCGTTTAGGCCAGGTGTTCTTTCTTGATGTTGTCGCGTTTGCTGTGATGTCAAACCACTTTCATGTCGTGCTTTTCATCGATCAGTCGGCGGCTAATGAAGCCAGCCCTTTGGATATTGTCGCTCGATGGCATCAGATACATCAAGGTAATATGGTATCAACAAAATTTCTGAATAACGAACCACTGGAACCACACGAACGACAGCAACTTGATCTGTTTATCGATCTTTGGCGGGATCGTCTATCGAGTATCAGTTGGTATATGCGTGTGCTCAACGAAAAAGTAGCACGAATGGCCAATGCTGAGGATGATGTCACCGGCAGATTCTGGGAGGGGAGGTTCAAGTGCCAGGCACTACTGGATGAGCAAGCATTACTCAGTTGCATGGCCTATGTTGATTTAAATCCGGTCAGGGCCGCAATGGCCACTACCCCCGAACAATCGCTCTATACCAGTATTCAACATAGAATTCGTCATTGGAAGAACCACACTGACAGTGACAACAAAAGTAGCGTCACTACTGACCACACAGAACATGCACTTCAGTCCAAAGACCTGCATCCGTTTGTCGGCAATCATCAACAGGAGATGAACAAAGGCATTATTTTCAACCTGATTGATTATCTGCAGTTAGTCGACTGGACCGGCAGGCAGATACGAGATGACAAAGTCGGTTCAATCAGAGCCGAGGCCATGCCGATTCTACACAGGCTCTCAATCTCCCCCGAGCACTGGGTGTATTTATGTACGCACTTCGAGAGTAAATTTAAAGGACTGGTTGGATCTATTCATTCGCTGCAGCAGGCTTGTCAGCAGTTCAATAGGAAAAAGCGGCCTAATTTTTCTGCTAGCTCTGAACTATTTGCCTGACGGGCCACGACACCCGGAATATTTCAATAGTTGCGTTAACTCGTAGGGATAGTTGTGCTTGTTTGTTTTAGAAATCGCTAATATTTTGTGCCAATTAACGATGCAATGATTCTGCGGGCTTTTTATACGGTGCAGATATCAATATGTAGCTGAGATCACTCTCGCCTTCGTCTTGTCAGCAGTGGATTTGGCTCAAGTAACTATGGGTGTCTATGTTTTTACTGCGAGTAACTATGGGTGTCTATGTTTTTTTCGCCATCTCCCGCCGAAGTTATCTTGACTAGCTATAACATGGCAGTGTCCTGCGCAGGGAGTGGTTTGATTAGACCACTAGTAGTTCATGCAACACCACATGTGCCAGAGTTGCAAGGTGTTGTAGAACATACGCTTGGATCTCAAATGATTGATTTGGAGATTAAGCTACCGCTATTGCAGATATTGAACTCTAATGTGGAGCTGATGTTGTCTGACAACAACAACGCGTTGTTGCTGGAAGGGCAAATATTTTCGGATTAACTGTACAAATCTCAGTCAGCTGAATGTCCCACAATGCTATTGTGGGACACTCAGGCGTAACGTATTGAATTTTCTTGATATATCTAATTTTACGAGTTAAGTAAGTCCCTCTTGTAGCGGATTTGTACGTTGTGGGACATTCAGATGAAAACTGCTAGCGCGGCATGCTGCTCTGCTGCTCGTGCATTGTCGTGGTATCTGCTTGTAAATACCGTGCATATGGGATTTGGACAAGTCGGATTTTGCTATGGGCCAAGTCGACAATCGGTCTGTCAGTGCAGTTAGAAGCCCGGACTCGTCGGTGAAGGGCTTGGAGTGAGAGTGTATCTGAGCGGATCGTATCTACATTCATTAGGCGTCGCGCGTTTCGATTTTGTTTTTGGTTGTGAGTACTCCTTGTCCTGTATGTTGAATTTTAACCATCTTGGTTATTACACAGAAATATTTACAGACTCAATATCATTGCCTGTTGACCGTGAATGAGTGGCACTTTGGAAAGCTTATTTCTCCGTCTAGCTTGTTTTCACCAGGTGTGTGTACACCATTGATAGATACCATCGAGTAACCCACAAGTTCTTTAATCCAGCGAACCGGAGAAAAAGTGAACCTACCGGAATTCGTGATATTCCCAGTCATAAGAAAACTGCCTGTTTGGGTGGTGTTGGCAGGTGAAAAAGTAAATGTTAACTCTAATCTATTTTCGTCTATTGACTCCACCTCGAATGTAACATCTGTTAGCACATTTTCACTGCAGATATAGGAGCCGCTCCAGTAACCTACAATATTTACCTCTTCTCGAGATGATGCAGAGTTACTTACAATTTCCTCTTCCCAGGTTACTTCAGAAAATTGGTCGTTCGTTCTAGTAGCGATAGCGGGCTCTTGATTTGCTGAAATTGCCTTATTTATGTGCTCGTCCGCTGTAACAAATTGAGATTCCTTATCGGGTGTTTCGATTTCGGATAGAAATACTTCTAAATTTTGCGGGTCGAACTCATCTAAATGTAGTTTCTCTTTTATGTCCGGAATCGGATCAGTAATAGAGATATTATCTTGCACCAAGAGGTTTTCTTGTAAATAGATCACGGCGTCGGGACTACTTATCTGTATGAGATCTTCGGAACTAGTATTCTTGCTTTGGTGTGAGTCAACCGCCAGTGAATCTGGACGGCCTGTTGATGCGTCAGAGGTGTCAGAAGTAAGAGGTTTTGCCGATATGGTCGTATCGATAGCCATATTACGTAGAGCATCATCCTCTGACTTAGGTTCAAGGTTGGAATTGCCCAAAATAGTGAGGTCGCTAGGTTGTACATTTCGTATTTCTTCAATGATTCTTGGAGTTGGTTCTTGGTTGATGTCTATTGTTGGTGGATTCGACACCATTGACTGATATACAAATGGGATCGCGACTACCGCGAGAAATAGTGAAATTCGGATATAGCCCGTTGATTGTTGCGTTTTGGATTTCGATACCACAGGTCCTGGTTGATACTGTGTTGTTGGCGGAGGTGACTTAGGTATTGTCTTTGAGCTTGGTTTTATAACGGTTATAGGTGGTGGATTTTTTGGGGTGGGTGCGTGTACTGTTTGCACAGGACGTGGTGGTTTTGGAGTGGGGTTATGCTGTACAGGAGGCTTGGGTTGAGGTGTTTTAGGTGGTGTGCTGGTCCGAACCGTTGGAGGAGTCTTCGCTTTATTTATTTTCTTGAATGTAGAAACCGCCAGTTCGTATTGAGCACGCGCGACTGCGGTTTTATTATTAGCCCTTGTTAGTTTACCTATACTTCTCTCGTGTTGAGAGATGGAGCTTTTAAGGAGTATAAGATTTTTTTCTAATTCACTTTTAAGCTGAGCATGGTCGGGTTTTACAGGTTTTTTTGTGGTAATAGATCTTTCAAGATCTTGTCTCCACTTTAATAAAGGTTGGATATTTTTAGGTCCGAATCCTGGAATTGCAAGTAAGCGCTTGCTGTCAACATCTTCCGCTGTTTCTACGCCGTAAGATACAAGAGTCGTAAGTCTACTGCTGCCTATTCCTCTAATTCGGTAGTTTTTTATGAAATGGTGATTCAGGTGATTCTCTGGGTTTCGAGCGTTTTTATGGTATGTCTTCAAGGCGTCTTGGTACGTAACTGCCATATCAATACACTTAGACTTTAGTTGGTTGAAGTTGCTGCTGCTTACTAGTCTCTCATGAGAGTTTTTAATTGCTATTTCGGTAAGTTCCAGTTCATTTAGTGCTAATTCTAAATCCCTAATTATTGTTTTGTTGACAATGCTGATTGCTGTAGTTGATGGCTTTAATGAAATCGTTGAATAGATCGGCAGCTTTAGCGATGAAATGTTTTCTAGTAGAACTGTTAATTCCCGAGGAAGGTAAATAATAGTGGGCTTGTCGACAGGCGGAAAGAATTCCTTTTTTGTGATTGTTTCGATCTCACACCAAATGCACCTTTTGGCGCTTGCAAAGATATGGTGCGTTTTCTTGTTGCTACATGTGATTAGATTGGCTTCGTACTTCCGAAGCAGCTCAATCCATTTCTCAGCACTAGTGCGGGCAGATGTGGGAGCGAAGCTTTTTTCAAAACCTTCTGATATATAATCTGGGAAGTCAGCAAGCGTTACAGATGCAGGTGGTATTCGCATATTGGTAGTGCGTTTTTCTGTAAATGCAAAGCGGTTGTTTTTGATATTCTCATCCAGAGTTGCACTTCCGCCAGCATAGACTCCCATATAGGGGTGCTTCCCGGCTGCAAGTAATCTGAATATAGCTACTCCAAGCGCAAAATAGTCGTGCTCAACGGTGCGCTCGACTGTTGACAAGTGACTGCCTTGAATTTCAGGGGCAGTGTATTCTGGTGTGCCTACAAGGCAACGATGTAGCTTGCCGTTATGTTTAAACTGAAAGCTATCAGCATCAATAAAAGCACATGTTGCTTTTGGTGAATAAAGTATGCTTGAGTGATTGAGATCACCGATTACGCAGCTGTGTAAATGTGCTTTTTTTACCAGCGAAGCTGTATTTCTTGCTGCTCTGATAAGGAACGGTAGGTTGGCATGCGGGAATGTTTGTTTTCGCGACTCCGGCCCATACAGCGAGTGTAAAGGAGCATGGTCTTTAACAAGGTTCATCTCAAAGCCTGAGAAAATGCCTTTATGATCTTTAACGATGTTGAGTGGAAATGCGATTTCGCTTATTGAATTACCAATGCCAGAATCAACAAGAGCATTGATTTTTGTAGTGCGTGCTTTTGCCTTGTCTGGGTGGAATATTTTTAGTGCGCGATCCGAAGATTCGCGGATAGAGAAAACAGTACCTTCTCCGCCTTTACCAATTTCTTGGTCGATGGTGATGGGTCGATTACCGACAAAGTACTTCACCGACTTCCCTTTGAGCTAGTATGATCGTCTTATCATCATCTGTTCTGTCTAGAACTCTTTGAGAGCCCAAGAATAATTTCACTTCTCTAGAAAGTGCTCTGTTAAGCCCTCTTGTACCATTTGAAAGCGGGTTCGTAATTGGATCTAGAAATCCAGGTGAAGCGACCTTGGTTTTTTGGTCTAGTATAAGTTTTTCAAGCCCATCAGAAAAAAGAGCTACTCTAGATACATTGTGTTTGTGCTCTGCAAAGTACAGTTGAACGACGCGATCAGTTACGAAGCAGGTCGTAGAGGCGTAATGACCTTTTGTCGGCCATACAGGGCAGATCCAGTCGTCTGTATCGTGATCTTTAAAAACAGCACAGCTGTCACCAACTTGAGCTACAAAAGTTTCTTTCCCGTTTGACGCTAAAAATATTAGTGTTGACGCAAAATCACGAGGTGTCTTATCAAGAGATGCTGAAATCTCTGCCGTGTGATTTATGACTTGAGATAGCCATGTTGCAAAGATGTACTTGCTCGGTAATTGATTATTTTTTGCTACGTATTTTCTAGCTAGATTTTTTAGACCTCTGCAGCAGAGCCAAGCGCCATGACCACCATGAGCCGCTGACCCAGCACCGTCTGCTACTGCCGCAATAAAAATATCACCATCACTAAAGCAAAAGTATGCATCCTGGCATGGCTGTTGCCGCTTTATGTGTCCAGACCCGATTTCGTTGGCACGTGCCCAAGTCCAAGTCATCTGCCGCTACACATCTATTGTCCAACCTGGTGCTGGAATTGTCACACCACCGGTGCCAGGTTGCGATTGAGAGACTGCAGAGAGTGACGATGATAGCCAAGAGAACAGTTCATTGAACGCTAAGCCTCGCAGTTTCAGTGGGTCTCTTAGAGATAAATCTGCTAGAGCTGGCATATCAGCATCCTCGACTCCAATCGCAAAGAACATAAACTCCTTGTTCTTTTCTCCATCCCACACCAGTCTTTTCGCTTCATCTATATTGTCTGTAGGGGCGCCATCAGTGATTAGAATTATCCACGGTCGGTAGTAGTTAATTGCATGCTCCCTGTAAATTGCTTTGCGCTGCTCTAACATTCTTATGCCAAACTCTACAGCTTCACCCATTGGTGTATTGTTGTCGGCTTTTAGAGAAGGCGGCTGAAAGTCTTTCGCGTCGTGGAAGTCTTGTTCAAGCGCAACAGGTCCGAAGGTTACTGTTGCTAACTCAACTCTTTTGGCAGCAAGCGTATCTTCTTTTAATTCTTTTTCGAGGATTTGTAGGCCTTCATTGAGCGCCTGTATTCGTTCTCCACTCATCGAATATGATGTATCCAAGAGCAGAACAACTGGACACCGATCTTCTGGGTTGTCCACAAATGTTATGCTTGCGGTGTCTAGTTCTTGTTGGTCATGTTCAGTCACAGGATTACCTCGTTTGGTTTTGGAGCGCAGCGCTACTGACCGCTATCTGATTTTTAAATTATTAGGCTATTTTCTAAAGAAATCCCTAATATTTGTCACACTTGAGTATACATAGGAGCCAATCTTTGATCACTGAAACAATTTTTTTAACAATACCTTGAGTAAAAGAGTTGCTTTTTGGATTTTTGTGCTGGTTTTTGTGGTTGTATTGCCAACTAAATTATATTTCCTTGAATCTTCATCCTCAGTATACAAACTGCAACATGTGGATGATTACTACAAGTCTGTGGAAGGGCGGGGTTTTGAAAAATCACTGCTGGCGCTCATTCAGAATCATGGCTATTTATCAAATAAGCAGATCTGGCTGTTTCTAGAAGCTAGCTATGAAGCTGCAGGTGACAGAAGTGCTATCGTGCTCTTTTACACGCGGAGAGAGATACTCAAGGCTAATAGAGCATCAGGTGAATATCAATCGAGAAACGACTATTGGAACAGAGAGCATGTCTGGCCACAGTCAAGAGGATTAAAAGGGAGTAAATTAAGACTAGACATTCACAACATCGTCCCTGCAGATCGCTCTGTGAACACTAGTCGTGGTAATAAATATTTTGATGAAGGCGGGTCACAACATATTGAATGTCTCGACTGTTATACAGATAGAGATAGTTGGGAGCCACCAGACTCAGTTAAGGGCGATGTTGCTCGCAAATTGTTTTATATGGACTTTAGGTATGGTGAGATATTGGATCTGTCTTGGACAAACAAGGCGATCCTATTTCAATGGAGCTGCATTGATCCAGTGACAGCTGAAGAGCTAAAGAAAAACGATATCGCTGAAAAGTTTCAAGGAAACAGGAATCCTTTCGTAGACCATCCGGAATGGATAGCGGATATCTATGGGGTAGACCGGTGTTAATGGTTTAGAGGCAGAGATAGTGTCCGGGTAAACGACTACATATACCTGTCCATCTAAACAAAATGATTCGGCAATAACCTTTTTATTTAATTCGACAAAGTCCCTTTGATCTCCGGAGATTCCTGGTGTCGCAAAAACAACCAGCATCGAAACTAAAAAAATATATTTTATCTATCAAGCTCCTGGCGAACAAGTTAATAAATTTCGTAACTGCTCACCCCCTTGCCACATGTCAATTGAGTAAACAAGCTTTTATCAGTAGCTGTTGTACTGCAACATGAGTTGTGCCCAGCGTCAACACCACATCGATTCGAGAAGAACTTGCGAGCGCCGAAAAGCAGCTTGACGCTTTGGTATCTGCTGGCAAAGTGAGTGACGAAAGTCGTGTGTTGATAAACACACTGC
>CALLLW010000080.1 GCA_938007995.1 uncultured Granulosicoccaceae bacterium | reverse complement strand
GCATCATTGGATCTCCATGGCAATGACCTGTATTTTGAAGATGTTATGGTATATTTCTCATTCCAATTCTTAATGTTGCCGGAGCACTAGTGGGCTGTGCGGAAAGTTCGGCAACAAACTTTTCACAGCCACAGTCGTCAGAGCAAGGCGAAAAAATGCAGGCATAGCAGGGCCTACGTCGAATCCATATTTTATCAATGATGGCAACGCAGCTATGGCGGCTGTGGCGAAGAAAAGTGTTACCGAACTTTCCAAACGGCCCACTGGCAGGCCTTGATATTTGCACTGTAAAGTGAAGCGTTCAGTCAACTATTGATCAGATAAATACTCGGCAATGGCGTAGACATCTCCGAGTAAATTTGGCCATGAGCTGTCAAGAAAAATCAGACTGATTCTGGTTGCGTAGTATCGATCCCGGTTGAAATTTGGTCTTGTGTTAACGTCGTCCAGTGTAAATAGCGATCGCAAAAAACATACTGTGACAAGTGAAATTCCCCAGCTTCATTGACGGCTGAAGAGCCGTTGCCTGCACTACCGTTGCCCGCAGTACCATTACCAGAATCGCTGCTGCCGGAAGTACTACTATCTGAGGAACCACCGCAGGCGCTGACAGCTGCGCAAAGGAGTATGGCTGGAATTTAATCTTGTTTTGCACATGATTATAACTCTCTTTTTGCACATGACTATAACTCTCTCTTGTCCTAAACAGATGTACTACCTTGGTGCAAAGAAACAAAATCATTCACTTTAGGAAACAGGTGATATTCGGTTCTGCAAGCTACTCATGCAGGCTTCTCTGGACTCTTGCAGGTTTGCTGCTTTTTCTGACGCCCTCTCTGCTTACTCTTTGCGTGTCGTGAATACGAATTTCTGCTGGTTGCGGCTTATTTCAGTGACAGCTCAAGCCCGGCGCCCAGATAGTTGATGCCGTTTGCAGTGTCTGCTAGCAGGCCAAATACCGAAGAGCGGTGCCAGATTGTATAGCCTAGATAAACATCTCCTACGTCTTTAGAAAAATTTCCCGGTGCTCTACCAAGCAAATCGTTGACTGGCAATTGCAGTGAATAGTCCATGTAGTAAAGTAATCTTTCGGACTGAGCGGGATCAAACTCTCTGGCCTCTGCGACCGGTATGCTGTTTACATAACTCAATCCGTGTCCGAAGCCTACGCGAACCGGCAGCTTAGCCAACGGGATCGTAAATGTTTTATAGGCTTTGAAGTATGAAGTCATTCCCCAGAAGTCAGGCTGGAATCCACGCTCACTGAAATACTGCGTGCTGCTATAGAAATATAACTCAAGCGGCCATTTGAATAGAGTATCGCTTATCTGCTTTCCAATAGTCAGGCTGGCCAAAGAGCTATACTCTCGGGCCTGCTCAAAATCCAGTCCGATGATTGAATTGTGAAAGTCTGTATCCGCAGAAACGGCGATGCTGGACTGAATAAACCAGGGATTGTTGAGAGTGTTGATTTCCGGGCTGTTATTTATAGACTTAGAGTTTGCAAAGCCTAAAGCTGGTGCAGCGACTAACAGTGCGCCAAGCGCCAAACTTATTGAAGAGTCAAGTCGTGCTATTTGTTTTTTGTGTTGGGCTTTTATGTTGCTGTCGGTCATCGCGTGTGGAGCTTCAATACCTTTCGATGACCGACAGAGTAATATGCAACAGTGCGAACGATAGTGAAGAAGTATAAATTACGTTGCCAGGGTTCCGCTAAACTGGCTTCAGACAAACAAAGAACGTGTAACCAAACTCGCGTAGTTAAGCTCACCAATTTCAGATTTACACCTCTACTGCCATCTGCCTTCAAAAACTTCGGGGATCAACAGAATATCCCGATCTATTGATTCAATAGAATGTCGGCTACACAGCGCCATAGAGGTTTAAATACCGTTTTACTTTTGCCAGCCATCGCAAGGGTCAGCTTGCATCAAAGTCCAGTACAACGTTGTCGCCATCAGGGCGCGTCTGACAGGCCAGTGTGAAGCCTGCTTCAATCTCCCAGTCTGCCAGTGAGAAGTTAACATCCATTGAGGTATCACCGGAGATAACTTTGCAACGACAAGTGCAGCACATACCTCCAGCGCAGGAGAACGGCAGATCAAGCCCGGCTCTTTGGGCTGCAGCAAGAACGGTCTCGTTATCTACCTGTATCCGGCGCTCTGAGCCATCATGAATAACTGTCACTGAAACACCATCTTTGCTGTGGTTAACAGCTGGTGTCTTTTTGGTGTCAGGCGGCGTTGCTCCGGTATGGAATAACTCGAATCTGATTTGCTCTTTCTCAAGGCCTAGCTCAGTCAGTGCGATGCTACAATCATCAATCAACGCTTTTGGCCCACAGAGGTAGGCGGCATCAAATGCACGGATATCAAGCATGCCTGCCTGATCAAAACGCTGTAGTTTGTGTGAATCAATCCGGCCATTCAGCAGTTCGGCATCCTGTTGTTCGCCGCTGAGTATATGAAGCAGCATTAAGCGTTGATTGTATCGGTCCTTGAGATCATCCAGCTCTTGTCGGAACATGATGCTTTGTGAGGTTCTGTTGCCATATAGCAGTGTAATGCGACTGTCTGGCTCGTCTTCAAGAACCGAGCGCGCTATAGACAAGCACGGTGTAATGCCTGAGCCAGCTGCTATCAGCAGGTAGTTATGCGTGCCGCCTATGTCAGCGGTAAATCTTCCATCAGGCTTCATTACCTGTAGCTGATCGCCTGGTTTAAGTGTGGCAGCGTAGTTGGAGAACACGCCATCCGGAACGCGCTTGATGCCAACTTCCAACAGCTTGTCTTTATGATACGAACAGATAGAGTAAGAGCGTCTCACATCGATGTTGTTAATAGTTGCACGCAGCGTCAGGTACTGGCCGGGAATAAAGTGGTAGTCTTCGCTGCAATGATCAGGCAGGAAAAAACCCAGTGTTACGCCGTCCGGCTGAGGTCTGATATGGCTGATTGTCAGTGAATTAAAAGTACTCATGTTAATGGCACTTAAAGTATTCGAAAGGCTCACGGCACTGTTTGCACTGATATTGGGATTTACACGGAGTAGAGCCGAATTCAGATATTTTTTCTGTATTGCCGCTGTCGCAGTTCGGGCAGGTTACCTTTCTCTCGGCAAACAATGTTTGTTTATTGCCGGAGGCACTGTGCGGTGGCGCAATGCCATTGGCTTTGAGTTTTCGATGTCCTTCTGCGGTTATCCAGTCTGTGGTCCACGGTGGCAACAGGGATCTTTCTATCCGTGCTTTAAAGCCTGCCTGTTGCAGAGCGCTGAGTACAGACTGTTCGATCACATCAAGTGCGGGGCAGCCACTATAGGTTGGTGAAACATACGCCACAACCGTATCATTCTGTAGCTCTACCGTGCGCAGAATTCCAAGATCAGCCAGAGTCAGATAGGGAAGTTCCGGATCCGGTACATTGGCAGCGATCTGTTTAGCCAGGTTTATATCTGGCTGACTAACATCTGGAGCGGTCATTACCATTTGGCTCCCGGGTAACTGCGCTGCATATACTGCAGTTCAGCCAGCAGGAAGCCAAAGTCTTCAGTGTGTTGTCCCTGGCGTCCGCCGGTTTGCGGGTAGGGTGTTTTGGGAATAGTCAGCCTGGCTTGTGCAAATACCTGACTGATGTTGTTATTCCAGATCGCTTGAATCGATTGCATGTCAGGAACAGCGCCGTTCTCAATGCAGTATTGTCTGGCGGCATCTGCTGTAAACATTTCATCGGTATAGGGGTGCAGCTCTGCTACTGCATCGTTCATACGCCGTGCACTTTCTTCTGTGCCATCCCCCAGTCTTATAATCCATTCCCCAGAATGGCGCACATGATAGCCGGTTTCTTTATAAGCTTTAGCAGCAATCCCCTTGAGGGTTTCATCAGTGCCACTTGATACCGATTGCCAGAACGGTTGCATAAACGTGGCAAAGTAAAACTGCCTGAGCATGGTATAGGCAAAGTCGGTATTCGGGCGCTCTACCAACAGACAGTTGGTGTACTCACGATCACTTCTTAAATAGGCGAAGTCGTCTTCAGTGCGATCTTTGTTTTCAAGCTTCGCCGCATAGTTGTATAGCGCGCGTGCCTGGCCGATCAGGTCTAATGCCATATTCGGCATGGATAAATCTTCTTCCAGCATAGGCGCATGACCACACCATTCGGATAGCCGATGACCAAGTATCAGGTGATCATCAGCAATCTGGACGACCGTTTGTAACAGCGGATCAGGATTCATTTTACTGTTGCCCTCTACATATGCCCGACATCATCGGGAATATCGTAGAAGCTCGGGTGGCGGTATATTTTATCTGATGCCGGATCAAAATTTTCTTCGGCATTGGCCGGATCACTGGCGACAATACTGGCAGCGGGAATTATCCAGATAGAATTTCCTTCCTCGCGGCGTGTGTAAACATCGCGTGCGGCCTGCATGGCCATTGCTGCATCTGCCGCATGTACACTGCCAACGTGTTTGTGATTCAAGCCATTTCGCGGGCGGATAAACACTTCCCATAGCGGCATCAGGTTTTCGGTCATGTGCAAGTCACCCTGGTGAGCATCACGTTTAAGCAGCCCACTTAAGCGGCATTGGCTTTTTGCTTGGCCGCATAGGCGAGCGATGCTTCACGAACCCACGCGCCGTCTTCCCAGGCTTTCTTTCTGGCTCGAATACGATCTTTATTCATCATGCCGTGGCCCTTAACGACTCGCCAGAATTCATCCCAGTCAATCTCACCAAAGTCATAACCGCCAGCGCCGTTGTTTAAGCTGTTATTCCACTTCAGATCAGGATCGGGCATGGTTAAGCCGATTAATTCTGCCTGTGGCACAGTAGCGTCAACAAACTTTTGCCGTAACTCATCGTTACTGAAGCGTTTGATTTTCCATTTCATTGATTGATCAGAGTGTTGGCTGTCCGAATCTGGAGGGCCAAACATCATTAGGGACGGCCACCACCAGCGGTTCAGCGCATCCTGTGCCATGGCTTTTTGATCTTCGTTACCTTCGGTCAGTGATTTCATCAATTCATAACCTTGTCTTTGATGAAAGCTCTCTTCTTTACAAACGCGAATCATGGCTCTGGCGTAGGGCCCGTATGAGCAGCGGCACAGTGGCACCTGATTCATGATCGCGGCACCATCAACTAACCAGCCAATAGCGCCGATATCTGCCCAGGTGGGTGTCGGATAGTTAAAGATAGAAGAATACTTTGCTTTGCCGCTGAGCAGCTCTTCTGTCATTTGTTCGCGTGACACGCCGAGTGTTTCCGCTGCAGAGTACAAATACAAACCATGGCCGCCTTCATCCTGAACTTTGGCGAGCAGTGCAACCTTGCGGCGCAGTGAGGGTGCGCGGGTAATCCAGTTGCCTTCCGGCAGCATGCCGACAATCTCTGAGTGTGCATGCTGGCCGATCATTCTTATCAGCGTGTTGCGATACGCCTGCGGCATCGGATCATTCGGTTCGATCTTTTCTTCAGCATCAATGCGTGCCTGAAACTCTGCCAGGAACTCGGCGGTCTCCTTGGTCGCTGTGTCTGCGCCTATCAGGCCTTGCGAATACATAGCGGGTCTCCTCCGGGCGATATATGTTCTGTTTTCGGCAAAGCGTTACAAAAATTGAAGCTCTGCTCAGAATACTGTAACATATTTCAGAAAGATAAGCATGTGATGCTTCGGGCGCGATTCCTTTAATAGTTCTCGGGCCATATTGCACGACTGAACAAACCGCCGTCTACGTTGATGGTTTGGCCGGTGATGAAGCCTGCTTTGGCATCGATCAGCAACAGCACTGCATTGGCAATGTCTTCGGGCGTGCCAATCCGCTGCAACGGCGTTATTGCTGCCCAGCTCTGATTGTAGTTGCCGGTTTCAGCGGCGGTTCTCTCAGTTGCGATAGCGCCCGGTGCTATACAGTTGACGCGTATGCCGCGCGAACCAAGCTCAAGTGCTGCTGACTTGGTGAACATTTCGATTCCACCTTTACTGGCGGTGTAGTCGACCAAAGAGGGAAACGCCAGATGATTGCAACCCGAGCCGATGTTGATGATTGAGCTGCCCCGGGTTGCTGCTTTGGCAAAGTGCTTTGTCATTAAAAAGCAACCTGTCAGGTTAGTGTTGATAGTTTTCTGCCAGTCTTCAATACTCAGCTCATCAATTGATGACCAGGTTTGTACAGCGGCGTTATTCACAAGTAGATTTGCCGGGCGGCTGAATTGATGTTGTATGGTACAGAACAGTTCGGATACAGATGCCTGGTCACCGATGTCACAGGAAATGGCAACTGCCTCACCGCCATGCTTACAAATATCTTCTGCCGTTTGTGTGGCTGCAGCCTTATCAATATCGTTAACCACAACTATCCACTGCTGGACAGCAAGCTCGGCCGCAATGCTGCGTCCAATGCCACCTGCGGCTCCGGTAACTATGGCAAGAGGGGGTTGGCTCATGGTTTATTTTGCAGGTTTTCGGTTTCCAGCGATAAAAATAACATAGCCGATGACTCATGGCAGATTAAATATTTTATCCGCATGACGACAAATCTGGTTAGCAACCGTTCATGAGTAACAACAATGATTAATGTCGAAAGTTATGTTAACGATCAATGGGTTTGCCCGGGTGACTCTGCACAGGTTATTGTGTCTGCAGTGAATGGTGAGGCAGTGGCGCGGGCAGGCTCTGATCAGTTGAATATTGCTGCAATGCTCGACTGCGCACGTATTCAGGCAGGTCCTGCACTTCGTGAAATGACTTTTCACCAGCGTGCAACGAGGCTCAAAGCGCTGGCAACCTATTTAAATGAAAACAAACAGCATCTCACGGAGTTGTCATTTCATACCGGTGCAACGCAAGCTGACTCCGCTATTGATATAGAAGGAGGTATTGGTACTTTATTTGTCTATGCGTCGAAAGCAAAACGGGAGCTACCGGATGATCATATTCTGCTTGATGGAGATGTCGAGCAACTTTCGAGGCACGGCACGTTTATAGGTCAACACATCTACACCAGCAGGCAGGGTGTCGCTGTACAGATAAATGCGTTTAATTTTCCGGTCTGGGGGATGCTCGAAAAACTTGCGCCGGCGTTGCTTGCGGGTGTGCCGTCGATCATCAAGCCAGCCACGGTGACTTCCTATCTTACCGCTGCATGTTTTAAATTAATGGTAGACAGTAAGATATTTCCGGCCGGGTCAATGCAATTAATTGTTGGCAGGCCAACTGGTTTGTTTGAGCAGCTTCAATCGCAGGATCACGTCAGCTTTACTGGCTCAGCGCAGACAGCCTTTGAACTAAGATCTCACCGGCATTTGCTCAAGCATTCGATTGGATTCAATGCAGAGCAGGACAGTCTGAACAGTACCGTGCTGGGTGAAGACGTTACGGTTGGTAGCGATGATTTTAATGTGTTTGTAGATGAGATTTATCGTGAGATAACAACCAAAGCCGGGCAAAAATGCACTGCGATCAGAAGAATAATGGTGCCACATGCCATTAAGGCTGATATAGCAGAAGCGGTTTGTGCAAAGCTTACCAGTGTGAAGGTGGGGCATCCCAAAAATGCAGACACCGAAATGGGTGCACTGGTTTCGATATCGCAGCGTGAAGATGTGCTGCAAAAATCTGAACTAATTGCACAGGAAGCGAGCTTACTGACTACAGCAAAGCCACTGGAATCTACGGATTTAGATACAAGCATTGGTGCGTTTATGCGCCCCCGCTTTTATCTGTGTGATAATCCAGATGCCGCGAGGCATGTTCACAACACTGAAGCGTTTGGTCCGGTGGCAACCTTGATGCCTTACAACGACGTCAGCCATGCAGCAGAGTTGTTGAATCGAGGTGGCGGTAGTCTGGTGGCTTCTGTGGTCACACAGGATCCACAGTTTGCCAAAGCTATTACTCTGGCGTCAGCAGCACATCATGGTCGTTTGTACTTTAATAACAGTACTTCAGCCAGTGAGGCGACGGGTCACGGATCGCCATTACCACACATGACTCATGGTGGTCCCGGCAGAGCAGGCGGAGGTGAAGAGCTCGGTGGTATCAGAGCGGTAAAGCATTACATGCAAAGAACATCACTGCAGGGTAGTGGAGATATTCTCAGTGGCATTGGCAATTGTTATTTTCCCGGTGCAACGCAGATTGAATCTGATGTACACCCGTTTAGGAAAACATTTGATCATTTGCAGATTGCTGAAACCATTAAAGTCGGGCCAAGGCAGGTCAGCATTGATGATATCGAACACTTTGCACACTTTACCGGCGATACATTTTATGCACACATGGACGAAAAAGCGGCCAGCGCCAATCCTTTTTTTCCGGGGCGTGTTGCACATGGCTATTTGTTGCTGGCCTTCGCTGCCGGGTTGTTCGTTGATCCCGATCCGGGGCCGGTGCTTGCCAATAGCGGTCTGGATGGTTTGAGCTTTCAAAAGCCTGTGGTTGCAGGTGACAGTATTTCCGTAACGCTGACTGTAAAGAGCAAGAAACGGCGTAACAGTGAGTACGGTGAAGTGCGGTGGCATGTACAGTTGCTCAATCAGCATAAAGAAGCGGTGGCGAGCTATGAACTACACACGATGAACGCTATTGATGCGGCTTAAAGGCAAAACGCGTTGTCAGTGAATCAACTGAGTCGTGATGTTGAAAATCTGCTAAGTGCACTGCAGCAGGACAAAACGCTTAAGGTCTGGTCTTTGATTATTACCTTTTTTGGCGATGTTGTGCTTGCTCGGGGTGGTAATATTTCGGCAAAAACAGTACAGCAAGTGCTTGGCGAAATGGGTGTTGGAGCCGGTGCAGTGCGCACTGCATTATCCCGGTTGGCAGCTGATGGCTGGATTGAACGCCAGAAGCTTGGCCGCGAAAGCTTCTATGAACTTAGCAATGAAGGGTATGAGTTATCACAGCAGGCGTCAGAAAGAATCTATGCCGCTGTACCGGGTAACACCACAACACCGATTGCTTCTGATATCTGGCAGATAGTAGTCGCAAGGCCTGGTAGTTCACTAGAAAACCTAGCGGGCACATCCGCAATAAAACTATCTTCCAGCAGCTTCTTGTGCCATCTGAAAAATGGTTTAAGTACAAAATTCAAAGACTGCCTGGTAGTAAAGGGTGAAATAGCACAGATGCCTGATTGGGTGATGCAAGGCTGCATGCCGGATACAATAAAACAGAGCTATGCGGATTTAATCAGCCGGTTCTCAGAAGTAAGTTCACCGGCGCGGCTTTCACCGCTTGATAGTCTGATATTGCGATGTCTGCTTATTCATGAGTGGCGCAGGCTGCTGCTTCGTACTCCCGAGGTGCCGTATGAGCTTCACATCGATGACTGGCCTGAGTATCAATGTCGATGTTTTGTTGTCGGGTTATATCAGACTCTGACAAAACAATCGGAGGTGTGGCTTGACAGTTTCGCTACTTGTATCAGTGGCTCACTGCCACCGCCGGCAGCAACATTTAATCAGCGTTTTAATACGCCACGCAAAACACATGGTAATCATCAATGAGAGAAGTCTATTTTTGCGAGTCAACACGCTCGCCTATCGGCAGGTTCGCCGGAGTGTTGGCAGACGTCAGGCCGGATAATCTGCTGGCGACAATTATTGAATCATTAATAAAGCTTGCACCTCAGCTTGATCCGGCAGCAGTAGATGATGTGATAATCGGCTGCGCCAATCAGGCGGGTGAAGATAACCGCAACGTCGCACGCATGGCGGTGTTACTTGCCGGTCTGCCTGTCACTGTGCCTGCATCTACTGTGAACAGGTTGTGTGGCTCCGGATTAGAGTCGGTAGGGCTTGCCGCCAGATCGGTTGCCTGTGGTGAATCTGAAATCGTCATTGCAGGGGGAGTGGAAAGCATGAGTCGTGCGCCGTTCGTTATGCCAAAAGCCAATACGGCTTTTTCAAGAAGCGCCGAGATTTACGACACAACCATTGGCTGGCGCTTTATAAACAATGCGCTTCAAACAGCGTATGGCACAGATTCGATGCCTGAAACTGCAGAGAACGTTGCCGAGGAATATCAAATATCTCGCGCTGATCAGGATCTTTTTGCGATGAGATCACAGCAAAAAACCGCTGCAGCGATTGCAGCTGATCGATTCTCAGCTGAGATAACCCCTATCTACATTCCGCAGCGTAAAAGTGAGGCAGTAGAAGTACGCGTTGACGAGCATCCACGGGCAACAACATTGGAAAAGCTTGGGTCATTATCAACGCCATTCAAGGCAGATGGTTGTGTTACAGCAGGCAACGCTTCAGGAGTTAATGACGGAGCCGCTGCGATGATCGTTGCCTCCGGCGCCGCAGTAGAAAAATACAACCTGATTCCAAAGGCAAAATATATTGGTATGGCTGCAGCGGGAGTCGAGCCACGAATAATGGGAGTTGGTCCGGTGCCTGCGATAAACACACTATTGCAGCGCACAGGTCACAGTATCGATGATATCGACGTGATTGAATTGAACGAGGCTTTCGCCGCACAGTCGCTGGCAGTACTTCGGCTGCTTGGTATCAATGACGATGATTCAAGAGTTAATCCTAATGGAGGTGCGATCGCACTTGGCCATCCATTGGGCATGTCCGGTACCCGGCTGGCTCTTACTGCATCAGTTGAATTGCAGCAACAGAAGAAACAACTGGCGCTGTGTACGATGTGTATCGGCGTGGGGCAGGGCATTGCCCTGTTAATGGAACGCGCATAGCGCTTCGCAGCAAAAGCAGTTAAAGCAATAACAGCAAAAAAGGCAAGATCGTGATAGATGGTTTTCTTTTAAAAAAACTGATTTCGGTCTTTTTGAATGTAATTCCCGGTCTGCCAGTTCTGTTGTTAATCAGTTTGCTACTGAAGCGTTGGTGGCCAAGGGCATGCTATGTGGCGGCAATACTGTTATGTACATTGCTGATCCTTGTTTCGGTACCTGCAGTCTCGAATCGATTGGTGGCAAGTCTTGAAAACCAGTTCCCGGTGCTACAGGGAGCGCCTGATGATACCGGGCTGATTCTGGTACACGGGTACGGCCACGTTTTATCTGATCAACTTCCGATTAACACACAGTTGGATCCTGTGGCTTTAGCCAGATTATCCGAGGCAGTGCGCTTATGGCAGTCAAAATCCGATACAACACTGGCGCTCAGCGGTGCGCCATTAGCCAAAGATACGCCCAGTCATGCTACAAAGATGTATCAGATGGCTCTCGTCCTTGGCGTACCAGCGGAAAAGATGATCCGGTTTGATCAGGCGCTGGATACGGAGGATGAAATCGACTCTGCTGTTACATGGCTAAATATCAACAGGCCGGACAGTCGTTTGGTATCGGTCAGTACAGCCATGCATTTGCCCAGAATCAATATGATTTTACGCAAACATAAAGTCAGGCGCTCATTAGCGCCGACAGAGTTTATCGTTTCCAACCGTGCTCTCAGTTTGCCGAGTGCTTCTGCGCTGCTCAGTGTTGATCGGGTGGTACATGAATATGTCGGGATGCTGTGGCTACGTGTGAAACAGAGCCTTTCTGCTGTTTCGTTGTTAGACTTTTCTGCTCAGGCTGACAGCGCCGTCAATCAATAGCAGGATTTCGTATGTAATAAGTCTGCAGGCATGGTAGCTTGTTGCTTTATGTTCCGGCGAATACGTTTTGACAAATCTGCTGTTGTACATGGTGACTGTATTAATTTGGGGCACTACCTGGTACGTGATTAAGCTCCAGCTAGGTCCAGTGCCTGAAAGCTGGTCAGTGGCATGGCGTTTCTTTATAGCAGCCGCACTTATTGCCTGTTGGTTGCTCGCACAAGGCAGGCTGGCAGATCTTCCCAGAGGGCGCGATCTGTTATTCGTTTGTGCTCAGGGTGTGATGTTGTTTTGCCTTAACTACTGGCTTTTTTATCTGGCTTCCAATGACCTGACAACTGGTCTTGTAGCCATTCTCTTTTCTTTAATAACGATAATGAATATTCTCAACCAACGGATATTTTTCAAAGTGGTTGTGGATGGCAGGGCGCTGGTTGCAAGTGTTATTGGCATCACCGGACTGTTGCTTGTGTTCTATCCGGAATTTGCCAGCGTGCAGTCTAATCCGCGACTGGTGGGTGCGGTGGCTCTTGGTGTACTGGCTACATGGTTTGCATCACTGGGTAATGTCATATCAGCACGTAATTCAAAAGCGGGTTTGCCGGTGATGCGAACCAATATGGTGGGCATGTTTGCCGGCGCTGTCGTTATGAGCGGTATAGCAATCCTCAGTGGTGAGCCCCCATCTATTGAACTGACGCCAAGCTATTTATTGGCGTTGCTGTATCTTGCAGTGTTTGGTTCAGTGATAGCTTTCGGCTGTTATCTGACACTGATTAGTCGAATAGGAGCAGCAAAAGGTGCGTATGCAGGAGTGGCTTTTCCGGTGGTGGCGCTGCTGATCAGCACCGTACTGGAAGACTACCGGTGGTCAGTGGTGGCTATTGCAGGGGTGATTTTAATAGTAATTGGCAATGTGCTTGTACTTAGTGCTACTGCCAAACCAGTAAAAACACACTGATTGGCGCACTGGTCTTGAGCGCGCTGGTAATTGACTAACTTACAGCATGCTGTCTGATTGCTACTTCTTTGCCTGGAAAGAGGTGCACCAGCCAACGGCAGGTACTTCACTGTTGTTAAAAATAATGCAGCGTCCGTTGTTATCATCCACGTTGCTGTAGAACAGGCAGCCTGAACAGACCGTGTTTTCGTTCTCTGATTTCAAAGTGAATTTCAGTGATTTTGCATTAGGGGAGTCAGGATCCAGTGGTGCTGCAATCGCCCGGCGTGTGCTTAATGCTGTGCCTAACATAGTGCTGCCACACAGTAACTTGCTGAATTTTCTTCGGTTATTATCCATTGCTACACCTGCCTCTAGCTGAGTTGGGGTTTCGACTGTGAAACCTGAAAATAGATCCCCCGACAATACCGCTTCACTACATGCCAGCCTGTTTTGCGGCTTCATCAAGTGAATCCCACCAGCTGGCGTATGGCGTGTCTGATGGATGTTTGCCGCTGTAGTCAGGCTGGTTGTCATCCCACCAGACGGGGCCTGCCTCACCAAGTGCTATTTTCGCTTCAAGTGTTGCTGTCTTATCCCGTGCCAGTCTTGCCTGCATGAGCTTTTTGACTGTTTTTCGGCGTATCGATTCATCGAGATCCGGGTTAGTGCAGCGTTTGAGTATGCCCTTAGCCACCAGATAGCGACCATCTGGTGACTGCGGTCGATCTTTGCGTGGCATATCAATGGGTCCGCCTGTTGTACGTATTAGGTTTCAGTGAATCTATCACGAACGCCAGGAGCTCATTGAGAGTTAGCGCATGCAACGGGTCCACTGTAATAAGCTTTTATAGTGCGTCAAGTTGTAGTGCAGGGGGTGAATCAGAACGGTGCAAATGCATCATTCTGCGCAGAGGGTACAGTCCAGCGTTCTTTTGCATCGACCATTTTTTGCTCGTTTCCCGGTCTTGCAACCTGTCCGGACTCACCGTACAGCCATAAAACCAGATTAGAACGTTCGCCTTCTGTGATCGGCATTGATTCATGAGGAACGCTACCGTGATGGATTAATGCAGTTCCAGGGGCGAACGTCAGTTCACTTACCTGGCGGCTTGCATTGTCAAAAAAGCGCACACCGGAACCTGAAAATTCCTCACCGGGCAGGTTCAGATTTATATTTAGTGTCACCGACGATGCATCTGTATGTGCACGTAGCGATGTGTCGGTTTCCGGTTGCCATTGAATTGAGAAACCAAAGGTTTGTGAGTCATAACCCATTATATCCGGAAATAACAATCGTGCTACAGGCCGCATATAGCGATTCATCAGGTCCTGATAAAAAGCCTGAAAATCCGGCGCTGCCAGATAGCCTTCTGATCGCTTATCCAGCATAGCGCCGCCGCGATTAAGTGATATGCCGTATGGTGGTCGCAACGGTATACCGGCGTCAGCCACATGCTTCAGATAGTTTCGCAGTGTGGCCAGTTGCCCGGGGTTAAAGAACTGCGCCTCGTATACACCCGGGAATACCTCTTTCCACAATGATTTTACCTCAGCCTCTTTGCCCGGGTCCTGCCAGGCAAGTTCGATGGTGTTGCGCAGGCTTGTGTCATATAAGCTGTTATCAAGCTGGTTGGAGAGTTCGCTTTCATTCGCCTCCCACTGTTTCCATGCGTCCACAAACAAGTCCCGATTCTCAGTCCAGAACGCATGCACAGCGGGGTCACGTTGAAGCATCGCTGCTTGCGTCGGTCGTTCTATACTGCGTGCAGCAGACAGTGCATTGTTTGTCATAGTGTTAATCCCGTTTGTGTCAAGGTTATTATTGTTTCGATTGTCATTGCGTGGGCTTACCTTGCAGGTCAGTCCAAATCAACGTAAACAAGATCAGGCCAGTTTAGTTATCACAGCCTCTATGCCTTGCATTACTTCAGCGCAGTGACTGGGATCCATTGCGGCGGCGTGAGGTGACGCAAAAGTGCCTTTGTCGTTGTCGAAGTATTTGCCCGATGCACTGGCAAACGTCTCACCAGTAGCTGCTTCGCACAGAATATCAGCACCGACCTGCATGTCTTTACCTTCAACGCCAAAGCCCTCTTTGACCATCTTTGATGCCAGTAAAGAGCCGGGATTAACGGCAACCACAACAGGGCCGTCGCCAAGTTCTTTTGCCAATTCCTGCGACCAGATGGTGATGGCCAGCTTGCTTTGTGAATAGGCCTCCATGTCATCAACTTGCTTACGCCCATGCAGTACTTCAAGATCAACCGGTGTTTGCGCAGCCGATGAAAGATTGACGATCCGCGATTCCTTGCTAAGTACGGGCAGTAAGCCTCTGCTTAGTACGTATGGCGCAAACGTGTTCACCATAAAGCGAACATCGTATCCGTCGGCGGTTTGTGTTTGACTCACTTTTAATACCCCTGCATTATTGATCACTACATCGAGCTGGCTATGCAGTTTACCAATACTGGATACCAGTGTGTGTACCTGATCCATACGCGACAGGTCAGCGGTATAGGTTGCCGCATTGTTACCAATTTCCTTTGCTGCCTTTTCGAGCTTTTCCTCGCTTCTGCCGTGCAGTAAAACAGTATGTCCTTTAGCAGCCAGTGTTTTCGCTGTTAAAAGTCCGATGCCATCGGTTGAGCCGGTAATTAAAATTGTTTTAGACATGTTGCCTCTTTGAGTTGGTCAGTAAGTAAGAAACGTTTCATTGACGCCCCTCGGGTTTACTTACCCGTGGTATTGCCATTTGAATTGCGGGTGAAATATCCAGTGCTGGTATCTGTTTCGCGATAACGAACCAGCGTGCGGCTTTCAAGACTTTTTCGCACGGTGTTCTTTGCCGGGTTTTCAAGCATATCCATGGCGCTATGCGCGATTGACGGTAACCCTTTGTTATCAAAAATGTTAAAGAAGGCTACCTCATCCGGTGTCATTCTCGATTGGTAAATCCACTGATGCGCCGGGTTCGCTGCAAGCCCCAGTATTTGCCCCTCTCGATCGGGGTAAATTAGATCAAGTAGTATCCAGTCACACTCATCTACACTGGTAGGTAATACAAAGCCCAATGGTGAAGAATTAATTTCTGCTCCAACGGGTCGCCACACGTTGATAAAGGCGTAGTGACCAGAGGCCCATTCTGTTGCTTGCTCTTCACCCAGCAGATCGATCAGTCGCTGCTGTGCACCGGCGGCACTGTAGTCGCTATGCACATTACGGGCGGGCTTGCGATCAGCGTTTTCATCGTCGATACGCAGCATGTGATCGAAAACAATCACTTCCTCAATATTGAGCCGTGTTTTTAGTAACCGCGTTATGTCAGCATCATATTGTGACTGCCACCCACTTGTCTCAACAAGCACATCAACAGCAATATTGAATTTGGCAAACTCAACCGAAGCTTGCTCAAACGAGGCAGTGATATTGGAAGAGCGTATATCCTCTACGGATATCTCAGTGGCCACCAGCTCTGGCGCAATGATGTTGCCTACGATACCCTCAGCGTCAATCATGAATGCCTGCCGTTCCGGTTTATGGAGGTGGTAATTGACTGTTGCTGTGGTAGTCATAGTGATCTCGAATCGAACTGTACTCGTGAAGAGTCCTATTGGGCCCGTAGAGACTATATTGCTTAAAAATTCTAATTAAACGAGTAGTTTTCGAAATCAGTATTCGTCATTTCCATATAATCCAGGCGCACTGCGGTATTAACATGTGTGGCGATACACTCCACTGTCGCGATCAATTTCGAAACTGATTCGACTCAGGTGAGTCAAGCGTATCCCGAATGTGTCTTTAACTTATCTGTTGACCACCCACCTCTGTTATTCGTATTACGTTCCCAACTCGGCGGATTGACAAGCTGTTCCGACAACTAGTCAATAAACACTTGCACCTTCGCCGTAATCACATTGGTTAGGCAAGCCGAATCGCAGAATAGCTATCGTGGAATGGTACTCGCATCTGTTTCTATCGCAGGGGTATCACCACAATGGATGCAATCTTCTGTGTTGATATCGATGAGGATGCCATAGACCGTTGTTCAACACTGATCAATGCAGCAAGCTGTGTTGCGATACTACGTATTTGTCATCCCCATCTTCTTTTTGAGCAGCCGAGCAAAGTACCGGGCATATTCAAAATTCAAAAAGTATGCGTCTGGAATATCAGGCGCCAGGAGCAAATGCCGGTCTAAGCCGCCAGGTGAGTATTCAAGACAGTATCAACTCGCGGTCTATGACGGCGCAAACGATGATCTGACTTTAGTCGCCCAAACACCGTTGATTTCAACAATAACCCAAAGGGATCTGAAGCTGAGGATTTGTGTGCCGTTAGAATCGTAGCGACAAACCTTAACATCCATGTGGACTTTGTTTGAAGAAGAATCTACTACCTTGATATCTTCAAATGTTGAACGATGCCAGTTTGAACCTGCGCGCTCAAGGAAGTCTTTAAAATAGTGATCAGCTGTTTCCCACGTTTTCCAGTTGGTGCCGCTCAATCGGTGATGAGGAAAATGCAGTGTTTTGGCGATTGCAACGGCATCGCGATTATTCAATGCATCGATATGAGCATCCATTACAAGGTGGGCTTGCTGTATGGCGTTTTCACTCACTTGCAGTTCAGACTCTCTGGTAACTTCGTGGCTGTAGACACAATATTAAAATCCATAAAGTTGTTCCGGGTTGTCAACGAGAATACGATTTCTCAAGGATGCATCGGGTACCCACTTTGCAACCAAATTGAGTAATTGTGTATCGTTTGGCATCGCATGGGGAACCTGTGGGTGTGGCCAGTCGCTGCCCCAAACCAGCTGATCTGGATTCGTGTGGATTAACGCATTGACGATATCATCAACATCAGAATAATCCGGGTGATGACCATCTGTTAATCGATAGGCGCCCGATAACTTCACCCAGGCGAGTCCGTCTCCGAGCAGTCGTAACAATTGCTGAAAGCCCGGATCCTTGACACTTTTTTGTGAAACCATGTGCCCCATGTGATCGAGCACAACGGGAACCCTGAGCGAACGTACGGTTTTCTCAAGGTCTGGAAATGTAGAAACATCAGCCAGAATCTGCAAGTGCCAGCCAACCGCAGAAATTTTTCGCGATAATACTCGCAAGTTAATTGGTGCAGTATTACTTTGAAAAAGCAAATTAACGCGACAACCCACAACACCGGCTTCGGTTAGCTCCTTCAACTCTGCCAAAGATACACTGTCATCGACTACTGCAATAGCTTTGGTTGTACTTGTCGACTGAACCGCTGACAGCGTTGTTCGATTGTCGGTGCCATAGATACTCGGTTGCACCACAACCGATCGTGTAACACCAAGCGTGTCATGCAGGTTTACTAAATCTTTGAGTGGTGCGGCAGGCGCTGTATAGGTTCTGGGGAAAACCTGCGGTGAAGGCTCATCAAAAATATGAAAATGACAATCGCACGAGTTATCGGGTAGTATAAAATCGGGCACGCTCACAATGCCGTCTGGTCCACAACAAAGCGGCGGTGCAGAGCTCCTATTATTTTCGGAAACGCAATTTTTAACCAACTAAACACTCGCCAGTATATGTGTAGAAAACCACTCGGTTAGCAGGGGTTGGCTAACTGCTGCTGAATTGATAATTGTAATCATAACGTAAGATATTGCCTACAATGCTCCGCCTGCATAACAGACTCAAGGTGCAATAATTGGAGCATTACCGGACAGGAATGGTCGCTGAGTTTGGCTGTTGATGGAGCGTCTCCAGCCTAATGCATTGCTATACAAATATCTCCATGTGTGTCGTGGTTTTGCGCCAGACTACCTCTGTTTCAAGTATCCATACTGTTAACGCCGCAGCAAACGCGCAGCTATTTGCGGCAGGATAGTCAGCAGTGGAGCCAGCGGGTGTTAAACCGCTGGCTGAGCGTTATTATTCAGAAGTCGATAGGATCATCAAACGGCAACTGGATCTGATCGGATTGTTCCTCTAACTCCAATCGCATCATCTGTTGAATATCGTCTGCGTAGTGATCAGCAACAGCGTCTCTGAGTTGATCGATAAACTCAATCAATGACATGGCCTGCTCGGTATCGCAGTACAGGTATAGCTTCACGACTTTCATACTCATCGTTTTGGACCTCGCTTTTTGACCGCTTCACTGCGGGTGCGTTTGGTTTTGCTCGCG
>CALLLW010000079.1 GCA_938007995.1 uncultured Granulosicoccaceae bacterium | reverse complement strand
GTGCTTACCGGGCAGCATCAACCCGCACACAAAATTCGAGTGTGAGGTATACATTTTGTCGAAAGACGAAGGTGGCCGTCACACGCCATTCTTCAAAGGTTATCGTCCGCAGTTTTACTTCCGAACCACAGACGTTACTGGTGCATGTGAGTTGCCAGAAGGTGTCGAGATGGTTATGCCGGGTGACAACATCAAGATGGACGTTGAGCTGATTGCACCGATCGCGATGGAAGAAGGTTTACGATTTGCGATACGCGAAGGTGGCCGAACCGTCGGTGCCGGCGTTGTTTCAAAAATACACGCGTAAGATAGAAGAGTAAGGAATAGAACATGGCCGTCTCACCGACCCAAACCATACGTATCAGACTCAAAGCGTTCGATCACCGTCTGATTGATAAGTCTGCGCGGGAAATTCTCGAGACAGCCAAGCGTACTGGTGCGCGGGTTCTCGGTCCTATTCCTTTGCCGACTAAGAAAGAGCGTTTTACTGTACTGATTTCACCGCACGTCAATAAAGACGCGCGGGATCAGTACGAAATTCGGACGCACAAGCGTTTGATGGACATCGTTGATCCGACAGACAAGACAGTTGATGCATTGATGAAGCTCGATCTTGCTGCCGGTGTAGACGTACAAATTAAGTTAAGTTAGGCGACTACTACAGGCCTTAATTAAATTTAGGGCCAATTTTGCCTCCAAGCGTGACAGGATTGTCAACATCCTGCTATAATGGGCGGCTAGCTGTAGAAGAACCCTGCCTAGGTGGTTGCATTAGAAACTCTGTCGAGTGCATGCGACCGTTTTTTATTGGAGAACACTAATGACGATGGGCATTGTCGGTCGTAAGGCCGGTATGACTCGCGTTTTTGACGACGCTGGAAACGCTGTCTCTGTGACAGTTGTGCAGATGCCACCCAATCGGGTGACAGTTGTGCGTACTGTCGAGAAAGACGGGTACTCCGCTATGCAGGTGACTGCAGGCGAGCGTCGCGCGTCGCTGGTAAACAAAGCGGAGACCGGGCACTTCAAGGCCTGTGGTGCTGAGGCTGGCCGAGGCCTATGGGAATTCCGTACTGACGGTACCAACGACGATATCGAAGTCGGTGACGAGTTTGGTGTTGATCGTTTTGAAGCAGGCCAAAAGGTCGACGTCAGCGGGGTGACCATCGGTAAGGGCTTTGCTGGTGGTGTGAAGAGACACAACTTTAAAATGCAGGACGCGACTCACGGTAACTCAGTTTCTCACCGTGCACCGGGTTCTATAGGTCAGAACCAGACGCCCGGACGAGTATTCAAAGGCAAGCGCATGGCAGGCCACATGGGTGCAGTACAACGCACACAGCAAAATCTCGAAGTGGTTCGCGTTGATGTTGAACGACAGTTGTTGTTGATCAGCGGCAGTGTACCCGGTGCCAAAGGCGGTGACGTGATCGTCAAACCATCGATGAAAGCGAAAGACAGCAGGCTTGCAACCAAAGCAGAGCTTGACGAAAAGAAAGCAGCTGCAGCAGAGCAGGAAAGCAATGCAGCCGATGATAATCAGGCGAGCGAAGAGTAGAGTCGACTATGGAATTGCAAGCTAAAACCGGTGCCGCAGTAACCGTGTCTGATGATGTTTTTGCTGTACCGTACAATGAGACTCTGGTTCACCAGGTGGTTAATGCCTACATGGCAGGTGGCCGTTCTGGTAACAGCGCTCAGAAGACTCGCTCACAGGTCAGTGGCGGTGGTGCCAAGCCGTGGCGTCAAAAGGGTACTGGTCGCGCTCGAGCCGGAACCATCAGAAGTCCTATCTGGCGTGCTGGTGGTGTTACTTTCGCTTCTTCCAAGCGTGACTACACCCAGAAAGTTAACAAGAAAATGTATCGAGCAGCGATGAGATCTGTGTTCTCAGAGTTGGTGCGCAGTGAAAGGTTGACTGTGGTCGACTCAATCCCTGTGTCAGAGCCAAAGTCGAAAGAGCTGCGTGCAGCGATGAAAGACTGGGGTTTGACAGACGCGTTGATCATAGATGCCGGTGTCAATGACAATCTGCATTTTGCCGGTCGTAACTTCCCTAATATTTCCACCACCGATGTCGATGGCATTAACCCATGGTTGATGCTTCGCCACAACAACGTGGTCATGACTTCAGAAGCATTGAAGAAAGTTGAGGAGCGTTTGTCATGAATGAAGAGCGCATGTACAGCGTGCTACTGGCACCGGTAGTGTCAGAGAAAACCTCCATGCAGGCGGAGCTTGCCGGTCAGCACACTTTTAAAGTGGTGCCAACTGCAACCAAGCTTGAAGTTAAAAACGCGATTGAAAAATTGTTTTCAGTTGAGGTGGTCTCGGTTCGTATCGCAAATATCAAAGGCAAGGTAAAAGCGCGTGGCCAGACTATCGGTCGTCGCTCTACTACCCGCAAAGCCATCGTTCGTCTGGCCGAAGGTCAGGATATCGACTACATGAATATTGAGAGCTAATCGCAATGGCATTGCATAAGACAAAACCAACGTCGCCAGGCCGACGCTTTCAGGTACGAGTGGTTAACAGCGAGCTGCACAAAGGCGGCCCGTGGGAACCATTACTGGCAAAGAAGTCAAAGTCCGGCGGTCGTAATTCCGCAGGTCGCATTACCGTGCGTCATCGTGGTGGTGGTCACAAGCAGCGATACCGCATGATCGACTTCAAGCGTAACAAAGACGGCATTCCTGCGGTCGTTGAACGGATTGAATACGATCCAAATCGTACCGCTCACATTGCTTTATTAAAGTACGCTGACGGTGAGCGTACTTACGTCATTGCTACCAACAAACTTGCGGTTGGCGACACTGTGCTGTCTGGACGCGAGTCTCCGATAAAGCCTGGCAATACACTGCCACTGTCAAATATTCCGGTTGGTACAACAGTTAACTGCATCGAGCTTAAGCCGGGCAAGGGTGCTCAGATCGCTCGCAGTGCGGGTGCAGCTGTCCAGTACGTTGCACGCGAAGGCGCATACGCTACATTGCGATTGCGTTCCGGTGAGATGCGTAAAGTGCTTGTTGACTGCCGCGCTACCGTGGGGGAAGTGAGCAATGGCGAGCATTCGCTGCGTAAACTCGGTAAAGCCGGTGCCAAGCGTTGGCGCGGTGTTCGCCCAACCGTTCGTGGTGTAGCAATGAACCCGGTCGATCATCCGCATGGTGGTGGTGAAGGTCGTACTTCAGGTGGTCGCCATCCCGTCAGCCCGACTGGCGTACCAACCAAGGGTTATAAAACCCGATCAAATAAACGTACGAACAATCTTATTGTTCGTCGCCGTAAGGCCAAGTAGAGCTAACAGAGAGAGCTAACAGTGCCACGTTCACTTAAGAAAGGACCGTTCATCGATCATCACCTCGTAAAGAAGGTGGATGAAGCGGTTGCAGCAAACAGCAAAAAGCCGATCAAAACCTGGTCGCGTCGTTCAATGATCAGTCCTGAAATGGTAGGGCTTACCATTGCGGTACATAACGGCCGTCAGCATGTGCCTGTTTTGATCAGTGAGAATATGGTCGGTCACAAATTAGGTGAGTTCTCTCTGACTCGAACCTACCGTGGCCACGTGGCAGACAAGAAGGCGCGATAATGGCTACCCGAGCAAAACTTCGTCACGCGCGGATCTCTCCGCAAAAGGTACGACTGGTTGCAGATCAGGTTCGTGGCCTTGAAGTAGAGAAAGCGCTTGAGATACTAACCTTCAGTAACAAGAAGGCATCCGGCCTCGTGAAAGGTGTTTTGGATTCGGCTATTGCCAATGCAGAGCACAACGATGGAGCCGATATTGATGAGCTTAAAGTCTCAGCAATCATGGTGGATGCCGGCCCGACAATGAAGCGTATTCAGCCACGTGCTAAAGGCCGTGCCAACCGAATTTTGAAGCGCACCAGCCACATAACTGTGGAAGTGGGAGAGTAAGTCATGGGACAGAAAGTCCATCCGATTGGAATGCGTCTGGGTATATCAGCAGACTGGAACTCCACCTGGTATGCCAACAGCCACGATTACGCGAACTTTCTTAATGAAGATATCGCGGTTCGTAAGTACCTGAAGAAAAAGCTGGCACATGCTTCTGTTAGCAGAATTCAGATTGATCGACCTTCCAGAGCAGTTGTAATCACAGTGCACACAGCGCGGCCCGGGATCGTCATCGGCAAGAAGGGTGAAGATATTGAGAAGCTTCGCCGCGTGATTGCACCGATGCTCAAAATGAACATCAACAACGTGAAGGTCAATGTATCAGAGATACGCAAGCCTGAACTCGATGCGCAGTTGGTGGCAGAGGGCGTTGCTCAGCAGCTTGAAAGGCGTGTTATGTTTCGCCGCGCAATGAAGCGCGTGCTTACCAACACGATGCGTCTCGGTGCACGTGGTGTAAAGATCGCAGTTTCCGGTCGTTTGAACGGCGCTGAGATCGCACGACGTGAGTGGTATCACGACGGACAGGTACCTTTGCACACACTACGCGCAGATATTGATTACGGTGTCGCCGAAGCACACACCACCTATGGCGTCATTGGCATCAAGGTGTGGATTTGTAAGGGTGAGGTTTTTGATTTTGATGATGTACGAGGTGGTGAAGTCAAAGAATCAAAAAACCAGGGTCAAAGACAGCCTAAGCAACCAGCTAAACAGCCTGCCAGCGCCTGATTGGCCTGATTCGGACTAAGACATGTTACAACCTAAACGTACAAAATTCAGAAAGCAGCACAAGGGACGCAATCGCGGCCTTGCGCAGTCTGGTAACAAGGTAAGCTTCGGCGAATTCGGCCTGAAGGCCACTGCCCGGGGTCGTATAACGGCACGCCAGATAGAATCAGCGCGTCGTGCGATGACTCGACACGTGAAACGCGGCGGTAAGATCTGGATTCGGATTTTCCCTGACACACCAATCACCAAAAAGCCTATCGAAGTTCGTATGGGTAAAGGTAAGGGTAATGTCGAGTATTGGGTAGCCAAGATTCAGCCCGGTAAAGTGCTCTACGAGATGGAAGGCGTCAGCGAAGAGATTGCACGAGAAGCATTTGCACGTGCAGCGGCTAAACTGCCCGTTCAAACGGCGTTTGTTGTGAGGACTGTAGCCTAATGAAAGCCAGTGAATTGCGTGAAAAGCAGATCGATGATCTGGAGAAAGAACTTGTGGCGCTGCGTAAAGAGCAGTTCAACCTGCGTATGCTACAAGGTTCCGGGCAGATGATTCGACCGCACCTGTTTGGTCAGGCACGAAAGAACATTGCAAGGGTTAAAACCGTGATTGCCCAGAAGAAGGCAGATCAAAGTGAAGCGGGTAGCTAAGAAATGAGTGAACAACAAGCGCCATTGCAACGTACTGTTATCGGCCGGGTGGTCAGTAACAAGATGGATAAATCAGGCACAGTGCTGGTCGAGCGCCGTGTACGTCATCCGATGTACGGCAAATTCATCACTCGATCTACCAAATATCGTTTTCATGATGATGCCAACGAAACCAATATCGGTGACACTGTGCGGATCAAGTCTTGTCGTCCTCTTTCGAAGACCAAGTCCTGGACCCTGGATGAGATTTTAACTAAAGCGATTTAGGCGCTTTTTACTTTTGCTTTAGTTAAGAAACAGAGAATAGAACAATGATACAGATGCAATCCGTTCTGAATGCCGCAGACAACAGCGGTGCAAGAAGCGTCCAGTGCATCAAGGTGCTTGGCGGTTCGCGCCGTCGCTATGCACGCGTGGGTGATGTCATCAAGGTGAGCATTAAAGATGCCATTCCGCGCGGCAAAGTGAAGAAGGGCGAGGTATATAACGCAGTGGTTGTTCGCACTGCCAAAGCGGTTCGCCGGCCGGACGGTTCGGCAATTCGTTTTGACGGCAACGCCGCTGTGCTTTTGAACGCCAAGCTTGAGCCAATCGGCACCCGCATCTTCGGGCCGGTAACTCGAGAGTTGCGCTCCGAGCGTTTTATGAAAATTATTTCACTTGCACCTGAAGTGCTGTAGCAGCCGATCGTTCGCGGAATAGAAACAATGCGCAAAATTTCAACAGGTGACGACGTAATCGTTGTTACAGGTAAAGATAAAGGACGTCGCGGTACAGTGCGACAGGTTCTTGATGACAAGGCGATTGTCGACGGTGTTAACGTCGCTAAGAAGCACCAGAAAGGTAATCCCAACACTGGTCTTGCAGGCGGTATCGTTGATAAGGAAATGCCGATCGATCTTTCTAACTTGATGGTTTTTAATCCGGCAACGGGTAAAGGTGATCGAGTCGGGTTCAAGGTTGAGGACGGCAAGAAGGTACGCATTTTTAAATCTAATGGTGAAACCGTTTAGGCGCTGCCTGAGCGTGTGACCAGAGACAGAAGATTCAAATGACCAGGTTGGAACAGACATATAAAGACACGATTGCGCCGGCGCTTACTGAAAAGTTCGGCTACAAGAGTGCTATGGAAGTGCCCAGGCTACAAAAAATCACTCTGAACATGGGTTTGGGTGAAGCAGTCGGGGACAAGAAAATCATCGAGAAGGCGACCCGCGATCTTGCCAGTATCTCCGGCCAGAAGCCGGTGGTATGTCTGGCTCGCAAGTCGATAGCCGGTTTCAAAATCAGAGATGAGATGGCGATCGGTGCCAAGGTTACCTTGCGTCGGGCGCACATGTACGAGTTTCTGGATCGACTGATTTCGATTGCAATGCCACGTATCAGAGATTTTCGCGGCGTTAGTGCAAAAGCATTTGACGGTCGTGGTAACTACTCAATGGGTGTTAAAGAGCAAATCATCTTCCCGGAGATCGATTACGACAAGATCGACGCCATACGCGGAATGGACATCACCTTTACTACCTCGGCAAAGACTGACGACGAGGCGCGTGAGTTATTGAGAAGCTTTAACTTCCCGTTTCGACAGCAAGGCGGCACCAGCTAATGGCTAAGAAATCTATGATTGCGCGAGAACTCAAGCGCACAAAGCTCACATCTCGCCTCGAAGAAAAGCGTGAGAAGTTGCGGCAGGTTTTAAAGTCTGAAACCGCTGACTACGACGAAAAGATGGTTGCATCACGTCAGCTGCAAATGCTGCCGAGAGATTCAAGTAAAACTCGCGGTCGTAACCGCTGCCGTGTTACCGGTCGGCCGCATGGCTACTATAGAAAATTTGGTCTGTCACGTAACAAGCTGCGGGAAGCCGCTATGCGTGGTGACATTCCCGGCTTGTCCAAAGCGAGCTGGTAGGAGAATAACTGATGAGTATGTCTGATCCAATCGCCGATATGCTGACCCGCATTCGAAACGGACAAATGGCGCGCAAGGTAGCGGTTACGATGCCAGGCTCCAAGACCAAGCTGTCCATAGCCAGAGTGCTGCATGAGCAGGGCTACATTGGTGGTTACAACGAAGAGCAGGTGGATGGCAAGCCGGCGCTGAAAGTTAACCTGAAATACCACGAGAACGCCCCGGTGATTGGCAAGATAGAGCGCGTAAGTCGTCCGGGATTGCGTATCTACAAGAACAAAGACGAGCTGCCCCAGGTGCTCGGTGGTCTGGGCGTGGCAATCATTTCTACCTCAAAGGGCGTGATGGCTGATACCACGGCACGTCAGGCTGGCGAAGGCGGCGAAGTCCTTTGCTATGTGTCTTAAGCCGTAGCCTCACCGTAGCCTAATTAGTCAAGAGAGAAAATTATGTCACGCGTAGCAAATCAGCCTGTAGTTATACCCGGCGGGGTAGATGTACAGGTCAGCGGCCAAAAGGTGACTGCCAAAGGGCCCAAAGGCAACAGCGAGCTTGATATCAACAGTCTCGTTAAGGTTGAAATGGAAGACAGCAGCCTAAAAGTTGCCAGCAACAACGCTGAGAAAAAGTCAGTTGCAATGGCTGGTACCATGCGCGCCTTGCTAAATAACCTGGTTGTTGGTGTACATGAAGGTTTTGAAAAGAAGCTTGAGCTCAGGGGTGTTGGTTACAGAGCGCAGGCACAGGGCAACAAATTAAATTTGACACTGGGCTTCTCGCACCCGGTGGTGCATGACATCCCGGAAGGCGTAAAGGTGGAGACACCGTCGCAAACCGAAGTAGTGGTCAGCGGTATCAACAAGCAGGCAGTGGGTCAGGTTGCAGCGGACATCCGTGCTTACCGTCCACCGGAGCCATACAAGGGCAAAGGCGTTCGCTACGTTGATGAGCACGTAGTGATGAAAGAAGCCAAGAAGAAATAGAGTCGAACAAATGAAAACCGATAAAAAAACTTCAAGGTTACGCCGCGCAAAGCGCACGCGTGCAAAGATCCGGCAGCTGGGAGCCCCTCGCCTGACTGTCCATCGCACAGCGAAACATATCTACGCCCAGGTTATCGATACCGAAGGTAAGGTGGTAGCGAACGCATCAACATTACAGAAGGACCTGGCCAGTGGTTTCAGCTATCCGGGGAATGTTGAAGCTGCAACTGTTATTGGCAAGGCCATCGGAGAGAGAGCCTCGGCCAAAGGTGTCACGGAAGTCGCATTCGACCGCTCCGGTTTTCAATATCACGGCAGGGTGCAGGCGTTGGCAGATGCTGCACGCGAAGCCGGCCTGAAGTTCTAAGAACAAGTTTTAGGAACAACTAAAGATGGCACAGAACGATCACAACCAGCCTGCTGACGGTTTAATTGAAAAGCTGGTCGCGGTAAATCGCGTTGCGAAAGTAATCAAGGGTGGCCGTCAATTCGGCTTTACCGCACTGACTGTTGTCGGTGATGGTGAAGGTCGCGTTGGTTTCGGCTACGGGAAGGCGCGTGAAGTCCCGGTTGCCATTCAAAAGGCGATGGAGAAAGCGCGAAAAAACATGAGCACAGTGGCGCTCAAAGACGGCACTCTGCAGTACGCTTTGAACGGTCGCCACGGTGCGGCGCGTGTATATATGCAGCCAGCCTCTGAAGGTACGGGCATCATTGCCGGCGGTCCAATGCGTGCAGTATTCGAAGCGGTGGGTGTGCGTAATGTTCTTGCCAAAATCAACGGTTCTAACAACCCGATCAACGTGGTTCGCGCTACTATTCAGGGCCTGAATGCTATGCAGTCCCCTGAAAGTGTTGCAGCGAAGCGTGGCAAGCCGGTCGAAGAGATAGCAGGGCATACCAATGGCTGATAAGAAAATAAAAGTGACTATGATACGTAGTGTCAATGGTCGCTTGAAGAAGCATCAGGCATGTGCACGGGGCTTAGGCTTGCGTCGTATGCATCAGACAGTTGAAGTCATCGATACACCTGAGAATCGTGGGATGGTCAACAAGATCTCTTACATGCTCCGTGTGGAAGAGGCGTAGAGAATCACATGCATCTAAATGATCTGAAACCTGCTGCTGGCAGCAGAAAGCCGGCCAAACGTGTCGGCCGTGGCATGGGCTCCGGTCTGGGTAAAACCGGTGGCCGCGGACACAAAGGTCAGCACTCGCGATCAGGTGGCTACCATAAGGTCGGTTTTGAAGGCGGTCAAATGCCCATTCAGCGACGACTGCCAAAATTTGGTTTTACATCCCGTGTGGGCAGACACTCGGCCGAAGTAAGGCTGTCTGAGCTGAGTAAAGTTGAAGGCGACATTACCATCGAGTCTCTGATGGCTGCAGGCGTGGTACCTGCACAGACAAAAAAAGCAAAAGTAATTTTGTCTGGTGAGGTTACCGGTGCGGTGACGCTTAAGGGCGTTTCTGCAACAGCGGGTGCGGCCAAGGCTATTGAAGCTGCCGGTGGCACAATCATTAAAGGCTCTGACGGAGAGTAACAGTGGCAACTGCGGCGGCATCACTAGGTGGCATAGGACAGTCTTCCGAACTCCGGCAGAGGCTGTGGTTTGTGCTGCTCGCGTTGGTGATCTTTCGCATTGGCACGCACATTACTATCCCGGGTGTGGACCCTAACGTCATGTCTGCGTTGTTCGAGCAACAGCGCGGTGGCATTCTGGACATGTTCAACATGTTTGGCGGCGGTGCACTGAGTCGTATGTCTCTGTTTGCACTGGGTGTCATGCCATACATTTCAGCTTCAATTATCATGCAGCTGCTGACGCACGTGGTGCCGTCACTGGAGCAGCTGCGCAAGGAAGGCGAGAGCGGCAGAAAGGTAATCTCCAAGTACACACGCTACGGCACGCTGGTGCTTGCTTCGGTGCAGGCGGTTGGTGTTTGTGTGGCGTTGCAGTCTCAGCAGGCTGGTGGTTCGCCGCTGGTATATTTCGGTGGTATCGGATTCATCCTGACCGGCGCGATCAGTCTTGTAACCGGCACTATGTTTTTGATGTGGCTGGGTGAGCAGGTGACTGAGCGCGGTATTGGCAACGGTATTTCGATTCTGATCTTTGCAGGCATTGTTTCAGGATTGCCCGCGGCGATTGGCGGCACGCTGGAGCTTGCCAGAACCGGTGAGTTGTCTTCGTTGATCATCTTAATCCTGGTGATACTCACGGTAGCAGTGACAGCTTTTGTTATTTTTGTAGAGCGCGGTCAACGGCGAATTACTGTAAACTACGCAAAGCGTCAGCAGGGCAGAAAAATGGTGGGCGGTCAGCAGAGCCACCTGCCTTTGAAATTGAACATGGCAGGTGTAATCCCGCCGATCTTCGCTTCGAGTATAATTTTGTTCCCGGCGACACTGGGTGATTTTGCCTCCAATGCAGCGGGAGCTGGCTGGCTGCAGAGTATTGTCTCGGCGCTGCAACCCGGTCAGCCTCTGTACGTAATGCTGTATGCAGCGGCGATTATTTTCTTCTGCTTTTTCTATACGTCATTGGTGTTTAACGCTCGTGAGACGGCAGATAACTTAAAGAAGTCCGGCGCATTCATTCCGGGTATACGCCCTGGCGAGCAAACAGCTCGATACATTGATGGTGTGCTCACCCGACTCACATTGATCGGCGCTATGTATATTACGCTGGTCTGTCTGTTACCGGAATTTTTGATTTTGTGGTGGAACGTTCCGTTCTACTTTGGCGGTACGTCTCTGTTGATAATCGTGGTTGTCATAATGGATTTTATCGCTCAGGCGCAGGCTCACATGATGAGCAATCAGTACGACAGCCTCCTTAAGAAAGCCAACCTCAAGGGTGGGTCGAAGAAGGGTGGCAAGAAGTCGTGAAACAGTTAAAGGTCAATAGCTATGAAAGTTAGAGCTTCTGTGAAAAAGATCTGCCGTAATTGCAAAGTAATAAAGCGGCATGGCGTTATCCGGGTGATCTGCACTGATCCCCGTCACAAGCAAAAGCAGGGTTAATGGTGGTTATCATGATGAAAGGCAGCTTCTAGATGGCACGTATCGGTGGAATTAACATTCCGGTCAACAAGCACACATGGGTGGCTTTGACCTCTATCTACGGCATCGGTCGCACTACTGCATACAAAGTCTGTGAGCAGGCGGGTGTTGATCCAACAGTCAAAGTAAAAGACCTGGCAGAACCGCAGGTTGAAGACTTACGTACTGAAATTGGCAAGCTCACCATAGAAGGTGATCTTCGTCGTGATATCAGCATGAACATCAAACGATTGATGGATCTGGGAAGTTATCGAGGGATCCGCCATCGCAGAGGCCTGCCAATGCGAGGCCAGCGTACGCAGACGAACGCACGTACCCGCAAGGGCCCGCGTCGTCCTATCAAGCGCTAAGCAACGGCGGATAACAGAGAAAAGATATGGCTCAAAAAACGACCAAAAAGAAGCCGAATCGGGTTGTCACTGACGGCATCGCGCACATTCACGCTTCTTTCAACAATACCATCGTCATGATCACAGACCGACAGGGCAATGCCTTGTCATGGGCCACCGCAGGTGGTTCCGGTTTTCGTGGCTCACGCAAGAGCACGCCGTTCGCTGCACAGGTAGCGGCAGAGCGCGCAGGTGCGGTGGCGGCCGAATATGGCATGAAGAACCTTGATGTGAAAGTTAAAGGTCCGGGTCCTGGCCGCGACTCGGCGGTTCGATCATTGAATGCTGCCGGCTTTAAGATCTCAAATATCATTGATGTAACCCCCATTCCACATAATGGATGTCGGCCGCCCAAGCGCCGACGAGTTTAGGAGCGTCCAGTGGCTAGATACATAGGTCCAAAATGTAAGCTGAGTCGACGCGAAGGTACAGACCTGTACCTGAAGTCCGGTCTTCGTCCGCTTGATTCAAAGTGTAAGCTTGAAACGCCTCCGGGCCAGGCGGGTGCCAAGCGTGCACGCCTGTCTGACTACGCGCTTCAGCTGCGTGAGAAGCAAAAGCTGCGCCGTATCTATGGTGTGCTCGAGCGTCAGTTCCGCAATTACTACAAAGAAGCTGCACGTATCAAAGGCTCCACCGGTGAAAATCTGTTGGGCCTGCTCGAAGGTCGCCTTGACAATGTGGTCTACAGAATGGGTTTTGGTGCGACACGTGCCGAAGCGCGTCAGCTCGTTGCACATAAAGCGATTCTTGTTGACGGACAGACTGTAAACATTGCCTCTTACCAGGTGAAGCCGAATCAGGTAATCAGCATTCGAGAGCGAGCAAAGAAACAGGCACGTATTACCGACGCATTGCAACTTGCCAAGCAGCGTACAGTGCCAGGTTGGCTTGAGGTAGATGATAAGAAGATGGAAGGAACACTCAAGTCCCTGCCAGACAGAAGCGATCTACCAGCAGAAATTAACGAATCACTGGTTGTGGAACTCTACTCCAAGTAGCCGCAGTTTTTTGACGGTAACGGACCACACCAAATGAGATCAGAGCTATGGGTGCGATGCAAACAGAATTTTTAAAACCAAGAATTGTCGATGTATCTCAGACAAACGATTGTCACGCCAAAGTTACGCTCGAACCATTAGAGCGTGGATTTGGTCAGACACTGGGTAACGCTCTTCGCCGCATACTGCTGTCTTCTATGCCCGGTGCTGCCGTAGTTGAGGCAGAGATAGAAGGCGTGTTGCATGAGTACACCACTATTGAAGGCGTGCAGGAAGATGTGCTCGATATTCTGCTTAATCTGAAAGAAGTGGCAATTGTGCTGCACTCCAAGGACGAAGCGAACCTGACCCTGAAGAAAAAAGGGCCTGGCGTGGTTACCGCAGCGGATATTACTGTTGACCATGATGTCGAGATCAAAAACCCCGAGAAGGTCATATGCAATCTGACCAAAAGCGGTGAAATCTCGATCAACATGAAGGCGCGCAGTGGACGTGGCTATGAGCCTGCCACTCAGCGCTCGGTTGCTGAAGGTGAAAACCGGCCGATTGGTGCATTGCAGCTTGATGCTTCGTTCAGCCCTGTTTCAAAGGTCGCCTACAACGTAGAGAGCGCTCGCGTCGAACAGCGCACTGACCTTGATAAGCTGATTATTGATCTGGAGACCAACGGTACGATCGATCCTGAAGAGGCGATTCGCAAAGCCGCAACAATCCTGCAGGAGCAGCTCGCAGTATTTGTAGAACTTGAAGCCGAAACAGGTGAAGAGAAAGTCGACGAAACAACGTCTGACATTGATCCGATTCTGCTGCGTCCGGTCGATGATCTGGAGCTCACCGTGCGTTCTGCCAACTGCCTGAAAGCTGAAAACATCTACTACATTGGTGATCTGATCCAGCGTACTGAAGTGGAGTTGCTGAAGACGCCAAATCTGGGTAAGAAATCACTCACCGAAATTAAAGACGTACTGGCACAGCAGGCGTTATCGCTTGGTATGCGCTTGGAAAACTGGCCACCACCAGAGCTGGCGCGCCCGCGTGGCGATGGTCTGAAGTAAAGACACGCAAGCGAAGCACAGCCAACAGTTTTTATACACAGAACTCTATTCAAATGGCCTGAACACCGGGCCATTGATCAAACAAGATTAAGGGTAAGAGATGCGACACGGTAAAAGTGGTCGAAAACTAAATCGGAACAGCAGTCATCGCAAGGCGATGTACAAGAACATGGCTGCGTCCTTTTTGACTCATGAAGCTATAAAGACAACTTTGCCGAAGGCGAAGGAATTGCGGAAAGTGGTCGAGCCTCTGATCACAAGAGCCGGAGAAGACTCGGTCGCCAATCGTCGCCTGGCTTTTGCACGTTTGCGTGACAAGGAAGCCGTAGGAAAACTGTTCACCGAGCTTGGGCCGCGCTTCAAAGCACGTCCGGGTGGTTACACACGTATACTCAAGTGCGGCTTTCGACCGGGTGATAAAGCCCCTATGGCCATTATTGAATTGGTAGAAAAGTCCGAACCTGCTGCTGAGTAGCAGAGATCTCTATCGGTATCAAATCAAGGGGCTCTGGTAACAGAGCCCCTTTTTTATGGGCGCACTGGTTTATAGATAATTATCTATAAAGGCTCTTAATCGATCAGCGGGATAACAAGGGTGTTTTGTTTGATGCGTTTTGCATGACTAAACTCCAGCGAGGCATCGCACTGGCTGCGACAATTCTCGCCTCCAGCATGGGTTTCATTGACGGCACGATAGTACATATTGTGCTGCCCACAATTCAGGCAGACTTTGGAGCGAGCTTTGCAGAGCTGCAGTGGATAGCAAATGCTTATCTGCTTGCGTTGTGCGCTTTGCTGGTTATCAGTGGAGCACTGGGTGATCGTTACGGTCCCAGACGCGTTTTTCTGCTCGGCATCACCGGTTTTGTTATCTCATCAGCGGCTTGTGCCGCAGCTCCCGATAGTCATTGGTTAATTACCGCCAGATTAGTGCAGGGCATTAGCGCTGCGCTAATGCTGCCGCAGTCTTTGTCGATCATTGCGCGTTTGTATCCACCGGAAAAACGAGGTCGCGCAGTGGGTATCTGGTCTGCTGCTGCATCTGCTTCTGCTGCCGCAGGGCCTGTCATCGGTGGTTTGCTGGTCGATTACGGTGGCTGGCAATACGCGTTCTGGGTAAACATACCTGTTGGACTGCTCGCATTGTTTTTTACTCACTACGCCGTGCCACGTGGCAATGAACAGAAAAGGGTCGCGCTTGACTGGCAAGGTTGTGCCTTGCTGGCAATCGGGCTTGGAGCGGTCGTGTTCGGGATCATCAATCTGTCTTTATTCTCATTAGAGTCTTTGTATGTCTGGCCTTATTGGCTAGCGGGCCTGGCGGCGCTCTGTCTGTTTGTGGTGTGGGAAAGGGTTACAGTCGCACCTGTTCTGCCCGCGCACTTCATTGCTAATCGTGAGTTTGTGTTGTTGAACCTTTACTGCCTTGGTGTATTTGCGGCATTTGCAGCAATGATGTTTCTAGTGCCGTATTTGATGATCACATCGCTTGGTTTAAGTGCCTCGTTGGCTGCACTGAACATGATTCCGCTGGGTATCTTTATCAGTCTGATGGCGGGGCCCGTTGGAAGCTGGGCGGATCGGGTCGGGTATCGCACACCATTAATCATTGGTGCGATTGGCATTGCCTGCGCTGCTGCGAGTGCCGGACTGATCATCTGGTGGCGAACACCGTGGTCCGGTGCCGTAGTGATGGCCTTTCTCGGTATCGCTGCAGGGCTTATGGTCACTCCACTAACTACCGGAGTATTGAATAGCGTTAGTACTGAAGAAAGCGGACTGGCTTCAGGAATCAACCATGCCGTTACCCGCATTGGCAATTTGTTTTCCATAGCTCTGGCAGGTGCGGTTCTCGCATTGCGGTACAAGCATCACTTGACTTCCACGCTGAAGGACCGGATAAACAGTGACGACCTTGCGATTGTAGAACCAATAGCCTATCGCGCTGTCGAAAACCTTGCCCAGGCAGATCTCAGTGACTTGCCCGAGCATTTGCAACAGCAAGCCAAATTGGCGCTTACCGGTGCTCTCGATATCGCATTTGTGGAGGTCATGTTGATCGCCAGTCTCTGTTCGTTAGTGGCTGCTTTCAGCGCCACCAAACTGCAAAGCTTTTCCTCGAAAAGGAATTGATCGCCAGAGGTCCTCTGAACTGCCTCACCGTATGCTTGTGAAGCAGTTTGCCAAAACAGGATTGAAAAGGATTGAGCAGGATTATGTGTTTCAAATATGAGAGTTGCTTACCAGCACTCCTGAGCCGTCTGGCTATTATCCGCCAAATACCGACCGCATATCCGCTAATGACTGTGGCAGGTTAAAAAAATACAGAACAACGAGCCAAAGCGGGCGACAGAAGCAAACATCGACGATGCTCTGTGGACAGTCTCAACCGGTATCAACAGGTTTCCGAATGCCTAATAATTCCTATCATCATTCAATGCTGCAGTTGATCACTACACTTTGGGTGCTGGTGTGTGGTGCTGCAATTCTCGCCTACTCACTGGCTAATCCCATAGCCGAGTGGGATATGCTGGCCTATGCTGCTTCCGTTGAAGAGATGAAAGGTGCTACACCGGAAGATATTCACAACAAAGTCTATAGTGAGCTCAAAGCACGAACTACCACTGCGGAATATGAAGCATTAACCAACAGCAATAACTATCGAGTAGTGATGCATAATGATGTGGGAGCGTTTAACGAGCAAATCCCTTACTACAGCATCCGGGTGACTTTCAGTGCATTGCTTGCGAATATTCATAATCTGGGTGTCAGCGTTTTCGATGCCGGGTACTGGGTGACAGCAACCGCATTTGTACTGTCTTTATTGGTGCTGTGGGGTGCACTGAATGATCGAATCCATCCGGTTTTTCAATTGCTTCTTCCGTTGATGTTTTACAAGTACACCAAAGACCTGGAGGTGGTGCGACAGATTCTGGCTGACTCTTTGTCTGCGTTATGGGTGGTATTTATATGTATTGCCTATTTGCGTGGCACAAGATTGATACTACCGTTACTCGCCTTATCTGTTTTTGTCAGAGTCGATCTGGCCATTTTTTCAGGCTTGGTATTGTTGGTACTTTTCGCTACCAGTGAACGTAAAAGATATTTTGAACTTGTTGCTTGTGGAGTTGCGCTGGTTGCAGCTTTTCTGTTTGTTCAGGAATGGGCTGGCAGTTATGGTTGGAAAACCCTGTATTACTTCGCCATCATAAGCGATATGCTGGCAACTCACCCAAGCGAATATGGACAAATCGGCTTCACCGTTAATGAGTACATTCAATCGCTGTTTGATCCAACCCGATGGATCAGTCGAATGTTCTGGGTTACTGCGGCACTTTCTTTTGTAATTATAGTTATCTGGATTTCAGCCAGGCTCGATAATTTTAACAAGAAAGTCTGCAGAATCAGTATTGTGTGTATGTTGTACATTGCTCTGCACTACTTGATATTCCCGCATCTGTATCTACGATTTTTTGTGGGGCAGAACATGATGATCTTTGCCGGGGTTTCACTACTGCTGTCTCACTTCTGGTATGAGTACGCGCGCACCAGACTGGCAAACAACCGACCAATGGAAAGGTCTTGAGCTTTACCATGCACAGAACATTCTGCGTTTGCTTATAGCACCAGGACCTGGCAGCTACTCTGAAAATTTTCCGCTGGCCGCTTTTTTCTTAACCGAGCGCGCACCTGTAGCGGTCTTTTTGCGGCTTCGAGCTTTTGTGGATTTTTTCTGATTAAAGAAACGCTGCAGATACATACCAGTGGCAGAGTCCTTGTGCTTTGAAATAGCTTCCGGCGTGCCAGTCGCTACGATTGTCCCACCACCGTGGCCGCCATCCGGACCAAGATCAATTATCCAGTCACAGGCTTTAATTACATCAAGGTTGTGTTCAATTACAACAATGGTATTGCCTCTGTCTCTGAGACTGTGCAGTACGCCCAGTAACTGTTCGATATCATAAAAGTGTAACCCGGTTGTGGGTTCATCAAGGATATAGAGCGTCTGGCCCGTATCTCGTTTGGATAATTCTCTTGATAGTTTTATCCGTTGGGCTTCTCCACCAGACAAAGTTGTGGCTGACTGACCCAGTGTGATGTAGGAAAGTCCAACTTCTCTCAGTGTGTCAAGCTTCTTGAATATCGCAGGTACCGGCTGAAAAAAGTTGCAGGCTTCTTCAACGGTCATATCCAGTACTTCAGAAATATCCCTGCCTTTATATTTGATATCCAGTGTCTCGCGTTGATAGCGCTTGCCTTCACAAATGTCGCATACGACATAGACGTCAGGCAGGAAGTGCATTTCCACTTTAATTAATCCATCACCCTGACATGCCTCGCAGCGCCCGCCTTTAACATTAAAGCTAAAGCGGCCCGGCTGATAACCGCGAGATCTTGACTCTTGAGTATTGGAAAACAGATCACGTATCAATGAGAAGATACCAACGTATGTTGCAGGATTCGAACGGGGAGTCCGACCAATTGGACTCTGATCAATTTCAACAATGCGGTCTAACTGCTCAATACCATTGATGGAATTGACCGGTGCAGTTTGCGCACTGGCGCGGTTGATTACCTGCGCTGCATGTCGATACAGCGTGTCGTTTATGAGGGTGGACTTACCCGACCCTGATACTCCGGTCACGCAGGTGAAAAGACCAATGGGGATCTCGACATTGACATCTTTAAGATTGTTGCCGCTTGCACCCTGGATTGAGATTTGTTTTTTAGCATCAGGCTTGACTGGCGTTGGTATCGCAATTTCACGGCGGCCTGAAAGGTAATCTGCGGTTAGTGAATTTTTGTTTTTCAGTATTTGCGATGGCGAACCCTGTGCGACAATTTCGCCACCGGCGCTGCCGGCGCCTGGGCCAATGTCTATCACGTAGTCAGCACATCGTATGGCATCTTCATCATGCTCAACCACCAGAACAGTGTTACCAAGATCTCTGAGATAGCACAGCGTTTGCAGCAGTTTGTCGTTGTCTCGTTGATGCAGTCCAATAGACGGCTCATCAAGCACATAAAGCACTCCCATCAACCCGGCGCCAATTTGGCTGGCAAGTCTTATGCGCTGTGACTCGCCACCGGAAAGTGTATTGGCTTTTCTATCGAGAGATAGATAGTCCAATCCAACATTTATCAGAAACTGCAGTCTTTGATTAATCTCAATGAGAATTTTTTGTCCAATCTCTTGTTTATTACCGTCAAGCTTCAGTCCATCAATGATATTTTTCGCCTCGGCAATCGAACAGGCAGATATTTCATGGATAGCGCGGTTGTCTATAAACACATTGCGGGCGGATTGATTGATTCTTGCGCCGTTACAACCGCTGCATGGACGTTGAGAAAGGTATTTTGCCAGTTCCGTTCTGATAGCAGATGATTCTGTCTCTTTGTATCGTCGGCCAAGCGTATTGAGAATACCCTCGAAGCGATGCTTGCTGGTTCTCTTTCTGCCCTTGGCGGTTTTGTAGGAGAAGTGGATAATCTCTTTGCCACTGCCATGCAGGATGATGTCGCGATGCTCTTTTTTTAGCTTGCCAAAAGGTTTGTTTAAATCAAAGCTGTAGTGCCCGGCCAAGGTTTCCATCATCTGGAAGTAATAGGAGTTTTTTTTATCCCAACCCTTTATGGCACCTTCAGCAATACTCCTGGCGCGATCGCTGATGACTTTGTCTTCGTCAATGAACTGGTCTCCTCCTAGGCCGTCGCATACTTCACAGGCACCGTGAGGGCTGTTAAAAGAGAAAAGCCTGGGAGTAAGTTCGGTCACTGCATGTGCACAAACAGGGCACGAGTATCTATTGGAAAACAGTAGCTCATGGGTGTTGTCAGCATCCATTGATGCGATGATCGCAATACCATCGGATAGGCGCAGGGCAGTTTCCAGGGATTCTGCAAGCCGAAGCCGAAGATCCTGTTTTATTTTGAATCGGTCAACCACAGCCTCAATGGTATTTTTCTTTTTTGCATTGAGCTTTAAGCTTTCATCAAGCGGCATGACCTCACCATTGATACGAACTCGCAGATATCCCTGCGACCGCAGCTCCTTCAGAGTTTGAACATGCTCTCCTTTGCGGTCTTTTATCACCGGGGCAAGCAACATCTGTTTACTGCCTGATGGAAGATTCAGTGCTTCATCAACCATTTGTGAGACGGTCTGTGCAGTCAGATCGATCTGGTGTTCCGGGCATCGCGGGGTACCTATGCGCGCATACATCAGTCTTAGATAATCGTGGATCTCGGTAATAGTACCGACGGTTGAGCGCGGATTATGACTGGTTGATTTCTGTTCAATGGCTATTGCAGGAGACAACCCTTCAATTGTATCTACGTCCGGTTTATCCATAACCGATAAAAACTGCCTGGCATAGGTGGACAAAGACTCTACATATCGGCGTTGTCCCTCTGCAAAAATTGTATCGAACGCAAGCGATGACTTGCCGGATCCAGACAGCCCGGTGATAACAATAAGTTCGTCACGTGGCAGATCGATATCAATATTCTTTAAGTTATGAGTGCGTGCGCCGCGAACTTGTATTTCTTTCATAGGGGATTTTCAGGACCGGAGTGTCGTGACAGTCAGTAGTGGTGACTCGTTTAACTAAAATAACCAAAACACAACTTCAAAGATACGCTGCGTTGTAGCGGCGATACTGATAACATGTACATTGTACCTGTCGTTGTACGTTCGCCGAAATACTCACCCGGAATCTGGTCTTGCCCGCTTTTACTCCCGTTGAACGACGTGCAGCGTTTTCGCTGAGCTTCCTCTACGTCACCCGCATGATGGGTTTGTTTCTTTTATTGCCGGTACTCAGCATTCTGGCGCAGGAACTCAATGGTGCGACTCCAGTACTGGTGGGTCTTGCGGTTGGTATTTATGCGTTGTTTCAGGCGTTGTTGCAAATACCCTTCGGACTTCTATCTGACAGGTTCGGGCGCAAGCCGGTTATTTTGACAGGCCTCGCAATCTTTATACTCGGAAGTATCATTGCTGCAGGTTCTGAATCGATCTGGGGTGTGATTGCAGGTCGAGCATTGCAGGGTGGGGGGGCAATTTCGGCGGTTATCATGGCGCTTGCCAGTGACCTCAGCAGAGACAGTCAACGCACTAAAATGATGGCAATCATCGGTGCCTCAATTGGCCTGTCGTTCATTCTGTCAATTATTGTTGGCCCGCTGCTAATGGCGCGTTTCAACCTTGATGGTATTTTTTATTTTATCGCGCTGTCTGCCCTGATCGCTGTGCTACTGGTGTTATTTGTCGTGCCGGAACCTGCACAGCAAAGTAAAGATCGAAACATTGCTGTTGTGATTAAAGACATGCCTTTACTGTTTCGCCACGCTGAGTTGCTGCGTATCGACTTTGGCATTTTTTTCCTGCACTTCCTGATCACTGCTGGCTTTGTTTGTATCCCTTTACAACTGTTGGCCGCTGGTGTTGCTGCAGAAACGCATTGGCAGATTTACCTGTTGGGGGCCTTTGGATCGCTGATAATACTGCTGCCCATGCTGGGTGTTGCAGAGCGCAAGCTGCCTGTTAATCAGGTGATGATTGCAGGTATTGCAGGTCTGGCGCTGTCTATTTTTATTGTTGGTTTTGTATCTGATAATTACTGGATGCTGGTTGCCGGTATGGTGTTTTTCTTCGGCTTTCTGAGTGTGCTGGAATCAATTCTGCCTTCGCTCGCGTCCCGCACCGCCCCGGCGTCTTTGCGCGGAACTGCCATGGGCATCTATTCCACCAGCCAGTTCTTCGGTGCCTTTCTGGGTGGGGTGACAGGTGGATGGCTTGTTGGTGTTATCGGGGTAAGCGGAGGGTTGCTGGTGTTGGCTTTCCTTTGTTTGTGTTGGTCCCCGATTGCGTGGAAAATGAAAAGCCCGCAGCGGCTCAGCAGCTATCGGCTGGCGCTGCAGGAGTCCTCACTTGGCTCTGATGCGGAGCAGCAACGTTTGACCGAGAATCTGAGCGGCATTAGCGGTGTGGCTGAAGTGTTGGTGGTGCCGGAAGATCGCGCAGCCTATTTGAAAATCGACAGGCAAGTCTTTCGAGACGAGGATTTGGCCCCCTATCGACCTGCAGATATGGCCGGGTAGCGCCCATTAGGTAGATTAGGCTATAAATTTCACATTTTGCAATGTGCAATTCGCAGATATGTGTCACAAAGTTACACTGAAAGATCTATAGTAGTGTAAATGTGGCGCGGGTGCTGCTTGTGCTCCTCATTGTATCGCCACAAACTGACGTTGATTATTCTACCTAATAGAATTTATGATGTCCTGTCCGAAACAGGAGCCGTGCATGTTTCAACCGTATTCGATTTTTATGAATGGCAGCAAGAATCTGCAAGGATTGTCCAAAACACTAGCGCCGATTTTGCTTTTTTTGGGTGCTGCAGTGAGCCCGCTGCAAGTTACCGCCACTGATCGTGACCACAAGGTACTTGTCGAGAAAGCACAGCCACTCGAGCAAATCGTCGACAAAGAACTTGATTCAGACAGATTTGCCAGACAAATCGCCGAATACAACGGCATACCCGGGATTACCACAATTGTTCCGGCAGGTACCGTCCTGCAAATCCCTCAGCCGTACTTAAGAAACCGGGAATTTGGTACGGTCGTATTTGCCAAAGGCGATGTAGTGCACGCGCAGCAGGAGCTGGTGGTTAATCCGCCCATGAAAGGGGCTTATGTGTATGAGGGCGATAGATTTATTACCGGTGAAGACGGGTTCATCAGTCTTCACTTTAGCTCCGGTGCGATTATCAATGTACAACCAGAGTCGCGGGTTTCTGTCACAGACATCGCCTGCCCGGATCGGCAGCAGCCTTGTGTTATCGCATTGAATGCACAGCAAGGAGAGGTAGAAAGCCATGTAACCGCTCGGCCGGATGGAGCGCCACCGATCAAGTTTTCGGTCAACACACCATTCCTGTCTGCGGCAGTCAGAGGTACTTCGTTTTACGTCAATGCCAACCGTGGTGCTGACCGACTCGGGGTGACTGAGGGTGTGGTGGGTGCCGATGCTGCCGGCACTGCTACCGAATTACCTGAAGGTCAGGGCCTGCTTGCGGAGGCCAATGCACAGCCGGTACAGGTGGATCTGTTGAGAGCGCCAGTGCTTACCAGCGAAACAGGCGCAATCTATAGCACTGAAGACAAGTTGCGCTGGCAGGTTTTGCAGGATGCACAGCAATACAAGCTTGTCATATCAGAAGATGAGCAAATGACGCAGCGGGTATTCACTGACAGCATCAGCGGTAACACAGCGTTTTTACCGCAGGATATCGAAGCTGGTGAGTACTTCGTAAGCGTTGCAGGCATTGATGGAAATCAATTCACCGGCATGCCGTCTATTGTATCGTTCAACTATGCGACGATCACCGATCAGGAAGCGCTCGAGTTCGACATAGAAAGCTCTGAAGGCATCGTGTCAATCGCACCGTTGAGTTACACCGGCCAGGTCGAGATTATCATCACTGATGATCTTGATAACCCATCGTTTGAACGTCGAGAGATTCGCTCCCTTACAGATGGCGCTGTGCTGCAACTTGCTCCTTCTCAAGACTGGGTTATTCGGGGTCGAAAAGTGTTCTCGCCCACCTCGGTGTCTGCCTACAGCAGTGATTATGTATTGCGAGCTGATAAGTAACACCCACTGCAAATGAAAAAGTTAGTCCTTTTCGGTATCCCTGTGCTGCTTGCCTTGCTGGCATTCGGACTGTTCAGGTTTAGTGCACCACCCTCGACTTCCTCGACACTTCCCGCAGCTTCGATATCCAGCCCGGAAGCGGGTTCGATAATCGAAGGTGTTCACTACCGGGTGATTGAAAATAGTCCGCCTGGGGTCGGTGATAAAATACAGGTTCAGGAGTTTTTCTGGTACGGATGTCCTCATTGCCAGAATTTCGAGCCGTCAGTCAGGCAATATAAAAATACCCTGCCAGATGACACTGAACTGGTGCAGCTGCCTGTCACGTGGAATCAGAGCAGTGGTCTGCATGCAGCAATGCACTATGTTGCATCACAGGTGAATGACTTTGAATCCATGCAGGACAAACTGTTTGAGACCATTATCGCAGTTCGTCAGGAACGGGATCTTGAAAAACACATTGAAGCCGTAGTGCCGGTATTCGATGCGTATGGCATCAGTGAAACAGAGCTTCGAAACGGTTTGTCAGCGGCTGATACACAGGCAAAGGTGAGTGATGCAGCCAAACTGATGCGCACAGCAGGTATCAGCGGCACACCATCTATGGTGGTGGATAACACCTGGGTTGTGTTAAACAATGAGGAAGTCGGGCAAGTCGGTATATTCAATGTGGTTAATCACCTGATCGAGGTTGCGCGTCAGCAGAAATAGCGCTGTCAATGCCTGGTTGTTTGCAAAGACATTATTTTGGTTTGCCATTTCCCTCGCTGAACGTTTTTATCGGTACTAATCTGGTAGCGCTACTGCCAGCAGGTTGGTATAACTCTTCTATTTTTCAAATACTCAAAAAAATTACTTTACGGGATAAAAAATGTTCGAGCTCATTGGGCTGGCGATTGGTGGTTTTCTGGGATTCCTGGCTTCAGATTTTCTTGCGGCACTTGACTCTGTTCGGCATACAGTTCGGCAGGCAATCTCAGCAGGCCGTGAAAAGGGCCTGCAGCTGATTGGCAACCATGCAGGTAATAATCCTTTTGTTTTAATCGGCATTCTCGTTGTTGCTGTGATTCTTGTTATCTGGTTGCTGGAGTTCTCTTCTGCTATGTTGCTTGGCCTGGTGCTTGGCGTGGTTTACAAGGAAGAAGTCGGCAGCCTGCCGTTCGTGTCAGGTTTTGCCAATACAATAAAGCAGAAAATATCCGGACCAAAGTAACGCATCGGTCACTGGCGATGACATACGCGGCTTTATGAAAAGCGTGGTCGTCATCGGCGCCGGCATTGTCGGTGTATCTGCAGCACTCTGGTTGCAGCGCAAAGGTGTTGAAGTCGTACTGCTGGACAAACAAGGTCCGGCCGCTGGCACCAGTTACGGTAACGCCGGTGTGCTTGCTGCAGCATCGGTAGTGCCAGTCACAGTCCCGGGATTGATTGCCAAAGCGCCGGTTATGTTGCTGGATAAAAGCCAGCCGCTGTTTCTCAACTGGTCATATCTGCCGCGTTTGCTACCGTGGTTACCGCGCTATCTTAGCCATTGCAAACCCTCTGAAGTAGACAGAATTGCTACAGCATTGGCACCGATCCTTCGGGATTGTCTGGCAGACCATCGCGCACTTGCCACTGGTACCGGCGCTGAGAAATATATCTCAGCGGCTGACTATGTTTACGCATACAAAGATCAGAAGCATTTCAGGCAGGATCATTTTGCCTGGAGTGTCAGACAGCAACATGGATTCACCTGGACTGAACACAATGCCGAGTCGTATCGGCAATACGATCCAGCCTTCGGGCAGGAGGTCGGTTATGCAGCGTGTGTACATAATCATGGTCGGATCAGTGATCCCGGTGAGTATATAAAAACTCTTGCTGCGCACTTTGAATCAAACGGTGGTCAGGTAGTGCAGGCTGAGTTTGAGGATTTTATTTTAACAAACCGGCAACTCAGTGCGATTAAAACAACTGCTTCGGTTATTGATTGTGATGCTGCAGTGGTTGCAACCGGTGCATGGTCTAAAGCTTTATTGCAAAAGCTTGGTTTAAATGTGCCGATGGAGTCAGAGCGCGGGTACCATCTGGAGCTGTACGAACCCAGTGTCATGCCTTTGATGCCTACCATGATTGCAGCAGGTAAGTTTGTTATGACTCCAATGGATGGCAGACTGCGCATGGCCGGTATGGTTGAGTTTGCCGGATTAAAAGCCAAAGCCAATCAGCAGCCACTGGAATACCTCAAACAATACCTGAAGCAACTTATGCCTGACTTGCAGTGGAGCGGATCGAAAGAATGGCTTGGTCACCGGCCTGCACCCAGTGATTCAATACCACTGATTGGTGAGCTGCCCGAGGCAAAAGGGGTGTTTGTCGGCTTTGGTCATCAGCACGTCGGACTGTCGGGTGGTGCCAGAACCGGGGAAATTTTAAGCCAGTTGATCTGTGGCGAAGAGACCGGACTGGATATGCAGCTCTATAGCCCGTTGCGTTTCCGCAGGTTTATTTGATCTACGACACACTGGCATACCCTCTGATGCCGCATAGATTCACCACTCTCAAGTTATTTCTCTATTCGCCGACAGAGTGCATCGGTAATTAGGAGAAGGGTAATGGGAGTTTTTTGGGTGATATTGCTGCTCGCTGCAGCTGCGTTGGTCGGCTACGTCATTGTGGCCTACAACAGACTGGTGCGACTAAAGCACAACGTTAAAGCGGCGTGGAGCAATATTGATGTGTTGCTAAAGCAGCGCCATGATGAACTCCCCAAGCTGGTTACAACATGCCGTGAGTACATGAAGTTCGAGCAGGACACGCTTGAAAAAGTTGTTAAGGCGAGGTCTCAAGTGTCCGATGCAATGCAGTCAGGTGATATGGCAGAGCTTGGCATGGCTGAGTCCATGTTACACAATACACTGGGCCGTTTGTTTGCGTTGACCGAAAACTACCCTGAGCTTAAAGCGAATGAGTCGTTTGCGCGACTGCAGGTGCGAATCACTGCACTTGAAAATTCAATCGCTGACAGACGTGAGTACTACAACGATTCGGTTAATATAAACAATATAGTGGTTGAGGAATTCCCGACCAACCTTGTTGCAAATCATTTTCGCTTCACTCAGGCCGAGTTGTTTGAGGTAAGCGAGGAAGATCGGGCAGATGTTAATATTGAACTCTTGTTTGCAGCCTAAGGTGATTTTTACAGAGGTATTCGTGAAGCTTTGACGCGATGACTACAACAGTAGAATCTGTTCTATCGATGCCAAATAGTACGGTTGGGGCATCCAAGCTGAATGTGTCGCCGTATTTATTGGACACAATCGTCGTTGGTATTGTGGCGGCAGCGTGGTACTTGGACAGCACCACTGTTCGATGCCTTGCAATTTTAGCCGCGGCAGTGCTCGCGGTATGGGCCGCACTCAGTGCAAAGCGTTTACGTCACTATATTCTCGATACACCAAAGTCAAAAATAGGCAGTGCTGCACAGGGTTTCGTTGAATTGCAGGGCAGGTGTCGATTTTACGGTGATCGAGTAACCCAGGGTTTTATGCACGGTCCGCCTTGTGTGTGGCATCGTTACACCATCATCGGCTTGTTCTTTCCATTGATTGATACCGGCGAAAGCGAAATGCCTTTTATCATCAGTGATGACACTGGTGACTGTGTGGTTAATGCGTCCGGTGCCAGAGTGTTATCCAGTAGAAAGAGATCGTGGTTTGATGGCTTAACTCATTTTCGAACCCGGTATATGCGTCATGGTGCAACGGTGTATGTGATTGGTGAGTTGAAAACAAACGGTTGCAACAAAACTTACTACAGCGAGCGAACCGAGCTTGCCAATGTACTCAAGACCTGGAAGCAGGATCCCGCCTGGCTGCTTGAAGAATTCGACGCTGATAACAACGGTAAGCTGGACTATGAAGAGTGGGAAAACGCCAGATCACGGGCTGCAGTAATCGCCAGAGATAAATACGAAGTCAAGCGCCAGGATCACGTGGAAACGGCGATACGCAAACCTTCAAATGGTATGCCCATGTTGATTTCAGACAAGAGTCCTACAGAACTTGCACGTAGATTCAGAATGCTAGGCTACTTCAATTTGGCAGTTGCAGCTTGTTGTCTATTCGGGCTGTGTATCGGATTGTTCAATACGCTTTGATGACACGTTGCCAGTACTGTGCTGGTTGTTTCACTGTGCCTCATGATGTATCCACACCACTGAAGTGAGCTCAGTGGTTAGCGGCGGCCCGGTCCGCCAGTTTACACATAAAGTTTACACACTGGCCAAGCTGATCAATTTCGATGAACTCATCAGCCTGATGTGCCTGCGTGATACTTCCCGGTCCAAAAACCACTGCCGGTATATTCGCGTGCTGAAATGCACCTGCCTCTGTGCCAAAGCTTACAACACTGCTTTCATTCAAACCGGTTAAATGGCGAATCAATTGTTCCGCTGGAGACTGCTCATCCGCTAATAACGGGATGACGGTATTGGTGACTTTGGTATCGGCACCGGCTTGTGGCGACTGCGCTTTCATGTCTGTTACGATCTGTCGTTCGATAAAATCAAAGACCTGTTGTTGCAGTTGATCAGCGTCATCATCCGGAAGTAAACGAAAGCCCCACTGGACTGTTGTGTATTCCGGAATAATATTGTTGGCTGTGCCACCGTTGATGATACCGAGATCAATCGTACTGCAAGGAGGATCAAAAGCACTGTCTGGCTTTGCGTTATCTACAAGGTCCTGTTGCATTGATTCCAGATAGCTGACCAGTCTTGCTGCTGCCATTATCGAGTTAACTCCAAGGCTTGGATCACTGGAATGTGCCGGTACACCTTTAAAGACCGTTTGATAACTTCTCGAGCCTTTATGGCCACCGATTATCTTCATTGATGTTGGCTCACCAACAACAACGGCATCGGGCAAAGGCAGATTCGCGATAACATCCTGCAGCAGCCCATGCACACCTATGCAACCGACTTCTTCATCATAGGTAAAGGCAAAATGAACCGGGCGCTGTAGATTCGTTCGTCTGAAGACCGGCGCCATAGCAAGACACACAGCAATAAAGCCTTTCATATCTACCACGCCGCGGCCAAACAGTTTGCCGTCTGCCTGCCACATATTGAACGGCTCTGACGACCAGTGCTGCCCGTCTACCGGTACAACATCCAAATGACCTGAAAGCACAATGCCGCCGGCAATATCCGGCCCGATAGTCGCCCACAAATTGGCCTTGCTGCCGTCGTCGTTGTGAGTCAGGCGCGATTCAATACCAAGGTTATCCAGATAGGATTGAATGTGCTCAACAATCGCAAGGTTGGATGTTCGCGATGTAGTGTCGAAAGCGACGAGCTCCTGCAGTATCGCAATTGCGCTTTTCAGTAATTCCGGCTGTTTCATTTATCGTGCTGCCTGACAGCTTGCTGCCTGAATCGGGTGAGCGGTGTCCGGCAGGAAAAAGCTGGCCACCATGGATGTGATAGGGAATCGCTGCGAAGCACTGGATTGTCGTATTGTTGTAATAGCAAAACAACGTCTACTTGTAAGCTGATGAAAATACTTTGCAGGCAGGTGCTACTGTGACACAGCTCAGTGACAAGATACACAACGGTGAATTTGCAATCACAGCTGAGCTGGTGCCGCCGATTTCGGCCACCCGTCACCAGTTGCTTGAGGAAGCGTCGCATATTCGCGGTATCGTCGATGCCATCAATGTGACCGACGGCGCCGGTGCTTCGACCACCATGAGCAGCTTTTCAGCTGCGGCATTGCTGGCAGCGGATGGTTTCGAGCCGGTGCTGCAGATCACCTGCCGTGATCGCAACAGAATCGCGCTAACAGCTGATCTTCTCGGTGCAGCAGCGCACGGCTGTTATAACCTGCTGGTATTAATGGGCGATGATCCGGCTAAAGGCGATCAACCTGAGGCAAAGCCGGTTTTTGATCTTGACTCAAAGCAGGTGATGCAAGTGGCTACAGCGCTGCGTGAAGAGGGGGTTTTGCCCTCCGGTAAATCAGTGAGCGAACCTCCGCCTTTTTTTGTTGGTGCCGCAGATATGCCTGTCGATCCGCCTGCAGACTGGAAGCCTGAAGGATTGCTGGCAAAGATAGACAGCGGTGCGCAGTTTTCGCAAACCCAATTTTGTTTTGAGCCGGAAGTGGCGCAGCGCTACATTGCCCGGCTGACTGATGAAGGAGTCACTGAAAAGCTGGGTGTATTGCTGGGCATCGGGCCGATTCTGTCGGCCAGATCTGCACGCTGGATGAACGATAATCTGTACGGCGTGACAATACCCGAGAAAACAATAAAGCGGCTGGAACAGGCGGCAGACGCGAAATCCGAAGGCAGAAAGCTCTGTGCCGAGCTAATACAACAGTATCGTGAAATACCGGGTTTGGCAGGTGTGCATATCATGGCGCCAGCGCAAAAAACTGATGCGATTGCCGAGGCGATTAGTCTTGCAGAGTAGCCGGGCAGGGTAGCTTGCCCGGATAAGCCTGGCCGGTAAGCTTTGGCTGGACTAGTTTTCAGCAAAGAATTCCCGGCGTCGTGCGTGGCATTGCTTTGGGACGCCCTCGATCTCTGCCAATGGTTCCGGTGTTTTAGTTTGCTAGAATAAAGTCTGCAACTCGTTATATTTATAAGGAGCGAGCATGGTGACGAATCGGAGTAACCATCAGGCTGACCAGCAGGCCAGGCGCAAAGCAAAACTTTTAAGCCGGCTGAAATCCACAGCCATCGTAACAACAGCCATCGTAACAACAGGTATCGCATCACTTTTTTTTGCGCACCAGTTCGTTTCAAGCAAGGGTGATCTGATACATCGAATTGCCCCTGCCGCAGATCTGCCCGAGTTCAGATCGCTTGAAGCAGTAACCGAACAAATCAATGAAGTTATTGTTTCAACCCGGCCCACGTTGTCACCGCAAATTGAAAGCTACAGCAGACGTGGCAACTTCACACTCGCGAAAGACGAACTGTTAAAGCGTGCAGTGTCAGCGGCTGGCAATCAGGACAGCGCAGCGTTAGCACACAGCCTTGGTGAGTTGGGTGAGCTTGCCTTACAGCAGGGTGAGCTCGGCATGGCCAAAGTCTATCTGGCTGAAGCGCTTGAGACTTTTCAGGAGCTTGGTGATGATGTCAATGTTGCGGGAATCTACGTGCAGATTGGTAGACTGCATCTATATAAACGGCAAAGAGCAAGGCAAACTTCTGACGCCTATGATCAGTTGTTGATCTCCAGATGGAAGATCAGCAAAGGGCAGTTTTATGAAGTCACTGATCAGTTAATAGATGTAGTGCAGACCAACCTCGACCTACACAGATACGGCGCCGCCGCAAGCGCTTATGAAACCTTGTTCAATGGTTACAGTGCAAACTCTAACTACATTGAAGCGCAGCAGGCTGGAAAAGACGCAATCCGACTGCATGCAACATCGGGTAACTTAAAAGCCGCCAATCGTCTGCTTGATGAAATGATTGATACAGGTCTTTCTCTCGCTGATTCAAATGAAATCGTCGGTCAGATAGACAGTTACTACCAGGAATATCAGGCGAGCGTGCAGGCAATAGGTGAAGCCCGTGATTACGCACTACTTTATAATCAACTGTCATCTCGTGGTGATGCATTACAGGCGTGGCGTTTCAGGCAAAAAGCCGAACAGTCTCTCGCTTCAGTGTCGAGCCGTGCAAGATATCGACGCCAGCCTGACGTACTGGTAGAGCTGTACACGTCAAACGTCAGTATGATTGATGCGGTTCAGTCATTGCAAAAAGCCAGTGCACTGTACACACAGTATGGTGTTGAAGAGGGTGTGCAACGATCACAGCAATTGCAGGAGCAGATTTATTAGACTGCAGAAATCCTGCTTTTATCTTACAGGTGGCGTCAGTTTTAGTTGAAGCTGGAACTTCTATGAGCGGCCAAAGCTGTCTTTCTAACGTACCACGAGTGATCGAACTCGATATGTGATGCCGACACATGGACAGTGTGTGACAATTAGCAAAGGGTTACGAAGAATGTCGTCATCGTTAGATCTATTGTAAGGTTGGTTGATGAAGGACGATCAACCAGAAGTCATGATAATGTCCACTTTGTATCACGATGGGAATCGCAAACTGCAGGATAAATTTAAAAGCCGCCGAATTGCTGACAGACTGGAAGAAACACTAACACGTACTTCTTTCTCTGATGACGATAAAGTGTTAATTGAGAATTCAATCTACTTCTTTCTCGCAAGTACAGCGACGGTGTCAGCTGAAGCCCGCTTCTGGCTAAGACAGTAGGTGCGCAGTTGATCGTTCGGGTAACGGCGCAGGCTATTTTCCCCAATTCTGGCCGCTATATTCCTAACCTTGAACTTGTCGAAGAGTCAGCTTACGCACCGAAACCGAAAATAGAGCCTGCAGAAACAGCTTGGAAAAACTTCGACAGCCTGAAAGACTCAAGTCACCCACGTTGGCCAACTTATAAAGGTTAACCCGATTGACTGAGGTGTTTGACGGTCGGCGAATGAGTACAATCGACCTGTCCAGACATTCGCTGCCTTAATTTCCCGTGTGAATATAAATAGAAAGTAAAATTTGTATTCTTTCTACCCATAGTGCTGTTATGTCTGCTAAAATGTCATGACACATAAACCACTTACTCTTTAATGGCATTCGTAAACAAGTTATTTCCCAGGTTTGCTTTTCACACCAGATTTATCTCACAAGCAGCAACATGCTTGACTTTGCTGCTTGCACTTAGTGGTACGGTAGGTACAACGACATCATTTGCTCAAGGAACTGACGAACCACTGGTTTGTGCCTCCCTTTTTGACGACCCGGACGGTGATGGTTTTGGCCAAGTGCCTTTAACCAATGATAGCTGCATAGTGACGGAAGAGACCCGTAGGCCCCCAACGTACGTCAATAGCCGCACGGGTGAACCAGCTCAACTGATTCGTGCTTTTTGGGACGGCAACGCGGACCTTATCGACAGGGATATTGTTTGCAAGCAATTTTCCAGCAGTGGTGAAACCGGTTTCCTTTTTGAAACTCGATGGTATCGATTTCTGGCTATACCGACAGGAAGCACAGCTGGTTTTTATTATGCGGCAGACACACAATCAGAACTGGCTCCAGACTCCTCAATGGTGCCTTTTCTATGGGATTGGTCAATAGACTATGGACGACTTCAAAGCGAGTCTAACCTTTCTTTCGTGAATTTAGGGCATTTCCCAGGCGCGTATCCACAGGGCGCCAGCACAGACTATTTCAATACATTCTCTACACCCGGAGCATTTCCGGATACGGACTACTCTTACGTAGAACCGTTTATCAATGAAGACGGTGTTCAAGCTATACGGTTCTATGAGACTTCGGGTAGTCTACTGAATGTATTTATCGACTATACAGAGTGCTCAGATGCTTCAGGTCAGCCATTCGGTCCAAGCGGTAGCCCCGATAGCATTCCGACTGCAGCCCCATCTCCCTATATTGAAACAGCCACGCCATTCACTGGTTTTCAAGAACCTAAACCGATAGTAGTCAATAGGGAAACTGGTTCAGAAGTTAGCTTTCAAACAGGCACCTGGGACGCTCAGGCTGATTTTGTAGATCGTACGTTAACGTGCACGACCTACGTGTACTCGGATTCAAACAGTGGCTAAGTCACTGGATTCGATGGTGGTATAACTGTCCAGACTCACTATGAACCTTCGATTGCCGGGTGGGCAGAAAACCGAGGGGCAAAGATTCAATTGTTCGAAGGAAATCACTTTTATGAAGAGTGGAGCGTAAACGGCGATGAAGCCAGCTTTGTGAATTCCCAATGGTATGAGCCCATTACCGCCAGTGGCTTTAACACCACATTTGCACCACCAGACGGAGTTCGCGAAGGAGTTCGTTATTGGGGTGCGCCCGGAGTCTCTGAATCAGTTCGCAACAACGCCTACACCGATTGTTTTGCACGAGATATTAATGGATCTGTTTCGCTACGACCAACCGTAAAATCCAATATCATTGAAGAAACATCTGCAATAGATACTGATAACACAGAGACAGCGGTGGCAACTGACAACTGTGATTACAGTGACTCAGACGACTTTGATGGATGGGGATTTGATCCAGTCTCAATGACTAGTTGCCCCCCTCTGGCTAACGACGACTCTGGTAGTAACGTTGTAATAACAGATACAGACGGCGACGGCGCAATCACAGGTGCTACAGACGAATTGCCGGATGATTCAACTGGCAATTCAAATGATGCGGCAACAGAAAATGATAGCACTGCTGTCGAAGATGAAGATGTTGCTTCTAACATTCAGGGTGGGACTACCAGTGTTAGTGAGGAATCATCTGATGAAACCACACCCCAAAGTGGTGGTGGTAGCGTCTGGTTGCCAATACTGATGTTTGTACTGGCGTTTAGACGCCCAATTTGTGCGCTCCAAATGAAATACTGATATACAGCCATGGTTGTACGAATAGGCTATCTCTTGCGGGTAAGAGATAGTGTCTTTTGCGAGGTTCAGGCAGGAGTTGCAGCAAAATCAATGACAAGGCCACTGGCTGGTTAGGGCGCTCCTCTGTCTGTCGAACGGACAATAGGCCGCCGGCAGATCCTACGCTACAATTGAAAAGTCAATTCAGCAGCAGTCTGCCAAAAGCGGACATTCGAAGGATTGCTGGAGTCCCGTCAGATCGTTGGTAAGTAAATCATGGCCTTTGCCTATCCGCAGTGTTGACTGCCATTCAACATAATCGGTAAGATATCAGCAGAACATCCAACCATGTCAGTATGCAAAATCTAAATTTTGGGAAACAAGTTCGTTACGATCGTGAGTCGGCGAGTATGACTGTCCGCGAATTGGCCAAAGAGGCTTCAATCGATTATTCGTACGTTTCCAAAATTGAAAATGGTAAAACCACGAGCGGGCTTTCTAGGGATGTTGTGAAAGCTCTAGCTCAAGCACTTAATGCGGACGAAATTGATTACTTTCGGTTGAGTGGACTATTACCAGAATCACTCGGTAAATGCCTAAAGGACCATAAGGCAAGAAAATTCCTGCGACGAATTTCGGAAGCAAAACTGTCGGAAAGCGATTGGCTGGCATTAGAAAAATTGCTGAACCGAAGGCTCAAGACGTCTCGCGATAAGGAAAGCAACTACGGCAGCGTGATAGACCATGGGTAGTAATATCACTGCAGAATATAAAGATCTCATCAGCGGCCTCGGTTTTACCAAAGAGTCCGCGGGAGATCGTACCGCACCAAATCTGTATGACCAAAATGAGCTAGACGCTGCGGGCAACTCAGATCGTCGGTTTCGATATGCTGCGGTTTTCAAGCGAGGCAAACTCGGCATAACCGACGTTTTTGAAATCAATGGCGCTCCATGTATCTATTTTAAAAGCCTAGCTGCCGAGCCCTCCACCGAACAAATCCGGGAATGGCATCGCACGGCTTGGAATCATGGACTAGGGCGAATGCTCTGGATCGTTACGCCAACAACTGTGCGAGTATTAAACTCCTTTCTTCCACCTGCCCCATTGGACGAAGAATCGATAAAGCATCCCGCTGAGCTTTTGTCTACAGCAGTAGATGATCTGGAGAAGCTTCGGAAGCACGAACTTGATCGAATTAGTATCGAGAATGGTCAGTTCTGGGAAACGAAAATTGGCAAGCGCATAAAAAAATCCGACCGGATTGATGCTCAGCTTGCATCCGATTTAGAAACAGCTGCCAGAATTCTGCAGGAAAGAGATTGCAAACCGCTTGCTGCACACCGTTTGATGTTGAGAACACTGTTTACTGCCTACCTTGAAGCGAGAGGAGTCTTGCCATCGGCATTGTTTCGTGGATTAGATGTTAACTCCTTTAGTGAAGTGCTATTAAATCCCGATTCAACGGAGCAGTTCTTTCAGAGAATGCGAGACACATTCAACGGAGATTTGTTTCCACCGCCACCTAAGGCTGATGAAGAGATCGACAGTTACTTGTTCACAAAGGAGCAGTTGGACGTTGCTCGTCGAATTGTTGTTCGGCAAGACTTGACCAGTGGACAACAGTCATTTGATTTCTGGCGATATGATTTTGAAATTATTCCGATTGAGTTAATCAGCTCCATCTATGAGCGATTCATCTACGCCGGAGATCCAGAGCTTGCAAAAGACCGGGGAACTCATTACACACCAGTGAATCTTGTCGACTTGACTTACTCACAAGTTCTGGATGATTCACTTTTCAAAGACCCATTGAGTGATACTCCCAAGGTTCTGGATTTATCGTGCGGATCTGGTGTTTTCCTTGTCGAAGCGTTTCGTAGACTGGTGGCACGTAGAATTGCTGCGGGAGAAAAGCTAAACAGAACACTCGTGCGAGACGTGCTTGCCAATCAACTTTATGGTGTCGATCTGGAAGAGACGGCCATAGAAATAGCAGCTTTTAGTCTTTGCCTGACTGCATTCGAGCTCGACCCATCTCCCTCTTCAGTCAACCAACTCAAGTTCCGTCATAGCTTAAAAGGTCGTAATTTATTCGTGGGCGACGCGTTCGACGATGAATCGTTCGCAAAAGAAAAGGTCTTCAAAGAAAAACTGTTTTCAATCGTAGTAGGAAATCCGCCATGGACGAAACCGAAGGGCAAACGGTCTAAAAGCGAGCAAACGTCTCGATCCCACATCGACTATTGTGAAAGGCAAGAGCCACCGATTGAGCTTCCGTTCCGTTCTCCGCCAGATCAATCGTTTCTTTGGCGGGCTTGTGACTTCTCCCATGACAACGCACGGTTGGGGATGATTATTAGTGCAAAGGATTTCTTTAGTCACGAAGAGCAGTCGCTGAAAGCAAAAAAGCAGCTCTTCATGACAATCCAGCCGAGAGTCCTGCTGAACTTGTCGGCGTTACATGACAAAAAGCTTTTTCCGTCTGCCAAACAGCCTGCACTGATCTATGTTGGTACTAACGCCGCGTCAGGTTCAAATTCCAAAGTAACTTTTGCTTCAGTCGAAAGAAGTGAGAGCTTTGTGAATCACGGCGTGATAGAGCTTCATGTTGAGAAAGTGCATAGGCTTCCGGTTCGCAAGCTTGCGACGGAGCCAAATTTAGTGAAAGTGGCGGCGTACGGTACTCCGCGAGACTTTCGGATTGTTTCGAAGCTCTCCTCAGACCTACCGAATTTGGCAGAGTTTCTTAGGGATATTTCGCTAGAAATGTTCCAAGGATTTATCAAAGGAAATGAATCAAGCGGTGTGCCGGTCGAAACAAAAAGGCTTCAAAAATTAGAGAATCGAAACCTTGAAAGATGGGCGCTTGACACGGAATCACTACCGAAATTTGACTATGAAATGTTGCAATGGCCTAGGGCATCAGAAATTTATAAATCTCCAATCTGGTTAGTCAAACAGAGCCTGCAAGATGATCGTTTGACATCTTCAGTTTCAATGAATGATGTCGCCTATTCAAATTCCTACTTTGGTGTACCGTGGCGCAATAGGCCATTATGGCAATCACAGTATTTGTCTACGCTATTTAATTCTTCGCTCGCTGCATACGTTTTCTTTTTAACTTCGACTCGCTTTGGTATTGATAAGCAAATTGCGATGCCGAATGATATTTTGCGTATGCCAGTCAAAACTCCTTCGGGGAAAGAGGAGTGTAGGCATCTTCTAAAGGAGTTTACTGCTAGGGTAAAACACAGTGACAACGACGACTTTGACTCTCTAGATCAAGCAGTGTTTGATTATTTTGAAATTGACGAATGGGATCAAGAGTACATTGCGGATGTAGTCACTTATGATTTAGATTTTGTACGGCGTGGATCTAAATCAAATGCAGCAAAACCGGCTGATGTCGAACACGTGAAGCAATATGCTTCCTCTCTGGTCGAAGCGCTTCGTGCGGACATCGATAGTTCCGATGTATTTATAAATTGCGATGTGCTTACTGGTTTGATCGAGGTAGCTGCAGTTGTTATTCAGTTTGATCAAAAAAGAAATCGGCGGATCGGGACAAAAGCAGCGGATCAGTTCAATGAAGGCGGGCGACTTGCTGAACTGCTTCACGCACCCTTAACCTCGACAGCGAAGCTGCGCCGTTCACTTCATGTTTACGACGGCGACTGCTGCATCATTGTTAAACACAACCAACGACGATTCTGGTCCCGGGCCCGCGCTCAAGACGACGCAGATAGTGTGGTTGCGAAAATGTTCGAGTCTGTGGGGTAACGGCTTGAACCAACAATCTCAAGGGAATCCAAATCCGGATTTGCGGCTTAAAGTCCAGGCCGGATACTTCAAGAAAGCGCTGCGTATCCTTCACATAGCATGGCCTACCGTGGTTGCTGATTCAAGTATTTCTATAAATTCTAATGAAGACGACATCACAAATTTGTTGCGTCAACAAATGGTGGTTGTGAAACGCGGAATGACACCGAAACCTCGCATGGAATTTCAGCGTGAGTCCCAGTCGGATATCGTTGATGACGGTACAGAACTCGGGCTGATCGACATCTTTGTATCATATAAAAACTGGGACGATGAGGTCTACCTGGCGATAGAGTGCAAGCGTATTCGGAGTGACACTAACGATTTGGCGAGATTGTATGTAAAAGAAGGCATATCACGATTTGCTTCTGGTAAGTACAGCAATGGTCACGCAATCGCCGGCATGGTCGGCTATGTCATTTGTGGCGATCCTCCTAAATGCATTGAGCGTGTTGCGGCACAACTTGAAAAGGAACCTCAGAGCGAAACTGGCTACGACTCTGAATTCGGCTGGCAAGAGTCGAATGACTGGGTCAAAGGAGAAACCAAATTTTTTTCTCAGCACGAACAAACGCATATCGATAATCATATTTTACTGGTGCACTCTTTTCTGCTCCTGAGCTAATTCCAACTCAATTAACTATTGTTTAGCAGGCTGTTGGAAAAAGTCGAATATTTTGTAAAATAGCGCTGTACACCGGAGAAGAACAAATTGCGCGGCGAAATCGATCCCCAGCAGAGTATGTTCAGCTATGTAGATATGGAGGAGCGTATACCCGCTTCTCATCCTATCAGAAAGATCCGAACGGTAATTGATACCGCAATTACAGCTATTGAGTCTGATATAGACGAGCAGT
>CALLLW010000078.1 GCA_938007995.1 uncultured Granulosicoccaceae bacterium | reverse complement strand
TTTTTGCTATTTTTTTGCTATTTTCGGCATTTTTAGGGTTAAAATTATTATGCTATTATTTTGCTATTAATAGCAAAATAAGTGCGAAATAATACAGAATTAAATTGCTATTTAAGACCTATTTTATAGTCTGCTTTTTTGTCCTAATTTAAGGAAATTGAATAATTTTACGTGCATCATACATTATTGCTTGGTGCACGGTTAATTTCCAATTGCCTTTCTTTTTGATTTGCACGGTTAATGGTCAATTGGTTTTCGTTTTGAGACGAAAAAATAATATTAGTTGGATCTGAAAATGAGAATAGGTGGGACACAAAATAAGTTGAACCTTGGTATGTTTCCAATGGCATTGGCCTTTTACTTGGTGGGACACCAAATAATTGCAACTTGAATCTCAAGAGGAGAGCAGCTAGCCTACTACCTGAGTCTTATTTGGTGGGACTCAAAATGGTACAAATTAGTGGTAATATTGTTTTGAAAAAAAAATTATACGCAGAAAATTAAAAGGAGACAAGACATAATTAAAATTAATAAAAATTATTCAATTTATGTTTATTCATTCATTTGAACTAACAATGTGGATTTATCTCAATAATTGTATATTTCATATCTTTGACGTTTCCAATGAATTATCGATCGACGGACGAGTTATTTTTTTTTCTTAGGTTTGCCATGTTTGCCATGTTTGCGATGGTGACGAGCCTCCTCCTCCTCCTCCTCCTCCGACGACGAAAATGACGAATCCGAATCAGAAGGACCTGAATAATTTGAAGAAGTATAAGATGAGCATGATGATGATGATGATGATGATGATGATGATGATGATGATGATGAAGTATAAGAAGAAGAAGAAGAAGAGGAAGAAGAATTGGTAGCAGTGGAGCTTGAAGTTGTTGAAGTGGCAGAGCTTGAATGAGATGAACCAGATATAGTTAATGTTTTAATGGACGAACCTTTCTTTTTCTTCGCTTCATAAAATCTTCCGGGGAAGCTATGTTTCCTCTTGTGGGAATTGCGTGCTCGTTTGGCTTCCTCATAGGCGTTCATATATTCCATGATCTTATTTTTTCCCTTAACAGACATTTTTGTCATTTCTTCATCAGGACAAGGGCAGGGCAACTTCTTAGCAAATGGCTTGATTAAAGCTCTGACGCTGAAAAGAATTGTTTGAAAAAAGGAGAAAAGAGGAGAAATAGTTATTGTTACATTTTAAATATTAATAGGGCAATAAATTTATTAAACGAGACATTTTTGAGAGAATCCTCGCCATACTGACATTGTAAGAAATGGCTGCTGCGTAATAAGAGTAGTCGTCCCAATTAATATGTAAATAAAAGTTCATCGTCGCCATTTTAAGAAATGTAAAAAATTGATGGTTCGTAATAAGAGTATTTTACCCAATTAACCAATAAATAGAAGTTCATCGTCGCCATTTTAAGAAATGTTTGCCGAGGAGAAGAGGAGTCGTTCAAATTACGCACGAAAGAAAAGGTCATCGTTTTTATTGTAAAATATTGATATCTTAATTACTCTCTTTCTCCGAGCATTTCGTCCGTAATTCCCAGTGACTTTAATTTTATGATGTATTTCCTATACAACTGGGAGCGTTCGTCGTCGTGATCGGTTTTCTTTGGTATCTTATGGACTCGAGGCGGCGTCTCAAAATCCTCCGAGGATGGTCGGGCAGGGATGATCATGCGTCCTCCATCTATTGGTTAAAATGAAAAAATTATTAAATTACTACAGCTATTTATGAGAATGTCATAAAAAGATGTTGTATAAGTAATTGGTAATTGCTTGATGTTTTTAATATTTATGTTTTCGGAATTTAAGGATTTTTTAATAACGAAACCTCTTAAATTAAAGAGGAGATGCTTTAGGAAAGTTAAAATTTTGGATGAACATTTTTAATAAATTATAAAGTACCAGACTTTGTCGATGATTTCCCCTTGCCCTTGCCCTTGCCCTTGCCCTTCGCCCTGTTGTTGACCTTCTCCTTGTTGTTGACTTTCCCCGGCGCTCTCTGTCTGTTCACCTGATGTCTGGTCACTTGCCTGGCCGCTGCCGCGCTCAAGTTGTTGCAGCTCTGCCAGTTGTTCACCCTGACTTCCGTTGCCTTGCGCTAGCGCTTCCTGCAGAGCCAGACGCAGTTGTTGCACGGCACGTGTGGCGTCGGCAACGGTGTTTTCAGATTCATCGTCAAGGCCGGTTTCTGCCGCTGCAAGTGAAGACGATTCAAACAGGTCGGTTTGCAGATTACGCAATGCATTGTTGATGTATTCCTCGCGCAGTGCGGCCTGTGGTGCACGGCCTTCTTCGATCATATCAGCGGCAGTGCCCATTAACTCTGCGACCTGAGTGTTGTCGAGCGAATCGATGGCCTGCTCGAGTCGTTCGGTAGTCAGTGGAGCCTGCTCGGCAAAGCGTTTACTGGTATCGGCGAGATCTTGTCTAATTTCTTCAAGTTCCTGCTGGAACTGCCGCTTCGCTTCGGCCAGCTCTTGCTCTCGCTCATCAGTCAATCCGCTCTCGAAGCGGTTTTGCTCGCGCGCTTCAATCGCACGTCGCATGGCGTTTTGAAGTTCCTCTGAAGTCTGTTGCTGGCGTTGACCAAGATCGCGAACGGCATCAGATGCATCTGCCAGTTGCTGTTGCAGCTCCTGCTGTCGGCCTTCTGCAGTTTGCTCGAGTGACTGGCGCAATCGTTCGCTGGCGTTCTGCATCGCCTGGCGTCGCTCTTCCGGGGACATGTTGGCAGCGTTTTGTTCCGCTCTGCGCAGCTCGTCAATGGCTTCCTGCAGGTTTTCCATGGCCTGTTGCTGTGACTCGCTGCCAGAAGATTGCTGGCCGGACTGCTGGCCTTGCTGTTGGCCCTGTTGCTGCCCTTGTTGTTGTCCTTGCTGTTGCTGGTTAGAGGCTTGTTGATTGCGCTGCAGTTCCTCTAACTCACGTTGAAGCTCTTCCAGATCACGGCGAAGTTTTTCCTGCTGCCAGCGTTCGGTTTCTGATGTTTCCTGTTCGCTTGCCGCTGCATCCGCGAGTCGCTGTTGCCGCTCTGCAAGCTCTTTGAGTTTGTCAAAGGCTTCATCTGAATTGGCTTGCTGTGAGTCCTGCTCTGGTACAGAGTCTGGTGTTTCGTACTGGTTTTTAGCCAGGTCCATTTCCAGCTCATACATCTCTGCCATATCCTGGCTGGCGCTGCCACCTCCGCCACCACTGCTGTTGTTGCGGTTAATGGTTATGTCGTTAAAGATCGACTCGGCGCGCTTTAGAAACTGCAGTGCACGTTGCTGATGGGCTACCGCTTCATCAAAGCTCAGGCGTGATAATGCATCTGCAGAAGGTGTCATTGACTCTGCAGCCTCTGACATAAACTCTACAAATTTTGCAATATCGGGATCTTCATTTAACAGCTGTCTGGCTTCAGCGCGCTGTGCCAGCTTGGTTGCCTGATCAGCCAGTGTGGTCTGCAGGTCTGCTAACAGGGTTGCAGTATCGGCGGGGTCTATCAGCGCAGATGCTTCGCTTTTACTGTCTCTGATCAGGTTAAACGTAGAGACCAGTATTTCTTTCTGGCGTTGCGATATTTCCTGCTCCTGTGGCTGGCCGCCACCACCACCGCCACCACCGCCGGCTTGTTGTGACTGGCTAAATCGTCGCTCGAAAGGTCTGACATCAATGAACAATATATCTGTCGAAACAGTTTGCTCTCTGTCTGTTGCTTCAGCGTAGTAGCTGATTAAGTCACCAGCGAGCAGGGGTCCACCAGTTTCACTGGAAAACTCTTCAAGCATAAAAAGATGCTCATGGTTGTTTTCATCGTTGAGTGTGATCTGCTCCCACGCGGCACCGTTAACCGAATAATTCAGTGTGACGGTTTCTATCGCAAAGTCATCTTCTGCTTGTACAGCAACAGCCACTTCTTCTATCGGGGTGGCACTCCAGTCGCCGCCGGGCAGGCTGAAGGCAATAGTGGGCCTGGCATCTTCTATTATGGTTATTGCATGAGTGGGAGAAAGCGGAATCTGCGCGTTCTCCTGCAGCTCGATCAAACTGTATTCACCATCTTCGGTGACAGTAAGACTGGCGGTGTAGGTGTTCTCTGCAGTCTCTGTGGCTGCTATTTCACTGCCATCATGAAGCGCGGCGGCCTTGATCAATGGCTTGTCGGTTTGAAAAGTGATATCAACCTGAGTACCGGCGACAGCTCGAATAGTTGTTGCCGCTTCAATCCGATCAGGCTCGATACCAGTCCATTCCGGATAAATGTATTCGTGCGTTACCGATGTTATTTGCGCCGGGGTGACAACTTCTACGCTGGCAGTTTCGCTGTTGGTGAAGGCTGCACTAACGTAATACTCAACCGGTTCACTGACGCCGTATAAAGTGAATGAAAAAGAGCCATCAGACTCCGGCGTCATGGCAACTTTTTCCCAGTCGGTGTCATCTGAGTTGTTTTGGCGAACATACAAATCGGCTAGACCAGATTCAAAACCGTCGAGTGTGGCCGTGACAGACAGACTGTCGCCAATACGGATGCGCGTATCACCGGGAGCAACAGCGATTGAGCGTTCTGTTAAAATGTCGCTGACAAACCAGCCCATCCATAGCTGTTTCATGCTGGCGCGCCAGTCAAGCGGCAGCGAAGTAAATAGCCAGCCGGCCAGAGCGAGCATACCGATACTGGCGAATACAGGGCCGATAACTTCATCGGTAGGCACAACCTTTTTAACCGGTGCACGTGCTGCTGCTCGTGATGCGTCTTTTGCCAGCAAACCGACAAAAGGTGAGTTCACGTTGCGGCGCTTCATATCAAGATAGGTATCTACCCGACCGTTAAAGCCAGGCACTGCACTCTCAAGCTCATCTGCACCTTCAGTGCGTTTAAAGCGCTGGTAAGGTTTCCAGAGAATAGCCACGAACAGGGCCACTGGTAGTATCAACAGGGCGACACGCGCGGGGTAGTACAACCAGTTTGAGTCTGCGAGTGTGTCTTTGAGGACCGCTGTCAGCAGCGAGACTGTCAGTACTGAGAAGATCACAGCTGCAAATGCAGTGACAACAATGCGCAGCTTGTAACGGCGCCTGAAGCGTTTCAGATAGCTGTCGAAGTCCTGTTGGGGATTGCGCATTTGCATATCAAGCCTCTCTGCGTATCCACAAATGCCTGTGGCTGTATAAAGACTCTAACAGAGTCAACAGCAGCAAAAGTGGAAGTAACCACATCCAGAAAGTTTTCTGGTTGTTTTCTGAAGTTATACTGGCGTTCGACCCGCTTTGCGCTGCAATAGCGTCACTGGTTGCAACCTGCTGCCATCGCTCCAGCGTGGCGTTGTCTATGGGTCTGATGTCTGATTCCAGCGGTTCAAAATTGACTGCAATAGCCTGCGTGCCAGCGGAGCTGCGGAGTTGATAAACACCGGCTTGCTGCAGGGGTATGGACGCTCTCTCCGAGATGCCGGTAAGTTCGCGCATCGAATTGCCATCGGGATCTATCAGTTGTGCACCTGCCGCTACATTAATCGTGTCACCGGTTGATCGATAAAGCGCGGTACTGGTATCGCCGCCAAGAAATTCCACCGACTGCATGATAAACGCAACAAAAACGGATTCGGTGGGCAGGTTAGTCCATGTCGGATTCAACGCCGTTGCAAGTAACAGCGCTTTACCGGAACCCAGGCGTTTTTCAACCAATAGTGGCGAGCCGTTAGATAGCTCAATCAGGGTTCGATCAGTGATACCGGGTTGTAGCTGATGATGTTGCAACACATAGACGGTACGCCAGTTGTTCTGCAGGTTTGCGGTAACTTCGTGGGCTGGATCAATAGCGGTCACATTGGCAGCCTCGGCAACGGGTTGTGCGTTGCTGCTAAACCCCAGTAACGAAGCTGCGCCGGTACTGTGCGGTCTGTCACTGACCGCAATAAGGGCGTTGCCGCCATCGTTTATGTAGTCGTTGAGGCGGCTCGCGGTGCGATCTGAAAGCACTGATGCATTTGGCACGATGATCAGATTGCCTGCGTCTGCCGGTGCAAATCGAGTGGCATCGATCAGTCTGGCTTCGAATCGAGGATTCGATTCAAGCGCCGCTGCTATATAGGTGTTGGCTACCGAGGGCTGTACGTCGCTGCCAAGCAGGGTTATTTCGGTGCGATTTTTATCAGGCAGTGGCAGTAGCCAGGTGTTGTCATCAGCGAGCGAATCCTCTGCACTCAAACGCAGTTCAAGTTGTGATTCAGTATCGGTGATGTTGATATTTTCAAAACGATGAATGGCAGACTGGTTTGACTCTGCTGCTACCTGCGCGCTGCCAAGTGTTACACCATTCGAGCTGACCAGCACGGTATGTGTTGCTGCCGGCCCGTAGTTGTTAACCACGGCAATTACTGATGCGTTATCACCGTTTATCTGTTCAACTCTGCCAGTGATTGCTGTGTTGCTGTCGCTGTCTGATGCGCTGGAGTACACGTTGATAGATTGAATTTTATCTACCGCCAGAGCGGTAAATCGCTCAGGCATTGCTGTTGCCTGAGTATCAGTAATAACATGTAGATGATGATTCAGGCCATCGTCGTCAAGTGCTGCAGAAACGGTAGTGCCGATACTGCCATAGTCGAGTCTGGTGTTGCCGGGTTGTAGTGTGGCGAGCTGTTGGCGTGCGGCATCGATGCTGTCGGAATCTTGCTGGCTCTGTACAAATTGGTTGGCAGCAGCAATCACAACGGCCCTGTCACCATCAGAAGCATTGTTCAAAACCTGATTTGCGGTATCAATTGTTTGTTGCCAGCGCCCATCGAGCTTTTGCGACATAGAGGTATCAATAACAAGTATATGCCGGGTATTGCTTGTACCAAGTGATCGCAGTTGTTCTATTACCGGCTCGGCGAAGATGAAGCATAACAGCGCCAGAAACAGCAGCCGTAACAGTAACAGCGGCCAGTACTTTGTGCGTCTTTTGCTGCTGGAAGGGCTTTGGTTTGGTTCCAGAAAGCGGGTAGAGCCGAAGTCGCTGCGAGGCGGGTTGCTGGCACTAAGCCGATGTAGCCACCATGGCACTAACGCCGTCAGTAAGCCGAGTAAAAATAGCGGTGCCAGTAAGCTCATGGCATTGTTCCGTTTGCAACACGCGCAGCAGATGAATTAGCGTTGTGATTTGATTGTAAAAACATATCAGCGTCTCTGCTGCCGCAGCATCATGTATTTGTGCAAAATTTCATTCAAGGGATCGCTGGTGATGCAACTTGAATAGCTGAGCCCGTGGCGCAGAGACTCCGCAGTTAAGGCTTCTATGTGGCTTTTGATTTTTTGCGGGTATTCATGCTGCAGATATTCAGCAGACACGCTGACCTCAGTGCCTGTTTCAATATCGCGCAGTGCACTGGCCGATCTGAATGCTTTAACGTGATCTGCCGGATTACGTTCACTCGGGTCAAGTAGGTGAAACAGCGCAACCTCATGACCGTGCTGCACCAATGGTTGTAGCTGACGAGCAAGATCTTCAGGATCACAGTAGAAGTCTGAAACCAGTACAACAATGCCGCGCTTGGTTAGTGTGGCGGCCAGTTGCTCAATCTGGCTGTTGAGTTCCGTTTCATGGTTGGCTTCGGTTTTCTCCAGCAACGCTAACGCACGATAGAGCGTATCCGGGTGCGATGATGGAGGAATTTTGCCACGGACCTTCTCATCGAACAGCGTGAGTCCAATGGCATCGTGTTGTTTACGTGCAAGATAGGCCAGCGACGAACAAATAAACTTGCCATATTGCAGTTTGGTGATGTCACTACTGGAATAAGCCATTGACCCGCTGACATCCAGTATCAGGTTGATGGTGGTATTGGTTTCACCAATAAAACGCTTGATATAAGTGCGATCCGTTCGGGCGTAGACATTCCAGTCAATAAAGCGAGTATCATCACCGTCGTTGTAAGCGCGATACTCAGAAAACTCCTGACTGAACCCGAAAAACGGTGAACGGTGCAGCCCGGTAAAGTAGCCTTCCACCACCGATTTGGCCACCAGCTCAAGTGACGATAGCTGCGCCAGTACTTTTGGCAGCAGCAGGCGTGTTGCATTTGAATTGCTGGTGGCGGTTTTGTTCATGGTTGCCGGGTTTGCCCTTATACGTTAGCTGACTGCTAGCTAAGCGAGTTAATCGCATCACCGAGTACATCTTCCATGCTGACACCATCTGACTCGGCAAAGTAATTCAACAGTACCCGGTGTCGTAACACGGGTGCTGCCAGTGCATTAATGTCTTCATGTGTCACATGAAAGCGACCGTGCATCAACGCGCGGGCTTTGGCTGAAAGCGTAATAAAAAGTGTTGCTCTGACACTCGCACCAAATTTCACGTAGCGTCGTACCAGATCGGGTGCTCTGGAATCGACCGGTCGAGTTGCGCGTACCAGATCAACTGCATGTCTAGCGACTGATTCGGAAACCGGTACCTGCCTCACCAGTTGCTGAAAGCGCATGATCTGTGCGGCGTCTGTGCAGGGAGTAGGTCGCGGCGCCTGATGGTCGCCGGTAAATCTGGCTACCACCTCCAGTTCATCTTCAGCCGGTAAGTAGTCCAGCAATATGTTGAATAAAAATCGGTCAAGCTGCGCTTCCGGCAGCGGGTAGGTGCCTTCAAGCTCAAGCGGATTTTGTGTGGCCAGTACGAAAAAAGGCTGTGGCAGCTGATGCATGTTGCCGCGCACTGTTGCCGAGTTTTCCTGCATTGCCTCAAGCAGGGCCGCTTGTGTTTTTGGTGGTGTTCGATTGATCTCGTCAGCCAGCAACACATTGGTGAAAATAGGCCCGGGTACGAACGTCCAGTTACGCTGGCCGGTGCCATCTTCACTGATGATGTCGGTGCCGGTGATGTCAGTCGGCATCAGATCAGGCGTGAACTGAATCCGGTTGTGCTGTAACCCGAGTGCTTCAGACAGAGTACGAACCAACAGGGTTTTGGCTGTGCCCGGCATACCGGTAATTAAGCAATGACCACCTACAAGCAGAGTGATAAGCAGATGCTCAACCACATCATCCTGCCCGACCACCACCTGACCCACCTGTTGGCGGATGTTGTTGAACACATAGCGAAAGTCTTCAACCTCTCTTGCTGCCGACTCGGTCAGTGAGCCACCGTTTTGTGAGTAAGTGTCTGTCATGAAGAGTCTCCGGTTAGTTCCACGAGCAGGTCCTGCGCTTCCCTGAAGAACGGGGCATATTCCAGCGCTTGAAGAACGTTTCGTGTTGCACGTTTTTTATCGTTAAGATTTTTATAAGCGTAGGCGATGTTTAAATGCACTACGGATTTGTCATGCGGATCGAGGCCGAGTAGTGAATGAAACTCGCGCAGAGCGGCTTCGTTATCACCGCGAGCCAGGTAGTCTTTGCCCAACCTTTCGTGCAGATCAATGCTGTTTGGACTGACCCAGTTAATTGCTTCCAGCACTTCAGTGGCTCTGTCGGTACGGCCCTGATCACGCAACCGGTGCGCCAGTTGGTGCAGCATATCAGGCTGGTAGCCGCCGTAGTCAAACCATGTTTCAAGCGCTGTTATTGCTTTGGCGAGATCGCCATTGGCTTCATACGCATCGTGCATCGCAAGCCAGGTGCTGCCACTGGCCACATACTCCGGATAGATGTCATTGGCCTGATTGGCAAGTGCGATAACCGTTGTCCATTGTTTATTCTGCACCGCGTTATTCATACTGGAAATCAGCTCTTTCCAGGTGTCGAACTGGCTGATGACGGTGCCAAGGTTCATCTCAATGTATCTATCCAGATTTCGATCAAGCTCTTCTGTGCTGATGCCGAGTACTGTGCGCACAGCCTGCGTGGTGTCTTGTCGCTTTTCATATTCGACCAGCATCTCGGTGAGTTTATCGTGGCCCCAGAACTCACTGATCATGGTGCAGATCAAACCCGCCTGCATATAACTGACGTTAACCTGATTAGGGTAGGTGGGTCTGACAAAACCACTGTCGAGATCTTTTACCGGTAGTAATTTGTTTTCCTGTATGGCTTGCAAAACGTCGACTGGAATGTGTCTGCCGGGTAGTGGTCCGGTAGCCCATTCTTCGTATACCGATATACCTTCGGTAAACCAGCGCGGCATACGATGGTTGGATTTTTTAATAGAAAATATATGTGCAAGCTCATGCCACAGCGTGCTGCCCCAGTGAAACTCACCCGGTGCTCTTGCTGAGGGACTGTCCATTGCGATTAAATAACCGAATGCTACACCCAGTAGCCCGACTCCAGGCGTGCTGACGGTTCGCACAGCAAAGTCATCATGGTTTGGAAACAACTCAACAATCAGTGGTTCCTGTGGGGCGAAATCGTAGCGTTCTGAAAAGGTTGCTACCGCTTTGAGCGTTAGCTCTTCTACATAGGGTGACAGATACTTTGCTTCGCTTTTATGTAGCCGCATAACCACCGGTACAGTAGCGTCATTACTGGTATTTGGCAGCCGGAATGTGGCGATCGTATCGAGATCTTTATATTCTTCCAGTGTGTCCAGCAGCTTCAGTGTGTTTACAGTGGCGGTATCGTAAGGATCACCACTGTAGGCAATCTCAAGGTGTTTCTTCGCACCTTCAATGTCGTTGAGTCGCAACAAATTAATGCCGAGCTGTGAGTGTGCGCTCCAGTGCGTGGGCTGAACCTCTACGGCTTTCTGCAGCACATCAACGGCTTCAACATAGCGGTAGTTGATCAGATGATAATGTGCCGGCACATAAAACACATCACCGTATGCCGGGCTGTATTCAAGCGCTTTGCGTGTCCATTGACTGTTTTCATTGTCGCGCAGCATATCGGCAGAGGCTTTCAGTGCATAGATATCCAGCGGTACGATGTTTGATGCCTCGGCACTTTTCAATGCGCGATCAAGTAGCTGATCGGCCTGATCGAGATTGCGTGTTTCGAGTTGTAATCTTGCCATCATCAGCAAGGCTTCAACGTTGTCTGGATGATCACTGGCAATTTCATTGAGCAGTTTACGTGCTTCAGCACCTGGCTGAGATAACAATGCTGCAGCCAGACCGGTTTTGGCGTGCACCAGATTCGGGTCCATCAACAGGGCTTCGCGAAACAACGGTGCGGCGCTGCTTGGCTGATGGGTACTTAAAAACAATCGGCCCCAGCGGGCACGCAGATGAGGATTGTTGGGCTGTTCCTGTACCGCTCTTCTAAACAGTTCATTAGCTTGTCTGGTGTTGCCAAGTGCCCACGCAGCCTCTGCGGCAACAGCCAGTGACGGATCGCTTTTTAGCGGTGTGTAGCAACTGATGGCAGCATCAATGTCACCGCGATCATAAATTTGATCACATTCCAGTAGCTGGCTGTTTCTGTTGGGATCGTATTCTTCAGCATGAACAAGCGGTGCAGCAACAGACAATATAGACGTTGCCACGGCGGCCTTAACAAGCGCTGATAAAGCCGTGCGTCTAAGTGGCGCTACGTTCCTTCGGTCTGTTTGTCTGGTAGTGATCGATTTAAAAGACATAATCAGTTTTCGCTTTGTTCGGATGCAGCGTCTATTTGACTCTGTACATCGGAAAGTTGAAGCATCAGGTCTTGCAGCGTATCAAAGTATTCATCTTCATCGATGTCATCCTTGCGTGAACGTAGTGTACTGACCTGATTAGCGAGTGTTTCACGAGTGGCGAGGAGTTCTTCAGGGACCTGATCCCGGGCTGCTAACAGAGCACCGTAGCGTGCCAGTTCGAAAGACTCTGCATTCTCGCCCTGCATCCTCGGATGTTCCGGTGCCAGTAGCTTTTCGGTTTCATAATAACCCTCAACTGCGGAGTTGGCGTAGTTGAACACTTCAAGTGCTGTGATGCTTTCGTTTTTGTCTGTGTCTGCAGCCGGGGTGGTGAGCGCTTCCACCAGGTACTCAGGGAACAGCACGGCAGTTTTTTCACGTCCGTTTTTTGTGGCTGTGATCAATACACGCTGTCCGACTGTCTGATCACCTGTGTCGATGACCTCTAGCAGAGCGCCACTTGAGCTGGTAGCGGCAACAATTAACTGCTGTTGGGCTTTTACCTTGTTGAGCAGTTCCAGCAGTTCGGTATCGTTGATGTCCGGTCCTGGGATATTGAATTTATACGATCTGCCGTCGAAACTGCCGTGGCCGATAAAGTAGGCATTGAAACTGTTGATATCAGTACGGGTAGAGAGGGCATCGAACAGTGCCGTTATAATTTCTTTTTTTGCAGCTGAACCGTGTAGCAAGATGACATCGGTCTCGGCTGATGCAATGCGCTTTGCTTCATCGGCAATTGCCGTTGCATAGTTATCAAACTTTTCAGCGAATGCTTCGCTGCCACCGAGTCCACCAATCACTACGGTAACATTGGCCGCGTTAGCAATTGGTGCGATGCCCGGTGCTATGCCTAACGCGCTGATCAAACTAATAATTTTCAGCAATTTCAATTTTGCTCTGCTCATAATCGACCCCAAAACAGTCGAAGTGCCCATTCAAGTAGTTTGAGTCCGATCAGCAATAAAAAAAACAGCGGCGCGTTCCACAACGGCAGAGACTGTTCACGAACAATTCCACTGCGGCTGGTGCGCAGTGTTTCAACGATTTCATTGGCACCTGCACTTGATCCGGTAAGGCTGATATACCGCCCGTTTGTGGTGGCAGATATTCGTTGCAGCAGCGTATCGTTTTGTGCCAGAGCATACTGTTCAGCAGTACCATCTTCGCGATGTATCCAATGGGTTTTAGTGCTGATCTGTGTGCCATCCGGCTGTTTGGCGATAATATCGATCTGCCAGCTGCCGGTTTGATCGGCATTAGCTGAGGCTGAGTACACACCGGCTTCTTCAGCGCTTGCTTTTAACAGCGTGCTGCTTTGACTGCCATCCGGGGCGGTGAGCACAGCTTCAACGATGCCGTTGGTCAGCGGGTCGAACTCTTCGTTAAACAATCGTGTGCTCAGCGTGATCTGACTTTCATCATTGTAGATCTGCCGGTCGGTTTTACTTTGTACCTGTTGCGGTGCACCCGCAGCAACTGAAGTGAGTAGCTGACGCCAGAATGTCTCGTGTCGCTGATCCTCGAACGGCATTTGCATTTGCCATCTCCAGGTGCCGCTGGTTGCCAGCAGATAGGAATTGCCTGCACCATAGCGCTGGTGAGTCAGCAGTGGTATTTGTTCACCACCGACACTGGCGTTTAACAAAACATTTGCGCCCGGTTTAACCGCGCCGGTTTTTTGAATGTCTGCAAGTTCCGGTAGCTCAGACCATTGCAGTTCGTTGCTGGTAGCTTGATTATCAAACCGTGTTATCGGCGACAATGATCCCGCAACCGCCAGGCTTGCTTTAGCGTGTAGTCTTGCGAAAGTGGGTTGTGAGGTTGTATCAAGCTCGACTGGCAGCGCACTGGCAACCGGGCTGTTTTGCCAACCGCCATCCGAAAGCGCTCTGTCACCTGCCATCATCACAAGCGAACCCCCACGTTTTGACACATAGTCATGCAGCAGCTGTTGTTGTTCGCCGGTCAGAGAGATCGACTCAACGTTGCCAATGATCACGGCATCGTAGGGGTAGAGTTCTGCTCTGCTGGTGGGGAAGCCGTTGGCGTGTTGTTCTGCTGAGTCAATTCCCTGGCGATAAAATTTATTCGGTGTGGTTCGAAGTATTGTAACCAGTGAAATGCCCGGCGCATTATTGACTGCGCGCCGGATGAATTTGTATTCCCAGCGTGGTTCACCTTCAAAGTAGAGAATTCTGCGATTGCTCTCTGCAACCTGTAGTAGTCTTTTGCGGCTGTTGTTGGCTGGTGATATATCTGCGGTGGTTCCCTCTGCTTCAAAGCGCAGCTCCTGAATGCCGGCCTGCGATGCATCGATGTCAATCTCTACAGTGGTCTGGCCGGGCTTGCCACTGAGGGGTTTATCTTCGATCGCAATGATGTTTGCACCGGAATATACCTTCACACGCAAAGAATCCTGATCACCGTGGCGTACTGATACTCGGGCGGTTTGGATAGAGCCCGGCGTCGCCTCGGCTGGTACGTCAACCGAGATCACTTCGGTATCGTTGGCGAGCAGTGTTTCACCGACGCCGATCGTGTGCACCGGTACGTTGTAGCTCGCGAGCTGATCCCAGAACTCGTTGCTTACCGCATTGGAGTTGTCGCTGCCGTCGGTGGCAACGACCACAGCCGTCAGTGGGTCGATTCGCGCCTGTTCGAGCACTTCCAGCAGTGTGTTGCTGAGGTTGCTGCGCTGGCCTTCGGCAGTGGTATTGGTGTAGTCATCTGACCAGATCAGTGCGTCGCTGAAAGAACCGGTTTTGAGGGTAAAGTTTTCACTCAATTCGGGATTCAGGGTGTTAATGAGTGTGTCTTTGGCGCGGTCAAAGCGACTAATGTTATCCAACTCGACTTGCATGCTTGCAGACGAGTCAAGCAGAACGGCCACCGTGTTTTCACCGGCGCTGATCGCTTCGACAATCAGTGTGGGACGCCAGATCATCGTTAGTAGCAGAGCGGCAACCAGTGACTGAAGCACCCACAAGGTCCAGGTTTTTCCGCTGCTGAGATGTTCGCGGCGTGTCCAGAGGCTGATGCCAAACAGAAATGCGGCGAGAGCAATGGCTGCCAGCAGTAGCCAGGGGCCAAAGGACAGAGCAAAAGCCAGTTTGCCTGCGGCAAAGTCTGAGGCGGGGTAATTAAGCAACCAGTCAGTCATTATCTTGCGGAAAATTCCCCGGCATCGGTTTCAGGTGAGCACTTCAGGTGTGTTGCAAAAAAAACGATGCGAGAGCGCTGAAGTCTGGCGGCGCCTTGTGCATCCTGCAGCGGTGACTCGAGCCCGCTATGGCAAGTACTGTTTTGTGGCCTGTGTAAAAAGTGCCGGATCAATTCAGCTTTCCTGTGTTTGCTGCCCCTGAGTATACCTTGTCAATCGGGCAATATTGGCTCTGTCGCAGGGAATGCTGACTTGTAATAAGCGTCAGGCAATACTGCTGTTGACTGTCTGGTGCAGGGTGGGTGATTGCAATTTTGCAGCCTAATACTGCGCTCTCCCGGTTTGGCACAAGCGATCTGATGTTGAGGCTGTATTCGGATTATGTGAGGCCTCCACACGAGCGGTGATCACAGATGTACCCTGATAAGTGGCTAGGACACGCAGTGAACGTTAAAGTTGCGGCGGTAAGTTTTGTTCATGCCAATAGTCCGGCGGTAAATACAAACGCGTTCAATGTGTCGACTATTCGACAGCTACCGCTTCACGATCAGGCTCTGCCGGCTCTTGCTCTGTGTACAATAACGACAATTCACTAAACATCAAGCAGGGTGGTTTAAATACAGATGGCAAAGATCGCAATTATTGGTGGCACGGGTGTGACCAGCATGCCAGGCCTGACGTTAAATTGCAGGGAGATGGTGAGAACCATTTACGGCGCACCATCAAGCCCGTTGATCCATGGCTCAATAAGCGACTGCGAGGTTATTTTTCTGGCAAGGCATGGCCGACGCCACACCATACCGCCGCACATGATCAATTACCGGGCAAATATAAAAGCACTGCAGGAAGTTGGCGTCACGCATGTGATTGCACTGGCTGCGGTTGGCGGAATCTCGGATGAATGTGCTGAGCAGTCGCTGGTCATTCCGGATCAGATCATCGATTACACCTATGACCGCGCCCATACTTTTCACGGTGATAAAAGCCATAAGTTCGAGCATGTCGATTTTACCCAGCCTTACTCTGCAGAAATAAGACAAAAGCTGATCGATGCAGCACGTACATTAAAATTACCGGTGACCACAACAGGAGTGTATGGCGCAACACAAGGCCCGAGACTGGAAACCGCTGCTGAAATTAAACGCATGGAAATTGACGGTTGCACAATTGTTGGAATGACCGGCATGCCAGAGGCGTCACTGGCGCGTGAGCTGGGCCTTGAATACGCCTGCTGCGCCATGGTGGTCAATCGCGCCGCCGGTAAAGTACCTACCGGAATCGACTTCAGTAAAATAGAAAAGAACCTTAAAAGTGGTGTTGATCAGGTACAGAAGCTGATCGCTGAAGTGTTAGTGGGTGGTTTGTAGAGCAGTAACCGACGTTGCCGCCGCTGCGACAGATTATTCGCTTAATAGCCGCGCTTGCGATCAATGGCTTGCGGTATCGTGCCATGGCACAGGTATTGGTCGATGTTGTGTGATGCTATTGTAGCTGCGGTGCTGACGGTGGTCGGTGCCGAAATATGCGGCAGCACAGTAACAGAGGGATGTTGCCAGAATGGATGATCAGCGGGTAATGGCTCGTGGTCAAAAACATCCAGTACAGCGTGTTTGATGTGATTGCTGTTCAGGCTGGCAAGCAGGTCCGACTCTACGATGATCGGCCCGCGCGCAAAATTAATAATAGAAGCATCGACAGGAAGTTTACTCAGGCTTTGCGTATTGAATAGTGCCCGGGTGTTTGATGTCATTGGCAGAAGTATTACGGCAATATTTGTGTGCTGCAGAATCTCATCAAATCCGCCAGCACCATGAAACGTTTCTACACCATGAATTGATTTTTTACTGCTGCTCCAGCCTCTGACGGTAAAATTATTTTGCCGTAAACGCTGTGCTGCAGCGCTGCCCAACTTGCCCAGGCCGAAGACACTGACGTTGCATTGCTGTGGTGTGGTTAAGGTAAGCTGGTGCCAAATGCCGTCAGACTGTTGTTGCGTGTACTGTGGCATTTTTCGATGCAGAAAGAGCGTCCATGCCAACACGGCTTCTGCCATGGTCTGCGCCATCTGCGGATCGGCAAGTCTGACGACAGCAATATCGGGATTAAGTTTTGCGCCAAGCAATCCTTCAACTCCCGCCCACAGGCTTTGTATCCATTTGAGCTGCGGCAGTTCGTTAAAAGTGTCCGGGTCGGGGTTGGCTACCACGGCGACTTCTGTTTGTTTGCGGCTGGCTGCTGAGATGGTACTTAGCGGCACGAGCGTAAACTGTTTAGCAACGGCATTGATTGCATGCAGCCACTCGGCCTGTTCCTCGTTGCTGACCTGTCCGGCAAAGGGGATTTTAATCTGCATAGTGTTACCACTGACTCTGTCATTGGGTGTTTAGTATAACAAGTCGTATGGGCTGGACGGCTCCGATAATGACGCAGATAATGGTTAGCAGATCAGCATAACGAGAGTGAAAATGGCTTTAAGTGAAATGGCTGCAATTGCAGTTTTTATTGCAGTGGTACTGTTCGGTATTGTGGACACCATTAGAACGCCGATTATTATCAGGCGTTTCTACAAGAACAAGTCATTTACGGATAGCGATAAACAAATATTTGCAGAGTTCACTAAAGCCCGAATAGTTGATGGCATGTACACTGAGCACCTGTTTGGTAATGCCGCGCCATTGGCACAAGTGGCAAATGAAGTATCGGTTAAATCTGAAGTGATGTCTCAAAGCGGAGCAGCCAATAGCATTACCGGGCTTTATCAGAGTAAAGCATGGTCTGTGGATCGCAGAAAGTTTACTCTGAGCAAAGCGACTCGCAAGAGAAATCGTACACCGTGGTCTGTCACCATTGTTAAGGGTGACTTTAAAGATCTGAGCTGTATTATCCTGCCGACTGTGGTGCCTGACGCGATTCTGTACGTTGGCAATGGCGAGAATATGGATTTTGAAGATGATCCTGACATCGCCAACCGGTATCACATAACCACAAACAACGAGGAGTTAATCAGGTCTGTGTTAACAGGTGAGGTTAGAGAGTTTTTACTGCGAGCGCATATTGTGTTTATTGAAGTGACAGAGGGTCAGTTGGTGATGAGGCGCAACTGGGCTGATCATCTGGTGCTTGAGCGCCTTGACGAAGAACTGCGTTTTGTAAAGCAGCTTGGTCAGAAGTTTGTTTGACTTTTAAATAGCAGTTTTGCGAAGCAGCCGGTCGCTTGACGTGCAACCGGCTTGTTATTGCGATACGGCTTGTTATTGAGTTACTAAGTCAGGAAAAGAAACTTCTGGTTGAGTTCGCCAGTACGCCGCGTTGATCTCTGCCGGTAACAGCGGCTACGCGCAGAGGTTGATTACGGTACAAGTGACGTGGAAAATTGACCTCCGCTGCGGTGTGAACAGTCGGCCTCACAAAGGCCTCACGACTTGTACCAGGGCTGATGGCGTAGGCACCGCCCTCAAAGATCGAATTAATATCAAACGCATGTTTGCCAGCATGGATAATCCCCGGATAGACATGCCTGACAATGATCAGCTCTTTGCTGTGGTTGGTGAGACGGATCTTTGGCTCTGAATCAACAGTGAGTGCTATGGTCAGTTCGGTGCCGGCTGAGGTGACCGCAACGATTGGTTGCTGTGTTGTTGCCTGAGTTGTTGTCTGACTGGCATCTGTCGGGTAGTTGCCATGCAGACAAGTGGCGGTTACCGCTGCAGGCGTGGCTGCAATCACTGCCGTGCCACCCAGAACTTTCAGCGTATTGCGCTTTTTTGTGTCTATTGCGTGTGTATGTTCGTGTTTTTTCATCATTAAAAACCTCGCTACCTTCGTGGCTGTGCAAGACTATCATAGCTTGGTTGACCAGTCAGAATCCTAAATGCCACACTTTATGACACTTAAGTGTAGGAAATAAATAGGTTTTTCTAAAGATTGAATGTGAATGCTGCGAACATAAGCCTGTGATATTAACCAGCGCTGGATGTTACACTCATCATTTAAAAGCCGAATATTCACCTACTAAGGGAGACTTCTTTTGACCTCTACCATACCCGTGCTTGAGATTTTCAGCGACTACGTTTGACCCTGGTGTTATCTCAGTACCGTGCGTATTGATCGTATCCGCCAGAACTATGATATCAAGCTTGAGTTTGTGCAGTTCCCGCTACATCCGGAAACACCCACAGAAGGTAAAACGCTGGAAGCATTGTTTGGTGCCAACTCTGAACAGATTGCAGAAAAGAACGCACAGATGAAAGAGTTAATGGAAGCTGAAGGACTGCCTTACGGCAAACGAACTCATACGTATAACAGCAGAAAGGCGCAGGAGCTGGCCAAGTGGGCAGATACACAAGTCAACGGCGACGCTATTCATGACGCGTTGTTTCGAGCCTATTTTGTCGATGGCTGTAACGTTGCCGATAAAGAAGTATTGCTGTCAGTTTGTCGGGATATCGGTCTGGATGAAAAAGCAGCCAGTAATGTTTTAGAAAGCAGTTCCTATAGCGATGCAGTTGATGCAGACTGGAAAAAATCCCGTGCTTATGGCGTGACCGGTGTGCCAACTTATGTGACCGGGCAGTCTGGTATTGTAGGCGCACAACCGTATGAAGCCATCGAACAGCTGCTGCAACAAACAGGTGTTGAAGCGAGATAGCGGTAGCGTGTTAGCTATGGAACTGATTACGTGCCGTGGCGCTGCTGTTAAGTCAGCGCCAAACTGACTGACCCGGAGTGTTAAACCAAAGAGTAAGCATGTAATCGAAAGGCAAGCCGCTAAGCGATTTCAAAAAGTGCTGCAGCACCCATGCCGCCGCCAATACACATGGTAACCACCACATACTTGGCGCCGCGTCGTTTACCTTCAATCAGCGCATGACCGGTGGTGCGTGCGCCGGTCATTCCATAAGGATGTCCAATTGATATAGAGCCACCATTGACATTGTACAAATCCGGATCAATACCCAGTTTGTCACGGCAGTAGAGACATTGCACAGCAAAAGCTTCATTGAGTTCCCATAAGCCAATGTCTGAAACTTTTAATCCGTGTTGCTTGAGTAATTTCGGGATGGCAAATACCGGCCCGATACCCATCTCGTCCGGTTCACAGCCGGCCACTGCCATGCCGCGATAAATACCAAGTGGAGACAGATTGCGCTTTGACGCGAGCTTTGCGTCCATTACTACACAGGCAGAAGCGCCGTCTGATAACTGACTTGCGTTACCGGCAGTAACAGTGCCGTTGTCTAACACGGAATTCAGTTTCTGCAGATTTTCAAGTTTGGTTTCCGGCCGATTGCCTTCATCCTTTTCAAGCGTGACTTCTTTAAACGACTCTTCTTTTGTTTCTTTGTCGATTATTTTTTGTGTTGCTGCAATTGGCACAATCTCATCATCGAATAATCCGGCCTGTTGAGCAGCTGCGGTGCGCTGCTGTGATGAGAGCGCATAATCATCCTGCATATCTCTGCTGATGTTATAGCGCTCTGCAACGACCTCTGCGGTTTGCAGCATTGGCATGTAGGCATGCTCAGACATGGCAACCACACCCGCATCGATGTCTTTTGATATCCACTCGAAGTAATGCTGTTGAACCTGCGAGATGTTGTCCTGACCACCGGCGACACAGGTTTGCATACCCTCAACCATGATCTGTCGAGCGGCAATTGATATGGCCATCAAGCCTGAGGAACATTGCCGGTCAATTGTCTGGGCCGCTACCGTTGCGGGTAAGCCGGCAGCCAGTGAGGAAAGCCTTGCGACGTTATTGCCGGCCGTGCCTGCAGTCAGCACGGAACCAATAACGACATCATCGACTTCAGCACCTTCCACACCGGAACGTTCAACCGCGTGCTTTATGGCATGTGCCATCAGCGTTGGAGATTTGATGTTGTTCAGAGAGCCTCTGAACGCCCGGCCGATTGGAGTGCGGGCAGTAGATACGATAACAGCTTCGTTCATTGCAGGATTTTCCGGATAAGAACACGCAGTGTATTACAAATAAGCGCAGCGCGAATAGCGCTTGATGCTTACAACGCTGGCATTAACCGTTTGATCAGGTTTTTAGATCGGGTTTTAACTGGCAGGCAGTTTTATCGTAACCCGTGCACCGCTGTGCTGATTATTCGACTTAGAATTATTGGATATCGCTTTATTGGATGTGGCCTTATTGGCTATCGCCAGGGATCCGCCATAACCTTCAATCAGTTCACGCGTGATAGCGAGGCCAATGCCTTGTCCTTCAATCTGTGTATCTGCACGTTCACCGCGTTTAAGCAGACGTGCCTGTGCGTCTTCCGGAAAGCCCGGACCGTCGTCGTCTATCGTAATAACTGCCATGCCTGATTGGTTCTGGCTCTGCAGTGTGATGCGTTGCGCGCCGTACTTACAGGCATTTTCAAGGATGTTGCCGTAAATCTCCATCAGATCACCTTCTTCCATGCGCACCTGCAACCGCGCATCGATATTATTTTCAAATTTAACGGCGCGCTGATGGTAGACCTTTTCCAGCGATTTAATAATTCTATTGGCTGGATCTGCGGGTGATATCGGCGCGGTTAACAGCCTCTGTGAACCGGCATCCGCTCGCTTGATGTGGTAGCTGATGATTTGTTCCATGCGGTCGGCCTGTCTGATCTGTTCCTGAGCCGCGCTGGTATTGCTGGTGTCGGTGTTGCGCAGTACGCTTAACGGTGTTTTTAAACTGTGTGCAAGATCATCAAGTGTTTGACGATAGCGCTTTTGCCTGCCGCGCTCACTGGCGATCAGCATATTGATGCGACTGGTCAGCGGGTAAAGTTCATCGGGCACTTCAACTGGCAATGATTCACGCTTGCCGGATTCGATTTGATTTAACTGGCGTGCAATTCGGCGCAGTGGATTGAGCCCCCAGGTAAGCGCTGCTGCAATTGATAGTAAAAGCAACACGCCCATGGTCAGCATAGCGAGCCATAGATTCCGATTGAACAGATTGCGTTGATGATCAAAATCTTCACTCGAATCTGCAACCACAAACTGATAGGCGGTGGTTGCGCCGTCGGGCAACAGCCACTCTACAGCAAATCTATTAATGAATATCGAGCCGAGTTCGGGGTCTTTTTCTTTGGAGAACATCCACTCGCCGATTGCGCCATCTGTGCTGTTGGGTATTGAGCCAGCCAGAGAGGGTGAGCGCCACACTTGATTTTCTTCGGTGTCGCGTACTTCAGCGTAGGTGCCGGATGCCGGTTGCCGCATCAGTTCGTTTGGCAGGTCTGATGCATGAATACCTATATGACCACTTTCATCGATTTCGGTAACGCCAAGCAGTGCATAGATTTGACCCTGCATGCGTTCCTGCAGTGCTGATCGCGCCCGTTGATCGACCATGTGCTGAATCGCAAGTGTTGTAATCCCGATAAACATGGCCATCAGCAATGTGGCCGCCAGCAGCAGGCGTATAGTGATCGAGTTCATTGTGGTTAGAGTGTCACATGGATCAGAGGGTCACTGGCGAAGCCAGTAGATCAGTCCTCAGTCTGGTTGATCCGCTCCAGTGCAAACCGATAACCGCGACCTCGCAGTGTTTCTATAGGATTCAGTGTGCTGTCGGGATCGAGCTTGCGTCTTAATCGTCTTACAAAAACTTCCAGTACATTGGTGTCGCGCTCTGTATCTTCTTCGTACAGATGATCAAGCAGTGCCGGTTTGGATATTACTTCACCCGACTTAATAGCCAGATACTCTAGTACCTTGTACTCGTACGCAGTGAGCGTAACGGCATTGCTATTGACAATAACCTTCTGCTCACGTGTTTCAATGCGCATGCCGTCAAATTCGAGTAGCGGGTGTGCCCAGCCGCCAACGCGGCGCAGCAAAGCTCTAACTCTTGCCAGTAATTCTTCAAGATGAAAGGGCTTGCCGAGATAATCATCAGCGCCGGCTTCGAGTCCTTCAACGCGGTCCTGCCATCGGTCGCGAGCAGTCAGAATAAGAATAGGGTAGAGGTGTCCCTCTTCGCGTACCTTGCGAATGATGTCCATGCCATCAAGCCCTGGCAGTCCGAGATCAATCACGGCTACATCGACCGGCATTTCTCTGGCGAGGTAGAGGCCTTCTTCGCCGTCACCTGCGGCATCAATAGCAAAGCCGTCTTGTTTAAACCTTTCGCAGATCTGATCTCTCAGAGCTTGTTCGTCTTCTACGATAAGTGCGCGCATACTCAGGCTCCGTTGCTGATAGTGACAGCTTTGATGGTTCCATCGATAAGTATTCTTACTTTCAGTTCGGTGCAGCCTTTGGTATCAAGCGCTTCTTCAACTTTCAGTACCTTGCTGCCTTCGTGTTCAGAGACAAGTTTGGCGATCGCGGAATCGCGATTTATCGTTTTGCAGTCGTTAGCAAGGCTTGCAGTGCCTACCGTAATGCCTGCCAGCAGTAGACCGATAGCAACATAACTTTGATTGTGTTTCGCTGGCATATTTCACCAATATTTCCACATGTTTACTCACAGCCAGTGGTCCGGCGACTGTGAGTATATTTTTCGAGAAGCCGGGTGGATGCTGAGCCTGATGCTGCAGCTTCCATAGTACAGGCGAGTTTCTGTGCCCGGCTTTTTTCACCAGCGGTATGGTAACGCATGTCGCTGACCGACAGGTTAACGGCGACAAAGTTCAGCTAATGAGGTCTGACCTCTACCTTGACTCTGATGCGGTCTCCAGGATGATGATCAGTTCTCGTTTGGTAGGTGTTTCCGCGGTAAACGTAGGTAACGTTGTAACCGTCGAAACGCCGTTCCCTGTGCGCTACCCTGGTTGTTACACAATGCCTGCGCGGTTTGTGATGTCGGCCACTGCTAAGAACCTGGTTGTGCCGATTGCCTCGCAGCCCCTGAGTGCCGGTGCTGATTCTGCTCTCTCTTCTGGAGTTTCGATTGCCTCTATACGACTCACCAGAGACAAATCGACGCGCCTGGCGATGTCTGTTTTGATGCCGGGGACCCTTAACGTATGAGCAGTGTCGTTTCGGTTTGCGGATTGTGACATAACGATAGATGGGTTCAACGTAGGTCACCCTTGCATAGTTGATATGCGCCTGTCCATTGTTAGCCATCGCAGGCATGCCGGATAGAGCCAGCACAGCTGTTGTGCCCAATGCGGCAAGTAGTTGCTTGATCATGAGTTCCCTCGCAGTGCGCGTCTGGTTTGCTTAGGGTTCCAGTTTAGGGCAATGCTCTGAATACTATCTGAACTCTGCGTTCTCTCAATGGCCGGCTCGTGACTGGCGCTGGTTTTTTACTTTACGGCTATTTTTTTTCAACAGGCTCGATCGTGCCGCCGAGGTCCTTCCAGGCCTCATAGCCACCACCAATGTGGCAAACGTTATCCATGCCCATATCGACCAGGGTTTTTGTTGCAAGCGCTGATCGCCATCCGATGGCACAGTGCAACACCAGTTGTTTGTCGGAAGCGAAAATCTCTTTGTGATACGGGCTATCAGGATCGGCCCAGAATTCCAGCATGCCGCGTGGAGCGTGCAGCGAGCCGGGTATTTTGCCTTCCCGGTATAGTTCCCTTACGTCTCTGATATCAACAAAAACCGTGTTTTCATCGCTTGCGAGTTTCAGTGCTTCTTCGGCAGACAGTGTGGTGATCATACTCTCCGCTTCTGCTATTAGTTCCTTGATACCTTTTTTGATCATCGTGCGGGTTCTCTGAAAATTTTCATCATTAACTTTTCTAGGTAAATTAGTTTGGTGCGGAGTTGTCTACCGGAAATATTTTGGTGATGATGCCGACCCGGGAATTATCAATGTAGTGTGTTTGTCTGCTACGCATGCGACGCTGCGAATTAAAGGCATAAGAAAAATCAGCGCCCGACGGGGTATACGCAAGGTGCGTCTCAAAGTGCAGAAAGCGGCCTACCCATACTTTGACTGCACCAAAGAGGGTCGCAGATCGTGCCTGTTGCAAAGCAAACTCTGAATCCAGTGGTGGCGTCAGGTAAGCGCGTAAAAATTGATTTTCGTTTTCATCTTCGTTGTCGTCAATGATGCTAACGGGTTCGCTAAAAAGGTTGAAAGATCTGCCCAGTGCGATAGACACATACGGAGCGCTTTCTTTATCAAGCGCTGCTTGTCGCCAGCCACCATGAAACAGCAATTGGTGATTTGCTGAGCCTTTGATCTTTTCAACTTCAGACAGCAAGCGCAGTTCACCGATCGGCTGAATGGCAGCGCCGGGTAAAGGGGTCTGTGGTATCGGCTGAGCGTTGTTGACAACAGGCAAGAGTAGTGTGTCACTGGCACCCACCCGGGTTTGTCTGGCATTCTCGAAGATGATTATTTCAACATCATACTCAATTGATTGCGCGATCGATAACTGTGGTACCACAGCGAATGCAATGCTGATAAAAGCGCAGATACTGCAGAGTTTACTTTTAGTTAGTTTTGTCATACTGGCTCACGCTGGTTGCTTTAATCTGGCGAGTAATTCTGAAATATACTCGATACGTTGGTGTGGCTCTTCCAGTTCATAAGAAAACTTAAACGTCTGCTGACCATCAAACTTGTATTCATCCGGTGACTGCTGAATCAACTGAATCAATCGCATCGGGTCAATGTTAGGCTTATCGTCGAATAACAAACGACCGCCGCTTTGACCTGCCTCCAGTTTCCTTACCCCAAGCGCCTGGCATTGCAACTTGAAACCAGTTGCCTGGAACAGTGTGGTTGCTGCTTCAGGCAGTAGCCCGAACCGGTTGATTAACTCTACCTTGAGTTCATCCAGTGCTTCATTATCCTGCGCACTGGCAATTCGCTTGTACAGGATTAATCGGGTGTGCACATCAGCGACATAGTCAGCAGGCAATATTGCCGGAATACCCAACTCAACCTCGGTAGACTGAGCGAGTGGTTCATCAATATCCGGCATGCGCCCTGACTTCAGTGCAGCAACCGCTCGTTCAAGCAGCTGCGTGTACATGGTAAAGCCGATTTCCTGAATCTGGCCGCTCTGCTCATCGCCAAGTAGTTCACCAGCGCCGCGGATTTCAAGATCGTGAGTGGCAAGTGTAAAGCCGACACCCAGATCCTCCAGTGATTCCAGTGCTGTGAGACGCTTTTCAGCGTCTTTGGTCATGACTTTTTTAGGTGGTGCAAGCAGGTAGGCATAAGCTCTGTGATGTGAGCGACCAACACGACCACGAAGCTGATGCAACTGTGCCAGTCCGAGTTTATCTGCACGATTGATAATAATTGTGTTTGCGGTGGGAACATCAATACCGCTTTCAACAATGGTGGTACAGAGCAATACGTTAAAGCGTTGATGATAAAAATCAAACATCACTTCTTCAAGCTGTCGTTCTCCCATCTGACCATGTGCGACTCGAACCGTCGCCTGCGGTACGATCTCATTGAGCTGCCGTTCAATGCGTTCTATTGATGATACTTCATTGTGTAGAAAGTAAGCCTGTCCACCGCGGGCTAGTTCACGCTGAATGGCTTCTTTTATTTGCGTGTCTGACCATTCACCAACAAATGTTTTAATCGGATGCCGGTTAGGCGGCGGTGATGCAATAATGGAAAGATCACGCAAGCCGGATAAGCCCATGTTCAGGGTACGCGGGATCGGTGTTGCGGTAAGGGTGAGAATATCAACTTCAGCCCGCAGCTTCTTCATGTGTTCTTTGTGCCTGACGCCAAAGCGATGCTCTTCGTCAATAATAACCAGACCGAGGTTTTTATAACCAACACTTTTTTGCAGCAGTTTATGTGTGCCAATCACAATATCGACAGCACCGGTTTTAAGTCTGGCAAGTACAGACTCCTGCTCTTTGTTGGTTCTAAAGCGTGACAGGCATTCAATTTGAACCGGCCAGTCGGCAAAGCGATCCAGGAAGTTTTGATGATGCTGGTGTGCCAGCAGGGTAGTCGGCACCAGAATAGCGACTTGTTTGCCGCCATCTACGGCCACAAAAGTTGCTCGCATCGCAACTTCGGTTTTACCAAAACCTACGTCGCCGCACACCACCCGGTCCATCGGCTGACCGGACCGCATATCTGACACCACGTCTTCAATGGCGCGTTCCTGATCCGGGGTTTCCTCATACGGAAAAGTTTCTGCGAATACTGCGTAGTTGTTGGTGTCTTCTTTAAACGCAAAACCGGTTTTAGCAGCTCTGCGGGCATGAATTTCCAGTAGTTCTGCAGCAACATCGTGAGCTTTCTGCGCTGCTTTACGTTTTACTTTTTGCCACTGTTCACCGCCGAGTCGATGCAACGGTGCTGATTCTTCTGAAGCACCGGTATAGCGGCTGATAAGATGCAGTGATGAAACAGGCACATAGAGTTTGTCTTCTTTGGCGTACTGCAACGCAAGGTACTCTGTGTTTGCCGCACCAACATCAAGTGTCACCAGGCCAATGTAGCGCCCGACACCGTGATCTATATGCACCACCGGTGCACCGATAGTCAGGTCTGCCAGGTTGGCAATGACCGCATCGCTGTCACGTGTCGCGGCTCTGCGACGTCTGCGCGACTGTTCCACTGCAGTGCCTGAAACCTGTGACTGACAGATAACAGCAATGCCGTTGCCGGCGGCAGTTGGCAGCAACATGCCCGTGTCCAGCGGGGCTGCACAGATGCAGTATTGCCGATCACTGGTGAGGAAGCTGTTCCAGCTATCAACGCTGCTGACTGACACATGATTACCGATCAACATTTCCATAAATGCTTCACGGCGTCCGGCAGATTCGGCAACGAATAAAACCCGGCCGTCAAAATCATCGAGAAAGCTTTGCAGCAGACCGATCGGGTTTTCCAGTCTGACTGTCAGAGGAAACTTGCCGGGTGCTTTTGAATTAAAGTTGTAGTTACTTTTAGACTCAGGCAACTCGGCAGCTGAGATATTGATGCGCGATAGCTGTTTAATATTGTCATTAACCGCTGCGCTGTCGATATAGAGTTCTGCAGGTTCGAGCACCGGGCGCTCGATGTCATAGCGTCTTTGTTCGTAGCGCTCATGTAGTTGCTCGGTAAACTCCTGCATCGCTGAGCTGCAATCACCCACTTGTATCACGGTGGTGCTATCACTCAGGTAGTCGAAGATGGTTGCCATGGTTTGCAGAAATAATGGCATGTAGTACTCGCAACCCGAAGGTACAACACCATTACTGATATCCCGATAAATCGGGCTGTCGCGGCTTGAATCAAAGCTTTGCCGGAAGCCTTGTCGAAAGCGTGTAATTGCGGCCTCGTCCATCGGGAATTCGCGAGCTGGTAACAGCTCCACCCGGTCTATGGGGTTGTGCAGGTCAGCAATCTGGGTGGACGGATCAAACTGATAGATTGAGTCTATTTCATCGTCGATGTAGTCAATTCTGAACGGCTGGCTGGATGCCATTGGAAAAAGATCAAACAACGATCCGCGCACTGCAAACTCACCATGTTCTGAAACTTCACTGACATTTCTGTAACCGGCGTTTGTCAGCTTCTTGCGGAAGTCATCCATCGACAGCTCATCACCGGCGCTGATCAACAGCGCCTGCTGGTTGATGTAGCTTGGCGGACAGAGTCTTTGCATCAGCGTTGATACAGGCAAAATCAATACGCCTGACTCTGTGGCCGGTAGTGTGTACAGGGTTTTAAGGCGCTGAGAGACGATATCCTGATGTGGTGAGAATAAATCGTACGGCAGTGTTTCCCAGTCTGGAAAACTGAGTATGGTCAATTCATCGGCGAAAAATCGCAATGCATCTTCAAGGTTGAAGGCATCGGCGCTGGTCGGCGTGATAACCAGCGTGAGCCGGCCTGAAGATTTTGCCTGTTCAGCAATTGCCAGTGCGCTGGCGCTGCCATACAGCTTGCCCCAGTGAGCAAGTGACTTTTCGGGAAGGTCTAGGACCAGAGGGTGAGACATGTGAAGATCGGGTTGGGTAAAGATCGAGTTGGGTAGTGACCGGGCCGGAATTTGTCAGGCCAGGGGATTTCGGGCCGATTATCGGGAAGCCCGAGGTTAATCTGGTGGCCGAAGCGGATGGCGGCCAGTTGCCAAGACTTTAACACATCGACACGCATGAGTTCCTGCCGGTAATGACAAGCGCGTGGTCAGGACTTGGCTCGGCCTTCAACGCTGGGAATGCAGTGGTAAGGGAGCCGATTGGCGCATGCCAGCGTGGTGCGCCTTTGATATCGAAGGGGGGAGGTTAGGTGCGGGTACTGCGGAGGCTTCGCCGCATCATACAATTCAGCGTTGCTCTATTCGACTATATCGAGATAAGCGTCAGCGTAGCGAGCGCCCAGTGTGCGCAATCCCTCTCCAGTGAAGTGTCTGTCATCTCCGAGGGTCGGCAGGTCAATGCCTCTAACGCAGGCAGTGGTTGGGTCAGAGTCGCGGTTCAATCCATTCAGGCGGTTGTTGACCGCTTCAATTTTGGTTTCACCGCAAATAAACGGTGCGCTGGCATTTGCCCAGGGTTCATTGCGAAGACTGTTGATTAAAGTGTAGAGCGCATCAGAGTAAGACGGAATATCCTGTCCGTCTGATTCACCCTGGTGCCAGAGCACGCCGTCAATCGCGCTTTTGTGTGGCAGCTGATTAATTGCATCCAGCACCCTGGATTGCATAGTCTGGTAGAAACTGCCGCCGGTTTTCCAGTGCTCTATTGGCGCGCCCGGAGCGGTGACTAAAACAAAGCCGACCACTCGATCACTGTTTGACGCCACATTCTTACCAAAGTGCAGCGCGAAATTATTTGAAGGATCAGTTTCCGGGTGATTGCGTGGATGCCAATCGAGATCCCAGATTTGATTCAGGTTGGCAACCTGCCAGCCATTGTTGGTGAACGCGAAAACTCTGTCATTCGGTCGATCAAGGTTTCGATCAAATTCGGTGCCGGCACCAAGTGCATTGGATTGTCCGGTCACCAGAATCAGGTCTGTGATATCCGCCGCACGGCTGGCTGAAGTTGAGTTTTGGTTTGCTGTGGGCACACTGCCGGCAGTGCTTGCGCCATCGACACGACAGGTCAGGTTATTTTCCCAACCAAAGCCATCACCATCAGGGTCGCTGGCAGTACTGGTACAAACCGGGTGTTTTAGTGCCATTGCCGGAGGTGAGTCAGGCGTTGATACAGGTGCAGGTGCAGGTGCAACTACGGTAAGGGCAGATTCTGTGCGAGTGATATTTTGTGAAGGTGCAGGCGATATCGCGGTTAACGAGGCTGACGTAACGATGCAGCTTCGACCATTTTCCCAGCCAAATCCGTCGCCATCTGCATCGCTGCCGGTACTTAAACAAACAGGATGAGAAGTTGCTGGCAACGGCTGTGTTGTTGGCGGTGAAACAAGAACCGGTTCGTTGTTGTTTACAATGGTCAGTGCGGGTGGCTCAGATGAAGTCATGCTAAAACTGGCGCAGACCCAGATGTCGCCGAAAGGGTCGCAGTCTACTCGCGGTAGCGTGCATTGGCGAGTGTAGTTACCTCGCGCTTCGTTGAGGGTATTGCCGGCAAAGGCGCATGATTGTTGTGCCAGCGAATTTGTAGTGAGTGTAAAAGGCGAACTGAAAATAACTAGCAACAAAAGCAGTTTACAGATGTGTTTCACAGAATAATTCCAGAAGTAGTGGCGGCAGTGAAGTTGAAATAATCGAGTGCCTGTTTCGTAGCTCAAACTAACATAGATTCTTCTGTAATTGTGTTGTGACAAGCTGATTTATTCGATGCCGTAGACAGAGTTGCTTCACAATGAGTTCAGTCGATTACTCTCTGTTGATCTTCCGCTTTGATTGATGCTGGTAGTTATGTCAAAAGCTTAATTGCAGCGTCAAACTCCGTTGTAAAAACTTCATGCTCTTTTGGTGTGCCGAGGCCCACCCGGATATAACGACTCAGTGGTTCAACCCCCGGCATACGCATAAAAACCCGGCGTTTATTGAGTTCTGCAATCATGGCTTTTGCCTTTTGCGTTGAACCAAGATCAACTGCAACAAAGTTTGTGCTCGAAGGCAAGGCGTTGAGTTGGTGCCCGTTGACAAACGCGGTTACCTTGGTGCGCGCCTGACTCACAGCGGTACGCACATCAGCGATAAACTTTTGATCTTGCAGCGACGCCAGCGCACCTTGCTGAGCAATGCGGTTGATACCGAAGTGATTACGTATTTTATTAAACCCTGTGATTAGTTCTTTATTCGCGATCACATAGCCGACACGTTGCCCTGCCATGCCGTAGGCCTTTGAGAATGTGCGGTAGCGAATCACCTGCGCATTGCTTGTATCGATCGGTGGTGCTATCGGTTGTTCGGCAAACTCAATATAAGCTTCGTCGAGTACCAGCACGCAACCGGTTGGCAGTTGTTCAATCATCTCGCTGATTTTCGCCGCACTGTGCCAGGTACCCATCGGGTTATCCGGGTTTGCCAGGTAGACCAGCCTGGCATTATGCGCGACTGTTGCTTCTATTAATGTATCCGGATCTTCGTGGCAATCTGTATAAGGTACAGTGACCAGTTCAGCGCCGAAGCCGGCGACATGATAGTTAAGCGTGGGATAAGCACCGTGTGACGTGACAACGGTCTGCCCCGGCTCCAGCAACATTCTGACAGTCAGTCCAAGTAAAGAGTCAATGCCTGCATCGACGCAAATTTCATCGATGTCGACGCTGTGTTTTTCGGCCAGCGCCTCGCGCAGCTCGTAGGATTCCGGATCACCGTAATAATTGCTTTCGGCAATAGCGCGTTGCATTGCCTCAATTGCGAGTGGCGAGATCCCGAATGCGCTCTCGTTCGCGCCAATTCTGGCCAGAAACGTCTTGCCCGATTGCCTTTGCAGTGTTTCCGGGCCAACAAATGGGGTACTGGCAGGCAGATTTTTTACAATGTTCGAAAACGGAATTGGCACAAAGGTTCTCCTGCCTGATCGGTAGTTAACTGTTAGAGAGTGTTGGTGATCTGTTCGGCGATTGCCAGTGACGCAGTCAGGCCGGGTGACTCAATACCGAACAGGTTAACAAGACCGGATAGTCCGTGTTGTTTTTCGGTGCTGATTACAAAGTCCTGTTTTTCGCTGTTGGGCCAGGTAATCTTTGGCCTTACCCCGGCATAGTCGGGTACCAGGGAGTTGTCTGGCAAGTCTGGCCAGTAACGGCGGATGGCGGCATAAAAAGAATCTGCTCGCTGCGGTTCTACCTGATAATCGAAATTGTCGGCAGATGATTCAGTCAGCCACTCAACATCTGGCCCGAAGCGCTTCTGTCCGGCGAGGTCAATGGTCAGATGTATACCCAGTCCGCCGCTAACAGGGGCCGGATAGATCAGTTTAGAAAACGGTGCGGCACCCTCCAGTCTGAAATAGTTACCCTTTGCATACAGCGCCTGCGGCACAGACTCTTTTTTTATCGCGGGTGTCCTGCCCGCCAGTGCAATGCTGTTTAATCCGCAGCTGTTAATGATGTTTTTGGCAGTGAAGCTGTCACCTCCCGACAGCGTTATGGTAAACACATCGTTAGTCTGCTGAATAGACACGGCCTCTGTGTGACAAACCACATTGCCATGATGCGCTTCTATTTCCGCCTGCAGGCTCAGCATCAATGCATGGCTGTCGACGATGCCAGTGGCCGGTGAGTGAAGTGCGGCAACGCAGCGCAAACCGGGTTGTAAGCTGGTTGCTTCTGTAGTACTCATGCTGCACAGGTTTTCTACACCATTCTGTCGAGCTTTAAGTTTCAGCAGCTCAAGCGTTTCGATTTCATCATCATGTGTTGCAACAATTAATTTACCGATACGCTGGTGTGGGATGTTGCGTTGTTCACAGTAATCGTATAGCAAGTGTCGACCGCGTACACACAGCTGCGCTTTGAGCGATCCCGGTGGGTAGTAGATGCCCGCATGGATCACTTCAGAGTTGCGCGAGCTAATACCCTGACCAATATGACTGTCACGTTCGAGTGCCATCACTTCATGGCCCTGTCGAGCCAGTGCAGCGCCGCTTGCAAGTCCTACAACACCTGCACCAATAATGGCTGTTTCTACATCTGCCGGCATATTTAGCTGGTACCCGAAAATTATTCAGTTAAAGATGTTGAGCCAGTTACAAAGGCTTTGAAGTTCCGATACAGCAGCTCGGAGTTAGACGCGAACGAGTCGAGTTGTTCGGCGGCACTGCTGAGTAGATCTGGCAATGCCTGCTCTCCGAGTGTATTGATCAAGGCTTCTCTGTATGCCGGAATAGCCGCCCAGTTAGCAACCGTGTCGGGTTCTACTTCAACGTGATACTGCATAGACCAGGCATTGTCGCCGACCCGCATCGCCTGATTAGCGCACGCCGGAGACGTGGCCAGCACGGTGCAGTTTTGCGGTGGCTCGGTAACCTGAACCGAGTGCCATTGCAGGGCACTCTGTTTTTTCGGCATGCCACGAAATATCGGATCCTCAATGCCGGCTGTGGTCAGTTCAATATCCAGCACACCGATCTCCGGCGGCTCAAGCCAGTCACATTTACCTCCCAGCGCATCAGCCAACAGTTGATGTCCGAGGCAGAGACCCAGATAGGGCCGTTGCAGGTTGAGCACCCACTCGCGTATGGCGGCTTTTTCGTCTTCCAGCCATGGATGTTTGTCTGTATCCCAGACATCCATCGGTCCGCCCATGACCCACATCGCGTCATAACTGCTTAAATCAGGGATCGACTCGCCTTCGTCGAGCTGAGTCGCGTGCCAGTCAATGGCATCTCTTCGCAGATACTCGCGCAACTGACCCGGGTGTTCACAAGCAATGTGCTGCAAGACCAATAGTTTCATCTGAATTTATCCTTGATGTCAGTTGCAACTGTATCAGCAGCCTGAAATTTAGCGCCACTGAATTTGTCTGCTGGCGATTGAACCGCCGGTCATTGGCGTGTGATATGGGCAAACAGCCTGGTTGAATCGCGCTATAGCTGACAACCGCAGCCAACTGACCGGTAATGCTGACAGATTTTACGGGTGTCTGTGCTATGTTATGTTGCACTACGTCAGGATTTATCTGTAGCCAAGCCCTTCCTCACAGCCGGATATCCGTTCCGCAAGACCTCTCCATACTATGCTGCAACCCTTTGAATTATTTGTCGGGCTTCGCTACACCCGCGCCAAACGTCGAAATCACTTCATTTCTTTTATTTCCCTGCTCTCAATTCTCGGAATAGCGTTGGGTGTGACTGCGCTGATCACGGTCATGGCAGTGATGAACGGTTTTGAGAAAGAGCTGCGCGAAAGAATACTTGGCGCCGCATCGCACGCAACCATCACGCTGTTCGATCAACCGATGGTCGAATGGCAGCAGCTGGCGGTAGCCGCCGTTGAACACGAAGAAGTCACCGGAGCCGCTCCGTATGTTGAAGGGCAGGTGATGGTGGTCAATGGCAAGCAGGTCACCGGTATTGTCGTACGAGGAGTGTTGCCCGATCAGGAACCGAACGTTTCTGATATTGATCAGAAAATGGTCGCTGGCGAGCTGGTTGATTTAGAAAGTGGCTCGTTTGACATCGTGCTCGGCAGTGCGCTGGCAGATTATCTGGGAGCGTTTGTCGGCGACAAAATCACCGTTATCACCCCCGAGGCCAGCGTCACCCCGGTGGGCGTGCTGCCTCGCATGAAACGCTTTACTGTGCGTGGCATATTTGAAATCGGCATGTTTGAGTACGATCGCAACTTTGCCTTAATGCATGCTGATGACGCGTCCACTCTGCTGCGAATGAACAATGGCTACACCGGTGTACGCGTGCAGTTAGAAGACATGTTCGCAGCCAGAGCAGTGGCCCGTGATCTGGCTGTTCAAATTGGTGAAGACTACTGGGTCAGTGACTGGACGCAGAGACACGCCAATTTTTTCCGTGCGGTGCGAACCGAAAAAACCGTGATGTTCGTGATACTGGCACTGATCGTTGCAGTGGCTGCATTTAATATTGTCAGCACTCTGGTGATGGTGGTGACTGACAAACAGTCAGCGATTGCCATCATGCGCACCATGGGAGCATCACCTAAATCAATCATGTTTGTTTTTCTTATACAAGGCGCTTTGATCGGTTTTATCGGCACTGCGCTGGGTGTTGCCGGTGGCGTTGCACTTGCCAGTAATGTCGAGACACTGGTGCCGGCAATCGAGCGGCTTTTCAAAACCCGGTTTCTCGACCCCAGTGTTTATTACATCAGTGTGCTGCCTTCAGAGCTCGACTATGCAGATGTGTGGAAAGTCGCCACACTCGCCGTTGTGTTGACCTTGCTCGCAACAATTTATCCGGCCTTGCGCGCAGCGCGAACCGAGCCTGCGGAGGCGCTGGCTTATGAGTAGGGTCATACGGTATTGCCCTGTGGTACTGAACAAACGTAATTCGGAATTGCATTCATGACTACTGACGTTCCGGTATTACACGCCACCGGCGTAGAAAAAATATACAAGCAGAACGCAGAGCAATTGTCAGTGCTGCGTGATCTTGAATTGCGAATCGACGTGGCTGAGCAGGTCGCCATTATCGGTTCATCTGGTTGTGGTAAAAGTACTTTACTGCACGTGATAGCCGGACTCGACACGCCCGATCAGGGCGAAGTGTCCCTTGATGGCGAGGTGTTGTACAGCTTATCTGACGCTGCGCGTGGTTTTTTACGGGCAAAGAAGCTTGGGTTTGTTTATCAGTTTCATCATTTACTGGCGGAATTCTCGGCGGTTGAGAATGTTGCCATGCCGTTGTTAATTGCACGCAGCTCCACTTCAAAAGCGCGAAAAGCTGCTGAAGAACTGTTGCGAAAAGTCGGGTTGGGTGATCGGTTAACACACAAGCCTGCTGAATTGTCAGGCGGAGAGCGACAACGCGCAGCCATTGCCAGAGCGCTGATCAATCGGCCAAAACTGGTGGTGGCCGATGAACCCACGGGTAACCTCGATGAAGAAACTGCTGCTCATGTCTATGATCTGATGCTGGAACTTAACCGTGAGCTTGGCACTGCATTTTTGATTGTGACTCACGATACAAGACTCGCAGCCCGCATGAGCAAAGTATACCGTTTAAGTGGTGGTCAGCTGCATCCGGAAATACTGGATCGCTGAAACTGCATCGCCCAAAGTTGCATTGCCCAAATTGCATCTCCCGGGTTGAATAGCTAATGCTGCATCGCTAAATCTGGTGCGCTTTCATCTATCGTCATCACAGCAAATCCCGTGGTAGGATGTTAGTAAAGTTGTAAACGAAGTCTGTTGTGTTAGTAAAATCGCTGTGCCTGCTACTCTCGCTCTGCTGTGTCTCTGTACTCCCGGTATTACCCTCCACGGTGATGCTGCTGTTCGCAGGTGCCGTTCTCGCTCTTCTAATCTTCCTTGCGTGTGTCCGTCCGGGTGCTCACTGTCCGCTGCTCATTCTGTTCATCAGTGGTTTTATCTACGCAAGTCTGGTTGGCTCCTACTATCTGTCTCAACGACTGCCACCTGAACTGCTGGGTGTTGAGGTTCAGATTGTTGCAAAAATAGTTGACTTGCCCTTTCGCGATGAACGACGGCTGCGATTTTTAGCAGAGCTCGAATCAATCAAAACGTTGGATAGCACAGAAGCTCAAAACAAGAGCGGTCTTATCAGGCTGAGCTGGTACGGCAACAACATACCTGAACTGCACGCCGGTAGTACGGTACAACTTGTGGTGAAGCTAAAAGCACCTTCCGGATTCATGAACCCCGGTGGATTTGATATTGAAAAATGGTTTGCTCAAAACGGGATAGTCGCCACCGGTTATGTGCGCAATAAGTCGTTTGATGTTAGCAGTAGTGTCGTTGCTGAGGATCGCAGTGGTTTATCGGCACTGCGCAATGCACTGCAGCGCAAGCTATTAAACGCCAGTGCGTCGTTGGAATCGAGTGGCGTCATACTCGCGCTTGCGGTCGGTGATCGCAGTGGCATCAGCGCTGAGCGCTGGAACAGTTTTATCAGTACTGGTACCAATCATTTACTGGCGATATCAGGATTGCATATCAGTCTGGTAGCGGGATTTTTTGCGTTTCTGGTGCGCGGTCTGTGGTCTTATACGTGGTTGGCTCGCCACAGTACGCGCAGTGCATGTGCCATGGTAGCCGGTTTAATTGCGGCGTTCGGTTACGCTGCGATGGCAGGGTTTAGCGTGCCGACTGTGCGTGCATTGATTATGTTTTCGGTGCTGGTGTTTTTGTTGCTGCTGCGCAGGCATCAAAACAGAACGCATGGTCTTGCACTGGCGTTGATTGTGGTTTGTATTGCTTCTCCATTGCATGTGCTGTCTCCCGGATTCTGGATGTCATTTGCGGCAGTTGCAGTGCTTTATATTGTATTTTCTCATTCCCGCAATCAAAGCAAAGCCGGATTGCTGTTGCGTGTGCTGCGCGGTCATCTGCTGATTACGATTGGCTTATACCCGCTGACGATCCTGTTCTTTGGTCAGGCATCACTGGTATCGCCGATAGCGAACCTGATCATCACGCCGGTGATCGGCATGTTGGTGACACCGTTGGTTTTCATCGCGGCACTGCTGACTCTTATCAATGTTTCTGTGGCATCGCTGGTACTGTCTATTGCAGATTTGCTATTGAGGCAGTCGTTTTCGCTACTGGAGATTCTGGCTGATCTGCCATTTGCGTTGATTAAAATCAGCGGTTACCAGGGTATCGCTCTGCTGATGGTGGTGGTTGCATCCTGTATGGTGTTGTTGCCTTTGTCGCGCAGCATCCGGTCGATTGCATTTTTACTGATTCTGCCATTGCTGCAGCCGTTGAATTCTTCTGAATTGCAACATGGGGAGTACCGTGTTGTATTTCTGGATGTAGGGCAGGGAACCTCGGTGGTTGTGAAAACCGCCCGGCATGTGCTGGTCTACGATACCGGCGATCAATTCAGTCAAACATTTAATGCGGCAGATGCAGTGATCATTCCTTATCTTCGTTCAGTGTCAGTGACACACTTGCACAAGCTGGTGGTATCTCATGCGGATCGCGATCACAGCGGTGGTGCTGATGAACTGCTTGATGCACTGACAGTAGAAGAGCTGATGTTATCCAGTCCTTTGCCACAAAGACCGGAACACCCCTATCGTCAGTGTGTTGCAGGGGATAGCTGGAACTGGGACGGTGTGAGTTTTGAGGTGCTGCATCCGTCGCGCAATTCAACCGGCTCTGAAAACAACAGATCATGCGTGCTTTTAGTTAGTTCGGCAGATGACACGGCAACACTGCTGCCTGGTGATATTGAATCACCGGCTGAGCGCCAGCTACTGGCGAATCAAGCGCTGCGCAAAGTCAGTATTCTGATGTCACCGCATCATGGCAGTGCGAGCTCATCCACCAATGCACTGTTGCATGTGCTGAAGCCTGATTACGTTGTACACAGTGCCGGCTATAAAAACAGATTTGATTTCCCACGCACTGAAGTGGTTGAGCGTTACCAGGTGATTAATGCAAAACAATATACAACCGCAAGCACTGGAGCGTTGGAGTTTACTGTCACTGACGCTGGTGTTCAGATATCCGGATATCGGAATCTTGCCCGGCGCTGGTGGCACCGGCAATAATTCTGCCGCTACATTGACATGACACCGCGTGGCTATTTCAGTGCGGCAATAAGCAAGGGCATCTGGCGGTGCAGATAATCTAATATGGTAAAATGTAGCGTGTTACTGACCTGCATGAATACCCGGATAAAGGACGTCGGTGAGGCTTGCTCCGGCGGAAATCCTGACCACGCTAATAAGATTGCCAAAAGACTGGACTGTCCCGATTGACTGACCCTGAAATAAATCCTGCGACCCCGAGCGGCTTTGCTATCTATCGGAGACTGCTGACCTATGTTGGTCCGTATCGAGGCAAGCTGGTGCTGGCTGTTGTCGCCATGCTGGTTTATGCGGCATCCAGCACCGGCTTTGCAGCGCTGATGAAGCCGATGCTTGATGGCAGTTTTGTCGAGCGAGATCAGTCAGCGATCACCTGGGTGCCGGTGATGATCTTGATTGTCTTCCTGGCGCGAGGTCTGGCAACATTTGCATCTACTTATCTGATGTCTACGGTAGGTTGGCAGGTAGTGAAAGAGATACGTCAGCAAGTGTTTAATAAATATCTTGCTATGCCAACCAGGCAGTTCGACAGCACTTCTTCCGGTGAAATGATATCCCGTGTGACATTCAACGTGCGCAATATCGCGGTGGTTGCGGCTGATTGTTTAACGGTACTGGTCAGAGATTCACTGACGATTGTCGGACTGCTTTGTTTAATGGTGTATCACAGCTGGAAGTTGTCGCTAGGTTTTTTAATTCTCGGGCCAACTGTGGCATTGATTATTCACTTTGCCAGTAAAAGGTTCCGACGGCTTAACCGTGGTATCCAGGAGTCAATGGGTGACGTTGCCTCGGTACTTGAAGAAGCGGTTGAAGGTCAGCGTCTGGTGAAAATATTTGGCGGGCATGATTATGAACGCAACCGCTTTGATGAAGTTAACGAACGCAATCGAAAGCTCACACTTAAAGAGATTATTACCGGTGCAGCAAGCTCACCACTGGTGCAGTTTCTGGTTGCTGTTGCACTGGCAATCATTGTCTATCTCAGTTCTTCCGGTCTGATCGTGGGTGAGGTATCGGTTGGCGTGTTTATGTCATTTATCACCGCCATGATGATGCTGTTTGCGCCACTCAAATCGATAACTAATATCAACGCCAAAATACAAGCAGGTATTGCGGCAGGGGAAAGTGTGTTTTCTGTACTGGATGCAGATTCCGAGCAGGATGAAGGTACAACAGTTCTTGATACGAAAGAGATAGAGGTCAGATTTGAAAATGTCAGCTTTTCGTATGCAGACGATAAAAGCGTGTTGAAAAATCTTTCGTTCACCGTGGCAGCAGGAGAGGTCGTTGCTCTGGTTGGTGGCTCGGGCAGCGGCAAGTCGACCATCGCGAACCTGTTGCCACGCCTTTACAACATTGATCGAGGTGTTATTCGAGTCAACGGCATAGATATCCGTGACTACACACTTGCCAGTTTACGAAAACATATCTCGTATGTAGGTCAGGAAGTGATTCTTTTTAATGATACGGCGCATGCCAACATCGCCTACGGGCAAATGAACGGCGCTGATCATGCTGCAGTGAAAAAAGCCTGCGAACTGGCACATGCAGATGGTTTTATTGAAAAACTGACAAATGGCTATCAAACCATGCTTGGTGAAAACGGTGTTTTATTGTCTGGCGGGCAGAGGCAGAGAATCGCTATCGCGAGAGCCATTTTAAAAGACTCGCCTTTACTGATTCTTGATGAGGCAACTTCCGCACTTGATACCGAGTCTGAAAGAAAAGTACAACAAGGCCTTACCGAGCTAATGAAAAATCGCACCACCATCGTCATCGCGCATCGCCTGAGCACAATTGAAAACGCAGACCGAATTATTGCCATAGACAATGGAAAGATAATTGAAACCGGTAATCACGCTGAGCTGATTCAAAAGAACGGTTACTATTCTCATCTTCATGGTTCTGTTGCTTCCTCTTCCTGATGAATTTAAACCGACCGGCGTTCTGGACCAGAATCTCACTGGTCAGCCTGGCCTTGTGGCCGGTATCGTTGTTGTTTCAGTTGATGTCTGTTCTGCGGCGACTGGCGTTTCGATCTGGTTTAAAATCTAGCTGGCGCAGTCCTGTGCCAGTGATCATTGTTGGCAATATAACCGTCGGCGGTGCCGGTAAAACTCCGTTGGTGATTGCGCTGGCAGAGGTATTAACGCGTGAAGGATATGAGGTAGGGATCGTAACGCGTGGCTATGGAGGCATGCATACCGACCAGCGCAATCACGCTGCAATAACGGTTAGCGCTGATTCCGATCCTTCGATTGCAGGCGATGAGCCAGTGCTTATTGCAAGGCGTACCGGGCTGCCTGTGGTTGTATCTCGCAGCAGAGTCAGTGCTGCGCAGCATCTGCTTGAGAAACAGCAAATAGACTGTATTTTGTGTGACGATGGTTTGCAGCATTATGCGCTGCAGCGTGATCTGGAAATAGCAGTGGTGGATCCTGCTTACCTATTCGGTAATGGTTTTTGTCTGCCGGCAGGGCCGCTGCGTGAGCCTGTCAGCAGGCTGAATACTGTGGACTATACTGTGTACAGCGGCAAGAGTGGCGGCAAGAGCAGCGTGCAAGCAGTGTCACCATCTAAAACACAGCACTGTCAGTCAGAGGTCTATAGCTATCAGTTGACTGGCGATGAGCTTGTGAGTCTTGCTGATGAAAGCAACAGGCTTCAATTAAGCTGTTTGTCCGATCAGTCAGTGCATGCTGTTGCTGGAATCGCGGCACCGGAAAAATTTTTCGAATACCTTCATAAACGAGGCATCGCTACTATTAATCACCGCTTTCCGGATCACTCAAGTTACCACACAAGCGATTTTGTTTTTGATGATCAGCTGCCGGTAATTATGACTGAGAAAGACAGTGTGAAGTGTCGCGGGTTTGGTTTGCAGAATGCCTGGTGCCTACCCGTTATTGCACAACTCGACGATAGCTTTGAGAGTGACCTGTTGTCACGAGTTGCGCAAATAATTGCAGAGAGAAAAACACATGCGAACTGATATAGCATTTCGGGTAGTCATTCCGGCGCGCTATCAATCGACTCGCTTTCCGGGCAAGCCACTGAAACTGATCCATGGCAAGCCGATGGTGTTGCATGTCTATGAAAGAGCGCTAAAGTCTGCGGCAACACAAGTCGTGATAGCGACCGATGACGAGAAAATTTTTAAGGTCGCAACAAACGCCGGTGCGCAGGTTTGCATGACCGATCCGCATCATGAAACCGGTACAGACAGGCTGGTAGAAGTAGCCACTACTAATGGATGGCCGGCGGAGGATGTGATAGTCAATGTACAGGGTGATGAGCCTCTGATACCGGTTGACTGCATTAACCAGGTTGCGACTAACCTGATTGGCAACACGCAAGCGGTCATCGCGACATTATGCACGAGGATTACTGACAAAAATGAGTACCTCGACCCCAACGTAGTGAAAGTGGTGTTCAACTCAAAAGGTATGGCGATGTATTTTAGTCGTTCACCCATACCTCATAACAGAGACGGCGAATTTAGCGCAGCTGGCAGCAGTTTTCGCCATATTGGCATATATGCCTATCGGGCCGGGTATCTGGCAAATTATCCGTCAGTTGCGGCCAGTCTGGTTGAAGATACCGAAAAGCTTGAACAGTTGCGGGTGCTGGATAACGGCGATCTGATTCATGTTGATATTGCTCGTGAACTTCCGGGGCCGGGCGTCGATACGCCGGAACAGCTTGCATTGGTTGAGTCGATAATCAGCTGCAGCCGCTCCGATCAAGGTGGAGAATAATGTGAAGTGGAAGATACTAAGCAAAGAGACGTCTTTCAGTGGTTTTTTCAACCTGTTTAGTTACCGGATTGAACATTCTTTATTTACTGGAGGTGTCGGGGTTGTTAACCGCGAAGTGCTGCATCGAGGGCATGCAGCAGCAGTCATGCCCTATGATCCGTCGACCGACTCGGTCCTACTGTTAGAGCAGTTCAGGGCTGGTGCAATCCATACCGATCAGCATCCATGGTTATATGAATTTGTCGCTGGTATGGTGGAACCCGGTGAACATAGCAGTGACGTTGTCCGCCGTGAAGCGCAGGAGGAAGCAGGGCTTGCGCTTGGCGAAGTACACTATGTATCGAAATACTTTCCCAGTCCGGGTGGTAGTGCCGAAACCATTGATCTTTACTGGGCATTGGCAGATTTATCCAGCGCCGGCGGCATTTATGGTCTGGCTGCAGAAGGGGAAGATATTCGATCAGCTGTCTATCGTTTTGATGATGCAATGCAAATGCTGGATGACGGTCGTATCAATAACTCAATGACCATGTTGCTGTTGTTATGGTTTTATCGTTTTCGTCAGTCAGCAGGGTTTACTGATCAAATCAACAGCGCTTAAGCGGATCTTTGATTCCACAGCAGAGTTCGCTTTGGTGCCCGTAGTCAGAATAGGCACTAGCAATAAATCTGAAGACAAAACAGTCTCTGCGTAATGGGCTTACCGGACGAAAGGTAATCCGGCATGGTGCTTTCCGGGAACGTTGTTGAGGCTGTTGTCAGCACACAGCCGACAGGAGCAACAGCATTGCGCAGTCACCTTGTATGAAAGCCCGTTATCGTGACCGCTTTGTGATTTGGAAAGTGTTTTTACACTCTTACATGCGCGTGAATTATCTGAATCATTTCTCATAAACGGCATTAGCAGGTTAGCCACTGTTCACATTTTCGGTGCATCAGCGCTGTTCTTGTTGCTGATAGCATCTCACCTGTCAATTTTTTAGCCTCTGTACCGATAGAACGTTGTCCAAAGTATAAAAAGCTTCGCGCTAATAAACGCGGTTCGGCAGAGTAATTATGACTGATAACGTTGACCTGATAGTAATGGGTGTTGAGGAAGGCCTTTCTCGTGCTGAAATGTCCAACAGATTGGTGAAGAAATTCCAACAAGAGGCTTTCACGTTTGAAGCTCTGTTAGATGGGGCTTTTGGTGAGTCAGCACCGTACGCCGCACAGACTGAAGTCGAGCGTGGGTTGGCTGAAGGTGGCAAAGAGCAGCTGGAGGAGCTCGGTCTGATCTGCTCGATCGTTGCTACCGGAGAAAAACCGGAGCCACTGAAAATTCCACCTTTTTCCGCTGTTGCTGATAACAATGACACTGATATCAGTGATTCCAGCGTGACTCTGGATGCCGATGTTGATGCCGATGTTGATGACAGGGCGCTTGCTACCTTCAAGGCCGATGCCAATAGTAAACAAGCAAGCGATCAGGCAGACGAAGTCGCCTTCGAAATCGACGATGATTTTGAAACCGCCGACAGTGCGTTGGCCTCCTTTAAAAAGGACACTGGTAATAGTAAAAAAGCAGGTAGCAACGAGGTTGATTTTTCAGATGACCTTGAAGCGGTTGGTGGAGATGAGCCATCGATTGGTCTTGCAAATGCCAAGCTGGCGAAGAACAACGTTGCTGAAATTGATGATGCACTGGCACATGATTTTAGCGAGCAGATAGAAGAAGTAGGTGCTGACGAGCTTTCCAGTGGCCTGAAAGAAGCGCAGCAGGCGAAGCCGGACTTCAATGCTGAAGTCGCTGAAGTTGATTTTGATGATGATGATGTGTCGATTGGTATTCGTGAGGAAAACCCATTGACGCCGGAAATTGTGAAGTCGAAACTGGAAGAAGAGACAACCGAGCGCAACCTTAACTCGTTCCCGAAGGAAGACAACAATGAAGGTGTTGATTTTTCCGACGAACTACAAACGCTTTCAGATGAACCAAAACCAGAGGACTCAGCTGAAACATCTGCCACAAGCACCGATAAATCCGATGTGCCTGACGCGCTCGCAGATAGTGCAAGCGGCGACCTGCAGGCAGAGCTGGTTGATCCTGCGCCTGCAGCAAAGGTAAAGAAAGAAGCAGTTGAGCTCGACGATGGCGGCCTGTCATTGAGCGCCGATAACGATACACCACTGACTACACCGAAACAAAAATCTAATCCTGAAAATGCTGATGATGGTGGCCTGAGTTTATCTGACGATAACACGCCTGCTGATAGCCAGGCAGTGGCCTCGGTGCCGTCGACTGAATCGGCGTCTGGTGTCACTAGTACTGATACTGTCGACAGTATTGAGCAGGATGCATCTGACAGTGCTGAAGTTACCGGATTGGATTCTGCGATAGAAAGCGGTGACGCACCATCGACAGAGAGTGAGACTGGCGCCGGGTCTGTTACGGCCGAAGCGAATGCGCAAACCGACGCCCCGGCAGTTACTGATCGCGCACCAGAAAATAACGTTGAAAGTCAAAGTAATGTTGAAGCGCCTAATGCCTCTGAGCAAGCCGACGTCGCTAAAACATTGCCAGCGGCCGCGAGCACTACAGCCACAGCTGCCAGTTCAACAACTGCACCTCCGACCACTACCCCTGATGCGCCGGTTAAACCTGCACCTGCACCGGCTCGGCGACCCGCTGCCACTGGTGGACTGGTGCTACCCGGACAACTGAGCCGGTCAGTAGTGCCGGAAATAGTCTCCGAAGACGCGCTTGATGATGAGGCTAACTCCACAACACCATCTGCACGAGAGGTCATACCGTCACAGCCACCGGCGAATGAGGCCTTTGTATCTTCCGAAGTGGCAGAGCCTGAAGATGTTGATGCCAAAGTAGCCAGCAAGGCACCAGGCAAGAGTAAAAAGAAACTTATCGCTGCTGTTGCCGGTATCGCTGTGCTCGGTGGCGCAGGCGCATTTGCGTTGACGAATGCCGGTTCAATTCCGCAGCTTCAGGGTATTCAGCAAAGCTTTAGCACCAGTGATTCTGAGCTGACAGAAGTGAAAGATGCGACCGGTGATGTTGAGAAAATGCGTGTCGAGGTAGCAGAGTTAAAACCGGGTGCTGATCTTGGAAGCCTCTCAACCGGCGAGCTACTGGTTAATCTGAGTAGCAATCAAAGTCACGGGATCGTTGAGTTGGAGCCGTACTTCCTTGAGTCCAGAAGTGAAGCAAAGCGAGGGCCCCGGCTTGGTGCTGCTATTCCCGCAGAAAGTGAGCGAATGGTACGTAATCGTGAACCGCACCCGGCCGACAAATACTTTGATGAATGGTCAAATCGCGAAGCGGATTTGTCACTGTTTCTGGCGTTGCTTGATAACCTGATAGAAAAGAGTGATCTGAAAGTCGCTCAGCAGTTGAGTGACCGAGCCAAGGACAAGTTGTTTGCGGTAATGAGTATGCAGCGACTGGCCCGCGCTTACAGTGATGTAGGGCAGAACGAATCTGTGAGTCGTCTAATGGCCATGGCGAGCCGTGACACCTATGCAATCAAAGCACCGGAAGAACGCGTTCTGGCTTTGGCTGACTATGCGTTCACTGAGCAGGCTATCGGCTTGAACGAAGATGCGATGGATACTTTTCTTAAGACCTCTATACTGGCGCGTAGTCTGGTAAAACCCGAGACCAGAACAGTAGGTCTGAGCTCTGCTGCACTGTACTTTCATCGTTCAGGCAGAACCAGGCAGGCGCTGGACTTACTTGAACAGTCGCTGCAGGCTGGTAACGAGCTTCCCGATAATACGGCTGCCAGAGACCTTGCGTACCGTTATATTGCATTATCTGAAGCGCGCATGGGTCTGTTTAATCAGGCGCTGGAGCACACGAAACTGATTGACGATCCGATTGCTACCGTTTCAGCCTATCATGGGATCGCGCTTGCTATCGAAAGCTCGGGTGACAATACCGGTGCGCGGAAAGTGCTGAATATGGCTTATCGAGCCGGAAGCATGGTTGAGGACAAGGAAGAGCGCAGTAAGCTACTGTCAAAAGTAGTGCTTGCCAGCGAAGCAAAATAATCTTTTGTTAAAGACAGGAATAGCATGGAAATCAAACGCGATAGGTTTACCCGTGGTTTATTGGTGGCGGCTTTGTCCCTGGTCGGGTTGGGCGCATGTGGTGGAACGACCTCACCGCAGGTATCAACACCGGTTACTGTGGTAACACCGATCTCTGTGCCGGGTGTAGGGGCGGCTCAGCAGGCGGGTGCTGATATTGAACAATTGCAGCAAGCTGCACCTGACGTGGCTGGCGAAGAAGGTGTGGATGAAAGTGTAAGCAATTTGCCAACAGAGCCAGAGCCTGTGACAGAGATAGACCCGGAGCCGGGATTTGTGGCGGAACAGGATCCCGGGTTTGTGCCTGATGTAGCATTAATTAATGGCGCTGCTGAAGTTGGCTGTGAAGCAGAAGCCGGGCTTTTCAATTCCACCATGCTCGAACTAATTAACGCATCCAGAAGTGAATTTCGTATGTGTGGCGCCAGAGCGCGAGATGCAGCGCCTGTCTTAGCATGGAACAACCTGTTGGCTGAAACGGCGCGTATCCATGCAGTTGATATGACGACCAACAATTTTTTCTCACACACTGGCTCAGATGGCCTTGGTGTTTCTGACCGAGCAACCGCTGCGGGTTTTATCTGGCGTGCTGTCGGCGAGAATATAGCTGCGGGTCAGCGTGACCAGGCAGAAGTGCATCAGGGCTGGCTGGATAGTGAAGGGCATTGTGTCAACATCATGAACCAAGAGTACACAGAGGTCGGTGCCGCTTGTGTCAGTGATGAAAGCACAGACTTCGTTGACTATTGGGTAGTTGTATTTGGCGATGCCCGATAAGGCAGTCAGTGAGTCGGTTTTTGCCTGTAGCAGTCTGCATTCATCAGTGAGTTGCTTCATTCACTGATCATTGAAATCTCGTTAACTTTGGTAACTGATTATCTTTGCTTTGTTTATTGCAGCCTGAGGTTTACCAGTTAAACTGGCGATCGCACCATTTTGATATGCTGGATTCCGGCTTCTTCAAACTGTTCACCGTCTTGAGCAAAGCCGAATTTTTTGTACAAATCAACAGCCTCCAGCTGTGCATGTAGATACAGTGAGCTTAAGTTTTTAGATTCGGCAATAGTGATGATATCACTCAACATTTGCTGAGCGATTCCCAGGCGTCTGTACTCGCGCAGCACAGCTATGCGGGTTACCTTGCCGTTTGGCTGTAACCGTGCACAGCCAATGGGTAGAGCTTTTAGTGATTCAGCCAGTATATACAGGCTGATCGGATCAAAATCATCTGACTCAAGGCTGGCTGGTACGCGTTGTTCTTCGATAAATACCGCATGACGGACCTGCATCAATGCATGTTTATCTTTGTTCCAGCTTGCAGGACGCGTGGTGAAGACTGATACTTGTTTAACAGTCATCTGTTTGTAGTATCAGTATTTCTTTCTGCAGCAAAGCCAGCAGTAGGTCCATGGTGTTGATGCTTATTTTATCTGCTTCGAGGTTGTTTACCAGGCCTGCTTCCAGGTCTTCTTTTACAACGCTTTTTCGGTCACAAATTGCTTCAGCCAGTGTGAGGCAGCAACTGTATGAGATGCCATCAGCGAACAAGGTGGTGTCATCATCATTGACAAGATAGGCAGTTCTCTTTTGTGAATTGCTGCGCAACGAAGCGCCGTTGGCCAGCTGCATTGTCAGTGTTTCTTTGTCGGTGGTATCTGCAGCTTGCAGATAGTCTGTCTGCGATTGATCGAGCGGTTCTTTTGACTCGGTCACATAGCGACCGATCCAGTGGTTCAATGTGTCGTCTGTTTGTTGCATTGCATTGCGCAGCATCAGGCGTATAGCGTCTATATCGCTTTTATCAATATGGCCAGGTGTGCTGGTGGTGGACCTATGCGGGTCTTTAAAGCGATCACCAGTATGATTATCCTGCATCAGATAATTGATCATCTCTGGCAGCATTTCATGTATTGATGGTGCACGAAAGCCCACCGACCATGTCATGCAAGGCTCATCCATTGCAATTCCATGATGCGCGAACTGTGGTGGCAAGTAAAGCATATCACCGGCATGTAACTGCCATTTTTCATCGGCGCTGAAATCGCCCAGTATGGCGATTGTCTCGCTGACTGATGCAGCGTTGGTAGTGCGAGGCGTGGTTTCGATCTGCCACTCACGGGTGCCATCTGCCTGCAGCAAGAACACGTCATATTGATCTACATGTGCACCCACAGACCCGCCCACCGGTGCATAGCTGATCATCAGATCATCAATGCGCCAGTCCGGCAGAAATCTAAACGGCTCAAGGTAGCGCTGAAAGTCGGGCAGAAGTTTTTCGATATCTGAAACCAGCAAAGACCACTGATTGCCAGTGACATCATCAAAAAAATCATCGCTTAGCGGGCCTGCACACAAGCGCCATTCGTTATTGCCCGTGTGTTCTATGAATCTGGCGTTGGCGTCTTCATCACAGGCAAGTCCTGCCAGCTCATTCGGATCGAGCGGGTTTGCAAAATTTACAAACGCGCCGCGTATCAACAGTGGTTTTTGCTGCCAGTAGTTGGCGAGAAAAAGCGCTTCGCTCAATCCGTCAGGCCATTGAATTTTCACAGGTGCGTGTCTGGCAAGTCTATCGCCAGCTGGCTGGCAAGGCCGGTGTAGTTCGACGGTGTCAGCGCGAGCAGCTGCTCTTTGACTGAATCATCAAGTTCAAGCGTTTCTATAAAGGCATGCAATGTCTCGCGGGTGATTGCTTCGCCACGCGTAAGTGCTTTCAGTTTTTCATAAGGATTCTTGATACCGTAGCGCCGCATCACCGTTTGAATCGGCTCGGCAAGAACCTCCCACGATGCATCAAGGTCTGAAGCCAGCATTGCTTCATTGACTTCAAGCTTGTTAATGCCCTTTAGCAATGACTCATAGGCGATCAGGCTATGTGCAAATGCCACTCCCAGATTGCGAAGTACGGTGCTGTCTGTTAGGTCTCTCTGCCATCTTGAGATAGGCAGCTTGGTACTGAAGTGATCAAACAGCGCATTGGCAATACCAAAGTTTCCTTCGGCATTTTCAAAGTCTATCGGGTTGACTTTGTGTGGCATGGTAGAAGAACCGACTTCGCCATCGATCACTTTCTGTTTGAAGTAACCAAGCGAAATATACGACCAGATATCCCTTGAAAAGTCGATTGCTATTGTGTTGATTCTTGCGTACACATCGAATATTTCCGCCATATAGTCGTGCGGTTCGATCTGAGTAGTATGCGGGTTGTGTGTCAGTCCGAGTGATTCAACGAAGTCATACCCGGTTTGCAACCAGTCGACCTCCGGATAGGCCACTACGTGTGCATTGTAGTTGCCGACGGCTCCATTCATTTTGCCAAGAAACTCAATTGATCCAGCCATGGTAATCTGGCGCTGCAGCCGGGCGACCACATTCGCCATCTCTTTGCCAAGTGTGGTTGGAGAAGCTGTTTGCCCATGGGTACGGCTCAGCATTGGTGTTTGTGCATGTGCTGTTGCCAGTTTCTGAATAGCGTCGATCACTTTAGCAACAGTCGGCAGCATGACTTCGGTGCAAGCCTGTTGCAGACTGAGTGCATGGGATAAGTTGTTGATGTCTTCACTGGTACAGGCAAAGTGCAAAAAGTTACCGGCTGCGGTAAGTTCTTCATCGTTATCGAACTTTTCTTTAAGCAGGTACTCGACGGCCTTGACATCGTGGTTGGTGGTGGCTTCAATTTCCTTCACACGCAGAGCGTCGTCAGTGCTGAAGTTATTGATTAGCTGCTCAATTTTATTATTGGCTTCATCGCCGAGCGTCAGTTCAACGATTCCTTCATTAACTGCAAGCGCCTGTAGCCAGCGCAGCTCGACAATGGCACGGTTACGTATTAAGCCGTATTCACTGAAACTCAGTTGCAGGGATTCCGATTTGTTTGCGTATCTGCCATCGATAGGGGAGATGGCCAGGAGGCTGTCAGGCATAGATTTTAGAACGGCTTGTTATGGGAATACTACGGATTATCTCACGAGCAAAGAGCTGAGCAAGATTTATTGTTGGGCAGAACAAAGCGTGCGAGAAGCCAGCATAGCACTGGCGCACTCATCGCCCGGGCATTCAGTGAGTCCAGGTGACTGCGTCAGGTTAAGCGTACAAAAGCGAATCGTTGCAGGCACTGATCACCGCGCGCGTTCTGGCTGTTGCCGTGAAAGCGAGGTGACAAAGAAAGCGAGGTAAAAAGTGAGGAAAAATTAAGAGGAACTAAAATCGAGGATAAATTGGTAGGCGCGATTGGATTCGAACCAACGACCCCCACCATGTCAAGGTGGTGCTCTAACCAACTGAGCTACGCGCCTGCCGTGGACGAGATTGTAAACCATGCATGCCGAACTCGCAATCTAATGCTGCAGGTTAGCTGGCAGGTCCGGCCATCGTCCAGCAATTGAGATTCTGATATTTATTGATCTGTTGACTTGGAGTCAGGCTCAGAGTCAGGTGGCTTTGTCAGATGCGCGCCGTGCATTTGCAGGTTTTACGTCCCCGGGTTCATCAACAATTGACTCGCGGGTTTCCGTGTCGTTTTCGTCAGCACCAGTGAGTGACTCCAGCGTCGGCAGCGGATTAATCGCTCGCCATGCTGGCATAGAGGCCATGACACTGGCGACTAGTGTTCCTCCACGCAGCAGCCAGAAGATGTATGCAACAGAAAAACTCGATGTCAGGTTAACAGAAGCTGTGATGACGATAGCTTCCAGTGCCTGGCTGTCGCAAGTTGAGATTGATCAAGTCTGCCTGCTCAGCCAGATTTTTGTGAGTGAGAAACTTCAGCCGCGCTGTAGCCGAATCTCTGGAGTCGAACCGATCACCCGCTGCGTGTTCTTACAGCTTTATCGGTGTCGGCCTCGGGTTCGACTGAGTCCGGCACACTATTGTTTTCCAACTCTGGCTCTTCCACCATTGATTCCAGTGTTTCAGTATCGTCGTCTCCGTTATCGGTAAGGGATTCAAGAATCGGTAGTGGATCAATAGCGCGCCAGGCGGGCATGGCTGCCATCGCGCTAGCGAGCAAAGTACCGCCGCGCAACAGCCATAGAATATAACCAACGGAGAAGCTGGAACTGACAGTAACCGAGGCAGCCAACACTTTTGGCGTCAGCACCTGTGAATTGGCAAGTGATGATCGATTTTTGTCAGCTTCACTGGCGAGCTTTGTCAGAGTAGCCAAGTCATACGCGGCCTGTCTGGACTGCTCTGATTCATCATTGTTAGCTGTCAAAATTGCCTGTACGTCATTGGTAATATTAACCCTGACATCGGCTCGATTGGTCAGTGCAGCATCAGTTATGGTGTTGATCTGCTCGAACTGAACGACGTCAGTGAGTCTTTGTGTATCGGATTGTTGACTGGTACTGCTGCTGATTTCCGAGGCATCAAATTGCTCTTCGCGTACCCCAACCGTTTGTGCATCATCTGAGCTATCTTGTTGCTCTGTTGGATTGACGATTTCAGACTCAGGTTCGGATTCCTGTGCTGTTGTCTCTTCGACAGGCGTTGGTACTGCAATTGGCTCAATCACCGGTATTGACGGGAGCAATGCTACTCTTGCAGGCTGTAGTTCAGGCTCAGGCTCAGGCTCAGGCTCAGGCTCAGGCTCAGGCTCAGGCTCAGGCTCAGGCTCAGGCTCAGGCTCAGGCTCAGGCTCAGGCTCAGGCTCAGGCTCAGGCTCAGGCTCAGGCTCAGGCTCAGGCTCAG
>CALLLW010000077.1 GCA_938007995.1 uncultured Granulosicoccaceae bacterium | reverse complement strand
GGCATCCCGCTTGATCCTTGATTCCACAGCGAATTTTTTCTCTTGCAAATATCAGTAAGTATTCGCCGCGAGAAGAAAATACCCTGTGAAACCAATGCTCTGCGCGCTATGCTCGCCATTTCACGAATAAACCGGGCTAGCTGACAGTAACTTCGGTGACGCCGATCATCGCGTCACGCGTTACCAGAGAAGCGAGCTGTGCCTCAGTGTACGAGTCTGTGCCCGCTGGTCGCATAGGCAGGACCAGATAGCGGATCTCTGCGGTTGAATCCCAGACTTGTACTTTGGTATCGGGCTTGAGCTCAGTGCCGAATTCTTTTAGCACGGCACGTGGTTCCGAGACTGCGCGTGCGCGGTAACTGGAAGACTTGTACCAGGTGGGTGGCAGGCCCAACACCGGCCATGGGTAACATGAGCACAGTGTACAGACCACCATGTTATGCACAGCCGGTGTGTTTTCGACACAAACCATGTGTTCACCTTGTCTGCCGGCGTAGCCCATTTCAATGATCGCACTGGTGGCGTCTTTCAGTAGCCGTTCCCGGTAGTCGTTGTCCAGCCAGGCACGTGCAACAACAGCGGCGCCGTTGTTGGGGCCGACTTTGTTTTGGTAGGTATCAACCAGAAGATCGAGGCTGGCTGGATCGACGAGCTTTTTCTCGATGAGTAACGACTCAAGCCGCTTAACCCGTTGTTCGATTTCCGAGGCGGGTGCGTGGTGATGTTTATGTTCTGTCACAGTATGCTCTCGTAGACTCAACACGGTTAGAATACAAGGAAAGCCAGCGGAGTGATAGCTGGACGCTTTGGCGGTGGCTGCAAAGCAATGTCTGAAGTGCACGCGGTGTGTTCCGGGTGTATGCCATTGGTGGATGAGTCTTTGACTTACGCCAAGCTACGCGAGCGTTAATTTAGCGTTCGCGAGAGTTTTTACGAGTAATCGTTTTTAGCGGGTAAATAGAGAAGACATGAAAATGTTGATAACCATAATTTTGCTGATATGCCTGATAGTGGCGTACTTTTTTGCTCAGGGCAGGCAGTCGCAGACTCAAACACCACCTGCGCTGGCTGGCACTGAGCTGCCATTGTGCAGCGCTAAGCCAAACTGTGTTTGCAGCTTGCAGTCACCTGACGATGCGCACTTTATCGAACCCATCATGCGCGGGCAGTTAAACACTGATGATGTGGTAAACGCTATTGAGTCGATGGGCGGCAGTCTGGATTTTCGAGACGATACAATAATCAAAGCCACTTTCACGAGCGGCATATTCGGGTTTGTAGATGATCTGATCGTACGGGTTGATGATCAGCTATTGCAGGTTAGATCGTCTTCAAGAGTGGGTTACAGTGACCTGGGTGCTAATCGAAAGCGGGTAGAACAGCTGAGGCAGACTGTCACTGGAAAATACCGTCTATAATGTAAACCGTAAAAGCGGCTCTGAATTTCACGACCCGCCGTTCCGGGCCAGTGCGTTATCTGGCAAGCCACCCTGTAAGCGAACTGATGGCAGCTGCCATTGTCCGATTTTAAATAAACAATTTTCTGGAAAATCTGAATGAGTAAAGCAAGCCCGTGGACTAAACCGATGCCTGAAGCGCAATTCAAGGTAATGCGGGACATTATTGCGGCACCGAGTCCGGTCGGGCTTGAGAGTGCAATGACAGAAGGCGTAATCAATCCTTACATGCGTAAGTTCGCGCCAAAGTCGTGGGATATACATCGTTTTCAGGGCAATGCCGGTGTGGTGTGGGATACGCATCCGGGTAAAGACGACATGTTTACCATTATGATCATTGGTCATGCCGATAAAATTCGCATGCAGGTCAGAAAGATCGCACCGGACGGCAAGATCTACATCAACAGCGATGCATTTCTTCCCTGTACTCTGATCGGCCATGAAGTCACGCTTTACAGTGATGATCCGGATAAGCCCGGTAACTTTCGCGAGATAAAAGGCGGCACGATTGAGGCGATGGGAGCCATCCACTTCTCTGAGCCTGCACAGCGGACCGGCGACCGCGGTATCCGCCCGAAGCAGCTCTACCTCGAGCTACAGATTCATGGTGAAGATAAAGCCGGGCAGATACACGCGCTGGGTATTCGCCCCGGTGATACGCTATTGCTGGATCGCCCGATCAAGCGGTCTTTTAGTCCGGATACATTCCAGGGTGCCTATCTGGACAACGGGCTCGGATGTTTCGTCGCGGCGGAAGTGGCCAAGCTTGTATCTGGTGTCAAGGCGATGAAAAAGGTCCGCTGCCAGTTCGCGTTTGCGTCACACGAAGAAATCGGCCGTTTTGGCAGCCGGGTAATGGCAGGTGAATTAAAGCCGGATGCCATCATCGCTGTAGACGTCAATCATGACTATGTTGCAGCCCCTAACATTGGTGATCGCAATATGTCGCCACTTGAGATGGGTAAGGGTTTCACCCTTTCAACTGGTGCGATCGTAACTGAATATCTGAATCAACATATCAAAAATGCTGCGCTAAAAAACAAGATTCCGATGCAGCTGGATGTTTGTGGCAATGATACCGGTACCGACGGTATGGCAGGTGTATTGGCGAGTGTCGATTGTGCGGCAACATCTATTGGTTTTCCGATCAGAAATATGCACACGATTTCTGAGAGTGCAAATACCAGTGACGTGCTTGCTGCGATACATGTGATCTTTGAATCTATCCAGGTGATGGAACAATCCAAAGATCTTCACAAAGAATTTACCACAGGCCATCCTCGGCTCGATAAAGCCACACCGCTAAAGCACAAGAAAGCCAAAGCAGCTACTTCAAAAGCAAGCAGTGCAAAGCGTACAGCGAAAAAGTAGTTTGGGTTAGTACTGTACCGGGATTCCAGAGCAGGGCGCTTATTTGTGTCCTGCCTATACTCTGGATGCTATTTATGACATTCATGCGAAACCTCAGTGCACATGCGATCGTGGGTATTAGATGAACAGACTTGCGACGCTATTAACTACTTCCTTTTTAACTGTTGTGGGTTTGGTCGCGTGTTCATCTATTGATTCTGAGGGCACTGAACAAGAGCCTGCCATCACGGCTGCTACCGGTGCAAAGTGGTGGCAACCAACTGCAGAGCAAAAGCTTACCTGGTATTGGCAGTTACAGGATGATATTGATATTTCCCACGATGTTGATGTTTACAACATAGATATCGATACACCGCAAAAGACAATCGATTTGCTCAAAGCGCGTGGCATCAAGTTGATTTGCTATTTTAGCGTTGGAACTGTAGAAGCATTCCGACCAGATGCAGGCCAATTTTCACCGGATATTGTTGGCGAAACCTACCCGGGTTACGATGATGAGCGCTGGCTGGACATTTCAAATTTTGAAAAATATTCTTCCATCATGCTGCAGCGGATTGACCGTTGCGCAGAGAAAGGCTTTGATGGAGTCGAAGGCGATAATGTAGATGCTTTCTACCAACAAGGGGTGGATGCTACTGGTGCGGTACAAAGGGGTACAAGCTTCGGTCTTACACAACAACATAGCGTTGATTATGTATTGTGGCTGGCTGAGGAAAGCCACAAACGTGGCCTTGCATTCGGCCTGAAGAATGCCGAGGCAATCGCTTACGATGTAGTGTCAAAGGTTGACTGGATAATTACCGAAAGTTGTTATGTTTATGGCTGGTGTGATCAGGCGCGCATATTTGTAGACAGTAACAAGCCCGTATTTATGGCGGAATACGTTGAATACCTGTCTGACTTAAATTTAGCCTGCGGTCAAGCCAGGCGTTACGGTTACAGCGCAATCTACCGTGACACCGGGCTGACAGCTGGCGGAATCTTTAAAGCCTGCCAGTAGACTTTAATCGCACTTTAAGCTGCTGCGTACTGGCGTGTTTGCAGTTCCCGACGCGCCTGGGTTTCTGCAGTATAGAGCGAAGTGGGTCTGATCAGCAGACGCTTGATACCAATTTCTTCACCAGTATCTTCGCAAAACCCGTAGTCACCGGTACGAATACGGTGCAACGCTTTGTCTATGTCGCGAATCAGATTGCTTTCACGTTCTTTCATATGAACCTGAATCCAGTACTGCTCTTCCTGCGTAGCCCGGTCCGACTCATCAGCTGCACGCTCGGTATCCATTGAGCTGATCTGCTCACTTTCTACCGGATCAGTTAACGACTGCCGCATGTCCAGCAGACGTTGTCTGAAAAACGACAGCTGTTCATTGTTCATGTAATCGTCATCTGACGCGTTTAGTATTTCTTCTTCCGTCAACATAGTAAGGTAAACTCTGAAATAAACTTCCGGCAATTGCACTCATTGCAATTGCGCTTGATTAAAATTTGTCGCCACAGCAGTTTGGTGAAACCATCTTGCTTTCGGTTGTATGCCACCGCTCACCGGATACTGATGTTTGGGTCTGCCGGAAATGCTCGGTACGTCCAATCGCGAGGATGTTAAAGAGCACAATTCGCGCCCGGTCTGATCTATCTTGCTTGCACGAATCGCTGAAAGTTGCGCTAGTCCGCATTACACTGGCAAGAGTGAGAGCGAAACAGGCGTAAAGTCTTTGAGATCCAAACTGCAAGCTGCGTTGAACCTCGCATGCCCCATTGTTCAGGCGCCAATGGCGGGAGGATCCACGACTCCCGAACTGGTCACAGCGGTAACCGGGGCGGGTGCGCTTGGCTCGTTCGGGCTGGCTTATTCCAGTGCCAGCCAGATTCATACCCAGTGTCAGGCGTTTAGGGCGTTATGTGCTCGTCGCGGACTGGCGAGCGACTGTGGATGGAACGCCAACTTTTTTGTTTTTCCTGAAATTACAGAGCCATCGAATGAGCTTACTGTCGCCGCCAAAGCGCAGATGGCCGGACTTGCACAGCGGGTTGGAGTCGATGCGAACGAGTTAAGCCACGAAACACAGCTACCAGATTTGCTGGAACAGGTCACTGCAGCGCTTGCGTATCAGCCGTCATTAGTCAGTTTTCATCTCGGTATCCCTGATCAGCCGGTGATCGATCTAATTCGTCAAACCCATTGTCTGATCGCGATGTCTGCCACCAGTCTAAGAGAAGCTGAAGCCGTAGCAGCGGCAGGTGCTGACTTTATAGTGGCGCAAGGGCATGAAGCCGGCGGGCACCGGGGTATTTTTGATTTATCTACTGAAGATGAGGCGCTTGGTACACTTGAGTTGGTCACTTCGCTGGCGACCAAATGCCAAACGCCGTTGATTGCAGCGGGGGGTATCATGGATAGTGCCGGTATCACTGCTGCGCTCAAAGCCGGTGCTGACGCGGTTCAGCTTGGGTCAGCGTTTCTCACAGTAGACGAATGCGGCACCAGTGAAGTGTATCGTGCTGCCATCTCAACGATTAGCAACAGAGGAACACACATGACAACCGGATTCTCCGGGCGGCCAGCGCGCGGCATTCGCAATCTCTTTATCGATACTGTTCAAGCTGATGCTGTGCTTCCTTTTCCACTGCAAAATACCCTGACCGGTAAACTGCGTAAAGCCGCAGCAGTTGCCGATGATCATGAGCTGATGTCACTGTGGGCGGGAGTAAAAATCGAGCAGGCACAAAATTGTTCTGCAGCAGAGCTGATTCAACAGTTGCGACAAACCAATGATCTGTGATCTAAAAAACCATGAGCGTGTTTATCAATGAACGAAATTAACTTTGTCTTAATCCTGCTCGCAGCCCTTGCAGCTATATCGAGCCCCGGGCCAGCCACGTTGGCTATTGCCGGTACTTCTATGAGTCAGGGCAGGGCGCAGGGACTGGCGCTTGCTCTGGGTGTGCTTACAGGTTCGGTTATCTGGTCAACCTCTGCGGCGTTTGGTCTTGCAGCAATTCTCACCACAAATGTCTGGTTGTTTGAGTTTATGCGCTATGTGGGTGCCGCGTATTTGTTCTATATGGCTTACAAATCCATGCGTTCAGCAATAGCCGCAAGAGACATCCAATTGCCACAAACCTCCCTTAAGAATAGCCGTGAAAACTATATAAAAGGTCTTTTGATTCATTTAACAAACCCGAAAGCGATTCTGTTTTTTGCAGCGCTTTATTCTGTTGGTGTTCCATCTCAGGCACGGGCTCTGGAGTTGCTTTCGGTTATTTTGTTTGTCGGTGTTGTGAGCGCATCAATATTCATCGGTTATGCGATTCTGTTTTCAAGTAGTGCTGCAGCCAATTATTATCTGAAATTGAAGCCGTTATTTGAGAGTGTATTTGCGCTGTTCTTTGGTGCAGCAAGTATCAAGCTGCTGACAGAAGAAATAGTGCAATAGTCCTGCAGACTCACGCATTTGCAATCCTGAGTATTTATAGATCACTGCAATAATTTGCTACGCCGGTGACAACATCAGCAATTGAGAAAGCGCAATGGAAACTTGAGCAATGGGTGTAGAGATACGCAAATGGAACCCTGCCGTCGACAATGTGGCAGAGATTACACAGGTGCTCCACAGGGCATATGCCGAGCTCGCCAGTATGGGTTTCAGATATGTAGCAACCTGGCAGGATGACGCCGTTACGCTGGCAAGGCTTGAACGAGGCGTCGCTTTTCTCGCAAAGATAGACACCAGGGTCGTAGGCACAGCTACATTATATTTTCATACTCCGGCAAGATGTGCCTGGTACGAACAAGACAATGTAGCCTATTTTGGTCAGTTCGGTATTGATCCGGATTTTCAAAGGCAGGGAGTTGGCACCAGGTTAATGAATGCGATAGAGGCTGAAGCTATACAGCAAGGTTATAGTAATCTCGCTCTTGACACAGCCAGAGAGGCCCGCCATCTGGTGTCGCTTTATGAGCGGCTTGGATTTCAGTTTATTCAAGAAGTAGATTGGGAGCAAACCAACTACACCAGTATTATCATGAATAAAAAGCTGAGAATTGATCCATAAAATTTGCTAAATCTGGTCACAAAAACGAGATGATACTGCTTTATTCTGAACTATAAATATAGAAACTGCGGTAGAGCTGACAGTGATCATTGGACGCTAGGCAATCGACTGGCATTTGCCACAATACAAAGGTGTGGCAGTCACACAGGTGGTTAGTGAGTGGCGACAGCACTTGCCTGCAGCCATAGTGCTGCCACACCCGAGTCTGCGTAACAACCGCTGGCTCAAACAAAACACGTGGTTCGAATACAATGTAGTCCCGCTCCTACAACAAAGAGTGGTAGAAATTATTGAACGTTGAAGATCTACAGTCAGTTTTTTAATCTAATCGATGCCTTCATCATTGGATGATAAGCACAGAAGTAATCAGTATTAAATGTGTTGTCCACTGAAATACTAATCGATTCCCCGGGTTTGATTTCCCCGGTGTCCCAGCTCTGATCGTTAGCCGTTGCAGTATGTGGCACAATGTCCTCGTTAAACCATGTAATAGTGTCGCCATATCGAGCCTTTAACTGCTTTGGGCTGTAATCGAACTGACTGATCACAACTCTGTGCTCCTGCTCCTGCTCCTGCTCTTGTGATGCCATTGCATGGCTGACAAGTCCCGCAGTGCCGGCAAGCACTGCGAGTTCGAGAAAAGCGCGCCTGTCGATCGCGATCACTTGAGTCCCTTTACCATCATTCGGGCATGGTTTTCATGCGCTTTAAATATTTCATATCCTGCTTCAAACAATTTTTTGACTTCGCTGTTGTCTATGTTCGGAATAAATACCTCACCCACTAGTTTGTTTACCGCTTCGTGGTAGGCCAGTTCATTTTCTGCGTAAAAACGATCAAATTCAGCGCCACGCAGTGTGGCTAATTGATCAATAATTTCTTTGGAGTTCTCAATTAGCTGCTGACTGAGAAAATTATCCTGCGCTGACGCACCCAGTCTCTCCAGAAGTGCAAGGGCCTGCTCATTGACCGCCTCATGGTCGCGGATCATAGTTTTTGCAAACTCTTTAATTTCCGGATTATCTGAAATACCAAGCGCCAGGTGTGCATAGCGAATATCAATATTGTCTGCAACATAAGCTACATGTGCTATTTGAAGGTCATTCAGGTCCGCCGGTGATTGAGCGTGTACCGGCAAGGTAAAGCCGCTTACAGCCCAGATACAGACTGCTGTGGCACAGATCTTTTTAAGTAGCGTATTCAAGAATTTTCTCCGGAAGAGTGGGTCTTTGTTAATCGAATGGGTAGTTAAACCCCCTTTCTCTGGTTGATGAATGATCAATCATTCAAATTACTTGATCGATCGTTCATAAATGACCAATATCCGTAATACCGGATTGTTGAGCTATCGCTGACCGGTACAATCAACTCACCGGAAAATTCTGTCTTGGGGGTAGTACCGTTGGATCTGCTCAGTGATATCCTGCTGCACCTTAAACTTAAAGGAACACTGTACTTTCGCACCTCGTTTACCAGTCCCTGGAGCGTACGGGTGCCTGTGTACAAGAATGTTGCAAGGTTTCACTACGTACATCAGGGGAGATGTCTGGTAAGAATCGAAGGGCAAACGACGCCAGTCCCGATAGAACAGGGTGACCTGATCATTATTACGCGCGGAGCATCGCATACAATTTACAGTGACCACAACGACGAACATCCCATCACAGAGCTCGATCAGGTAATCGAGCAATCTGGCTTCACGGGGTACGGCTCACTGGTGTTCGGTGAGTTTGGCAGCAACCATGAGACACAGTTGATCTGTGGGCACTTCGCCTTTGACGAGCATGCAACACATCCGATACTTGATGCACTACCATCGCACATTCATATCAGAAACTACGGGGTTGCATCGGGTAACTGGTTGGAAAACACGCTGCGCGTGATCGGTGCCGAGGCGGGCCGCGATAATCTTGGCAGTGATCTCATTTCGCTGAAACTTTCAGAAATTGTTTTTACACAGGTACTGCGAAGTTATCTTGAATCAGATGGCAACAACAATCCGGCAATAGCGGGCTATAAAGATATAAGAATTACTCGTGCGCTGAAAGCAATTCATAGTGATCCGGGACACGGCTGGACGCTTGAATCGCTCGCCTCGACAGCTGGTATGTCGCGGACATCATTTGCAACCACTTTTACTCGCTATCTGTGTCTCTCGCCACTGGCATACCTGACGCAGTGGCGTATGGAGCTGGCCAGGCAAAAATTGCTGGATACCAACGATCCGATGATCGAGATTGCAGCCCAGGCGGGTTATCAATCTGAGGCGGCGTTCAGTCGTGTTTTTAAAAAACACTATCGGGTAGCGCCGGCAACTTATCGACGAACCTATCGGCATCTTTCTATCGAACAGCCTTGAGGGTAGTGTGTCTGACTATTATGGAGGTATCTATTAAGTGGACGCTGCAAGACTAAACTGGAAACCAGCGCTCAACGATTTACCATCTCGTCTTATGGACGTGTGACTCACTACTACCCGACCCAGTTCGAACGTCTCGAGAAAAATGGATCGAATGTCGCTATCGTATTTTATGTACTAATAGTTGTTAATCAGTGTCGAATGCTATCGACCGTCAGCAAAGGGCAGACGCTGTGTAAAAACTATTTTTCTATAAAGAGTCGTTAATTATCGCGATCCTGGCTCTTGCATCGCTTTTGGAGCGGCATATATAACGGATCGCACTGTGGAGTCCGGCACGACTCGGGTACTGATCTGCCTTGAGTTCACCAAAAGTTCGATAGGTTACAGAGTCTGAAAGATGAAATTCTAATTTCTCGTAACTGATTTGCAGGCATTGCTTGAGCAACAAGCATCGAAGGACACTCTCCACGCTCAATCCGCAAGCGCCTGTCTCGCCAGTTTCCTCTGTGTGAAAATTCTTTTCTATCAGCTCCAGTAGCGAAGGATAGCTATCAAGTAAATCGGACAAGCCACGAAGGTGTCGACACGATTGGATGTGGTGATTAGAAATCGAATATACTGGCCTGAGCGTTGCGGGTTTCTCGCACGCGGAATATTCTTGGTTTGTTGGTTTGTTTTTTTTGCAACTTAAACATCACAAACTTAAGAGTATTTTTTACGCCTGCTACTAATTATTTTGCGCTAAATCAATCGCTTAACTCGCTGTGGATGGGCACTAACTAGATAGGGCTGGAGTGTCAGCTTACTCGTTACTCACGTTGGCGCTTGGGTGTTTTACTCAGATGCTGCTTGAAGATACGCGATGATATTCGCTCTCTCTCGTGGATCGGTGATGCCCAAAATCTCCATTCTAACACCAGGTATATAATCTATAGGCCCAGCCATGAATGCGTTAAGCTCGGTTGCTGACCAAACACCACCGAGACGCTTTAGTGCATCTGAATAGTTAAAACCGACTTCGCTGGCCTTTGGCCTCCCGACAATTCCGTACAAACTAGGGCCACGCAACTTCCGAGAATCGTCTTTACTGATAGAATGACAGCCGATGCATTGTGTCCCACCGCCTCTCTCAAATGCCACGCGTCCTGCTTCCTTATCCGCAACAGCAAGAAGGGTTGCTATTGGCTGGTTTGGTGCATCCCGTCCTCGCAACGAGCGAAGTAAAGCGACCATATCGAAATAACCTTCACGTCCAGCTGAATGAAGTGCTGAAAAATTGGAGTAATAATCGTTCTCCGCCTTATCTGTTATTGCGCCAATGTCAGCACCGTTGATCACCAAAAGTTCTATGAGGGCAGGATGTCTTCTGCTGGCTGCATAATGTAAGGGCGTTGATCCATCGCTATACCGCGAATCCGGATCTGCCCCGTTTTTTAGGAGCATTGCGGCTACTCCGAAACTGCCTTTCTGTGCCGCGGCATGAAGCGGTGTTCCAAAAATTCTGTGGTTAACATTGACGTCAGCCCCGGCTCCAACGAGAATCCCAGCAATCTCAACCGAACCGTTCAAAGCAGCTTGATGCAGTGGCCACCCTAGTGATCGATTACGTTTGTTGATGTCTTCCCCTTCAGCAATAAGGTTCTTGGCCTGGATGACATCGCCATCTCGGACAGCATCGTGCAGTGGCCCAGCAATGGTCGTAGGGATAAATGCAAACGCAAATAAGCAGAGTAGTAATCTTCCCATGAATCTAATCTTCCCTTAATTTTCCCTGAATGATGTTCTGAGGAAATACTGTGATAATACTACACGTTTTTCAAAAAACAATTACTGGTACGGCAGCAGTCGGCCAATTTCAGACCTTTGGCCCAATCAGATAGTGTTGGAAATTCGCTGAATGCTTACTCTAAAGCGGACGGAACGCTGGCTTATTCGTTTTATACGCGCGTCTGTATAATTCTGATTATATTGCTGTACTATGAATGCTCTTAAAAAGGCAGCGTTATAATTGACTGTTATGTGTAAGAACAGAAATGCACATTAAACCATAGCTGCGGTCAGTAATATGAAACGCCTTCTGAAAACCATCGTCTCTTTGTTCAGTGTTGTTCCTGTCTATTGGTGTTTGATATTCTTCGGAATATTGAGCGTTGTTCTCAGTATCATATTTCGCTTTGAAGTCCCAGCATCCGGCAGCATACTTGTGTTTTGTTCAATTTTTGCTGAACTATATTTCCGCTCTGAGGAGTGGATATACATTTCTTACAAAGATCAGTACTTTGCTAAATCCCATATGATGGACGAAGGTAAATCTCAACGTGGTAGGCAGCACGCTTTGGAGTTGTTCGACTTAGACAATAATAGCAATCAAGGTAATTACGTTCACATATTAAAAACTAGAACTAAGAACCTACAAAAACTGTCAGATAGCTATAATTCAAAAGGGCATTGGAATTTTAACAGTGCTGTATCGAGAATTACATCTGCTATTTCATTGTTCAGTGCAATTACAGCAGCAACAGGCACTTTGCTCTGGGGTTACGGACATTTGATTTTTAAATGTGTTTGTTGAAATGCACATAACAAGGCGCTGCAGAGCCGACAGTGTACGCGCTGTCAGCTTGCATGAATGTTCGTACCTCACATTTTGTCATGCAAACTGCCATCGCGTACACTGCGGCTGAGCGCGGCGTTAGATTAAAAAAACATGTACAGCTTCACTTTCACTGAAAATGGTATCGGGCAGATTCAAATAGATGATTTTAAAGAATCGTTTATTTCTGATCTATCGTACTGGTCTCAAGATGAATATGAGAAACATTGGGCAACGGCAACAGAGCATTTACGTGCAGGCAATCCAGTTTGTTTTCTTACTTCTTTCACAGATCCAGCAAAGGCTAACTTCTTTCGCGCATGGTCTTGTTATCCGGAGAAAAATGAGCTGATATTCCAAGAGCAAATACTGTTTCTCGAACAACTCGAATCAGAATTCATAATTACACATCCACACAAAAAACCCTTGCCGTACTCTTCAAGCACCGAAGAGGGCGAGCAAATCTCAGAGTGGCGCACTTCTTTTTGAGTGTAATCAATCTAACAAAACGTTGTACTCGACAGTGTATAAGCTACCCGTATTGCGGTGTCGTTGTCACTCCACTTTACCGCAATACGGGTAGCTTATACACTGCGAGTAAACGTGGCGTTATGTGTGGAAATTCGTAAGTGAGGTACTATGGCAATAGACAGAGAATCCATCTACCGGAAACTGGCTGACAAGGACTGGAACGGTCTAGTGGATGTATTGTCTGAGCACACCACGGAAATCCGAAGTGATCCTGTGGCAAAACAGGCAATAGACTTCTTTGAGACCGAATTTTTCGGAGATCTAAAAACACGTGGAGGGAAAGAAGCCCTTAGTTTGCTTGAGCTGCCTCATATCATAACTCAGCTCAATCCCAATGCATTTTCAGAGCAGTTCAGAGTTCAGGTCGTTGAATACAAAATAGAGACACAGGAGCAGCTTGGTTTACATGATTTGTCCCTGAATTTGGCACTTCAGCATCCGAACTTAGCGGCGTCTAAGAACTTGCTGAAATCTATTAAGGAAAAAACACCAGAACGAGTTGCTAACGCAACTCGTCAGAATCTGGATATTAAAGCTACGAAGGTGGACCAAGGGCCGCCTAAAACCGTAAAATTATTCCGTTCTAAGCAGGAAGAGAACTTCTTTCTTGCTATGCGAAGTGCATTTCCGACCTATGACCCTTATCCGAACGTAGCGATAAACGCTGTCGTTGACTTCAACGCAGTCCGTCATGACCTTACACAGGTGGAGCGAGAGTTTTTCTTCCGCGGTATGATTGATAGCGTTGTTTTTGATTCAGCTACAAGCTACACGCCATTGTACTTTTTTGAACTCGATAGTCCGTACCATGACGCGGAAGAACAGAAAAAGAGAGATGTAATGAAAGACAGAATATTTGAGCTAGCAAACGCAAAGCTTCATCGGATCAGGGCATATGATAGATCTGCTTCGTCAGTAAACGAATTTAGAACACTAATTCTGGAAGTCGTCAGAGGGTTGTAGCAATCAAGCACATAACAAAGCAAGTCACTCGACCTCCAACAAATCAGCCGCTCGTACCTCGCGTTGCTTTGTTGGTGGCGAGTGCTCGCGGCGTTATGCATCATGAAACCTGAAGACTCATACGTAACTGGAACTATATTTTTTCCTCACGATAAAGAAAATCTAGCGTCAATTCTTGATGGCTTTGGTATCAAGAGTTCGGTTGGTGAATGGGCTCTGCGTCTTGATGATTACCCTTCGAGTTTTAAAATTTGCTATGTCGGTAACATCACACCAAGTGAACCTTATGAAGTTGAGGTTGATGGGTACAATGTAGCGACAGCAGTTGTCGCTGATTGGTGCAAGCGAGTTGCCACATGCTTAAGCGAGCATTCAATTACTTATGAAATAACGCACTTTGATTCGGATGGTGAAGAAATATGTGTATACAATGCATAACAAACCGCTCAAAGTTCAGCCGCGTTGCGGCTTGGACCTCCGTTCCGGCGCTCGTTTTTGGGTTCACGCTACGCTACCCAAAACCGCTCGCCTCCACTTCGGCCCTTTAGCGGGGCGTTAAGTGAAAATCATGCTTAGTACAGATGAAAAGGAAAAAGTCATAGAAGTAATCGGCTTCTGGAGAACGTTATCTCAACTAAGTGAATTTGCAGTTAAAAGGAACGGATATGGAAATTCGGATGGTGGATTCGGAATCGTGTATGAACACGACTTGGATGACTACGATCGTGAAGTCGAGGGGAGCTTTATCCCAAAAGGTTGTGTTGAGGTATACGGGTTATGGGGAAAGCCCGATGGTTATGAATTTCATATCAACGAAAAAGATTATTTGCAAGTTTTATCGGAAGTTTTACTGAAGGAAGGGCTGGAAGAAGAATCAAAAACTGTTATCAACGTAATGAGTAAAATCACTTAACAAGTATGTTAAGAAGGACATTTTTTCCGTCGCTCGTTTTGTGCTTAAATAGCACAAAACAACCAACTCCAAAAATGCCTCTTACATAGGCGTTATGTGCCTAAAGGATTTATGCGTAAAATTTCTGAGAATGATGTTCAAAACTTTATCAAGCCATACATAGGAAAAGTTGTTAGCCGTGTACGTCAAGGAAATGGTAGCGCGATTTTTTTGGAAGTTGATGATCTAACTATTATGATCGAATGGAGCTGGAGAGTTGAGAAAGGAAATGAAATAGCTTTTGGTAGTTGGTCAGATTCTAGTCTGTTTAAAGGCTATTTAGATACCTTACACGGATTATTTATTTCAAATATTTCATTTCAATCTAGGCTTCCTGAAGTTGTGGTTGAGTTATCAGGTAATACTTGGGTTTGTTCTTTCTCTAC
>CALLLW010000076.1 GCA_938007995.1 uncultured Granulosicoccaceae bacterium | reverse complement strand
TTTATCGGTTTTTGCATTGATCATTGCAGTGAGCGACCTGCCGGTGATCGCATCCTGGTAGTCTACATTGACATTGCTGAGTTCGATGACCGGCAGCGTCAACAGCCAGCGTGACCAGTGCGGTGTCGTGCTCTGTTGATCGGCCTCCGGATATTCATGACGGGGCGACCAATTAGGGCGACCCGAGGAATCGACCCGTAGATTTGCATCCGCATCATCGAGCACAACTTTTGTCAAAAAAGATTCGCTACGCCAGAGGGAACCCCACCTGCCGGTTGCTGATGCGGTTTTCACAGTAGCGATTGAATCTATATTTTGTGAATCGCGGACGCTGGTGTCGTTCAACATCATCGACGGGCTGCGGCTAAATACCGTGAGCACTGCTCGCTCCACCTCAACCGTTTTACCAGTACCAGCTGACGCAATTGCCGATACTACTCGACCTAATGTTGTTGCTGGGAGGCAAGCCACAAACACGATCAGCAGCAGCGGTATACACACCGCTGCAGCAATCATTTTGGCGACAGGGTGGCGATTACGCTTCATGGTGGATTACGGTGGGTCATACTGATACCTTAGGCGGGTAGACGATCTCCTTCGTGGCGATGGTAAAATTTACAAGTGCTGTCCCACCCGCTTTGCCGCTTTTAGTAAGTGGTGGTAACAAGCCTGCCTGAGAACAGTCTGTTGTCGCAGAAACTCGTGTTGCAAGCTTAACCACAACGCAGGTTTACGATGATGTTGCAACCAGCCACGCTTGCTTTCGACGGACATATAGTGGAATCGTCTATGGCGTAACGTTTAATTTGTCGGCTAAAATACTCACCCGTATGCAATTCGAGTTCACAGTGGCGTTTCAGATTGCCTTTGCGGCTTTCTGAATCAGGCTGGCAAGTCATCTGGCTGTGCTTACGCGCTATGTTGTGGAACAGCAACCGTATAAATCAGCTACTCAGGTTGTATCGCAAAACGCTTTTCCGTACCCATTAATCGGAAACCTTATCCGCTGCATCTTCAACTGTTTCTTCAACAGATTCTGCAGCGTTTTCCAATGGACCGTCTGATGCTTCCTCAAAAACTCCCAAGCCAAAGACGATAATTAGTAAAAGAAGTATTCCGGCCACCAGACCAATAATAAATTTGTTCACTAATATTCCTTAGATGCTTACGTAATGACGGGCTCGACAGCTAGGTCTATGTTCGCATGATTAGTAGAATACTCACAGAACATGTGCGATACATGTCAGATGTAAAAATAACAATACTTTTTACTCAGTGGGAAACTGATCCTGAGTTTTTCACTTCGTTGCATCGAGCTACGGTAAACTAACTGACACTGAGTAAGTTACGCTCAAATACTGTTTTAAACACAATATTGTTTGGCTGCATTTAAAAAAGTGCAAGTCCATGGCATGCTGCTTTAATGCTGGCAGTCGGGTAGTTTAACGCAATGAGTAGCAAGTAGTGATGAATCGCATATGCAAATGAATGACAGTCGAGCACAGATCTACTGGCTGGTAGGTTTCGTATTATTAGCGGTTATTTTGTACCTGATCTCACCGGTCTTGACGCCATTTCTGGTCGCCACGTTCATCGCGTATATATCAAACCCGGTGGTCTCCAGACTGGAGAGTGAGGGCGTCGCCAGATGGGTTTCAATGTTGATTGGCACCGTGGTGATGATCTTGATTATTGGCGTCGTAAGCCTGTTGTTTCTGCCAACGCTAAAAGACCAGGTAAGTAATTACCTCGATCGCGTGCCAGGCTATATTGAACAACTGCGTCAATGGGCTGAACCATTCATCGCTAAGATTCAATCCCTGGTAGCGGATGTCAGTGATCTCGATGAGCAAGGCAGCGATCCTGTGGCGACGCTTGCGAAAGAGGCTTTACCCGCAGGTGCCGACGCTGGAGGGAAAACTGTTGACCTGGTCAGAGCATCGTCCGCCATATTGATCAATACGCTGACCAATCTTTTCCTGATACCGGTTATATCGTTTTATTTGATCCGTGACTGGAACAGCATTGTCGGCAACCTTAGACGAGTGCTGCCCGATTCCCGTCGGCAGTATCTGCTAAAGCTTGCTGCCGATGTGGACGAGGTTCTGAAGTCGTTTTTGTCTGGTCAGGTGCTGGTTATGATAAGTCTTGGCGCGATGTATTTTGTTGGCTTGTTGATTATCGGTCTCCAGTTCAGCTTATTAATCGGTGTCATATCCGGTATTTTGAGTTTTGTGCCCTTTTTGGGAACTGCGACAGGGCTCTTAATGGCGAGCACGGTCATGATTGCGCAGGCCGATAGCATTCTGGAGCTTTGGAAGGTATTCGCTGTATTCTCTGTAGGGCAGTTTATCGAAGGTAACTTTCTGACACCGAAACTGGTTGGCGACAAAATAAACCTACATCCGGTAGTCGTTATCTTTGCCGTACTGGCAGGTGGACAGCTATTCGGTTTCATGGGGATTTTGTTGGCGTTGCCAGTCGCGGCTGTCGCGTGGGTAATAATAAAGAATTTGGCAGAAGATACGCCAGAGGTTGATAGTTAATACAATTGGCGGTTGACCACACTTTTGTGTGGAATACACAGCCTCAATAGCGAATGCCCTGACTCAACCACTCTACTTATATAGGCGTGCAGCCAACCGGGCACGCAACGGTGCGCCCAGCTGGCTCGACATAACCTTTCCTTTTTTACTGCGCTGTTATGACAGACATCACCAACTTGTCATCGATGCGTATTGGGCCATCTTCTGTGGCACCCAGGGTATATTCAAAAACACCTGCGAACGCACCGCCTTGCTCTGAGTGAATCATCAACATTAGCATATCGCCGGTCGCTACCGGCTCTTGCAGGATCGCGGCAACATCGACGTTTTCACCATTGCGAAGCGGGGCGTAGCCGACAACTGCACCGGGCTTCATCTCCGCATCTGTGCGATGGACTACCAACCAGCCATTCTCGGCGGCCTGAACCATGCTTGCGCTTACCACGCCATTGGATACATCCTGATCCATCGCCTCAACCATCGGCGTAGTCGAATGGCCATCGGCAAACACAAAACTTGTTGCTAACGTCAGTACGGCGGCTGACAATGCGGCAGTTCTCATTTACTTTATCCTAAGTTATAAAAATGCGAGCAACGAGTGTATTTTGTCTGGTGCAGGGTTGATGGATCTGTTGTACTTTTTACACGTTTATCCAGAGTCGATCGCTGATTAGTAGCAGCGCTGTGGCATGAGCAAACGACAACCGGTTGGAAAGAATTACAAAGCCTGTGGTTTAAGCCGTGCCATCAGATACACTTGCAAAGCCAGAATCAGATTTTGATCGGTGTCAAGCCTGATCGATTGACCAAAACCGGATCAAAAGGGCGCTCTGCTACCAGGGTGCCTGACAACACAACAGTTTCCGGCCTCCATAGCGCATGACTTACGGAATACCGAAGTGCAGTCCAGTCAGGCCGCCAAACTTTTTTCACCATGGAATCAATGTGCTGAGCGTATTGTTAAAGACCTGTGTCGTCGGTATTGTTTTGTATGGAGGATATCTCTTGTATGAGTCTCAATTCACGGAACAGCTTGGGTATACCGTCTTGGAGGCCAGCGACTCCGGTATTGAGTTGCGTGAATACCAGCCGTTTATAGTTGCCGAAATTGATGTAGAGGCAGCCAATTCACGCGAAGCTGCAACTAAAGGTTTCAGACCGTTGGCAGGGTATATTTTTGGTGGCAACAAACCGCGCGAGAAAATAGAAATGACAGCTCCCGTCGCGTCTCTGGCGCTAGAAGGTCAGAAGATCTCAATGACCGCGCCGGTGGCCACGCAGGCAAGAGAGGGTGAAAATATTTCAATGACGGCACCGGTTACGACTGCGCAAAGCCCTGGCAGTGACGCTTACACCGTCCAGTTTGCGATGCCGTCAAAATGGACGATGGACACACTCCCAATGCCAGACGACGAGAACATAAGATTACTTGAAAAACCGGCACAGCTCAGGATCGCAAGAACCTACCGGGGTGACCCAGCTGCCGATGAAATAGCAGCAGCAAAAGAGCGATTGCTCAACCACGCAGAGCGTGAAGGCTTTACCGTTTCGGGAGCACCCATTTGGGCAGGATACTCATCTCCCGCTGTACTAGGACCACTGAGAAAGTGGGAGGTCATGTTGCCGGTCACTCGATAACGACGACTCTAAAACACGCAGCAACCTCGAAGCTCATGCGAACGCATGCCAATAATGGTTGAAGGTATTTGATCTAGCCAAACAAATCACATGTACTGACATGGCTATAAACTTCACTGATTTGAGACGAAGTTGCGGAGTACTGTAAAACAACCGGGAAGAATATGTTCAATTTTAAAAAGGGCGCTGAGGTAAAGTGAAAGTTGGGGTAGCGGCACAGCCAAGGGCGTTATCGAAGAAATTACACACAAAAAACAACGCGGAAATTGAAAGGTACAGAAGAGACTCGCAAAGCGAGTGATGACTGCCCGACATATTTGATCTCACAATGCGACGGTGATGAAGTGCTTAAGTCGCATACAGAGGTCGAATGTGCGTAGTAGCGAGTATAAATGAAAAATAAAGTGATGAGCACTTCAATGACGAACATTTGAGTGACCTACGGAGCGAACAAAACAGATGCAAGCTAAGAATTCTTCATTGATAAAATACGGTTTCATGTTGATGGTAAGCGTTGGACTGGTACTGACAATAGGCCTGTTGACAGCCACTGTCGCAGACGAGATTGGAGACGTAAATGTCGACTGGCTAGGCGGAGATATAAAAATCGAAGCGGTCGAAGACCCTAAAGTCGAGGGCGTTACCTGTCACGTCTCGTACTTTGACCGCGGTCTCATCGATCGTTTTCGAAATGGTGAAATTTTTAGCGACCCTTCTAACTCGTCAATTTCCTGCAGACAAACAGGCCCAATCGTCATCGGCAAGATCGACAAAGGGGAAGGGGGCGAGAGTCTCTTTTCAAAACGGACCTCCCTGGTTTGGAAGTCTTTAAAAGTAACGCGTATCTATGACGAAGAACATCAAACCCTGATTTACTTATCACATGCAACCGAAGTGCAAAATGGATCTGCAAAAATGAGTCTTTCAACCGTGCCACTGTTTGGTCAAAGCGTTAAATGGGATGACTAGTATGAAGCCAGTGCTTTCTCGTTAACGTATTATCAGGGTACGTTAACGGGTCAATCTGATTGGCTTTTCAGGTCCGGGTGGTACTTCCGGCGACGGTGGTACTGGCGGTGTTGGTGGTTCTTCTATCGGAGGCTTCGGGTCGTCAGGAGGAGAGGGAGTAGGGTCTGGTTTAGGGGGCGGTGCGGGTGGAGCAGGGTCTGGTATCGTCGGTGGAACCGGCGGGGCAGGCTCCGGTTTTGGTGGCATACCTGCTACTAAAGAAAGTACCTCTGTTGGAATAACGATGTGCTTCTCCTGAACATGGTGAATGCAGCTGCGATCACTTGACAACTATTTAGATGATCCATGCTGGGTCTTGTTTTAAACGTAAGACATTTTGTCTTACTCACCGTGGATTTTGCACAGAAAAGTGCAGCCGTCCATCGTCTCGGCAAATATTACAAAGGCCGATATGCCTCATTCCCTCCGCGGTATCCTGTTGTCAATTACTGGAACGCTGATAATGTTGGTGCCTGGCAGGCAATACATGCCGGGTGAAATCTGCAGTTCTTGCATCAGCTGAGCAGGTTTCCAGCCTGAATTTACATTGAGTGTTAATCCGAAGAGGAATTGATATGGGTTATGAGGTGGGTGGGGTACTAGGGTTTTTGGTATTGCTGGTCGATATCTGGGCCATTATGCAGATAGCGGCGAGCAATAAAAGCACGCTTACTAAAGTCGTGTGGATACTCATCGTTTTGTTGCTTCCGATATTAGGTTTAATAATTTGGTACTTCCTGGGGCCCAAGGGGTGAACGATCTCATGCGCTCCTGCCCCTGAACTGATGCCTGCCTTTCGCAGCCCTTTTACCGCTGCTGCTTTTTCGTTGTTCCTGTTTCTCCATTTAACTACCTCTGTTGCTGTGGCGCAGAGTGCATTAGAGCTTGCCCCGACTGCCACGTCTGGTGAATCACCTCCGTCAGCGGTTGACAAAATTTCAGCGGAAACTTCATCGATCAGTGATGCAGAGATCAGCGAGCGCCTGCGACGCATCTACTCGGAACTCGATCAGTACAAAGATATTACCGTTCTAGTCAGTAACAGCGTGGTATCACTGCAGGGAGAGCTGCTGTCAGCAGTAGCAATAGAGGAGGCGGAAACACTGGCGCGCAAAGTATCCGGTGTGGCTGATGTAGATAATCAGCTGCAACTCGAGACCAACGTAACCGAGCGTCTCAATAGCTCTATCGGTGAACTCGCCACTGAATCCAAGACGGTTATCTCAAGCTTGCCTCTGTATGCGCTGGCTTTGGCAATAATGGTTGGTAGCTGGTTCCTTGGCAGATATTTGTCGAGCAAGCGTTCATTGCTTTTGCAACTGGCTCCCAATACGTTTATAGCAGAGTTATTGGGCAATATTGTGCGGCTTGTGATTCTTGTCGCAGGACTATTCCTGGCGCTGCGATTGTTGGATGCTACTCACGTAATAAGCACCGTTCTGAGTGCAGCCGGAATTGTTGGCCTGGCAGTGGGATTCGCCGTTCGAGACACTGTTGAGAATTATATTGCAAGCATATTGCTGAGCCTCCGCAATCCATTTAAGATCCGGGATTACATTGTAGTGGATGGCTTTGAGGGCAGTGTCGCAAGGCTCACCTCCCGGGCAACAATACTGGTCTCCGCTGAAGGCAACTACATTCGCATCCCTAATGCAATTGTTTATAAGTCAGTCATCGTCAATTATTCCCGAAATCCGCTGAGGCAATTCGATTTTTCTGTCGGAATAGACAGTGGAGACAGTATCCTCAGAGCTCAGCAACTCGCGCAGGCGACTTTGCAGCAAGTAGAAGGTGTACTCAAAGATCCGCCTTCATCAATCGTGGTTTCTGAGCTTGGCGAATCTAATACCACATTAACGATTCGCGCATGGATAGATCAGCAGCACTACGACTTACTAAAAGTACGCAGCGAGTCGATACGACAAGTGAAAGAGGCATTTGATAGCGATGGCATTGTTATGCCTGAGCCCATCTATCGACTTGTCATTAACAACGCTGGTGAAAATAGTAGTGCATCTGATAAAACTACGCAAAGGCAACCTGATGACTCCATTGATACCCCGGTGCAGGATCTCAACGCCGAGCGTGTCGTCGATTCTGCCATCACCGCTGAACTGGAGCAGGCGGATGAAGAAAACCTGCTGTCAGAATCATCTGCACACGAGTGACCTTACTATTCACAAGCTCTTAATCCAAACGCAGACTATTCATCAATATGGCAGATAGCAATAACAGTGATCCAACGGCACTGATCGACTCCGTCGACGAGGTGACGCTGACGCTCTGGCAAACCGTGGCGGAGATGTGGGCAAGCTTCATAGCGCATGTGCCTTATATCTTCGGCGCAGTAATAGTGTTATGCGCAACATGGCTTATATCATATTTGGCGTCGTCACTCGGCAATCGTGTCCTGGGGCGCTGGCACAAACGTGAGTCGTTAAAGGAACTTATTCTCAGGTTGCTTTCTATTCTTATCTGGGTGCTCGGTTTGCTTCTCACAGCGATAGTTGTATTCCCCGGCTTAACACCCACGAAAGCATTGAGCGGATTAGGCCTGGTGTCAATTGCAGTAGGTCTTGCCTTTAAAGACATCTTTGAAAATTTCTTTGCCGGCATACTTATTCTCTGGCGATTCCCGATTGAGCGCGGAGATTTCATCGAGTGCGAAGGCATCACCGGCCGCGTTGAGAAAGTACTGGTAAGAATGAGCTATATCCGGAAAACCTCCGGTGAGTTGGTTGTGGTTCCCAACTCGTTCCTGTTTAAAAATCCGGTGAAGATCCTTACCAATTTCGATAAACGGCGGGTAACAATTACCGTTGGCGTTGCCTACAGTGAAAATCTCTCACAAGCTGTTGAGCTGATCGAGAACACCGTGTCTAACTGCGACAGCGTTATCAGCGAGGAACCGGTACAGATTTTTCCAAATGAGTTCGGTTCGAGCAGTATGGATATGGAGGTAACCTGGTGGACGCGCTCAAAACCTGTGGATGTGAGAAAGTCCCGCGCTGAAGTGGTCATCGCTGTTAAAGCGGCACTCGATGAAGCTGGCATTGAGATACCATTTCCGTATAGAACCATGACATTTGCTGAGCCGCTAACAGTTCAACAGCAGTCATGAGCAACCATTCAGCTTCATTGAATCGCGCAAGTGCCATGTGATCGGCATTTGGTGACTACAACCCGACAGACATTTAATTTGTACTACCATGGCTGAGTCATCTATCGGACTATTCTCTAGCCTGACAGTGGAAAAAGCATAGTCAGACAGCACTAGCAGGCTATTGAAAAAGTCGATTATTTTGTAAAATAGCGCTGTACACCGGAGAAGAACAAATTGTGCGGCGAAATCGATCCCCAGCAGAGTATGTTCAGCTATGTAGATATGGAGGAGCGTATACCCGCTTCTCATCCTATCAGAAAGATCCGAACGGTAATTGATACCGCAATTACAGCTATTGAGTCTGATATAGACGAGCAGT
>CALLLW010000075.1 GCA_938007995.1 uncultured Granulosicoccaceae bacterium | reverse complement strand
TAGCCCGGTTTATTCGTGAAATGGCGAGCATAGCGCGCAGAGCATTGGTTTCACAGGGTATTTTCTTCTCGCGGCGAATACTTACTGATATTTGCAAGAGAAAAAATTCGCTGTGGAATCAAGGATCAAGCGGGATGACGTCATTTTCATGAATAAACCGGGCTAGATATTCATTGGTTGATCGCCTATCCATCCGTGCCGGGCGGCTTTTCTGGCATACCAAACCAGAAACGCACCGAATATTGGTGTGACTGCCAGATACATTATTTTCTCGATCAGTAAAAACTCCACACCTGAGTTGACAATAGCAAATACCGGTATCATCGATACAATCACTCCGATCAGTGCGATCAGATAGAACCACAATGACAAGCGTTTGTGCAGTAACAACAACACACTCGCAATGACACCACCGAAGACCGCTATGGCAAAAGCACCGGTAGCATACGCCGGACGATCAGCAATAATAGCCTGCTGCGCTGCCGACAAACCCGCCAGTACATCAGATGACATCGTGGCCTGCCACAGATAGTTCGCACAACCCGCCACATGCCAGACCAGCGAGATCGCACCGACCAGCCAGACACTCCAATGTGTTTTTCTAGTTGTTCTATTATTCATTTAGTAATTGCTCCGGCGGAGTTCATCGTATTGTGTCATCGCGCGCTTTCACGTTTCACATGATTGTCTATTAACTGCCCGTATAGTGATCGTATTTTCTGCGTTACCGGTCCCGCAGAGCCACTGCCGATGAGTTTGTTGTCAATTGAATAGACTGGCGTCTGCGCACCGAAAGTTCCAGTGAGAAATGCCTCATCAGCGCTGTAGGCTTCGTATAACGAATAATTCTTTTCAAAAACCGGTATACCGTTGTCTCTGCAGATGTCTATCACTTTCTGGCGGGTCACACCGTTCATGCAGTAATCCCCGCTTGAAGTCCAGACTTCATTGTGCTTCACGATAAAAAAATTACAGGCATTGGTCGTGTTGACAAAACCGTGTGGGTCAAGCATCAGTGCTTCATCAGCACCGGCTGCCTCTGCCTGCAAACAAGCGATAACGCAGTTGAGCTTTGAGTGGGAATTAAACTTTGCGTCCTGCGAATGTGGTAAACCGCGCACCTGCGGTACCGCCGCCAGTTTGATACCACTCGCCGCACTTCCGGCATCTGAAATACGGTCGACTGCTTTGGAGTGTTCCATGATAATCACCACCGTCGGACCGCTTCTTGACAACGACGGATGCTGGAAGGGTTTTACCTTGACTCCACGGGTAATCATTAACCGACAATGCACATCGGTTGTCATGCCATTCGCTTCGGCGGTTTGTGCCAACGCCTCGGCTACCTCGCTGCGCGTCATACCGATATCAAGTGATACTGCCTTGCAGCTGTCGAACAGACGATCCATGTGCTCATTAAAAAAAGCCCAGACACCATTGTACAAACGCATGCCTTCCCACATTCCGTCACCGAGCATGAAGCCGGAGTCATAGACAGAGACTTTGGCATCGTCGCGGGCTACGATTTCACCGTTAATATAAATTTTTATATCACGGTTTCTGGTGTCATCATCAGCATCATGTGTGGTGACAGACGGGTTCGAGATAGACTCATGTGACTGGCTCATCTTTTATCCTCGCACGTAATTTTATCAACCACTAAACATCAACCAGCGGTAACCGGTAAATAACGGTGGATGTTATTCAATAATACATTGAAAGACACTGACACCCGATTTTCATCAGAGAGGTTCGGATGCACCAAATGGTGCAGAAAAGAAGGCCACAACAGCAAAAGCCCGGCTTGCGGTTGTATGCGGAGTTCCGGATCAATCTGACCATCTCCGCTGACAGATATCATGTTTGCCTGTGGTCGAGGATCAAAAAAAGAAATAGCACCATGGTTTAAATCGGACCGGCTGCCAGTCTCTGGTTGCTGTGGCACCTGCACATAGTAGGTACCACTCAGGTAACTGTGCGGATGATTATGCAGATTATGGTAATCGCCAAACCGATTGATATTCGCCCAGCCTTGTATAGACCACTCGATATCATAAGTAATTGCAAGCCGCTTAAAGTAATCGGTGACGGTTTTATTGATGCATTGCTTCAGCCACTGTACGGCTGGATCCGTTTGTGAAAACAGATTTTCGGCGGCGTAATCCACCGTCATGTCTTGATGCGCCTGATCGAGTTTGGCGATGCATTCAAGCAAGGCTTTGTTGGCAGCTCCGGTGTTGTCCAGTTGGCGGCGCAGCAGGGTTGTGGGCCAGAGGTCAATAAAACCATCGTTATCAGCTTTGTGCATCAGTACAGTATACTGCGAGTTCACCGCATGACAATTGATATGAGCGACAATCCCTACTCGTTTTCTGGTCAACGTTCCGGCAAACCTTCTGGCAAACCTTCTGGCCAACCTTCCGGCTATTGTGCTGTTGGATTGAGCAACCCGAAGAGCCCGGGCAATGTCGGCTCGGTATTACGGGCTTGCGGTTGCTTCCTTGCCGATCATATTTACTACACCGGCAGCCGGTACGATCGCGCGGAGCGCTTCTACACAGACACCGCCAATCGAAGCGAAGATATACCTCTAACAAGGGTAGATAATCTACTTGAGGCCGGCGCTGATGACTTGCAGATCGTATGCATTGAGCTTTGTGAAAACGCCACATCGCTTAACGACTTTGTGCACCCTGACCGGGCAAATTATCTTTTCGGCCCGGAAGATCACAGCTTATCGCAAAGTCACATAGATGCTGCAGATCATGTGGTATTTATTCCAACGCAGGGATGTCTGAATCTGGCTGCTTCAGTTAACGTTGTGCTCTACGACAGAATGGTAAAACGTTCAACACAGTCCAACCGGGATAACCACAACAACATGATTCGCAACAGCCGCGACTGCCGAAATAACCTCAAAGCGAGGCACCGGTAGTGGAAGAATTGAACTGGCCAGCTATTGTCAAGTTTGACAACAACGATGAACTTGAAATCATTGACAATCAAAATACCTGGGAGGGCTTTCTACAGTCGGTTAGTACTGACTGCCGGTTGATACTCTCTGACAGCACGCAGTATTCAATATCGGTAAACAGTCACGCGGTGCCACAATGTAAAGCCTGCGATAGCCCGGTGAGCATTGAAACAGCGGTAGCGCTTGCGCGTAAACACATGGCAGCCCAATCGCATTGCTGTGTATCAAAGTTTTCTGCAACGTCGTTGAAGTCAGTAATTCAAACGTTGATCCAGCTTGAAGAATAGCTGCCTCACTTTTACCAGAGCCTTCTTCTGGCCACGTTGACTTCAAATATGGCCATTCTAATATCGTCAGACGGCATTGTTATCTCTATTGCCATTGTGCGAGGGCGGCAATAACAATACCGCGATAAAAATACAACCAGCGGCCAGTGCCAACACGGCAAACAGGCGATCAAACCCCCAGCCGCTGTGTATCCAGGCAATCAATGGCACAGCTGATGCCATTACCGAAAAAGTCACCAGATAACGCAGCGCATAGGCACGACTGCGCCACTCGCTGCTGACAATTCTGCCAAGCAGTACATCGTTGATAGGAATCTGACCAAAAACTACCAGCATAAATGCAGTCGCAATTACGAGTGCCAGCTGATTGTGTGATTGAATCATGGCTGCCAGCAACACACACTGCAGCAGCGCGACTGTTGCAAAGATCCACTTGACCGGAAAGTGATCGAGTAATTTACCTACTACTAATTGTCCCCCTGCAGCGATTGCGAACACCAGGAACACATACCAGCCATTCAGTGTGGCTGTAGCTGCCAGACTATCCAGGCGCTCATCAAAAACCTTGGGTAGCGCAAAAGTGGTGCTTTGAAATATCAGACCACCGATAGCGGTTGTGATCAGGATGATCGCAAAGATACGCCGGAGACTATTTGAACTCACCACAGGCTTTGCCAACCCGGATTTTTTAGTAGCACCGGCTGTTTGTGGGTAGTGCCGTATAAACCACCAGTAGCATAATCCTGTAATCACCGCTGCGCCGCCGGTCAGATAAAAAGCACTGCGCCAACCGCTCACATCAATAAATAAAGCAGTCAGCAACGCCGCGCTGGCAACACCCAGATTGCCCCACACACCATTAACTGCCAGCCGTAAACCGGTTTTTGCGCGCCCCTGTACTACCATGGCGAGCCCGACCGGATGATAAATCGCTGCAAACACACCCACCACTGCGAGGCCAATCGCGATTTGTAACGGGTTCTGCGCCAGACCTGTGAGTACCGACCCGATACCGATACCAATAAAAAACACAGCCATCATGCCTTCCCTGCTCCACTTATCTGCCAGCCAGCCGGCAGGGATGGCGCAAACGCCAAACGCGATAAATCCGGGGGTCGCAAAGGGGATCAGTTCGGCATAAGTCAGGCTCCACTCACGACTCAGGCGAAGCGCTGCAACGGTGGCGAAGATCAACATGGCGAAGTGATCGAGAAAGTGGCCGACGTTGAGAAAAAGATACTCGACCTTGTCTCTGGTTGTCTCTTCGGTCGTGTCCCTGGTCACATCAGTGGCGTTGGTTGTAGACATTGCTTTGGCGCCCCGATAAGGCTCTCGTATCATCTGTGGCTCGGCCTCAGCGTCAGCCAGAACAAACGACGGGTCTATGATGGATTGATCTGAGACTCAACAGTCTGTCGAATCTTGTCTGCCACTACAACCACCAATTGCAGCCAACCAAGTTGAAACGGTAATACCAGTGCGGAGGCTGGTATCATCTGCCAATGCATATTACCCAATCAATCGACAACGCGCCGCTACCGGGCTTGTATCGAAACACCGTCCTCAGGTTTCCCCTTGTGGTAGTTACCCTGCTGGTGCTGCTGCTTTGCTTTTTTGCCTGGCAGGCCAGACAGTTTTCACTGGACGCCTCAGCTGATGCCTTGCTGCTTGAAAACGATAAAGATCTGCAAATCTATCGCGCCTCTTTACAACGCTATTCAACCGGTGACTTCCTGGTGGTCACTTATGATCCCGAGGGCGAGCTCTTCAGCGAAGAGGCGCTGGATCATCTGGCAGTGCTTCGCGATGAGCTGGCCACCGTCGAGTCAGTGGAGTCCGTATTTTCCATCCTTGAAGTACCGCTATTGACCAGTTCGAACGTCAGCCTTACAGAGTTAACCGCTAATGTGCCGACGCTCAACAGCTTCCCGGACAGCGACCTTAAACTGGTGAAAGATGAGATCACCAACAGCCCTGTTTTTCGGGACCTGATAGTCAGCAAAGATGCTACTACCACAGCAATACAACTCAATCTGAAGGCAGACGATACCTACGAGGCACTAAGCGCTGAGCGTTCCGCATTGCGGCTTAAACAACTTCAGGGAGAACTCCGTAGCGAGGAAGAACCGGAACTCGAAAGAGTCAATCAAGAGTTTGATCAGGTACGCGCTGCTTTCAACAGCAAGCGGCATGACGATATCACTGCGATCCGCTCGATTCTGGCACAACACGAAGATCGCGCAGTCATGCATCTGGGTGGTGTGCCGATGGTCTCAGACGACATGATCAGCTACATCGCGCGAGATCTGGTTGTGTTCGGCGCCGGAGTTGTGTTGTTTATACTTGCTACCCTGACGTTTATTTTCAGACGCCTGCGGTGGGTGCTGTTGCCTGTGGCAAGTTGTCTGTTCGCAGGATTGACCGTGATGGGCATCCTCAGCCTGATCGGCTGGAAAGTCACCGTTATTTCTTCAAACTTTTTGTCCCTGATGTTTATCATCACTATGTCGATGAATATCCATCTGGTGGTTCGTTTCAGACAAATAAAACTCGACCACCCCGAGCTTAACCATCTCGATCGAGTCTGGCTGGCCACCAGAAAAATGTTCTGGCCCTGTCTGTATACCGCTCTAACCACCATAATTGGTTTCTGCTCACTGGTGTTCAGCGGTATTAAACCGGTCATAGATTTTGGCTGGATGATGTCAATTGGTCTGGTGATCACTTTTCTCACTTCTTTTCTGTTGTTTCCCTCCCTGCTGGTATTGGCCGGCCCGCTGGAAAACGATGGAGAGGCTGACAAGCCGGTTGCAGCCACCGCCGCACTGGCAAAGTTCACTGAAAAAAGCGGCTGGCTTATTCTGATCATTGCCGCTTTGCTTGCAGTGATGAGTGCAATCGGTATCTCGCGGCTGATTGTCGAGAACAGCTTTATCAATTATTTCCGTTCTCACACAGAGATTTATCAGGGCATGAAGCTGATTGATGAAAAACTCGGCGGCACCACGCCACTTGATGTGCTGGTTGATCTGACGGAACAGGAAGACGACGAAGAAGATATATGCGCTGACCCATCGAGCCTGTCTGCCGAAGATGCGGAATTCTGTGAGGATTTTGCTCTGTTTGGAGATGAAGAAGAGGATGAACAGTGGTTCACACCCTATAAAGTCGAGCGAATCAAAGCAGTGCACGATTACCTCGATTCACTGCCTGCGGTAGGTAAAGTACTTTCATTTGCATCGATTCTCAGAACCGGTGAAGCACTTAACAATGACGAACCGTTTACACCGTTTGAAATGGAGCTGCTTTACAAAAAAATACCTGACGAAATGCGCACCGAGTTGATTGATCCGTATATTTCTATCGAAGATAACGAAGCCCGCGTTTCAATGCGAATTCTCGACTCCCTGCCCGATCTTCGCCGCAAGGAATTACTGGAGCAGATAAATACAGAACTACAAACCGACGTCGGTTTGGCCAAAGATCAATTCCAGGTCAGTGGCATTCTGGTGCTATACAACAATATGCTGCAGAGCCTGTTTCAATCACAGGTGCAAACAATTGGTGCTGTTTTGCTGGGCATTGCCATCATGTTCCTGATTCTCTTCCGATCACTGAAGATTGCTGTCATTGGTATCGTACCAAATGCTCTGGCTGCGGCTATCGTGTTGGGTATTATGGGGCTTGCCGGCCTGCCACTCGATATGATGACAATTACCATAGCGACGATATCAATCGGTATCGCCGTTGATAACAGCATTCACTATATCTATCGGTTTAAAGAGGAATTACCGCGTCATGATTCTTACGAAGCGACTATGCATACCTGCCACCGAAATATTGGTCGCGCGGTACTGTATACGTCAATGACGATTATCTTCGGATTCTCGATTCTGGTATTTTCGAACTTTATACCAACAATCTACTTTGGACTTCTCACCGCACTCGCCATGTTTGTTGCACTGCTGGCGGTACTTACCCTACTGCCAAAGCTGATTCTGGTGGTTAAACCGTTCGGGCCGGCAACTACTGCGCCGGAGTAATGCGGATAGTAACCATAAGTGGCAACCACCAATTCAACACGGTGGTTGCCTGCCGGCTACTCAATGACCAGCGAACAGGTATCAAGACTGCCGGTACCGACACCTGATTCAAAAGTAGTGACAACATACCGGCTGCCTTGTGGTGCAGTTTGCGAGATAGCATACGGCTCAAAACTGGTACCGCTCACCATCACTTCCCGCTCGGTGATCTTCTGAAAACTGTCATTAGCAAACCCCAGCTTCAATGTACCATTCCCCGGCCCGCCATGGCGTGCGTAACATTCGAGGCTGTAGTCTACACTGGCGTCAGCGCTAATTTCCTGATAGACACAGTTACCGTCACCTACTGCGATAGCTTGTTCACCAAGATGTGCATCACTGGAAAATTCTGCTGAGTCGACGCCTGCGCAGAGTTCCCAGTCTGTCAGCGCATTCTCAAAGCCGCCATTTTGCAGCAGATTTCTTTTAGCGTCTTCAGCCGCACCGATTGCTAACGAGCCACTCTGCACAATGTAGCAATGATCGGTCGCCGCGCCGTCACTGGAAGAAAAAACCACAGTCGCTGAGGTCGCGTTTTCCCAGATCGGTAAGGCAATGGTATATCTGTTGCCATTGCGATTTACCTGATGGTTGACACCAACACTGCGACTGAACCGGTTGCTGCCAAACTGTAGAGCGATATCAGCCAGTGGTTGGCCCTGGTCCTGCACCCGACAACTGAGTGAGTGGCGTTGATCTTCTGTTGTTGAAAATCGCAGCAAATGACAATTGGTTTCTGCCGTCGAACAGTCAATAAAATCACCAATCACTTGCTCGGCAGCAGGCTGGCTGGCTATGGCAGATGGTTTAGTGCCAGAGGCAACCCGGGCGTTATAAAAAGACAGATCACGCTGTGGTACCGGCTGTTGTAGCACCTTAACCGGATCAATGAAGCCCAACACAGTGACATCACCCGCAACCTCCTGCGGATTGGTTGATAGAATATGATCGCCCTCCGCAGTTTCTATTGAAAACAAGCCGACCCGGCTACCACCGGTGTTGTTAAAATTAAAAGAGTATCCCACCGGGCCGAAATTACGCTCACCACCACAACTCAGGTCCGTGGTAATGCGGGTTAGGTTTTTATTTGCAATATGACACTCGTACAACATCGTCGTGTTTGGCAGACTTTCACGTAACAACAGATAAGACGCTTCGGCGTTAAAACCCACCGGTGGTTGTCTGGTCGAGGACCAGTGACCCTGCGACGGATTGTGATACCTGACAAGACGTGTATACGGCAAGTTATCATAGCCGTGATTTAGTTGCGGTGGATTTTGATCAAATAGATTATTGCCTGTCCACGTGTGCCATGCTGCACGCGGCTGCTCCAAGCTGTCATGCAAACCCGGTTTAAAGCTCCCCTCATTACTGTGATCTTCTATGCGATGGTAGACAAAGTTATTGATGCCAGGCGTACCCAGCACATTACGGGTAGCTATCGGTAGCATTCGATTCTGCGCTTCTTCCGATGAACCCTGCTCAGAAGCGTTAATGCCATTTTCAGTCAGATGAATTTCCCATGCATGAGGCTTCTGCGGGAATTGCTGTCGTAACCAGCCAGCCAGCACACCGATGTTACCAAACGTGACTTTGGGCAAATCATCAGGACCAAACTCCGGTGAGAATAAGTCGCCCGGGTAAGAGTGAAATGCAATGCGCCATTCACGTGGAGTCACCAGAGGATCGAGTCGTTCTATAAACTGCTGCGCTGATGCAAAGCGAGGCTGATCGTAAAATGCTTCACCAAAGTGATGATCAAAGGACATAAATACTTTGGCCTCAGACTGCTCCGCTTTGATCCGGTCATAAGCCTGATTGAAAATATTTGCATAGCTCTGGATTCTATTGTCGATCTGGCACGGCGCATTGTCACTGCCACAACCTGGATTAAACCAGTCAATCGAATTAACTTCATTTTGAATTATAAAATTTACAACCCGGCCATTACCATTGGCACCGTTATAGCGCTTTGCAATCATACCGGCAAAGCGCGCGAAATCCGCCGGATCATCCGGTGCGATAAAGTGCGGGTGTATCAATGGCACATTCGCCACTTTGCCGGTATTGGCGCGCCTCGCCCACTCCGGTGTAGCGTACAGCACAACGGTGACATTGATGCCACGAGATGAATACCAGCGTATTTGTTTCTCACGTACCGGATCGATTCGCCAAACCATACCGTCATATTCGAATGTGTTGGGTCCATTGATTGATAAATCGGGATCTGGCTGCCAGGTTGCCCACAGTTGATTGAAGATAACGTCGCCAACTCCAGCACGCACCAACTGCTCACGATTGAGCCAGCCGGATGGACCGATCGACTTTATGTTGTGGGAGTTGAATGGTGGATACGGTAAATCAGCAGACTCGAGCCCGGCTCTTGCCGCAACCGGCACAGCTGATCCCAGTTCCGGCACAAAGGGTTGATAAACCGCGTTTAATTCGTCAACAAATGAAAACCCGATAACCTCACCGAACTCTTCATCACTGGAGTTGCACGCTTGTAGTAAAGCGAACGCTGCCACGCCCGCAACTATCCATCGGAAAAAACTTCGCAGCAATTTTTCTACTCTCCCGATTGCGGGCCTTGAGTTAGTCATTTGATCTATCAATTTGGTCTATCGCATTCAAGGAGCCGACAATCGAATGGCGACAACCAGATTTATCGCGCTTCTTCTATGGCAGCATTTCGCCACAGCTACCACGCGCTACATCGAAGCACTCACAAAAAACACAGGTAGTGAGAACCACTGTCATCGTCAGTGCGTCACAGATATGGACTCTATCTGTCAAAGTTGAACAGTCGGTCAGGTTCTATGCCATCGGATCAGGCAAACATGGCAACCGGTGAAATGGGTATCAGGTTGTGCAACGGAGATATCACTTTTTGAACTCCGAGATACCTTTGGTTCATCTTCGGTTTATCTTTGAGCGAACTCGGGGGAATATGATGTAAGCCTTTTCCTGCACTGGTATTTACAGATTAGATAACGGACCGGAACAGATTCAGATTTAAAAAGGATGTTTTGCGTGTAACCACGGCAGTAAGTATCCATCACCAGTTACGGAATTGTAAAAGCTCGACTAAAACCACACGGATGGCACTGCTATTGATAATAATCATGTTAGAGTTTCGGACGCTAGGCACAATTTCCAGAGACAGATGCCTCTGATCGCGGGGACGTTGGTTTTTAACCAACGACGCATGGGTCCGGGAACAGTAGTTAGCTTTCAGCGACCAGTAAGCCTGCATGCGTAATATATGCAACGGAATTCGAATTAGTATTTATATGATGAGCTTATTAAAGAACACCATCGCTCGTTCACTCGCTGTGACAGCGATCGCCAGCACAACACTCGCACTGTTACTTTTACAAAACACCGCCAACGCATTTCCGGTGGCTGATGAGCTTGATTCCATTAGCAATCAGGTAGTGGCTAATGGCTATGCCAGACGCGACGGTGACTCCTCAGTTTTTTACACAGAAAGCTATCTCGATGACCCGATGAGCAACACCATCAGGGCTGTTTACCGCGACAGTAATCGCCAGCCAATTTCATACAAGCAATTAAATTTTCCCCCCAACGCAAAACTACCCGATTTTTTTGAAGTGGTTGACTTCCGTCGCAAGCGTGGCTACCGGGTAGAAGTTAACAACAACATCGCCAATGTTAAATCTATCAGAGTGGCTGAAGACGGCTCTGAAACCATCAGCAGTAATACTGATGTCGCCATTGACTCAAAAACAGTGATCGATGCTTCTTTTCACCGCTACATTCTGGATTACTGGGACCAACTGCTCGACCGTAAAACCGTAAAAATAAATTTCCTGCAAATAGACAGAGCCCGGCTTGTTCCGTTGAAGATAAAAAATATCCGTTGCGACACATCGGGCAGTACATGCTTCAGAATATCTTTTGATAATTTTCTGCTTCAGGGCATCGTCCCAAGCATCTACCTGCAATACGACAGCGCAAGCAAAAATTTACTGCGTTACAACGGCATTGGGCCCATCACAGAAATGAACGGTAAGGCCATGCCCATTGATATTGTTTACGATTATATGTAGCAACCCGGTCGGTTGCTCACGGGCCCGATACGATTCAGCTATGCTAGTGGGCTGTTTGGCATAACGCCAATGAAGTTTTTTGCGTCTTGCTCAATTGCCCGCAAGCTTTTACCCGGTTTATAAAGCGCTGAGCCAATACCAAAACCGCTGCAGCCGACATCAAGATAAGCATTGATGTTCTGCGGTGTGATTCCACCCACCGCCAATACGCCTGTCTCTAGTGGCAACACTGCACGAAAGGCTTTGACCACAGACGGTGTAATCATCTCGGCGGGGAATAGTTTCAAGTCATTCGCCCCTTGCTCAATCGCGCTGAATGCCTCTGTTGGGGTCGCGACTCCGGGGCAATAAATACATCCTGACTCAATGGTTGTGGCTGCCACATCGGCATTGAGATTAGGCGCTACAATCAACTTGCCACCGGCGGCAACTGTAGCACTGACATCAACACTTTTGAGCACAGTGCCGGCACCAATCATCACGTTACCTGTAAAATGGTCTGCGAGGATTTCAATACTTTCAAACGGCTTTGGAGAATTAAGTGGTACTTCAATAATTCGCAAACCGGCTTCCACCAGCACGCAGGCAACATCGAGCACCTCCGACGGGGTAACTCCACGCAAGATGGCCACCAGTGGCATTTCAGTCATGCATCGCTGCCACTGTTCTTTCACTGTATGTCCCGGAGCTGAATTTACTGGAGTCGAGTCAGTTGGAGGCAGTGTCATTGATATGTATCTGTTGTCTGATCAGTTTGCGGAATCCGGATAATGCCGGGTCACGGGCTTCGACTACCGCACTGATACCCAGCTGCTCGAATGCCTGACTGTATCTTGTACCCAGTTCGTCACTGCCTATAATCAAAATTGAAGCTTCTGTGTCAAGCGTTTGATAACGTTCCCTGATCTCATTGCCAATCAATAAACCAGACAACCATGAAGCGACCTCTGTTGCCTGCAATGTACCCAGCAGCACCCCTGATCTGGCTGTAAACAGCTCACTGACAATTGCGTTGTTGTTGAATCCTGTCTGCACACCCTCAGCGAATACCGGTTGAATATGATCTTTACCACTCGCCAGACCACCAATCAGGGTCTTGTTGATAAGCACATCGAAAAGCTCTCCGGTGACAACTGTATTAAAACTCTCCAGAACGCCGTGATTAACCAACGCCCACTTTGAATGTGTACCCGGCAGCACAACCAGCTGTTTGGTGTTTTGCACGGCACCATACAGCTGCAGTTCCTCACCACGCATCACATCTGCCGGTTGTTCGATAAAGGCACCTGGCAGAAACAGCAGTTCAAGCTCAAGGTCTGACTGTTTGAAACACTGGCTGACAGATGCAGTTAACAGCTCCGACAGTGCCAGTGGGCAAGGTAGATAAGGCGTTTCCAGCCAGCCGTTACGGCTGGTGATCATACCCGAGAGCAGCACTGTATCACCGGTGTTCAGCCAACGACCTACACAGGACAGCAGCACGGATTGGTAATCTGCCGGTTGCAGTGTTTTGATGCCGTCAGATGATATGAATTGGTCGATTACTTCTGCGCATGCATTAAATCGATACGCCCTGAAGCTGCTTGAGCCCCAGTCGATGCCGACCGTGATATTACGCATTTGCACACTGAGCCCGCAAGACGCAATGACTCACCGGACCAAAACATCTACCAGTTGCCTGTCGGGTTAAGTCCTGCATTGGAAGCGTTCGATTGTTTCCATGTTAATGTCGATGCCCAGACCAGCTGCATCTGGCACCTCGATCAATCCGTTGCACAATTCCCACGGATTGTTGATCAACTCACGCCTGAACGGGTGGGAAGATCGATCGTATTCAAGTATTGGCTGGGTTGCAAAAAGTGAATGATGCGGCACAGGCAAAGATGCGATCAGCTGTATGGAAGCTGCCTGCGCAACTGCACTGCCCCAGACATGCGGGTTAACCATCACGCCCTTTGACTGAGCCATCGCGGTGATGTCGCGCGCGGCAGTGATACCACCACAGGAGCCAACATCCGGCTGCGCGACATCAATGCAATTCAGCAATTGATTAAAGCCATAGATACTGTGTTCATTCTCACCGGCTGCGATCGGTACACTCAGTTTCTTTCGTAACTCTTTGTAGCCTTCAAGGTCTTCAGGCGCTAATGGTTCTTCGTACCAACGCAGATTATAATTTTCGAGTTCTCTGCCAAGTTTAAGTGCCTCTGATCGTCCGTAGGCGTGGTTGGTATCAACCATCAGCTCGCAGTTGTGATCGCTGCCAATCTCGGTACAGAGTCGCTCGTTGATCGCACGCATAACCTTGATATCATCATCGACACCGAAGCCGAGCTTAATTTTCAGGCAGGTAAATCCGGCACTGCAATGCTGCACCGCTTCATCCGCCAGACGCGATGCTTCGCCCTGACCGGCTATTCTGTAAAAGCCAGTTGCATAAGGTGTGATCTGCTTGCGAAATGCACCACCAAGCAACTGATACACCGGTTGCTGATAGTGCTTGCCAGCCAGATCCCACAAGGCGATATCGAGAGCACTGATACCAGCGAGAACACTGCCCTTGCGACCGTAGTCTCGCGTCTGGTTGTACATTGCGTGCCACAAAACGTTGATATCCAGTGCATCGCGTCCAACAACTATTGGTGCCAGCGCATGCTGTATCACCGCAGAGGCAATCTCGGGTGGTTCAAGACCTTGTGCAAAGGCTTCACCCCATCCCTGTAGTCCGTTATCAGTCGAGACTCTAACAAGTGTGGCCGCGCGCTGTTGCACCCAGCCTTGTGAAAATGCAAACGGTTCATCGAGTGGAGCTTTTAAAACAAATACATCGACCGCTGTGATTTTCATCGCTTATTTACCGGTAAATTCAGGGGATCTTTTTTCATTGAATGCCAGCACGCCTTCCTGCCGGTCAGCGGTAGAAACGAGTCTGTTATACGCTTCAACTTCAAACGCCATTGCATCGGAGAGAGACATCTGCAAACCCCGGTGAATCGATTGCCGTGCCTGCCTTACCGCTAGTGGTGCATTGGCAGCAATACTTTGTGCAACTGCAATCACTGCTTGTTGCAACGCTTCGTTTGAAGGATAAACACTGTTCACCAGACCCCATTGTTGCGCCTCTGCAGCGTTGAACGGTTTAGCACTTAGAATGACTTCCATAGCACGGCGCTCACCGATTGCTCTTGCAAGGGTTTGCGTGCCACCGATACCCGGTATAATTCCAAGACGGGTTTCAGTCTGTGCAAATTTCGCATGCTCAACGGCGTAGACAAAATCCAGCGCTGCAACCAGCTCGCATCCACCACCATAGGCCGCTCCGTTGACAGCACCAATGATGGGTACCGGACAATCGATCACCGATCTGATCATACGCTCGAACACCAGATGCTGTTGCTGCCAGGCACTGTCTGACATGCCGTTACGTTCTTTAAGATCACCACCAGCGCAGAACGCTTTATCACCGCGACCGGTCAGCATCACTACCCGGTATTGATCCGGGTTAAGAGAAATCTGATCAAACACATCGATCAGATCGTACGCCATCTGCGTGTTGAACGCGTTTGACGACTCCGGACGATCCAGCATGATCTGCAGCAGATGAACTTTTGGCTCCGTCAGTGACAAAGTTGAGAAGGTACCAGTCAGGGATGTTGTATTCACAGCGCTCTACCCAAGGTTTTTCATTAGGCGCCAATAAAATAGTGTAAATAATGGCGAAATGCACTGTATACAGTTCCAAATCATTTTTTGGCCGCCTTTTTCAAAATAACAGTTTGTCTATTCAACATCAGGAGGTCGACACCAGAAGGTCGACACCAGAGGAAATCTGGCGTCACATCCCGGCCCATCCTCCCCGGCACGTGGCTGGGCCACGTTTCTTAGACGATTGGCTGACCTGTTTAGCCAGATATCCTCTGGATGAGGAATCTTTATGGAGAATCCAGGCTGGTTGTTATCGCCAGGCGGTTAAATATAGAGAAATCACCTAACTGCTGCAATGCACGAATAAGGTCAACTGTTACCAGCGTCTATACTCACTCAGGCAACCGGTCTACACTCAGACAACATGAAAGCACCGCAGAAAATCAGCAGAGAAACTTTGCTTAACGGCGATATGAAAAAGCTCGTCGAAAGCAGACAGGGGCTTGCCAGACTAATGCCGGATGAGGTCCGAAGGCAGCTGGTGCGGGAAACCATTAAAAACGCACCTGATCAAACAGAGTTCCGCGTATTCGCCTATGGCTCCTTGATCTGGAATCCTGCGATCGACATAGAATCCACTTACCGCTGTAGCATTAAAGGCTACCATCGCAAGTTTTGTTTCTGGACAGTCCTGGGGCGCGGTTGTGAAGATCAGCCAGGTTTAATGATGGGCCTCGAACAGGGCGGCGGTTGCACCGGACTGGCTTACAGCATTGCATCGGATAAACTCGAAACCGAACTCGATTTACTTTTTCGGCGCGAGATGATGACCTATGCCTACAAACCCACATGGGTAGAGGGAATTTATGACGATCAATCGCCCGACAGCGGCAGGTCTGTGTTGGCGTTTGTCGTCGATCCCGACAACGGTCGCTATTGCAGTGACCTTGATGAAGACACGATGGTCAAATCACTGGCGCTGGCCGAGGGACCATTGGGTAAAAACAGCGAATATCTGTATGAGCTGGTTAAACATCTGAACGAACTTGGCTATGAGGATCCTGAAATGTCAGAACTGGCAATCAAGGTCCGGCGCTTTCAATCCGCACATTGTGCCGACTGATTACGGTGACTGATTGAACACCATACAGCCCCCTCGCCCCCTCGCCCTCTCGCCTGGGTACATTCTCGCTGCATAGATATTTACCGCGCAGACTCTCAAAGCTCACCCGGCTATCCCGGGCGAATCCTACTCTATAAGAGCTAACCTCGCGTCAGCTGCTACTCTGCATCATCCTCTTTAAGCAAGCCTAAATGCCTGGCTCTTTCATTCCAGCGTTTACGCGCAAGCGCCTGCATATCTTCTGCGTGATCAAGCTCATCGACAATCTCAATGCCCAGTAATGTCTCTATAACATCTTCCATCGTAACAATACCCGCCTTGCCACCAAAATCATCGAGCACCAGCGCGATGTGCTCACGGGTTTCAATAAAGCGGGTAAATAACTTTAAGATCGGAAAGTCGTCGGAGACAGCGATGATGTCGCGACGCAACTCAGATACCGGTGCCTGTGATTCCGGATCTTTCAGAAGCGTGGCTAACATTTCGTCTTTTAAGAAATAGCCGGTAACGTTGTCAGGACTCTCGGAAAAAATCGGAATACGCGAAAACCGCAGATCAGTATGCTTTGCGTGAAAGTCTGCAAGTCCGGTAGTTTGATCGCAGGAAATAACCACGGTACGCGGAGTCATCACGTCCTGCGCAAGCACTTTATTGAATTTGAGCAGATTCTGTAGATACTGCGATTCACTTTCTTCAAGTACACCTTGCTCACTGCCAAGTGTTGCCATGGCAGTGAAGTCTGCCCGACTCAACACACTGGCAGATTTATCTTTCTTCAGCATGCGGGTAATCATCTGGCTCAGCATCACCAGCGGTGCCAGAATCTTGATGATCAGATTCAAACAGCGCACCGTGAAAGGCGTGAGTTCACGCCAGAAATTAGCACCAATGGTTTTAGGTACAATTTCAGATAGCAGCAAGATAGCAAGTGTCATCACTACCGGCACAATCACAGTCGCCATCAAAGACACACCCCAGATCCGGCTCGCCTGCGCGCCAACGCCAATTGCACCTACGGTGTGCGCAATAGTGTTGAGAGTTAAAATTGCCGCCAACGGCCGGTCTATATTTTCTTTGAAGGCCTGCAGGGATTCACCGGGCTCCCCGCCTTGTTGCACCAGCTGTTGCGTGTAAGCTGGCGTTATGCTCAGTAATACAGCTTCCCAGATAGAACACAAAAATGAAAAAACGATGGAAAGCACAAAGAACAATATCAGCATCGCAAACATTGAGGCGGTGGTCCTGTGTAGTTAGCAGGGTGTCTGGCTTATAAAATACAAGCAGACTCCTCTTATTTTAGCAGATAAGCAGCTATCTCATTAACAGACCATTATTGCCAGAGCGAGACATACCGGGCCGTTAGAACCCCGGCGTTGGACCTGTGCCGGGTGTTGCGCCTGTAGGTTGTATTCGATGCTGGCGCCTGATTTGCTGAGCGGGCTTGCTGACCCTGCTTGCTGACCGGGCTATTCAGACCTTGCGCGGCAGATCCATCTTCTGGCGGCGCTCCCACAGCGCCTTGCGGCTGATGCCAAGTTTGCTCGCCAGCTCAGTCTCGGACAGTCTGTCTTCAAAGTTCAGTACAAAGTAGCGGAAGTACGCATCCAGACTGAGATCAAGACCTGTCTGGCAGGCTTCGCCGTCGATCACATTAATGCCCAGGTGCACTGGCTGAATCTCTTCGGAGTCAACCATCAATACCGCTCTTTCAATCACAGTCTTCAGTTCGTTAATGTTGCCAGGCCACTGGTAAGCCTGTAGCGCATGCTGCGCTTCTGCAGACAACACAATGCGTCGCTTGCGGTAGCGCTTCACAAACAGTCGCAGGTACCCGGCAGATAGCGGTGCAATGTCCTCCCGCCGCTGTCTTAACGGCACTGACGGAAACACGCAATCACCAAACAAGTCCGCAAGCTCTGGATGCAGCACGCCATCTCTTATGGCTTCTGATGGCGGGTCGATGGCGAGCACGATCAATCTTACATTCGGTGCACGCCGGACATTCCTGGCCTCTATCAATAAGTTGGCCAGCTGTAATTGTTTTTCAGTGGCAAGCGCGCTGATGCTTCGGATCACCAGCGTGCCACCATGCGCCGCCTGCAGTAACCCGCTACCCGGCCTGCGATCTTCTTTATGCGGGCCAAAAAGCAAATGCGCTACATCTGCCGCTTCGACCATTGGCAAATCCGCAAATACCAGTGGCCCGCGAGTACGCGCACTATGCGCGTGGCAATGTCGTGCCATCAGCTCTTTGCCGGTACCTCGTTCACCCTGCAGATAGACAAACAGATCTTCATCAGCAATATTTTCAATGGACTTCACCGTCTGCTGCATCTTCGCGTTGGAGGTTTCGATCTCAATACGCGGATAAAGCCTGTTTAAATCTCGGCGCATCGCAGCATTCTGCGCTGACAGTCGATTGGCTCTCAGTGACCTGCCAATAGTCAGCAACAGTTCATCATGGTCAAACGGTTTGCTGATGTAATCGACAGCACCCAGTTTCATCGACTCTACCGCAGAACGCACGCTGGCGTAGCTGGTCATCATCACCACCGGCACCTGCTCGGAGTAATCGAGTATCTGGTTGCCATCGCGACCGGGCAATCGAATATCTGCAAGAATTACATCAAATGACTCAGGGTACAGGCAGATTGCTTCATCAATGTTTGAAGCACCAACTACCTCGTAGTTGTTACGTTCAAGCAACAGCGTGATCTGTTTTCTGATGATGTCTTCATCTTCAACAATCAGAACTCTGTTCATATGACCTGATTCATTTTACTGACTTCGTGCTGCATGGTTGACGGACTGGCCGGCAGGCTGATTTCAAAACGGGTACCGTGGTTAATACCAGGATCTATCGCTATCCTACCGCCATGCTCATTGACAAGGCTATAAACAAGCGACAACCCTAAACCGGTTCCCTTACCTACGGACTTGGTTGTATAAAAAGGCTCGAAAACTCGCGATTGATCTTCCACTGCAATACCCGATCCGTAGTCACGAATAGAGATAACATGTGTATCACCGGTACTGTGCCCTTTGATATCCACACTGCCATCCGGCGCTGATACATCGCAGGCATTATTTAGCAGATTTACAAAGATCTGCACCACTTGCCTTTCGCTGCCCAACACCCAGAGTGGCTCTGAAAATTCAGTGTTAAAACTGATGTGCCGTGCCTGTTCAGACAATCGCACCAGTTGAATCGCCTGCTGCATACAGGCATTGATCTCAATGCGGTCTCGCTCTTCCAGACCCAGTGGTTCATTGCGTGCAAAAGCCAGTAGTGACTTAACGATTTCATCGATACGCCGCACTTGGGTCAGAATATCGGTAGCGCTTTCTTTTTGCGCATCGGATTGATCGTCAGCATTCTGATTTTGCGCAATGCTTGCGATGCCGGTGAGCGGATTGCCGATTTCATGTGCGACACCGGCTGCCAATCGGCCAATAGACGCGAGCCGTTCGCTATGTGCGAGTTCAGATTCAAGTAGATCAAGATTGGTTCTGTCTTCTACAAGAATCACCTGACCAGCCGCAGGCCCGGTGCTGCGAATATTAGCGGTGACCTGCGATTTATGCAGATTCAACGATTTGCTGCCAGAGTCGAACTCTATCAGGTGTTTAAATAAATGATCTTTGTTCGATTCGGCAAAGTCGTATAGCAACGTGCTCCATGGCTCCGGCAGTTCGCGTAGTTTACTTTGTCTGGCGATTTTATCATCGATACCGGAGATGTCCTGCATGGCCTGATTCCAGATCAATATGCCGCCATCCGGTCCGAAGGAACAAACCCCGAGTGGTAACTCATGCAGTACATTGCGCAGGTAACGGCGCAGGTCGTCCAGTTCGCGGGTCATACCCCGTACCTGTTCACTGGATGACTCAAGCTGCACCTCCATGGCACGCAGCGTTTCTGTCAGCGCAAGGTGGGCCGGTTGATTTAATTCAAGATGGCCGCGCAGCGTAAGTCTGGCGATAGTAGGCCCTAGTAAACCGGAAAGATTTCTCTCCAGCTGCTCGTGCAGCAGGCGCAAATCAACAGCACGCAAACGGTTTTCGTCAAGTCCGAGTTCCTGTACGACAGACTGCACTTCTTTCTCGGCCGCCTCTTTACCCAGCAACTGTTCCAGCTGTGCAATGTAATCACTTGTGGAGCGTGCGATTACCAGACCTGACAGCGGTCGCACAGAGTCAGATACGCAAGCCTGTGCCGCTTCACTTTCCTCAATACTCACGCGTGTCAGCAATGACCCGATCACATACAGCAAACAATTAACGGTAAGGGAACAAAAAGTCGAAATACTCCAGACATCAACCCCGTCAAAACCGAAGCTGCCTATTAAACGCTCCATACTGGCAATCGTTGCAGTATCTGTCAGTAGCGGCAGAATCAAAATGACAAACCAGACCATCGCCCCGCCACCCAGACCAGCCAGAAAACCTGCCTGTGTTGCACGCGTCCAGAACAACAATCCAATCACACCCGGCAACAACTGAATAGCTGCAACAAACGAAATCAAACCCAGACTGGCCAGTCCTTCATGCAATTCAATAACAAGATAAAAGCCATAGCCTGCAGCAATGATTGAAGCAATAATGATGCGTTTGCTCCAGACCAATCGACGGTAGAAATTTATATCCGGGTTGTTGGAAGCAATGCTCACCGGTAACAACAAATGATTAAGACACATATAAGACAATGACAACGTGGTGACAATCATCATTGCACTGGCCGCTGACAGCCCGCCCAGATAAACCAGCAATGCCAGCCACTCATTACCGAGCGACATCGACATACCCAGCACGTAAAAGTCAGGCGGGTTTGTTAGCGCCAGCTGCTTACCCGCCCACAAAATCGGAAATATCGGCAGGTTAAGCAACAGCAGATACAACGGAAACATCCAGTACGCTGTTTTTAATGACTTGGGTTTCTGATTTTCAACAAACGTCATGTGATACTGGCGCGGCAACAGAAACGCAGCACCAAAAGCCAGTAACAGCAGTGTGCTCCACAATGATGAGTTGACCGGCTCATACAATGCCTGCAACTCTTGTGGGTTATCCGCCAACCATTGATTCATTGACTCCATACTGCCAAACACACCGTATACGGCAAACAAACCGGCTACCAGCAATGCCAACAGCTTGACCGCAGATTCAAACGCAATCGCCACCACCAGCCCAGAGTGTTTCTCACGAGAGGTTAGATGCCGCGCACCGAACGCCACACTGAAGATAATAATGGCAATGCAAAACAGCAAAGCCAGTAAATTGGGTGCCGCCTCTCGTGCCAACACCTGAATTGATCGTGTCACCGCAGTGATTTGCAAAGAGATATAGGGCAGGATGCCCATCAACATAAAGACTGTAACCACAAGGCCGGTCGCCCGGCCACCGTATCGAAACGCCAGTAAATCCGCGATTGAAGACAATTGATACTCGCGGCACAAACGCAGGATGGGTGCTAACAGATACGGTCCAAGTGTAAAGGCTGCGGTCACACCCAGATAAATGGTTAAAAAAGCCAGCCCGCTGCTGTCTGCCAGCCCGACACTGCCGTAGAACGTCCACGATGTGGCATAGACACCGAGCGACAACGCATAGACCGCCGGGTGCTCGATAAGTCGCTTCGGCAGGTAACCGTTCTCACCGGCATAAGCAATAACAAACAGCAGCCCCAGATAGGCCAGTGCCGCAACAAACAGCAGCCACAGCTCAATCTGCACGTTCATCGTCCTCATCACTGCTTTCTGCCTGGCTGCTGAAATTATCAAACGCCACCAGAAAAATCAGAATCAGCCAGAATACAAAAACGGCATACCACGGTAGGTTTAAGCTCGCCCACCAGTCGGTGAATGGCGAGTGGAAAATAAATACAGCACCCAGCACCAGCAGCAGTGCATGTCCGGAGTAGCGCAGCATTATTCTGGTGAAGCTCCGGCAAAGAAGCCCAGGCGCAGAAGTCGATCAGGTTGCACGGGATAAACTCCTTTCATGGCTGCAGAGGTATCCGGATACCATTGTCTGAAGTGACTAACAGGGTGTTGAAAAAAGTTAAGCGCGAAAGTCTGAATAGGCAAATTCCACCGAAAAAGCACAGTTTGCGCATTATAAATGTGCATTTTGAGGGAGAATTTAACAACCTCTGGCCGAGCGCAATAGTTTTTCAACACCCTGCCAAGTAATTGCAATAGTGCACATTCTCTCCGGGTAATGAGAGAATAGTGCTTCAGCTGGTCATATTAGCAATACCTAAATCTCAATGAAACCACAGCCCTGTTATATTCATACCTTCGGCAACGGCAGACTGAGTGCGATGTCAATGCCGGACCCACTTACATTGCAGGCCGGTTTGCAGCAACTTAAGAATGACAGTATCGATAAAATCCTCTGTCTGATGGAAGAGTCAGAATCAAATACACTGGGCTTGCAACAGCAGAAGTCTTTGACTGAGGCCGCCGGTATGGAGTTTGAGCGCTTCCCGATCACAGATTTCAGCGTACCCGATTTTCTTGATCTGCAGATCCAAATCACGCGCAATCTGAATTACCTGCATAGCGGTAAAAATCTTCTGGTGCACTGTAAAGGCGGCATAGGACGCACCGGTCTAATCTGTTGTTGTCTGATGCTGTCAACCGGCATCAGCGTGCCGGAGGCAATTTCAGTCGTCACCCGCCAAAGAGGTGAGCAGGTGCCTGAAACGCCCGAGCAGATAGATATGCTGATACGTTATGCGGCTCGCAATCGAATCGCCTGATTGATATCAGTTAGCACAAAGCTCGATACAGTAAAAAACAGTCAGAGATTCAACACCAATGCAATGCACCGTGATTCTGGTAAGACCAAAGTACCCTCGCAACATCGGTATGGTTTCACGTGCGATGAGCAACTTCGGCCATCAAAAGCTGATTCTGATCGAGCCGTTATGCGAGCTCGACCGAACCGCAAACAAAGGTGCTGCTCAGGGCCAGCAACCACTGCGCGACTGCGTCAGTTATAGTTCGTGGGAAGAGTACGCAGCCAGCGAACCGGATGGACCACGCATTGCCTACAGCCGCAGAGAAGGCAGACGCAGACCGGTTTACGACATCAACGAACTGGTTGACTGGCCACCTCTGACCGATGGCAGACCGGTGTCTTTAATCTTTGGCACCGAAGACCATGGTCTGTCAGGAGACGATCTGCGCTGGGCTCATCGAACCTGTACACTCAACATTCCAGGGTCATTGAAAAGCCTTAATTTGTCACATGCTGTGTTACTGGCTCTTTCACAATTACCTGACCTTAAACCCAAACCATCGCCACCGCCGGAACCGGTACAGAAACCAGATGAACTTCTGCAACGCTGGCTGACTGAGTTAAACTTCGATATCTCAAGTAAAAACTGGAATGCTTACTATTCACTACAGCAGATGATCATGAAATCGAATCCAACAAAAAGAGAGATGGATCTGCTGCAATCGGTGATAGAGCAAACACTCAGAAGACTCAAAGCACCTGTTGATGATGAACCATCGGCTGGTGATTAACCATAACTGTCAGTGTGGAATACCAGCGCCGGTTCAAAATATCTTCTACATTGAGTCTGCCATGCGCCTGCGACCGTACCTGAGCATGCCACTATATTGAACCTGTTTCTAACCTTGCACTTACCGAGATCGAATCTGTGAATCAACCCGGCCGGCAATCGACTACAGCTCAGGCAGTTATTGAGCTTAAGGATATACGCAAAAGCTTCGGTGATCTTGAAGTATTAAAAGGCATATCGCTGCATGCCAGACCAGGAGATGTGATTGCTCTGATTGGATCTTCCGGATCTGGCAAGAGCACTTTGTTACGCTGCGCTAACCTGCTTGAAATCCCTGTCAGCGGCGAGATCGTGTTCAATGGTGAGTCAGTCAAATGGAAAGAGCATCGAAAAGGCAGAGCCCCCGCAGATCAAAGTCAGGTACGTCGAATGCGTACCAACCTGTCTATGGTGTTCCAACAGTTCAATCTTTGGGCACACTTGTCTATCCTTGAAAATATCACCAAGGCACCTGTCAGTGTGCTTGGAGTAGATCCGGCAGAGGCACAGACACTGGCAATGCAGCTATTAGATAAAGTCGGTATTGCCGACAAAGCAGACCGATACCCAGCCCAGTTATCCGGCGGGCAACAACAGCGGGCCGCAATAGCAAGAGCTCTGGCAATGCAACCGCAGGCGATGCTGTTTGATGAGCCAACCAGCGCACTTGATCCTGAACTTGAAGCAGAAGTTGTGCAGGTCATCAAGCAGCTTGCGAATGAAGGCAGTACGATGATAATCGTCACTCACGATATGAAGCTTGCTTATGAGCTATCAAATCAGGTTATATTTTTGCATGATGGCGTGATTGTGGAGCAAGGGTCTCCGGATGAAGTGTTGCTTAATACAAAGTCAGAGCGATTGAAGTCATTTTTACAATCGACCGGTAAATTCGGCGGCTAAATTTTTATTGTATTTCAGCGGTACACATTCAAAACTATAAAGCGCCATTTAAACTGTTTTAGCGAAATACAAGACTACATTCGGGTGGCTATCTGGCTGGCAAAGGCAAGCGGAACCCTATCAGGCTCGCACCTGACCTTTCTGCTTTCCCATTCTCTGGCTGATGATTTCATCCAGCTTGCCGGTTGACAACGGCTTGGAAAATACTTCAAAGCTGGACGATCTGAGTATCTTCACCCGTTCCGGCTCGATGTTTCCAGTGACAATAAAAATTCTGTTTAAAGCAATTTCATCGGCAAGAATCGAAGCGAGATCAAGTCCGCTTTTACCTTCTCCGAGCATATCGTCGACAATTGCGAAACTGATGTTTTCCGTTTGATAGAAATTCAGCGCCTCCTCTACAGACCCTGCCGCAAGTATCTTTCCGTTGCGACTGACGACGTACTCGGTCAGTGCATCCAGTATAGTCAGATCATCATCAACGACCAGCACGCTTTCGCCATCAAGATCGGCACAATCAGATTGATCATTTTTGCCTGACCGATCCAGGTACCGGGATGCACTGACTGAACGTCCGGTGTGCAGACTTGCTACGGTACTGACATCCGGAATTGATAAGGTGAACTCGGATCCAACACCTGGTCTCGATTTAACCTCCACCTTTATCTCAAGTAGTTCAGATATCCTTCGAACAATTGAGAGTCCCAGGCCGGCACCTTTGTCGCGATTGCGGGCTGAATTACCAAGCTGTACAAAATCACCGAATATTCGGGTCTTGTCTGCATCAGGGAACCCGCAGCCAGTATCAGAAACCGTCAGCAAAACCTTGTCATCGGCCTGATGAAGCTTAAGCTCAACCAGACCATTGTCAGTGTACTTCACCGCATTGGAGAGCAGGTTGCCAATCAGCCTGCCAAGCAGCACAGGGTCTGAGTGAACCTCGAGAGACTCGCCGGTAATGACTACTTCTGTGTCATCCTGCTGGCCGATAATTTCTTCATTCTGAACCAACAACCGACACAGTGCATAGAGATCAAACATCTCTTTTTGTACGGTAACGCCTCCGGCGTCATAACGCGACATATCGAGCAAGCCATCGAACTGTTGCTTTAAAATCTCTGAAGAGGCTTCGATCTTCTGCACCAGGTCACGCTGTTTTTCATCACCTGCAACACTTTGCTTTAGATTACCGATAAAAATCGACATCGCATGCAACGGTTGACTTAAATCATGACTGGCAGCCGCCAGGAACTGGCTTTTGGATTTATTTGCTTTCACTGCGTTGGCAAGCGCGGCTTCAATCTCTGCCCTGTTTTCAATTAACTGCTGGTTCCGCTGCTTTACCTCCAGCTCGGAACGCACCACATCTACAAACAGATCATCCATGCGTTTGCCAAAGCCAAGCAGCAACGTAACTACTCACCCCTAAACTGAGTTGGCTCGTCCTGCTAATGCGATTTGGATGGCCAAGAGCGAGTTGTAGCCTTTCCTTTCCATCGTTTGCAGGTAGCTCGTTATCCGACAATACGCCTCAGCACATTGCCGCTTGCG
>CALLLW010000074.1 GCA_938007995.1 uncultured Granulosicoccaceae bacterium | reverse complement strand
CGATACCTTCCGGTTGAAACCAAGACCATCGGTCCACCCACTCGGATCCACTCCAGTACATCTTCGTTGTTTCGTTTTGGACTAATAGTCTGTTTCGGGCAACTCCAACTTCATCACCCGAAGTACCTGTAAGCAAAACAGGTCCCGGCGATATAGATGCGGACGTTATTTTATTGATCGTTACTATCGGAGGATTGTCGGATTGCGCGACGACGGTAGTCGAGAGAAGTAGAAAGACTAAAGCTAAGCAGCCAAAAATATGCATTCAAATATTCCTTTATCTTCGCTAGTGCAACCAGTTGGGCTTGACCGCTAGAAGTTTAACAGCCATGCGGCCACCATAACAACACAACGAACACTGACCCTTTCCTTCCTCCAAGAAATACAAGACTATCTTTTCTAAACAGACCTGCCTATCTGACAACATGCAAGCGCCCGACCGTGACAAGTTGACAGTATCGATACGTTCGAGTCTTGAGAATCACATCGATTTATAAGGAAGAAAGCACAGCATTGAGTCGGCAATTGCATCTCTATACCTACAAGTAAATGTGAATGACTAGCCATTACCACAAAATGTCACAACGTTAGCTACAGTCATGTACGGCACACGAATGTTTTACGTAATAGATCTTTGCGACACCCAGCAACGAGTGATAATAATGAATAAAACTAAAATTTTGCAACTAGGCCTATCAAATTTTCTTTAACACAGCAGAAGTCTGAAATGATACCGGTATGACGATAAAGACCAGATACACTGTAATGGTTGAAACAACGACACCAGCGACACCGTATTTCCCTACTAGATAGATTGACAGTACAATGTTAGCAGCCCCAGCCAATAATCCAGTAATAGCTTGAATTAAAAGTTTATTGTAAGAGTTTAATAACCCATGTGCGCAGATCATAGTTGCGTTAATGACACTTTGAATACCAAGCAAGACCAGCAAATATCTATCAGTGGCAACAAGTCCATCCGTCCAAACGTGTATTATTTTTTCACCAAAAAGAATCAAAGCTGTTGAGATAAAGAGTGTAAAAGCAACGCTGTATTTGATATTCCTCAAGAAAGTTGCGCGTATCCAACCTTGATCATTTTTTTCTAATGCCTCCGCATACGCAGACCAAAGAGGAATTAACAGTATTGTTTGTAACATAGTAGCATATGAGAATAATCGTAAAGCAACACTATAAGGCGCGATAGAAGCTGGCCCTAGGTTCCAAGAAATCACGATACTGTCCGTTTGAAAAATCGCCAGTGAAGACAATTGAATAAGTAGGAACAATCCACTGGTACCCATTGTAGCCTTCAGCGAGGAGAGATCAATTGCACTTAATCGGGGAGATATCCCTGGCATATGATGTGCAAATAGCCATATATTGGCTAGCAATGAAATTGCCTGTTGCACCCCAAAAAAACAAATTACCAATGCCGAAAATCCCACGTCCAGTTCGATACCTGCAATCAGCCCCACAAAACCGACAATACTCTTGAGCATCAACCAGACATTAGCGCTTATTGGCTCCTGATACGCACTTAAGATTCGGGACGTAGTTGATAACGGCAATCCAAAAATAAAAAGCAAAATTGCAACACTACACCCCAACACAACGTCATCGCTACCAAACTCTGGTCCTAAGATTTTGGTCCATGGAATATGTGGTAATACCAATAAAAATGACAGTCCAACAATGCCGCTTATTACAGTAAGTAAAAATATAGTAGTAGAAACATATATCCTCCCTAAATCATTATCCTTTTTTGAAAAGGCTTCAGCCATTTTATTTGTTAATCCATTATTCAGCCCCATATCCGAAACCGCGACCCAAGTTAAAAAAGTGGTTATGATTACCCAAACACCGAAAAGCTCCGCTTCTAGATACTTAATCGTAATTGGAATGGAGACGATATTCACTGATAGACTCACCACGCTTGCAAGTATACGCGCAGCGAAAGAGTTCATTAAATATTTGTAACGTCGGGTAGAATCTACTGTCGGGTCTAGATTACGGCTACGTGCGAGAACAGGGAAAACAGTCTTACTGAGGAACTTCCGTGCGATTTCTCTCATGCTAATGCCTTCTATTTTTATTCGGATCGCGCTCAACCACCACTGCGCATTCCCATAAAACAACTGCCCACCGGAAGACTCAAGCATACATACTAATATGCTATAAAACTTAGTGGAAACCTCGAACAATGACTAACTGGTTGCTGATTGAAAAACCGTTCTGCCCGTGGAAAATATTATTGCCGGCTCAACAGCACATTGCATAGTCGAATTAAGCATACGTAGCTCCGTACATGACAAACTCATTCTTTAGCTTTTAACGTTGGTCTTTAATTTTTCTAGCAATGTGAATAATGTTAATCCAGACAAAAGCGCCCGATAAGCCTGTCCTACCAAACCTGTCTGACTTAACCATGTACCGGTAAACGACTTTGGTACTGATTACAATCATCACAAACCTCAACTAGAGACTTACCTTGTATCAACTAGCATTTTGATAGATTTTTCGAGTGAAAACCCAGCATCTTTTTGCCACTCATCATACTTACAGAGACCAAGCGGCCTAGAAGCGATACCCGACATCACATCACACCAATCCTCCCAGTTATGTTTAACCGGATAAACCTCAGGTGGAATGTCAATGGCATAAGAAGCATGCTCTGATACGATTACTGGCAGATTGGCACAGGCAAATTCGACAATTCGCGTTACAGACCCAAAACCACTGTTCTGGCAAACCAACACTCCACAAACGGTCTCAGTCAATCTGTCTAGAATCGGCTGCTCAACCCACCCCAAGGTTTCTACATTGTCGAGAACAGTATCTGAGGGCAACAGCTTATCTGTTTGCGAGCCTACTATTACAAGGCGTATACCAGCTGGTAAACCAAATTCTTCTATCTGCCCTAGCATCCATTCAAGGGAGGCTTTTGTAGTCTTGTGCCCCCCCGATCCAATCACAAGAAACAACCCTGCTACAATGTCACTCTCTAAACGCTTCTTTCGTAGCCCCACAGCTCTATCACGTATTTCGCCAACTGGAAAGTAGGGATAATAGTCAGATGTTAATCCCAACCCTCTAACAAGAGAAGTTTCTGACTTTGAAATCATTAAGTTCGAAGCACAACGTCTCCAAGCATCGATCTCTTTTCTAAATTCGAAACTCGCTGTTGTCCTACGACTCCATCCACCAACAAAATATTGCGATTCTAACGACTCTATGTTCTGCGGACAAAACACAATTGGAACATTGAATGGACGACTAATTACCTCCAAATAAACCAACCTAGGATGTTCAATTACACAAACGATTTCATTTGCGTTCTCTGGATCTGCTAGTGTCTGTGAAAGGTAAGCTTTGTACTCCCGCATAATATGACGATCAAAACTCGATTTTATACCGAAAACTGCCTTACAGAAATTTGCTGCTTGTATGTAAGCCTCAGAAGAAAAAAAAAACTTGGCAAATCTGGATACAGTAGCGTTCGACATTTTCGCTAAGCTTGTAGCGTATGGCGAGGCACCTGCACCACTAGAATTTTCGCCGACATTCCTGCTCACAGCTCCAATAAAGTGGACATTATCTTTGCCAACAAGCTGTTCTAAGTCATAAAGTATCTGATAGGTGCGGTGATACCCTCCATGGCCAACGGCAGAGGGTGTACTAATAGAGACAAATACTAATTTCATATATTTAACCTTAGGCGCCTAATCAAACTAGACACCGTTGGCACGGTCATCTACAAGCACTACATTATCAAGTGTCTTTGCAATTACTCGATACCCTTTCTCGGACAAAAACTTGTGAATCGGCAATTGATTCACAGCACTAAAATCAGTTTCTAAACATTCAACCACAACACATATCGGTCTATATTTTTCCCAATTGTTCGACTGCAACACTTTTAAATCCGCTCCCTCTACATCAACAGATAAAAAGGTTATTTGTTTACCACTAGGCAAGTTTCTATCCAGAATTTTTTCTAAAGAACTACTTTCAACAGCCACCTCTTTTTCCAGATAATAAGCCTCAGATCCAGTACTTCTATTAGCTACATCCACAGTTGAATGAGATGGATCGATACTATTCAGCGCTGGCTCATTCATAATATAAAATGTAATGAACCCTTCTTCATCAGAAACAGCCAACTCTAGATTGATATCACGCTTCCTCGATCTATTAAACAACTTCATGCTGCCGGGCATCGCATCTACATTTAATCCACACCATCCCTTTTCATAAAAATAGAGGGTATTAGAAAACCGTCTTGGGTGATGAGCACCAATGTCAACGTAGAACCCGTTTTTTGTCCAGTTGAAGTAGTTTGCCAATATAATGTCTACCCCATCTTGCGAATAAGATCTACGGCTATACCGTTTCAAATATTTATTATTAAAAGAGCCAACGGATTGCACCAGTTCGGGTGATAGTATTTTTTTTATACAACCTTTTATCTTAAGAGTAATGTTGTCCATTAATTTTTTGTCTTTTCCCATCGCAAACAAACAACAGCCCTTGCAGCAGCTGCACCATCTTTATTGAATAAATTTACACTTTCTCTCTGCTCCCTGTTCAGCATACAGTACTCAAAATATTCACTATCACTACACTCCAGCGCACTAGCTAATTGCCAACCATTGTCGCTGTATATGTAATAAGTCTCCTCTGCCGCATCAGCGCTAACTTCACCTTTGAGCTCATCCAACAATCTGGTGTCAAACTGCTGGAATGCATCAAATTTCTGATATTTTCCAAAAGGCAAGGTTATTAGCAATTCCCCACCAGGCTTCAAGACTCTCCATAGCTCTTTAAGCACTTTCTTGTATTCACTGTCTGAAGCCTCAACATATTTATCATTTGAGGTAAATATACTGTTATCAAATCCAACATGCTCAATTACAGAAATGGACACAATCGTCTCGTAGTAATTGTCTTTGATAGGAATGTCTCGTAAATCACCATATAAATATGAAATATACTCGCTTCTAACACAAGTTGACTCTGGCGCAAGTGTGTAAATATGAGTTGGCCTTTCCAAAAACATATCAAGTTTTAATAGGTATTCTTGGTTCAACGTTGAACCAGCATCAAGAAGCGCACCTCGCCCTCTCTCCACACGGCTCAGAACCCACGGGAGCTCTACAACTCTTTCGTCCACTCCAATACAATATTTTTCCGGCAGTCTCTTTGAACCAGAGAATGCCGACATAATATCTCGACTTCGCAGGGACTGCTCAATAACCTTGTTGCGATAACTACCATATCCCGTCGACCAAGGCTTGCAACCAGTTACCTTATAATACCCACTCAATGTGCTATTTTTCAGATTATTAATCATAGATTGCATCCTAGATCGCAAAACAACCTGCACCAACGGCATAGCAGGAAAATTTCTGTCTTAAATTCAGTAGGCAGCTCCAGCACATTTTTACGTGACCTCAAACACCGACTTGTCTTTTAAATGCTGTATCTACCGTACACGCGTGTAAGTTATCACAAGTTAGGCCATCAAAAATATACCCTACGCACAGTGTCGACATGTAACAAGTCGAAACACCAACATCTCCATACAAGCATTCAGCAATGCAGTAACCCTCTAACAGCACCTGTTGAAAACTATTGTTCGCTCGTAGGTGAGAATTTGTTTCTTGAATCACACAACAATTCTTCGATATAGCCCCTTACCTGATTGGCGAACACTTAACTACGAAGTAGAAATAATAATTCAGTATGGACCTCAACCAGGCGGCAGAGACAATACCAATATTCCCATTTTAATTATCAAAGGAGCGAATGAGAAACCCACATTGGCTTAAATTTCTTGTGGATACTATTTTGGGAAGTTGAAATTAAACACTTCCTCAAATTGCATGTGCGATGTACGAGAACGGTTCTAATTGTAGCAACCAAAAAAACATATTTTTGCCTACTGTAAAACGACGCATATTCATCTTTTTAAATAGAAAAACACCCAATGAGTTCCCGACTGGGGATTGGCAACCGGCTTAAGTAATAGGTCACAACTAATGAATCTGCCACATCAATAGACAAAAAGCATATAAGTAAAGACTATAACGTCTGGTAAGCGTATATATCTAAGGTAAACGGAGAAAAACGGCGTCGACCTGAAGGGAACGACCGTTACGAGGGTCGATGAACCCTTTCTGAATTGCCCAAAGTACAAATCCCTCAGATTGAAGTCGGTCAATCAAATCGCGCCATAAGTGACCACCCTCGTATAACGGGATTAGTGAAAGCTCACATAAAACACCTTTGGCCTTCTGCAGAGATTGTTGAGCTCCATCTAAAACTTGCCACTCATATCCTTGTGTATCAATCTTAATGAATAAATTGGAATCTTTCTCAAGATATTCCATAGCTACCGAATCCAAACAAACGACTGGAACAAGCTCTCTACCGATATAAGAAGAATTGGCGGCCGCTCCAGAGTGAGACTCAAGCATCGGTAGCAAGGAAGATGATACTGAATTACCAGAAATATTGATTTCAACCTCTCCCTCTGTACTTCCAATGGCCGCTTGAGAGTGCACAGTCCAATTTACATCATTATCCGCCAACCGCGTCAACTCCTTTCTTGCCGATGAAAGCGGCTCAAAGCTTATAAGCCTTCCTCTATACCCCTCTGATCTTAAACCTCTAGCAAATTGCCCTGTGTTAGCGCCAATATCGAAAATAACATCAATTTTGACTGTTTCAAGCGCTTTTAACAGCTGAACTTCTGGGCTAGTCACCGCATTTCTGCGCCTCAAATCCCACCCTAGCAAATTGAATATTCTCCTTATTGTTTTTTTCATTTAGTTTTTTTTCGTTAATTTGTTGTATGAATCTGCATACTAGGAATAATAAAAATCATCACAAAGTGGGCAAACTACAATTTGCCTTATAAGTCTCCAGCTCAAAAGAATCCAAAATGAACTGTACCGCCGATATGTCTGATTGAGTCACCGCGTCTTTCCATCGAGATAGTAACCTTTCGCTGTTATCTGAAGCTATATCCTCAATCGTATCGTTGCTACTGTGTCCTCTAGAGGATAGGCTAGCTTTTTTCACTGAAGACTCCATACCCTCTACATTTTCGAGGGCCGTATAGGAACTAAGACTTTTTATTGTGCTTTTGGGATTGCTCACAAGCTGCTCGTAATAAATTGTCAGAAACTTACTAGTACTAGCATGAAATATTGGAAGATTTTCACAACACCAACACAAAACATATCTTTCTAATGGTGTACCGCTTACGCAGATTTTCTGGAATACTCTTCTTGTTTTGAATGTAAGCCATTCGTGTTGAAACTTCTCTGATTGTCCAAAAATATCTAATTTATCTCCCCAATTATTTTTAATGCAAGAGATCGCTTGTGGAATAGGATGCCTGAGATAGAAAACCGTTTTAAAGGGAATATGATCTTGAAGACGACCGTATATGTAATGTGCATCAGTAGTTTTTATAACCATACGATTTGTGAATAACCTAAACTCTGGCGTCCAAAATCTCCATGGAGCATCGACTACTATTTCACGTCGAATCAGTCTGCCAGCATATGAAAGCAAATCAATCAGCTCTTTCCTACTAAGACCTGCATAAGTCCAATCATTGACAGCAGGCAAATACCTTCTACGAACTTTTTCGGCTGAGTACTGCGAGAAGGGCTGATTAGCGCCTCCAAAACCTCGGTTTTGCAATATTAGTTGATATAAAAGTGTAGACCCACTTCGTCGAGACCCCACTAATAACACATCTGGTCGATATTCATCTTGCTTGTGACTTGTGGCTGCCCAGATAACATTCTTGACTAAGTCCACATTCAATCTCCAAAGTTCATAGCTTAGCTCAACTACAGAAATAGTGGCAATCATACGGTACCATCGGCCCTATACGATTATCGCCAGACTTAATAGTTATCATCAATAAGAAAACCGCAAACAGCACACCATACGAAACTGCACTCGACAATTTGCCGAACACCTTAAAGCATTGCCTCCAATCTACGAATATAAATGGGATAAAAAAATAGAAACCTAAACGGCCATAAACGGGATTTAAAAAACTGAATGCCACCGACATCAATACACCAGATAACACTATCAACTTTGACACCTTAGCCTTTTCGCTAACGTCAGTGCTGTAAACAAAAACACTCTTTTTTCTATTGAACTTCTCACTTAAAAATATTGTCAACAGCAAGCAGGCTGCCAACCCGATGCGAGGTAGGCCAGTGACACCAGCTTTATCCAATAAGTAGAATTGTAATATTGGCAATATTCCAGAAGAAATCAGGTAATCGACAACAGCCCCCAGAACAACTCCGCTTAATACTGATCCAACTACAGTAATTTGTGTTTTAAATCTGAAGCTTCTGGACAGTAAAAACATGCACAAGACAAAAGGTATTGAAGTATAGTGAATTAGTGGAGCAACGATTAGTAATAATGTCTTGGGCTTTTCGCGATCCGTCACATACATAGAGTAGCCAGCAACGCAAACTGCCATTGCCAACGCTTGCCTAATTATGGTGTAGGCCTCAAGATAAAACCATGGTAGCAATAGAATGTTTAAAAACAGAATCCCATGGCCAACTTGCCTGACAGCCAACATTAATATAGTTAACGTTAAAAATGCATGAATATAAAATAGACTCCGGTAGTCCTCCGTCCACAACGTGAATTGCATTAACGCTCTTGATATAGGTTCCCGAGCAATGATCTCCAATTGAAATAATCTAACGTAGTTATCATAGTCCCATCCAACGCCATCGCGTAATCCCAACATTAAGCCAGCGATCAGCCCAGACAAATATAAGGCAAACCGCCAATTTGCCACAGATGTCATAAATAAAAAAACAACAGCGGGAGACAAATACAGTAGATAAGACAAAAACACTATTTCACTGCCTTACTTTTTTCTTGATCAAATTTTACCATACGGTCAATAACTTCGAATATAGTGTTTTTTGGCATCCAACCTAACTGCTTGAATGCTTTATCGTTTGTACCATAATTTTTGTAAATCTCGTTAGGGCGAGTTAACGAATCACTACGCACGACCACATTTGGCGATACTCCATAGCAATCTAAAACATACTGAACAATGTCTTCAAGCCGGGTCCCCTTGCCTATACAGACAACGTAATCATTAGGTTGTTCTTGTTGAAGCATTTTCCACATCGCATCTACGTACTCTTCCGCATCACCAAAATCCCTTACGATGTCTAAGTTACCTACAATCAATTCGTCTTTTATGCCTGCGGCTATACACCCGATATCTGACACTACCTTCTTTAAAAAAAATCCATTCTCTCTCAACTCAGATTCATGATTGAAGAGAAATCCAGAGACCGCATAAAGGCCCATATACTCACGATAAAACCTTGTATACATATGGGCAATCGCTTTTGAAACGCCATATGGACTGACCGGACAAATACTCGTGTTCTCTGAAACCGGCAGTGACGTTGGATTTCCAAAAACCTCGCTACTAGACGCCTGGTAGAACTTTATATTAGGGTCGATGGCTACGATCGCTTCTAGTATGTTGCTGACCGCGTCAACATTTGATTTCATTGCGACCGCCGGACTTACAAAAGACTCGGATACAGAACTTAGGGCCGCCAAATTATAGATTTCATCGGGTCTAATCGACCTTATGACACCTTGCACTTGCACAATGTCTAATAAGTCTACAACATGAATATTTACATCATCCTGAAGACCCAAATATTCGAGACGCCACAATTTTCGTTCACTTATTTCACGCGTTGTTCCGTTTACGTTGTAGCCTTTTTTTAATAGCAATTTTGACAAATAAGCGCCATCTTGCCCAGTTATACCTGTGACTAGTGCAGTTTTTATCATGACGATCTATGCACTAAATATTGCTTCAGAGTTGGCGCTACAAATTGTTGCAACCGATCTAAACTGTACATATCAGAAATCAATTTCTGACCCTCTAGTTCCGAAGCACATTCAGACATAGCGTGTATAATTTTTTTACTCATATCTTCCGGCGTTTCGCAACAATAAAAATGTACGCCATTTTCCCCACCAATTCCCCTAACACCATTTTCGAAGCTGATAAGGGTACGACCGGCGCTCATTGCGACAAGGCTTTTCAACTTCACACCTGAGCCAGTTGTTTGGGGATTTATGAAAATACTCCCATTGCCCAAAAACTCAACCTCACTTTCTACAAAACCAACACCTACTATATTTTTTGACTTTCTTCCGTATACTTCGGTTCCTCTCCCACCTAGGATCAGCTTGGCCGTCGGGTGCACCGTTAATACTTTCGGCCAAACCTCGTCAACCAAAATCCTAAGGCCATTCTCTTTTCTTACATCCACTCCACCCAGATAGATAGCAATCTTACTACTACCATTTGAAATATTTTTGTATCTACTTCCGTCAATACTGACACCAATACAACCAGCTGGTTGAATTCCAAGCGATTCAAAATCATCGAAATCTTGATCAGATATGGCCCAAAAAAAGTCTACTTTCTCGAAAAGTCTTTTTTCCATTGCCCTAATCTTTCTGATCTCCAAACTCCAAAGGTAATCCATAACCGATTTCGCATCAGACAGACCGTCAAAAGCTAATGACAAAACATCAAAGCTTCTTATGGCAATAGTTTCCACCTTCTCAAAAGCTTCTGTACGACTGATCATAGCGGCAAGAGGTGAGTGTTCAAATACCACTTTAACCTTTCCACATTTTTGAATTTCTTCCAATGCCTTTTCAATCTGCAAAACAACTGACTTACTTCGGAATTGATGTGTGATTGCAGGCCACTTGGAAAACAAGCTCTCAATAAATCTCACTGAGCTTTTTTTCTTGGAGACCGTAATTTTACGAAAATCAACATTGGGGTGCCTAGCTAATACATCTGCCGTCACATCTAAGTCGGTGCATCCCAAGCAAATAATGCTATCGAAATATCTGGAGTAACAATCAATGGACGAAGACAAAGCAATTCCCCCCCCCGTTATATCGGTAGGCCATTCATAAGCTACAACAACTAATATCACTCTAGACCGATTGGTGGTGTTCCACATCGTTTACTTCCTACTCGTAAATGACAAATCTATTTTAATACACGCTCCGGGAGATGAACCACTCACACGGTCAACTAGACCGTTGCCCGAGACTAAAGTGCCCAAACCCCCTACATAAAAACCTACAAGATTCGAATTGAGTACTACAGTTGCAGTAAATTCTCTGCTAGCACACTCCATCTTGATTTCAATAAAACTCTCTGAATCTTCTAAGGAGTGAGCAGAAAAATAAAAAGGTTCCAAAACAAAAGCACGCTCAGATGTGCCTGGCTGACCTACACCGTATAAACATTCATCACTTGCACTTTGCATAATTTGAAACGAACGTTCATATTCGCCTAAACCAAGTGGGAACGACACAATCAAAACCTCTGCATCTACACAAGCGCATTTTCTCTCGTGCCTCTTCCTACTAGGTGGTCTAGCAGATGGTGAACCATATAAAGAAAAATCCATGTATTTCTCTAGAATTCTAAACCAATTTTGTGTTGTTATTTCAGAAGTACTACCAGCCTGTATGGAATCTTCTTCCACGGAATAAGCAAACACAAATGCACCATCAGCAAGAATGGTAATCGCATTTAGCAATTGCGACCAATAAGATGGATTCAGCGTGCCTTTATTGTCACCAAAAGCCGCCATCCTCCAAACAAAGGGAATAACTTCTTTAGTAGGACACGCCAAGCGAGCGTCTCTAATTATAGTTCTAATAGTTGTTAACCATGCTTCGGCAGACCCCCAATCTTCGTTCTCCTCGTTATACGGCGAATAAAGGACTGGAGAAAGATAATCAAGGAACTCGCAGTGGTCGGTTGCGCAGCTTCTTTGGGTGGCTAAAAACCGTCGCGCTGTTCGAGCATGAACATTAAACGAGTCTAACCATCCAAGCCCTCCCTGAGGAAAAACACCAAACGCCCCAATCTTGGCTGCACTGGCCCTGTCGCGAACGCAAGACACAAGGCTCATGTACTTTGTTATTTGAGAGTCTTTACCGATATCACAGATATCTGGATTGTGCGTCCACCCATTTATTTCCAAATCCAAACTAACAATTTCTGTATCCAAATTTAAGATATTAAGTTGCAAATCTTCGCATGCTGCCTCAAATTGCAAATTCACCAACCTTACTAATCCCCTACCATCTACTCTCGGTATCGCATCCCAATTTAAAGATCGATACGGGGAAGAGGAAGCAAGCTCAAAACTACCCCCGCCCCAGAACAGCCATTTAAATTTGTTCATTAGAAATTGAATGCTTTCTCAGGACAGAAGCGTTTTTGCAAATTGACTCGGTGTTCTTTTAGTGAGGAACTCACTCTGATCGATTGCACTGTACTGACTCCATTGTGAATCGTGCAGATTTCCAGCCAACACAATTAAACTTTTAGCGATCGATTCTGGAAGACAATCGTCCGGCAAGTCAGTAATACCGAGATCATTGGCATACTCCCCTAATACACCTGTTGTGACAAACAGCACTGGTTTACCAAACTCTACGGCATTTATCACCATGCCTGAAGAGCCTAAATGCCTACTATAGATCGTGCAAATTACATCATTTTCGGAAATAGCAGATGCTAACTCCTGATCAGTTAACCCAGCATTAACAAGCGACACCTTAATCGAACTATTCTCCACTAAACTTTCCAGCTGTTTCATATCGATACTCGGCGAAAAATTCCCCCGCACATTTAAGGCAATACTACTCTCAATATTATTTTCAACAGAAAGCAAAGCTTCTATTATCTCCCTAACGCACTTTCTCTCATCTATATATCCTGCCACCAGAAAATTGATTCTCGAACGTTTCTCCTGTACGGCGGAGGCAGTATTGTTTTCCGAAGATATTAATACAGGATCATAAAGGGTCGTCACACTCAATCTACTGCCAAGTTTTTTGTTCCGTTCACTGTAATCTATGCTAAGCAGCTCTACCCCAAAAATTCGACAAAGCCCTAATACAAATGTACCCAAAACCCTCTTTCGAGGACTATGCTCATTTAATGCGTAGTACAGTATTAATTTGACCCTTATCGTATTAAATATGAGACTACACAGCGCAGCAAAAAAACAATGCTTCTCCCCGTGCAGAAAAACTATTTGGTCTTCAGAATTTTTGTAGAGCGAATAAATAAATTTTATTCTACTGCGAAAATTATTTACAACTTCCACCCTACACTTCTCAGGCGCTACATATTCTTGAATGATTCTTATGTACGCTGGAAAGTGCCCAATAAGAGCTGGGGCGACAAGCACTATCACAAGCTATACACCAAAGTAAGTTCTGTATTTTAGCATATATGGCTTATCGACTTGTCTGTGCCCTTTTTTTATCGCTGGAACACCGGCAACTATACAGTTTGGCATCACATCTTTAGCAACCACACTTCCAGGGTAGATAACAGCATTATCCCCAATTTTAACACCTGGCATTATTATACTGTGAGGGTATATAACAACATTGTTACCTATTATCACCGAAGCCCCTACGCTCTTGAATTCTTCATTATTGTTGTCATGACCTAAAGTGTATATACAACACTTCCTTCCAATCATTGAATCAGAGCCAACTGTAACACCCATCCTATTATCAATAAAACAACCAGCGTTCACTGTGGACCTTGGTCCAATAGTAAGACGACCAAGCACCACGAATCTAACCATGAAATGAACGGTTGCACTTAGATCAACATCCATACGAAACATGCGAAGAACCAAAGCAGATAACGTAAAGGAGGGTACTAACGAAACAAAAGCTGAAACAATCAAGCCTGGCGTTGTGTAGAGCCTAGTTTTAATTTCTGACAACCCTTTCTTCTCCTTGAACATTCAAGCGGTAATCAACCGGCTGAGAAATATTGCAGCGCTTTTATAGGAAATCTCAGTAGAACCCTAAAGCGAGAAAATGAAATTGCAAGTCCGCTTAGACTTCTCGCAGACTCCGCAGAGATCACAGATCGTACAGATCTATTTGCTGTGGTTATGCCGCCCATGCGAAACAAAGCAACAGTTTTACGCAAAGTAATCCAGCTCGCCTCATGCTTGATTACAAGCCTTGCGACTAAATCGAAATCTGCAGCAATTTTATAGGACTCATCAAACCCACCAGCACGCAGCATCAAACTTCGCTTCGCAAAAAAGCCAGGGTGAGGTGGCATAATTCCCACCTTAATCCACCAACGAGCAAAACCGTTACTTGAGTAATAACGACCAATGCTATTCTTACGATCCGCGGTAAAGAACTGTACATTACCCAAAATACAATCAGCAGAAGTATTCGCTGCAGTCTCTGCGACCCACTTTATGACGTCATCGTTGGCATAGAGATCGTCGGAGTTTAGGAAGGCCACATAATCGCCAGTGGCAATTTTCAGGCCCTTATTCATTGCATCGTACATGCCATTATCTGGCTCGCTGGTCAGTTTTAATTTTTTGTGGGAATACGCTTCTATCTCCATCAGTGTTCCGTCTGTCGAAGCACCATCTACGATTATATGCTCAAAGTTACTCCAACTTTGAGACGCTACCGACTTCAAGCACTCAGCAATTGTTGCTTCTGAATTGAAACATACAGTAATTATTGATATTTTCATCCCTCAGCGCCTTAGTTTTTCAATTGAATTCAGTCAGGAGCGGGCCGTTAACACATTTTCAATGTACCACTGGTAAGAATCTCTTATGCCAGCCTCCAATTTAATTTTTGCTGACCAGCCCAATTTTTCCAATCTACTTACATCTAGCAGTTTTCTCATGGTTCCATCAGGTTTACTGGAATCAAAAATTAATTTCCCTTTGAACCCAGTCACAGCGGCAACCACTTCCGCCAACTCTCCAATAGTACAATCCTGCCCCGTTCCCACATTAACGTGACTAAGCATGGGCTCTGTAATTGCCTGAAATGAATCTATTGGCAATTCCATAACATAGATGCATGCGGCGGCCATATCATCAACATGCAAAAACTCACGCATAGGTTTTCCACTACCCCAAATCGTTATTTCTCGACTATTGTTTTGTACAGCTTCGTGAAAACGCCTCAAAAGTGCTGGAACAACATGACTATTTTTTGGATGAAAGTTGTCATTAGGACCATATAAATTGGTTGGCATTACACTGCGATAGTCTCGCCCATATTGCCGGTTATAGCTTTCGCACAACTTTATACCAGCAATTTTTGCTACCGCGTATGGCTCATTGGTAGCCTCAAGCACTCCTGTCAGTAAAGCGTCTTCACGCATGGGCTGAACTACAGCTTTGGGATAAATACAGCTTGACCCTAAAAATAGAAGTTCTTGCACGCCACTCCGGTGCGCTGCATGTATAACGTTTGTCTGGACCACTAAATTCTCATATATAAATTCTGCTGGGTAGGTGTTATTGGCGTATATGCCGCCAACTTTTGCGGCTGCCAGATATACTTGATCAATACTATTACATTGAAAAAATTCAGTAACGGCTCTTTGATCTAACAAGTTCAGCGCTGATCGATCCGCAGTAAGAATATTTTCATGACCCATTCCAATTAGGTTCCGGTGAATAGCACTACCCACCATTCCTCGATGTCCACAGACAAATATACTTTTCTCAGAAGCCACAATAATAAAGCCTAGATCTCGATAGCAAATGGAATTTCACGGCCATTGGATTTCAAGAAAGCATGCCGCTGCGCAGTTTTTAGATCTTCTGAAATCATTTCAGCACACATTTCTTGCGCTGTAATTTCTGGCACCCAACCTAGTTTATTTTTAGCGTTTGCTGGGTCGCCCAATAGCGTTTCCACTTCTGCTGGCCTGAAGTATCTAGGGTCTACACGAACCAACACGTCACCTACCTTAATATCTGTTTCGACCGCACCAGTGACACTCTCAACTATTCCACACTCATCAACACCAGTACCTTCAAATTTCAAGGTAATCCCCAGCTCGCTTGCGGACCATTTTATAAAGTCTCTTACTGTAAACTGTTTACCAGTCGCAATAACAAAATCTTCGGCCATATCCTGCTGGAGCATCATCCATTGCATTCTGACGTAGTCTTTTGCGTGACCCCAGTCGCGAAGTGCATCCATGTTCCCCATATACAAGCATGACTCCAACCCTTGAGATATGTTTGCCAAACCACGAGTGATCTTACGGGTTACAAAAGTTTCACCACGACGTGGAGACTCGTGATTAAAAAGAATCCCGTTACAAGCGTATATACCATAGGACTCTCTGTAATTTACCGTTATCCAATAAGCATACAATTTAGCAACGGCGTAGGGACTACGTGGGTAGAAAGGCGTAGTCTCTTTCTGCGGAACCTCTTGAACCAGCCCATATAGTTCTGAGGTCGAGGCCTGATAAAAACGTGTTTTTTTCTCCAACCCCAAAAACCTTATCGCCTCCAGCAGCCTGAGTGTGCCCATAGCGTCTACGTCAGCGGTATATTCAGGCGAGTCGAAGCTAACAGCAACATGACTTTGCGCACCCAAATTGTAGACCTCATCTGGCTGTACTTGCTGAAGAATCCTTGTCAAGCTTGAGGAATCAGTTAAATCTCCGTAGTGGAGAACTAAGTCTGGGTCCTCTGTATGAGGATCTTGATAGAGGTGGTCTATGCGCTGCGTGTTCAATGAAGATGCACGACGTTTTATCCCGTGCACCTCGTACCCTTTCTCCAAAAGGAATTCTACTAAATAGGAACCATCCTGCCCGGTAACACCCGTAATTAAGGCTTTTTTCATCATTTTTTTCATAACAGTATTTTTGAGAGAAATGCTGTGATTGTCACAGCTGCACAACGTGCATTTTTGTTACCACAACTTTAAAAGTGTTTACTTCAAATCTGTCTTTTGCAGAGCTTTAATTCTTGGAGAACCGGAAGTAGTACCCACCATGACTGAAACGTCAGGGCGAGCTCCGCGCAAACCAACAGCTGCATCCACACGAGCTCTGTCTTCACTTGCCTTAACACTATGATCGTAATGCATCGCAAAAATTGCTCTCGCCATTACCAAGGCTACAAAGCCCCAGAACAAATACGCCTCAGAAGCATCGCCAATTAAATTAAAAACTAGTAGGCTGAAGCCGATCATCACTCCATGCAATGCAAGAACCGTCAATACCGTTCGATTAACACTGTACCCAGCATCCATCAACAGATGATGTAAGTGAGATCGGTCTGGGGCAAAGGGAGACCGACGTGAAAGCACTCGATGGAGAATCACACCACTGGCGTCCAGCAGCGGCAACCCAACGACCCATCCAGCGACAACAGGACTTACCACGGCATCTTTGCCCTGAGAGTAATCAATTAGCAAGTACGCCAAAACAAAGCCCAAAGCCGTGCTACCTGCGTCACCCATGAAAACTGACGCCCGAGCACGCCCGAAGACCCTGCTGTTGAAGAGCATGAAAGCCGATACGGCACCTACTAACATCGCCACACCTGGCGCCGTAATAACCTGACCGCCTTCACCATGGCTCAGAGCTATAAAGAAAATTGTTGTGAACGATACGAGTAACAAACTACCAAGTAGACCGTCTGCTCCGTCACTCATATTCACTGCGTTAACAACACCAACGACGCCAACCACCGTGAAAAATACTCCCAAAGTACTCGTCATACGTAACGGCTCCGCTGCTGTTATCGCACCGACATCTCCGACAAATAAACCACTGGTTGCGAATATTCCTACCACAACGCAAGCGTGACAAAAAAGCCTGATTTTGTAGGAAACATCATACAGATCATCGAGCACACCAATTGCCAGGACCAGACCAATCCATACCAGTAAAGCTAGGTTGAAGCATTCTGAAGGTGCAATGACAGCGGTTGCTAGAACTGCGAGATAAATTGCGACTCCACCAATTAGAGGGGTTGGTGCAGCGTGCTTCTTGCGCTTACCTGGCTCGTCTATCAAACCAATCCGGCGCGCCACAATCATAGCGAGAGGTATCAGGACAGCGCAGATCGCAAAGGCAAGCATGCCATAGTAAAGATTATCTACCACAATAAAAACATCCATAAGCATTATTCAAATCCTTCCTTGTGTAAACAACCCTGTAGCTCATCCCAGCTTCCAATAGGAGATGTACGTTCACTTTCGCCAACCTGAACAAGCGTGAGCCGAGATTATGTGCCCGACGCAATCCAAATGCTGATTCATAGATCTCAAATTGCAAAATACCTGTTACAAATTACACCCCCCCCAATAGTGCGTCGTGCTCCACGCCCAAGCACTCCAAGTGGAATGCGCTAATTACGGAGCACCGCTTATTGTGCTCACCACCTAGAATCAAACCGTCAATTATAACTGACACCGAACTTTTTGTCATTACACTATAATGACCGCGCTTCACCGATTGCAACCAAACATCCGTACATTAACGGTACTCTGAGCATAAATGCGAAGGTAAACCTTGCTTCGCCTAGCAGTGCAACAAACCGATTGATGAACTGTTCCACATAGTTTGAAGATGCAAAGACCATGTAGCCCGGTGGGATTGCACCCGCGCGTCAATGACCGGTGTTCATCAGAACGATTCACAATTGTCTAAAAACCACAAACTCGCGGGCTGGCAGTAAATTCTTTGCTGGACGAAATTACCGGCCGTAACTGGCAATATCGCAACCCTGTATACCCATGTTGCGCTTACCTTGATGCGCGCATTAAATTCCAGACACCCGCTACGCCAAGGATTAACCCGAAAGAATGTACTGCGTAAACACCCACCACAACCCCCAAAAGCACACAGCAATAAACAGCAACTTGGAGATGCCTAGGCAGCAGTCCAATGCGAAAATTAGCAGTGGGGAGTTGTATTGATTTTCGTAACGGTAGCGCCGATAGCGCCTACCAAATTTTCGTAAGCCGAGCAGGCTCATATAACTGTCCTTAGTAACTGAGAACTTCAATGACGCTGCGTCCGTATGCAGGTGATTAGTGTATACAAGTCATCATTCGATATCCAGCGAACGCGCTGCTTCGAACCATGCAGTTATTCAGAATTAGTTAGTTTTAAAGCTCTTCCAGAACACCACTATAAATTGACCATACAACCTTAACCGAAGCACACATTGCTGCTAGCTTAACCATGTATTGATGAACTTATAGATGCACAATCTGCCGCAAGTTATTTATTCTGCAGAAGTTACGACGAGCACTACGTGAAAGGCAACTAAGCAGCGAAATACAACCTATAGTCACTTAGTAGTACGATAGAACTCAAGCTTGAATAACGAAACTTTCGCTCTTTATTTTTTTATTACTTTTTAGTGAATTTCGTACTCATTTGTACCGCATTAATACGAAAATACCGTCCTTTCACGGTAGCATGTCGGATTTTGAATACGGGCTTACCAGGTATGATTCTCTGCAAGCTGTAAGAGCAATTCAGTTAGACGAAGCGTTGTTGATCACATCAGCATTCTTAGGATGCCACCAAATTAATATTGATTTGGTATCAGTCGGGCCGATTGCCGGCCCGACGTGCAACATCACTCCATTATTTGGTACCGACAATCTCGAAGTGACTCCACGGAAACCTGCCGTTGTACAGGATGATAAGTTTTCCGTCTGCATCAGTTGGCAGTGAGTTGGGCCAACGGTTAGTGAAGGCTTCGCCGTTGATAAGCAATGACTCTGTGTTCCAGGAGTTTGTATGGCTTACTGCACCCGACACCTCCCAACAGTGCTCACCCTGGCCATCAAAAAAGAAAGGCAGGCTGACTGGTGTCGGGTTGTTGCAATTGCCAGTGGCGGAGGTTGGAATGGTGCTCGCTAACATGGGTTCCCGGTGGGCGGCGATATCCCAGTTAAGATAAGCAACACGCGTGCTTTTTTCCGCTAACAGGCGCTTTGCTAGTGCTTTGGCATTATTTAATTTTCGGATAGACGGATTTCAGTTTTGATCGGGCATCGTCGATTTTCATATGCCAGTCCACTCCACGCTGTTTGTCATTGGTAGCACTCGACCATGCCCGTATTTCTGTCTTGAGTGTTTCCAGGTC
>CALLLW010000073.1 GCA_938007995.1 uncultured Granulosicoccaceae bacterium | reverse complement strand
AATTTCAGTATTTGGGACAAAATCGTATTACAATGAGCCATGGCCTGATCTCCTTCTATGGCAGTGTTTTTTAGCAAACCCATTGTACTAGAACTGGCGATCAGGCCATAACTCAGCCGCTGTTAACGGGACAGGTGTGATTTTGATATAAAAATCATTAATCAATTTGAAGCTATAGAGCCCCACAAAACCAGATTACTGGCGTCAGCAGATTTTGTGCGCGTTGGGCTATTCATGAAAATTATATTCTTTTTCAGCTCGAAGAAGAAAATGCAGTCAGATCATGAAAAGCAAATCAACAAGCTAAAACAGTTAATCGAAGCAGAGTAAACCTTTTTTACCAGTTGATGATCTGCCAATCCGTTTAAATCCACCTGGCTGGAACCGGTTTACCCAAACCGTTTTCGTTAGAATTGCAAGGTTTGACTTGCCACCTTAAATAGAACTACAGTGCATCTGTTTATGGCAGGGTATGATCTCAAAGAGTAAGCCTGCTACCGTTAAGCAGAGACGCATTTTGCACTCTATACTCAGTTGCACGAAAGCAATCTGCCCCACCTTTAAATATACATGGAGTCAAAATGCGTTACAGAAGCTTATTCATCGGTATTATTTCATCTTGCTTACTCGCTGCCTGCGGCAGCTCTGATGACGATTCAGACGGCGACGGTCTAAACGGCGACTCTGACTCCGGCGTAGTGACAGGTGATTCTGATACAGGCGCAGACCCGGATGCCGTCGATTGCGCTGTTGATAACGCATCCCCACTGGCTGAAGCAGCGCTGGGTGATTTTTCCAGCGATATCGAAAACCCCACTACATGGGATCTCGGGCCAGGTGCCAATGTACTAACGGCTGCAACTTCCAGCGCAGATATTGATTACGTCACTGTGACAGTCGGCCCGTGCGATACACTGACCGGTATCGACCATACCGAATATACTTCGGACGCTGGCGACGCGGCGGCATTTATCGCTGTTCAGAGCGGTGCTGTATTTACTGTCACACCGGAGACAGCAAATCAGAGTATCGGTGAACTCGACGGGTATACGCACTATGGTGTGGACACGCTCAATCAGAACATTCTGACTCTTGCGGGCACAGGAGCGGGCGCTATCGGCTTCACACCACCACTTGAGGCGGGTACTTATTCTTTCTGGTTAAATCAGACCGGTGCAGAAGCAGACTTCACATTGGTATTCAATGTCACAAGGGTGGTAACGCCATAGTCTGCTAATTTGCAGACTTTTAAGATTGTAGATATGTGAGTGGTGGAGGCTGGCAGCTCCACCACTTTGAATTCATTGCCATGCCACGCCCACACACGCAGTGCCCGGCCACCTGTTTGCTTACCACCCGGAGCAACGGTAGCATCCGGGTATGAATCAGATCAGCACAATACTATCGGGCTTCAGCATTGTTAGCTGCTTTCTATTGTGCAGCCTGTATCTTTTTTCTCTGCCCGGTATGGAAAAAACCCGCAGCGGCAAAGCCACCTGTGCGGGCTTAATGATCGTACTGGCACTGTTACAGCTGGCGCACCTTTAGTATTTTCTCAACAGCACCCCGTTATTGTCTTACCAGTGGTACGCACTGTTACTGGCATTAGTGCCTGTCAGTTTCTATTTTTTCAGTAGACAGTTGCTTTTCCATGGACAGCAACCAGCCGTTAAAGATTTGCTCCATGGTGTGTTACTGATCGTCGTACTTATTGTGCCGATGCCGTGGGCCGCCATGATGAATTTCGTGGCCGGCTGCGGCTATACTTTTTTTGTGTTTGTTAAAGTCATGCAAATGCGCACGCAAATACCAAGGTTTAGATTTGAGCGTTTTTTCTTTGCGCTTTTCTTCGCCATGAACATCATCGCTCTCGGCCTCGGGCTAACAGCGCCATGGCTGAATCCCGGACTGTTCTACCACTTACGGTGCCGGATGGTTTCATCGCCTCGCACAATGGCCAGTCTGGCCACTGCCAGTAGCTGCCACAAAATTTCTAAGCCCGGTCCGAGCCTCTGATCTGGGCCTGGCGCTCGCTACACTGGCAATGCAGCTACTGAATTCACCCGATCATCAGCGCGCAAAGATCCTCGAGGTCGGGTGTGGTGAATGGTTCACGCTTGAGTCTTATCTATTGCGCTTACGGCAAAAACACAGGCAGCCACCAGTGGTGGTTCGTCTGCCGCAGATGATCAGCCGTCTGTTTGCACAGTTGTGCGATCGCTTGCATCTGACTCCCTACTCTATTGGTCACCACGACTTGCTGGAGCACAACAACGTGCCGAGCATGAATCATCTTCCGGCCATTATCAACCGCCCGCCTGAACCAATAGCAGAAGCGGTTTCTGATGCCATTCAACTGCGCCGACCACAAGCGAAGCGTGCATGTTAAGCCTATCGTTCACTACTGAGTAAAAACATACTTAACGATGCACGCAATAGTTGATTGTTTTTAGAGCGCCGTTAGCCTCTGTAAACGGCGCTCTATACCTGAAAATACAGACTTAACCAGGTCAGGTGGAAAATCACCAGCAAGGCTGTCAGCAACGTTGCTCAGGTTATCAGACGCTGTATCCAGAATTTCATCGAAGATCGTTTTAATCTCAACTGATGAAAATCCACTGTGTTGACCAGACTGAAGAAAATGCCTGCCATGAATATCGTTGATATTGTATTTTCTTGAGTTGCCAACTCGCATAGCAAGCTTGAACTCACTATGTCGAACCTGGCTATCGTCAACACTGGGCTGCAACGAGATGACATCGTACAGGGGCGTTAGGCGGAACCGACCCTGAGGCATCAGTGATAGACTGAAATTTTTTGCATGGCCGTCTGTTGCACCTAACAACCAGAACAGCACATTAGCTTTAAAAAAAGCACGGCGGTCAATTAATGGCTCATCACTACCAATCAATAGTTGCATGATCGATTGTATACCGGGGCCGCCATCACTCTGATACTTTGAAGTTGATGCGAATGAAAGCGCCTGACAACAATCTTCCTGTGGAATTCGCAGCCAATAGCCATCACTGCTTTTTTTTCGGTCAAAACGTTCAACCACCAGCACGGTTTCATTCTCGAATTGTTCTATCGTTGCATTAGCTGTATCCAACCCAAACTCACGTACGATATTAAGACACAGAAACTCATTCTCAACACTGCGAATCAGATCCAGCCCGTTCGATAATTGACCAATTTGAGTTTTGAGTATATGCGTTGTCGGTGTTGTACCAGTCGGAAGAATCCATTGATCGGATTGCTTCAGGAGGGCAGTTTTTTCCTGAGCACCGGCAATGGATATTCTGAAATCCCTGTCATTGTTAAGACCCAATGGATTTTTTGACAGTGACCGTAGGGTATCGGCAATTTCTGCTGTGGTTAGCGCAACACCTTGCATTTGCTTTACCGGATTCGGCTTATCATCGCCCTGTAGAAACTGCAGCGCTCCCACACAGTCCCTCCCGATTACCGCCAGTAAGCTGAAAGGATCGGTTCCATCTGCCTGAAATCTCGCAGCTACTCGACTGCGAATTTGCTCATTGTCTGGTAGCAGGTTTTCAAATACGGCTGTTACAGCAGCACCTGAGTAACGTTCTTCCTGTAGCGATAAAGACAAAGAAACCGGCAACGCATGCTTCCAGTTCAACCACTCACTATCATAAGTAAAGTAGATTGCACCACTACTCTCTTTTGTTAATGTACCGATCTGACGACTATTCAAATAGACTTGCAATGGAGGGTATTTGCTGCGCCTTGCCATGGCTTATAACGTTTCCTCAAGATAGTCGTTATCGCCCCTGGTGCGTTGCCTTACTACAATTTCTAGATCGAGGGCTGCACATATTTCAATAACCGAATCCAGCCTGGTACCGGAGGCACCACCTTCAATTCTGGACAATGTTTCCTGCCACAAGCCACAACGTTCTGCCAATTCTGATTGGCTCAGGCCGGCAGACTTTCGTGCGCGCCTCAGTGCCTGACCAAGCTGCCGGGGGGTGCGGGATAGAATATCCATTTTTATGATCCATGAGTCATAAATCTAAATTATGATCCATAAATCATAAATTGTCTATATGATCTACAGATCATAAAATATATACTGAGGATATTGACTTTTAAGTTATTGATATTTAATAAAATCAATTGACTTTCCGGCTAACAACCCTGTCTATGCTGCGTCGGAAAAGCCCGTACGCTTTTTTCAAGGAAAAGCAATTCAGTAAAACAGACAAGCTTCCGCGTTTAGAGCAACAGTTGCATCTGCCTTAAGGTCGTTACCCAAATCAAAAAGCCTGGAATGCCAAAAAAGAGAAAACCACTTTCACCATCGCAACATGGCTTGCTAGCCGTTGCTGTCATATTGCTGATCGCCGTTGCTTTTGTGACTCTACGATTCCTGCCGCAACTGACAGGCTCCTGAAGTCGCACAGACGCCTTTCACCACCAATGGCTACAGGCTTTTCAAAACAGCTCGTGATCGGGATCAAATATTCGTTTTAGCAGATCTGGCAGCGCAGAAAAATCTCTCACCACATCCGCTTCTTTATCGGCCACTGCAACACTACCTTGCTCTGTGGCTTTACCGACCACGAACGAAAAAATATAAGCGCCTTCCACGCCCATGCGCAGGTCTACCATTTGAATATCGTTACCCTGTTGTTCAACCTTGTAAAAACCGTGAGTAAACGTTTGCAATCGTTCTACCGGCCAGTGTGATTCTATTCCGTCAAGCAAGCTCACTTTAGATTCGTAGCTATGAAATCGATAGACATGCTCGGGCGGATCAAACACTGATGCAAAGCCATGCAGGTAAGCGGCATCCTGCATTGCAATAATGCGCCAGCCAAGCGTGTTGAATGGCATCGGTGTCGACAACAACCGGTTATAGGTGATGCCTTGCTGCGCCAGTGAGGATCTGACCTGCCGCTCTATATAATGCTTAGCAGCAACCGACCATGTGAGGTAGACACAAGACAAGCCAACGCAGATTGCATTCACATGCCATGCGCGTGACCGCTGCCGCAGCAACACCACCAGGCCCACCAATAGAATAATGGTGTACACCGGATCGATGATGAACATACTGGAACCAGAAACCGGGTACTCTGAAAATGGCCAGAACCACTGCGTGCCATAAACGGTAAAACCATCGAGCAGCGTATGGGTAATTAATACCAGCCATGCCAGCAACCAGCTTCTTTTAAAAGACAGTTTGGCGCTTAATAGTTTGTGTACCAGCCAACCCACAACGGGTGAGATAACAGTCAGGACAATCAGGCTGTGACTGAAACTTCTATGGTAGGTGAATGACTCCACCGCTCCGGTGAACGGTACCAGCACATCAAGATCAGGTAACGTGCCGATGACCGCACCAACCAGCATTGCTTTACGGCGTATCTGCCGGTTTGCGACCACACCTCCCACTGCAGCGCCAAGTGCTGCCTGTGTTATCGAGTCCATAGATTATTCGTAGCCAGATGATTCAGATAATGCGGCAAAGGTTAACATCTAATACGCTACTCACTCGATATTCCAGACACCAGAAAGATTTTTCTAATGAAGCCGGACAAATGTCTGTATCCTGCAACCGTGCCTTCAGTTCTACCGATCAAAGGCACAGTGACACTAACATGCTAAAAACTTTTTTTGCGAAAAACAAAGTAGAAAAAAATGGCTGATAGCGCAGATATTCAAACCACTGGCACAAGCACCAAAAAAGGCAGCTCTGCCTGGAATTACACACCGGAATTGCCGGTAAAAGTATCTCCGTACTTTCAGTGGCCGCCCAATGCACCGCAGATCCTGCGCTGGATCACCAGCGGATGGTTGCCTGTTTCTGAGCGCCTGATTATTCTTGTACTGGCCATTATAGCAAGCTTGTTTTTTCAGCCTTCAGCGGAACTCACCCGGAATTTCGAATCAGGCTGGATAGCCGGCATCTTTGTCCGCAATCTGGTGTTGATGTTGATGGTTGCCGGAGGACTGCACTGGTACTTTTATATCGCACGTAAACAGGGTGATGAACGCCGCTACGATGCCAGACCGTTTGCTAGATCAAATCGCGTGTTTACTTTTGGCTCTCAGGTACGTGACAACATGTTCTGGACACTGGCGAGCGGTGTCACTGTATGGACACTCTACGAATGCTTAATGTTATGGGCACTGGCCAACGGGTATGCACCACAACTTTCCATGCCGAATCAATGGTACTGGCTGGTGCTTTTTATCTTACTGATCCCGATGTGGGAAACCACCCACTTCTTTTTGATACATCGGCTAATACACACTTCAAAGCTGTATCAGCGCATACACCACCTGCACCACCGCAATACCAATGTAGGTCCGTGGTCCGGCTTATCCATGCATCCGCTTGAGCATATAGTTTACCTGAGCACGATACTGATTCATTTCATTGTACCGTCAACACCATTCCTGATCGCCTTTCACTTGATGTACTTTACGCTCTCTGCCGCGACGACCCATACCGGTTATCAGGGAGTCGTCATCAACGGCAAACTTGTACTGCCACTGGGTACATTTCATCATCAGCTGCATCATCGTTACTTTACCTGCAACTATGGTGGGCTTGAGATGCCGTGGGATCAATGGACTGGCTCTTTTCATGACGGCACCGACCATTCACATAAAGATTTTCTAGCGCGGCGAAAAGCAAAAAACAGTTAACCTGCTTTGCAGGAACCTGCACGCAGAGCCGAATGCACCCTACTGCCCCCATACCTGCGATGTCGGATAAAACTGCGACCACGCAAACCAGAATGCCTCCTGACTTGGTAACGACACACCATCAATTCCAACCGCTGTGATACCACCGGCCACTAATTCCAGCTTGACGTTTTCCACGACCACCTGCTGGCCATTTTGCAATGCAAGGTAGGCGGTACGTTTTGGAAACGCCACAGGCACTCCGGAGGCAGTGATCACACCGACGATATCTTCCTGCACGGATAAACGCGGATCAATATCTCCGACTGGAAAAACCGGACCGTCAGCATCACGTGTATTGCGTAAATCAAAGTCCTTACCCAGCGCGAGTGATTCGTCCAGTACTGTGGTTTGCGGGTAAGCTGACTTCCAGCTGGCCCAATCGGTTGTGATCATTGTGGCCTTTTGTAATTGTAAACCTGCCTCCGACAATGGACCTGTCACTGCGATGCCTTTGAACGTATCAAAGAGTGAATTGGTTCTTATGTCATACATGACTTTGTTGGAACGACTAAGCAACCCGGTGGTACGCAGTATCGGACGCATAACCCCCTCAGGCAGGTTATCGGTATAGAATGCCTGAGCGGCGCCGCACAATGTGCAGTAAGGAATACCCAGCTGACGTCCGCCAAGTGTATCGTTGACCATCTCTCGCACTTCCATAATACGCCGGGGATAAGCGCGGTACTCGCCGTTCACTTGCAGCCCGAATACGATGTCGGTTTCCCTTAGCCAGGTGGCGTCTGCAGCATTGGTCACTATCGGGTTATCTACCGCCGGTATACAACTGCATAGCGTGTCTGTTTGATCATAAGGTCGGGCATCTATTGGCACACCACCCCAGGATATCAGTCGCCAGTCGATATCCCCTTCAATAAACAGATCTTCCCAGCCATGTACTGCATTCGCAAATATGGCGCGCTTTACCGGCAGATGGCCCGGAAAAGCCGGTATGTTCCAGGCAATCAGGTGATCAGTAATTTCATTCCAGCGTTTGTTCGCCTGCGTAGTCAGAGTTATGCCGAGTATTTGCGATCCAGCGGCAGCCAGTTCGTCATAAAGCTCACCCTGCCAGGTAAAACTCAACAAGTCACTGATAAGCCAGACCACACGCGGATCCCGTGCCTCTGCCAGTTGTTGCAGCGCTTTGGAGTTTGTCTTGCCCCAGGTCGAACGGGATACAGAACCAATCGGTGCAATGGCACCGGGAAAGATTGTATTTACAGCTTTGTTGATCGGCTCTGGCAACGGACCATCGGGAATAGCCGGAGGCGTGCCATATCTTTGCAGAACGTACTCAGGTAACGAAGGCCGATCCTGTGCAACAAGCAGCGCTGGCCAGAGCAACACTACCACCCATAAGCAGCGCCAATATCGACTAATCATAATTTCCAACCCTGTTTTCTTGGCCTGTTCTCTGGCCCTGTTCTTTGGCCCTGTTCTTTGGCCGGGGTTCTTATCGCCCGGTATTGCACGCAGTGTTCTGATGACCTTTGTCAGGCTAATTCAATTACATCTCAAATCCTGTCATCTGTAGCAGGATAAGTAAATTATTTACCACTGTGCTAAACGACTACAATTCAACTATTCACCAGTAGCACTGCCTCAACTGTTTCATCCTATCAACAAAAACGGTGCATACCTGCGCTTAACCATTGGGAACTTTATTGAATCCTGTACGCGGCATCACATTAAAAATACTCTCGGTGATTGTTTTTGTCGCCATGTTCAGCCTGATCAAGGCCACTTCGGATCAAATACCACCGGGTGAAGCGGTTTTCTTCCGGTCGTTGTTTGCCATACCGGTTTTACTGCTGTGGTTGATATCGCGCGGGCATTTTCCAGCACAGTTAAAAGCAAAAGATCCGATGGGTCATGTATGGCGCGGTCTGATGGGCACGATGGCGATGGCCTCCGGTTTTTTTGCAATCGGCTTACTGCCATTGCCTGAAGTTGTCGCAATCGGTTACGCCGCACCGTTGCTGGTCACCATGCTTGCGGCAATGTTTCTCGGTGAGCGAATCAGGCTGGTGCGCCTTTCTGCGTTGTTACTCGGTCTATTTGGCGTCATGCTGGTTTTGTCACCCAGATTTTCGGTATTCGGGGCTGAAGCAACCAGTCGACTGCAAACCATCGGCGCCATGGCCGCGCTGATGGCCGCAGTGTTTTCAGCGCTGGCGCAGGTCTTTGCCAGAAAACTGGTGGCAACTGAAACCACTGGATCAATTGTGTTTTATTTTTCCGTGATGTCGACCGTACTGGCCTTACTCACACTGCCTTTTGGCTGGCAGTTACCCAATGCCAGTCAAGTGTCTTTATTGATTGCAGCCGGGTTGCTCGGCGGCGTCGGCCAGATTCTACTGACAGAAAGCTATCGCTTCGCCGAAGTGGCAGTGATTGCTCCGTTTGAATATTGCTCGATTATTCTGGCTCTGTTAGTCGGCTACTTTATCTTTGACGAGTTACCCACCGGTATCATGATGGCCGGTGTAGCGCTTATCATCACGGCAGGCATCATCATAATAGAGCGAGAACGCAGGCTCGGCATTAAACGAACCGGCAAAGCCCGAAGCGCTGTACCCAATCAAGGGTAGCTAAGTCTATGCCGCGATGGAACTACCTACTTTTTATCCAGTAGATAATTCCAGCAAGCAACGCTACAGCAACCAGTGCATGTTGAATTTCTGCAGAGATAAACGTAAGCAAAAAACCGGTTGCCAATGGCCCGCACGACGCACCGATATCGCGCCATGTCTGCATTCGCGCCAATGCACCCAGTGCATTTTCTTCAGCACCCAATGATTGAACGATTACTGCAGGCCCGAGTGATGCCATTGCACCTTTGAAGATCAACATCAGCAGCGCACCGGTTATGGTCCAGCCTGCGGCAACTCCAACAAACCCGAACATCGTCAGTACTGCTGCAGTAACAAAAACTCGCCGCGCACCCACATGATCTGCAATCCAGCCAAACAACGGCGCAGCGATGGCCTCACCTAAATGCCGCATCGCAAGCAGCGCTCCACCACCCATCACCGCTTCTGTTAACGATGCGTCGCGGGCAAAAATCAAAGTAATCGAAAGAGCAAAAACACCATCGACACCGTAGCCTTGCAAAAAAAACAGCAAATCTATCGGTTTTGGTTTTGCAACCGAAACTGGCGTGTTGTTCTTAACCTGAGTGGAGACACCGCGTGGCAATAAGAGGGCAAAAGGAATAGCCAGTGCCGTAGGTATTGCCAACAATAAAAACACAGTAGTCGGCCCCACTTTGCCAACCAACCACGCCCCAAGCACCAAGGCGAGAACAGGTCCGGAACGTTGAATGGCCAGACTCATACCTACTCGCGTACCGACTCTTTCCCGCGACTCTATGGCGTAAGACAAAATCGCCAGCAACAATATGGCATAGGTTAACCCCCACAGCAGCCTGGCAATTAGCATCAAGCCCGGCCCCTGACTGATGCCATAAAGCGCAGTTGACAACGTTGCCACTACTGCTGCGGTGATACACATCGTGCGCGCGCCAACCTTTTGCGTCAGGCGGGCAATAAGACCATAGCTAAACACTCGAACAATGCGGTTAACTGACAACATCACACCAACCCAGATCAGTGTCAGCCCAAAGCTTTCAGCATAGACCGGTAGCACGGCATACAACAGTGCATCACCGAGCAACGCCAGCGACATTACTGTTGAAGAGCCAACCACGGCATACCAGCCACTACTGTCTGAACGTTGCATATTAAGTTGCTGATAGTTTGGCGGCCTGTCCCGCCAGTGTAACTGCAATTTTTAAAAAATGCGCTGGTCGAAGGTGGCGAACAGATTCGTTTCTATATGATTACGGCTATCAAAAAAAGTGAACTTTTATCAAAAGAGAACAGTGTGTTTTTCGGCGTAAATTGGCCTTTTGATCACAACTTAAACCCTGTAGACTGGCTATTGTAGCCCGAAAGCAATGGACGCCAGTGAGGAGAAAACACATGATCAGCCGAGCCACCACTATCCTGATTCTGTTATTAGGTTCTCTGCAGTTTTTCATCCCTGCGGCATATGCACAGAGCAACGGATCATCTGAGCAAACGCTGGAACTTATGTCTGCTGAAAGGATGGGAGAAGTGCTGCGGGCCCTTGATCCAGACACCCAGTCAGACGGCACGCGATTTCTACTTGCAATTGAAGACGTTCAACTAATGGTAATCACCGATGCAGTCAATGACCGCATGCGTGTAATGACACCTATCCGACCCTATCAGGAAATCTCATCAGCTGAAATGACGCGAATGATGCAGGCCAACTTTGACTCCGCCCTTGATGCACGTTACGCAATCGCACAGGGAATGCTGTGGAGCGTCTACATTCATCCGTTATCACAATTACAAAAAAACCAACTGATTTCAGGCATTGGTCAGGTAGTTAACCTGGCACGGTCTTACGGCTCGGTTTACTCAGGTGGTGGTTTAAGCTTTGGCGGTGGTGATTCTGATAATTTAAATCGGCAACTGATAGAAGAACTTCTCGAGAAAGGTGAGGAAGTCTGAAGCTACATTGCCGATATCATATGTTTATCATAAGGTAGAGAGCTTACTGTTTTTGTAGATCACTCATTGCAGCAACAAGTGAACAATCAAGACCGGCATTGCAGTTACTTACGGCAAATTTATAGTGACACAACACAGTAGCGATAACACTTTGCATCTGGTCATTCTGCGGAATTTCAGAAACCATTAGTTCAATATCCTTGACAGCACTTTCAAGCGAGAAGCTGGTATCTCCCGCATTGTCGTTAAGCAGCTTATCCTGAATAGCTGGCACTTTCATTTTAGCAACACCGATCGCTCCTGAACTGTCTGCCAGTACATCCAGTGCTGTTGCCGTTTCGATGTGATGACTTCGGGCAGTTTGCAAGGCTTCCGCCAGCGCTGACCAGTAAGCCATCAGTTGTAGTTGGAATAAAGTTGGTAACTATCGCCATCAGCGGCCCACTCTTTCTTCAGCGCAGCAACAGCAACGGCTTAAAAGAGTTGGCAACTAAATTGATGTGAGTCACCCTATTTTGCCAAATTCGTACAAGGTGAGTAAGCCGAGGGGATCTCACCCTCAGCTTCTCGCAGAACCCAGCGTGAACCTCTCGACTCACTGGGCTCCCATTGTTCCAGCCGAAAACCAATTCGACATCTGCCAATGCGGAAACAGATGCTTGTACTTCAGGAACTGTTGCTCCAACCAACACACCGCACGCGTTCGACGTTTGTTGAATCGTTTGTATTTCTTCATTGCCCATCGGACTAATACCAGATCAATATGCCTCGCCATAACCAGGAACTCAGAGCGCCTAAAGTATCCGTAATATTGCATCCAGCCACGTATCGAAGCTGAACAGAGACGAGCTAGCCCTTCAAGTGAGGTTTCACTTTTCAGATGTAGCCGCCAACTACGTACCTTTTGTCTCATAGCTTTCAACGACTCCCGACTTGCAGACGGGGTGAAGCTAGAGAACACGACACCATTGCGACCCATAGACCTTCTAGGCTTAAAAGTGAACCCCAGAAAATCAAACTGAATCGTATCGTGCTGCTCAGTCCTGTTTGCATCCTTGCAATACACTATCCGTGTCTTTTGCGGATGTAACTTCAGACCGCCTTCTTTGAGCCTTGCTGCTAATTGCTTATGCAAATAAATAGCTTGGCTTTGAGAGCGGCAATGGAGAATCCCGTCATCCGCGTATCGACAAAATGGAATGTGCGCATAGTTTCGTTCGAGCCAATGATCCAAAGCATAGTGAAGAAACAGATTCGAAAGTACCGGTGATAGTGGTCCGCCTTGTGGCGTACCTCGATCACGCTGCACAAGTAATCCGTTCTGGTTTTGCAATGGAGCTCTTAGCCAGCGTTCCACATATAACAACACCCATTTATCTTTGACATGGTGACGTAGTGCTTTTAATAAAAGCTCATGATCAATGTTGTCAAACAACCCTCGGATATCATACTCCAGCACCCAGTCATTTTCCCAGCAACGCTTTCGCGTTACCGACAATGTTTGATGTGCTGACTTATTCGGCCGGTACCCATAACTATCCTCATGGAAGACAGGTTCAAGTATAGGTTCCAGCGTCAGAGTGACTACGGTTTGTGCAATACGATCTGCAACCGTGGGCACGCCTAAGATCCGTTCGTCCCCAGACTTCTTTGGAATCGACACTGCTAGAACAGCCGGCGGAAAATAGCTGCCCGACGACATCCGGTTCCAAATACGGTAGAGGTTGGCCTTGAGTTCAACTTCAAACTCGGCCATAGATTGATTATCAACACCGGCAGAGCCTTTGTTGGACTTAACACGCCGGTATGCCTCCCACACCACGTGCTCGGAAATACTAAATGGCTTTGTCGTCGTCATGTATTCCTCCTCTAACGAGTTGATACATACTCAGACTGAACACCTGACGCCTTCGCTCCAAGCCCGTTACAGGCCTTTCAACGCTACTACACGTCAGTCCGTCATTGTGTCGTGCTTTGGTACTCTGAACCTTGCTTTCCTTCACTTGGTTTTCTCCCTTAACATCACGATCACAATTTCCTGCAGTTCCACAGAAGCGCCCAGATTAGACTCACGCCCTCTTTATGCCGGTCACCACCTACCCAGTAAACAGGTTTCTGGCAGGCTTGTCCCGAAGGCCTATATTTTCCTTCGGTTTTGATGACATTCGATTACTTTCGACACCTAAATAAGGGTTCACTGGTGTTCGTCTTTCTAATCCATACCTGATGCAACTCAAGGCTGCACCTTTTTCACCAACGCTCACGACCACAGTCTTTAGCTAAAGCCGCTTAATGGTGGTTTGGTGCCGACCCCTGCAGGCAGACACCGGAGGGCCATTATCCTCCATCACTTCTGTAGCTTCTCGTAACAGAACAAACAGCCTCATGCCGATCGTCTGATACTGCTGCAGCACACATATAGTTGGCAACTCATATCCGGTTTTTCGGTGAACTATTAACTATATGTTGCTTTTTAATCGCATATTCCTGTATAATATTTTATACAATAACTGGAGATCGCGTGAAGGATCTTTTTTGGTATCCGGCGAGCAAATCAGCGTTGGATGATTTCCCCTCTGAGGCAAAGCAGTATTTTGGCTATCAACTGCATTTATTGCAGTCAGGTGAAACACCAGACGATTTCAAGCCAC
>CALLLW010000072.1 GCA_938007995.1 uncultured Granulosicoccaceae bacterium | reverse complement strand
CCGCAAGCGGCAATGTGCTGAGGCGTATTGTCGGATAACGAGCTACCTGCAAACGATGGAAAGGAAAGGCTACAACTCGCTCTTGGCCATCCAAATCGCATTAGCAGGACGAGCCAACTCAGTTTAGGGGTGAGTAGTTACCCAAATGATAAACAGACCGATACAAAAACAGATCATTAGATTACTAGCTCGCCATACGCCTGTAAAAAGCATCAATGTCAGGACATTATTTTTCGATCTGCAACAAAACGGGTGTAGTCAGTTATTGGTAACAACGATATACTTTTGGCAGATTTTCCAAGGCGTCGGTTACCTCTGTCGATCTTAAAGTCTTTTGCATTTCGAAGCCGCTGCAACATTCAAATGTGAAACGATTTTTGCAACAGTAGTCTGGTCGTCACTTGCGTCGAAACGCTAGCAAGATACTCAACTCCGCTCTGCCAAAGAACCAGCATCGGGCTCCATCTACGGAACCTGTAATGACGGCCTGCCACAGAACAGACTTGCCAAGCTATCGGCTTGCCGGAATTTCTCCGGACAATCCATCGGTTACGCAATGCATATTGCACAACCGGTCAGCAACAACAAAACGTGCGAGCTTCAGTGATTGAAACCCGCTTTTTCAACCGGTCGATTTACATCTGCCGGATACAACCAGTAAGAGACCTCTTCGCCAGAGCCTAATGAACGCAGCCGGCACACTCACTCCTGAAATTATCCTGGTGCTCGGCCTGCTCTTTCTGACTGTCTTTTTGTTTGTCAGTGAAGTCGTCCGTATCGATGTTGCTGCGATCTCCATTATGGTGGCACTCGGACTGACTACCATGCTGCCCGGGCTGCAACCGGTTATAGAATCTCAGGAACTGTTCGATGGTTTTTCAAGCAACGCGGTAATTTCGATTATTGCAGTGATGATTATTGGTGCGGGTCTCGACAAAACCGGCATCATGAGTCGCGTCGCCAACTGGATTCTACGCAAGGGTGGCAGCACAGAGTCACGCATCACACCGCTGATATCCGGTGCAGTCGGAATCATCTCAAGCTTTATGCAGAACGTCGGTGCTGCGGCATTGTTTCTACCTGTGGTCAGCAGAATCAGCCGGCGCACCAACATACCTATGTCACGCCTGCTAATGCCGATGGGTTTCTGCGCCATTCTGGGTGGCACAGTAACCATGGTCGGCTCCAGCCCGTTGATTCTTCTTAATGACTTAATGCTGTCTTCAAACAAAGCGCTGCCAGCCGAACACCAGATGCAGACATTCGGCTTATTTGATGTGACTCCGATTGGCCTCGCGCTGATCGCCACTGGCATTTTGTTTTTTGTGGTGTTTGGTCGATTTGTTCTGCCCAGCGTAAAGTCAGAAAAGAAACGCGAGAGCACCACCAGAACGGTTGAGTATTTTCAACGCGTATACGGCATCACTGGTGAGCTGTTCGAATTGCAGGCAACACTGGACAGCCCGCTCGTCGGTATGACCATTATGCAGATCGAACGCACTCTCGAAGACGTGCCGTTTGTACTGGCGGTCAGAAACGGTGATGAGATCTCGGTGGTACCAGACGGCAAAGACGTGATCTGGGTGAACAGCTACATCGGCGTGCTCAGCAACAAACGTCAGCTGGTTAAGTTTGCACGCCAGTACAAACTGCGGATTGTCAAAGGAGAAAACCACTTTTCAAACGTCATGAACGCACAGGAGACCGGTATCGCAGAGATAGTGGTACCACCTGGCTCATCACTAGTGGGACAGACCCTCAATGATCTGCAGCTGCGCCGCAACGATGGTTTACATATACTAAGAATCTATCGCGCCGGCTACACACTGGAAGAAAAAGTCCGTGATACCCCGTTGCAGGGCGGTGACACACTGGTGGCCCACACTGCCTGGCGGAACCTGAAAAAACTTCGTGACAACAAAGACTACGCCATCGTCACAGACCATGTGGATGAAGAACTGCGGCCAAATAAAATACGCCATGCAATGTTCTTCTTTCTACTTGCCGTATCACTGGTGCTGCTCTCCGAGCTGCGCCTGTCTATCTCCTTATTAGTAGGTGCAGTCGGCATGGTGTTGGCGGGCGTACTGACGATGGACGAAGCCTATCGGGCAGTCAGCTGGAAAACGGTTTTTCTGCTAGCGAGCCTGATCCCGCTTGGCCTTGCTGTTGAAAAATCCGGCACAGCTGCATGGATTGCGATGCACACACTGCAGGTACTCGGCGATGTACCGATCTGGTTGTTGCAAACCGTGATCGCCATACTCGCAACCGTTTTCACACTGGTGATGTCGAACATCGGTGCGACCGTGCTGTTGGTGCCGTTGGCCATCAATATAGCCATTGGCGCGGGCGCTGATCCAGCGCTGTTTGCACTGACTGTCGCGATCGCTACGTCCAATTCGTTTATCATACCCACGCATCAGGTCAACGCATTAATAATGGGCCCTGCCGGATACCGGGTTATCGACTTTATGCGCGCCGGTACCATCATGAGTGTATTATTTTTGATCGTCAGCCTGACCATGCTGAACCTGATTTTTTAATTCAGCCCGGGAGTTATGTGAATTTCTGCCGCGCAGACTCCCGGTTCTCAACTGTGATTTCGTACAACCACGGTGCGAATGAATGAAATACAAGCCGTTGGGCAAAACCGGTATCGAGGTCAGTGCTGTCAGCCTCGGCACAATGACATTCGGCCAGCAGAACAACCAGTCAGAGGCACATGATCAGCTCTCACTTGGCGCAGAGCGAGGTATCAACCTTATCGATACCGCCGAGCTATACCCGGCACCGGCAAGTGAAAGCACAACCGGTTTAAGCGAGCGATATATCGGCAACTGGCTGCAGCATCAGGATCGAAGCAAATTCATTATTGCCAGCAAAGTGGTTGGCCCGGCGCCGAAAAAGTGGATTGGCTACATTCGTGGCGGACCTAAGCTCGAACCAAAGCAAATCGAACAAGCATTACATGAAAGCCTGCAACGCCTGCGCACCGACTATATTGATCTGTATCAAATACACTGGCCATCACGCAACACCAACTACTTCGGCAAGCTCGGCTACGACTACGGCAAAGACAAACATCATAATCCGATAAGTGAAACGCTTGAAGTACTGGCAAAGCTTCAACAGGCTGGAAAAATTAGACATATTGGTGTGTCCAACGAAACACCGTGGGGCCTGCACCAATACCTGATGCAGTCTGAGCTTAACCAGCTACCGTTAATTGCATCAGTGCAAAACCCGTACTGCCTGCTAAACAGAACCTATGAAATCGGTATGGCAGAGTTTGCACACAGAAGTCAGATTGGACTACTCGCCTACTCGCCACTAGCCGCCGGATCTTTAAGCGGCAAATATCTCAACGATCAACAACCGGACAATGCCAGACTGACGCTACATAAAAACTACTTCTATCGCTACACCACTGAACGCGCTACTGATGCGATAACACAGTATGTGGATATTGCCAGACGACACAATATAAATCCGTCACTGATGGCACTGGCATTTGTTCACCAGCAACCATTTGTGACATCAACTATTGTGGGTGCTACCACACTCGAACAACTCCAGCAGAACTGCGACAGTGTTGATACAGAAATTCCACAACAGGCCATGAAGCAGATTCAGCAGGTTCATGCCACCATGCCGAATCCATGCCCGTAATCCATTCCAATAATCCATTCCAATAATCTTTGCCAGTAAAGCATGGCTAAAATCATAGATACACATATTCACTTCGATGATGATCGCTTTGATCATGATCGTGATGATGTGTATGCAAAAGCCGTGGCCGCCGGTGTGACCGAAATGATTATCCCGGCCACCACACAAGCACGCTGGAGCAAGATTGTTTCTATTTCAAAGCAGTACAACAATGTATTTGCCACAGCCGGATTACATCCGGCATATATTGATCAACACACTAACCAACACCTGGACCTGCTCGAAGCCGCACTGCAAACCACAGATTGTGTGGCAGTGGGAGAATGCGGACTGGATAAATTCATCAAAGACACCAACTATAAAAAACAACACCGGTTCTTTGTTGCGCAAATAGAACTCGCCGCGCGCTTTAAGCTGCCATTGATCATTCATGCAAGAAAAGCGGTTGAGGATGTCACTCTGACTGTTAAATCTGCAACTGCAAACACCACCGGTGTCATTCACAGTTACAATGGCAGCTTACAGCAGGCGCAGCAGTTGATTGATCTGGGTTACCTGCTGAGCTTTGGTGGCGCTATCACTTACGACAGGGCACATCGCTTGAAAAAGCTGATTAAATCACTACCTATTTCTGCAATGATGATCGAAACCGATGCGCCGGACCAACCGGGTCAATCACGCAGCGGCCAGAGAAATGAACCTGCGTACATCACAGAAGTGGTACAACAAATTTCTGCAATTAAAGACATATCACCATCAAGCGTTATTGAAGCGAGTAACGCCAATGCACGTCAGCTTTTTAAACTGCCGGAAGCTGTCTGAAACCTATGCCTTTAGTATTTATCATACTGCTGATCGGCGCACTGGTTCTCGGGCCACAACTCTGGATACGCTGGGTGTTCTTTCGCTATGGCGGTGACAAGCCGGACATTCCCGGCACCGGTGGCGAGCTTGCCACACACTTGTTGAAGCGATTTGGTATTAACGATGTCGTTGTTGAAAAAACCGAACCGAATCGCGATCATTTCGATAGCAGCACGCCTGCGGTCAGGCTGTCACCCAATAACTTTGACGGAAAATCTCTGACTGCAATCGCAGTTGCAGCACACGAAGTGGGTCATGCACTGCAATGGCATAAGAAAGAAACCGTATTTAAATTGCGCTCAAAGTACATACCACTGGCCATGAAGCTTCAGCGCATTGGTTTTTTGTTACTGTCTCTCGCACCATTTACCATCATACTCACCCGCATACCGATTGTAGCCGCAATACCCTTGGTTGGAGGGCTGCTGGTTGCACTCTGTGGTGCCGCAACCTACCTGATTATACTTCCGGAAGAATGGGATGCGAGCTTCAACAAAGCCATGCCAATACTAATAGAAGGCGAGTACATCACAGCGGATCAGCAAGCTGCGGCAAAGCGGATTCTACGCGCAGCCGCACTCACCTATGTTGCCGCAGCACTAGCGTCGATACTGCAATTCTGGAGATGGTTACCGTTTCTGCTTCGCAGATAAAAACCTGAGTATGAAAATTTTTCTTACTTCGCAGATTACTGCCGTACCGGACCAACACTAGGTATCGTCTTCAATAAACAACTGCTCAACAAATTCAGCCAGGTTCTCATAAACATCAACACCTTCAAGGTGTTTGTTTTCCTCTACCGTGGCAGCACCATGGCCGGTCTTCACCAGTACCGGTGACGCACCAACAACCATTGCGGTTTGTAGATCACGCAACGAATCTCCTACCAGTGGCACACCGTGCAGCTCAACACCCAGCCGTTCCATCAGGTCGTGCAACATACCCGGCTTTGGCTTTCGACAACTGCAATCTTCATCGGGCGTGTGCGGGCAAACCAATACCGCATCAATTCTGCCACCATGAGATGCCGCCAGTTGCTGCATGTGAGCATGCACATTACTGACATCATCAATAGTGAGTAAGCCATGAGCAATGCCGGATTGATTGGTTATCACAATCACCCGGTAGTCGTTTCTGGTGAGCCTGGCAATCGCTTCCAGGCTGCCCTCGATCGGTATGAAATCCTGCGGATCTCTTATAACATCATTGTGAGCTTCGTTGATCACGCCATCGCGATCAAGAACTATCAGGTTCACGACTGTAACGCACCAAGATTGGCCACATGAGAATTCAGTACACTCAGCTCACCCAGCATGGCAAGACGATTGTTTTTCAGTTTCTCATCCTCTGCCATCACCATGACTTTATCGAAAAACATATCAACCGGTGTACGTAGCCGTGACAGTGCCTGCAGCGCTGGCGTGTAGTTGCCGCTGGCAAAGCTTGCTTCTACTTCAGGCTTCAGTTCATGCAGGGCACTGTACAATTCAGACTCAGCATCACTGTCAAACAATGATGCGTCAACTGTCGCACCTGAAGGCATCGGATTCTTCTTCAAGATATTGTTGATACGTTTATTTGCAGCTGCCAGACTCTCAGCCTCAGGCAATTGTGTAAACGCTTTCACAGCATTAATACGCCGATCAAAATCCAGTGGTGAAGTCGGCTGCACAGATACCACTGAATCAAAGATCTGCGGGCTGATCTCAAGTGCAGCGTAGTACGCGCGCAAGCGTTCCTGCATAAACTCGAATACTTCTGCTACATCCGCCTGGGCTTTATCGGCAAGCCCATTAGCTGCCAGCTCAAGCAGCTCTTTAAGATCGAGCTCAAGACCACCTTCAATCAGTGTTCTGAGTACACCCAGTGATAAGCGCCGCAACGCGAACGGGTCTTTAACACCGGTGGGCTTCTGGCCAATTGCAAATATTCCAACAATGGTATCGAGTCGATCTGCTATGGCGAGCGACTGACCAACGCCTGACTGAGCGATGCCATCATCGGCATAGCGTGGTAGATACTGTTCGCTCAATGCGACTGCGACTGGCTCTGGCTCACCTTCCAGTCGTGCGTAACGCTCACCCATAAACCCCTGCAGTGAAGCAAACTCACCAACCATTTCAGTTAATAAATCACACTTTGATAGTGTTACTGCACGAGTGGTATGGCTAATATCTGCACCGATTTTTCCTGCGATGGCAAGCGCCAGCTGCTCCACTCGATCAGTTTTTTCTGCAATCGTACCGAGCTTGTTGTGAAACACCACTTTCTTTAGTGCCTCGCGATGGCTTTCAAGTTTTTTCTTTTTATCCTGCTGCCAGAAGAACATTGCATCGGCAAGTCTTGGTCTTACAACCACTTCGTTGCCTTTTCTTACCTGATCAGGCTCAATGCTTTCGATATTTGAAATGGTGATAAACATCGGCATTAACTTTCCATTGCTATCAAACAACGGAAAGTATTTTTGATTGTCTTTCATCGTGGTGATTAAAACCTGTTCAGGAATTTCAAGAAATTCCTTTTCGAAGTTACCAATCACAGGCACCGGCCATTCAACCAGTGCCGCTACTTCATCAAGCAGCGCATCTTCTATTAGTGCTTTGCCGTTAACGCTTTCCGCAGCATCAGCAACCCCTTTGGCAATAAGCTCACGTCGTTCAGCAAAATCTGCAATAACTTTACCTTGCTGTTTAAGCGTTGAGAGGTAGTCATCCGGATGCTCAATACTGAGTTCTGTATTGTTATGAAATCTATGACCACGAGTGTTGCGCCCGGCATTTAGCCCCAACACTGTCGCATCAACCACGTCATTGCCGTATAGCATCACCAACCAGTGCACCGGCCGTACAAATTCAATATCACTGTCACCCCAACGCATCCGCCTAGGCACCGGAAGTGCTGCAAGTGATTTCGCCACAATTTCCGGCAACAGATCCACGACCGCAGCACCTTTCTGCTCGATATTAACTGCTAACCAGGCACCTTTATCTGTGCTGATCTCTTCACAATCAGAAAGCTCGACGCCACAGGATCGAGCAAACCCGAGTGCGGCCTGAGTCGGCTCTCCATCTTTATAAGCTGCAGATACTGCCGGGCCACGGCGTTGTATTTTTTGATCCTGCTGGCTGGCAGGTACATCATTGATCTCTACTGCAAGTCTTCGCGGTGCTGCGTATATGTTGTGATCACCTACAGCAAGATTGGCGTTTTTCAAACCACTGATAATGCCTGCGCCAAAAGCGGTAGCAAGTTTCATCAGCGCTTTTGGTGGTAACTCTTCAGTACCGAGCTCGACCAGAAAACTGTTGGATTGCATGTCAGTCTGCTCAGCCATGCTGCACCTTCTTTTGTGTTTTCAGCAACGGGAAATCGAGTTTTTCACGTGCAGCAAGAAAAGCCTCTGCAACCAGGCGTGCCTGTGTACGGATACGCAAAATATAGCCCTGCCGTTCCGTGACGGAGATCGCGTGTCTGGCATCCAACAGGTTAAACGTATGAGATGCACGAAGTACTTTTTCATAGGCGGGTAGTGGCAGTCCGGCCTCGGATAAATACTGTGCTTCTTTTTCAGCTGCTTCAAAACTCTGGAACAACGCATCCACATTCGCATGCTCAAAGTTGTAGGCCGATTGTTCAACTTCGTTTTGTAAAAAGACATCGCCATAGGTCACAGGCCCGTTTGGTCCGTCAGACCAGAGCAGATCATAAACACTATCGACACCTTGCATATACATAGCCAGACGCTCAAGGCCATAGGCGATCTCACCCATCACCGGCTTACACCCCAGACCACCAACCTGCTGAAAGTACGTGAACTGCGTGACTTCCATCCCGTTCAGCCAGACTTCCCATCCGAGACCCCAGGCACCCAGCGTGGGTGACTCCCAGTTATCCTCTACAAAGCGGATATCATGCACCAGCGGGTCAAAGCCTATCGATTTGAGTGATCCGAGATAAAGCTCCTGAAAGTCTGCCGGTGATGGCTTCATTACCACCTGAAACTGGTAGTAATGCTGCAGTCGATTTGGATTTTCACCGTAGCGCCCGTCGGTTGGCCGACGCGATCCCTGCACATGACACGAATGCCAGGGCTCAGGACCTATCGCATGCAGGAAGGTTGAGCTGTGAAAAGTACCTGCGCCGACTTCCATATCGTAGGGTTGCTGGACAGTACAGCCCTGCTCGCTCCAATAGTGCTGGAGTGCGGCAATCAAACCCTGAAAGGTGTTTAATTCGTATTGCAAGAAAAGTTGCTCCAAAAGGTGCCGGGGGAATCCGTTGATTTTAACGCGACCACATAACTAAAACACGTCAATCACTGATAGATCTGCCGTCAATGTAACATTAGCTCATCCACAGCAACGCGAAACCTGCGGGTAGATTTTAGGCCACGTTAATCGGTAACGGCGGACTACCGAGAACATACATACCTGCTGGCTACCACGCCACAGAGTCCGGGTTCTGTTAAGAACCGAGTCTTGAAATCACAATTAAAAGTATCGGCAAATCACGCTGTACCGTATCAGTGACTGTGATGCACAGATGCAGCCGGCTGAGACCATACACAATTGTCGAGATGCAGCGGCATCAGTGCCCACTCCTCCACCAATCGATCAGCCGTGTTTCCGCCAGATTTGGCGTATGCTGCGAATTGCCGAAGAAGAGGCTCGCACTGCTGCAATAAATGCATCACTGCGCTGCAAAATTAGCGCACCACAAAACAACTACGAACAAGTAATGTTGGCACACATGGTATAGTGGCCGCCGGCTGCACCAGGCGAAGTTGCCAAATGCCTGAACCTGATTTCGGAATCAGGCGCCTGGACTTCGCTGAGACAAACATGTTCGGCCCAACTCAACCAGATAAATCAGGTCACCCGCTACAACTCCGTAGAGCTGTCAGGGGTGATGAAACAAACGCATGACATCAATCCTTGGAGACTTCCGATCATGAAAAGCAAACTAGAGTACATTTGGCTTGACGGCTACAAGCCCACCCAGAGCCTGCGTAGCAAAACAATGGTTCGCAACGACTTTGGTGGCAAACTCGAAGAATGCCCGATGTGGTCGTTCGACGGCAGTTCAACCGAACAGGCTGAAGGCAACGACTCTGACTGCCTGCTCAAACCGGTTGCCATCATTCCGGATCCGGATCGCACCAACAGCTACCTGGTCATGACTGAGGTTCTGAATGCGGATGGCAGTGCGCACGAATCCAACGGTCGTGCCACGATCGAAGAAGACGATGACGATTTCTGGTTCGGTTTTGAGCAGGAATATTTCCTGATCGATACAGACACTAACCTGCCACTGGGCTTCCCTGAAAAAGGTTACCCCGCACCACAAGGCCCATACTATTGCTCAGTCGGTGGCAAGAACGCGTTTGGTCGCCAGATCATCGAAGAGCACCTTGATATGTGCCTTGAAGCAGGGCTGAATATTGAAGGTATCAATGCCGAGGTTGCTGCCGGTCAGTGGGAATTCCAAATCTTTGCTAAAGGCGCAAAGCAAGCCGGTGATGAAATCTGGCTGGCTCGCTATCTGATCGAACGCACCGCTGAAAAATATGGCGTATCTGTCGACTGGCATCCAAAGCCACTGGGTGACACTGACTGGAACGGATCAGGCATGCATGCCAACTTCTCGAACGGCCCAATGCGTGATTCCGGTAGCGAAGATGTATTCACAAAAATCTGCGAAGAGTTTGGTAAAAACATACAGCGTCATATCAGTGTTTACGGAGCAGACAACGACCAGCGTCTGACTGGCCTGCACGAAACTCAGTCTATTGATCAGTTCAGTTACGGTGTATCTGATCGTGGTGCATCCATCCGTATCCCGGTTGGCACCATTGAAGATGGCTGGAAAGGTCGCCTGGAAGATCGTCGCCCGGCATCCAATGCAGATCCATACAAAGTGGCAGCTGCGATAATCAAGACTACCACTGAAGCGCTTAGCTAAGGTGATGTCAATCATTCACGTCAATTCGTGAATGATTTGAATTAGCAGTACAACAGCTTTGGCTATCGCAATCCCCACCAACGCGTGGGGATTGCTTTTTTTCAGGGCAGGCTAAAGTGAGCATGCTGCCAGTGCGGTTGCAACACAACCCTGTAATTATAAGCCCGGTCAACGCTGCGAAACTGATCGCAGTCATTAAGGTACACTCTTAAGCTTCAGCAAAGACCGGTAGATCGTCGTGAGCGAATATCCGAAGTTAAAGCTGCCAGATATTGCAACGCTGCTTATCGAGCAGACAGACAAACCTCTGGCAAGTAAAGTTGATCCAAACTTTCGCTATGCCTTTTTCAAGACTATCGCCAGAGGCGGCAAGTCTCTAATTCAATCCTGCAAAGACATGCATCTAAGCAGGACCATCTGCTACAAATCTCTGTTGCCGGAATTCGCAGACGACCCGATAGAACAAAAAAGGCTACTGCGTGAAGCCAGGGTTTCAGCCATGCTGCAACACCCGAATACGATACCCACCTACGAACTCGGAAGAAACAACAAAGGCCACTACTATTTCACCATGAAGCTGGTGCACGGCTACACGTTACGTGAAATCTTTGACTATCGTGAGCGCTACGATCTTTATCAGCTGGTCGATATTGTTGTACAGGTCGCACGAGCGCTTGAATGTGCACATAGCCATGGCGTTATTCATCGCGACATTAAACCCGAGAACATCCTGATCGGACCCTACGGCGAGGTACTGCTACTGGACTGGGGTTTGGCTAAAGTCTGGGACCAGCAAGGCAAAGAGTCAGACTTTGAAAACGAATTGCCGCAAAGCGATCCGCAAGACCCGGGCATGACCGGTCATCAAAAGCTGCAGGGCACGTTGTTTTATATGTCACCTGAGCAGCTGCAACGCGACCCCAACATCGACTCACGTTCAGATATCTACAGCCTCGGCATTATTTTGTATGAAGCACTGACCGGTCGCACACCAGCCACGGGCGAGCTCATTGATGAAGTCATTGCATCAACACTCAATGATGAACCACCCAAACCCTCTGAAATTGCCCGGGTTCCAAAGTTGCTTGAAGAAACAACACTGCACTGCCTGCAGAAGAAACCGCAAGAGAGAATCCAGTCACCTGCTGAAGTCATCCGACAATTGCAGCGCAACTGGTAACCTGCGACAACGCCAACTGTACAGAACGCAAACCAGCGTCAATAATGATCCACCAGGCAAAACAGCATAAAACCCGGGAAGCCTGGATTGCTTAAAGTTTCGCTGAGATTCATTTCAAAACACTCATTACCGCCAATAAATTAAAGCCTCGAAATTCGTTTCTATCAGTTCTTTACGAATTCGTTGTTGAAAAAATTCAAAAAGGCAGCTAACTTCCAACAATGGCAGAACACCACGACAAAGCTGCACAACACCGTTACAGGCTCATTTCTGTGCCTGTCTTACTGTCTGCCATTTTGTTTTTCAATGCCATTATCGGCGCCATTGCCATGCCTGGCATGATGTTTAATCCGGGCGATCATGTACATCAACATCATGGCATGGCGAGTGATCATGGACATACGCGGCACACTGCTGAAGCCACTGATCACCACAATGAGGCGAGTGGCAACTGCCATCACGAATGTGCCGAAGCTCTGAGTTGCGCCGCACACTGCGCTCAGCAAACACCTGTCAGTCATTTGCAGCCGATTATTATTGCAAGTATCAGTTACCTGCACCTTGTGCCACTGGCTGAGCACCCCACCTCCGCAAGTTTTTCAAGACTATTCAAACCTCCGCGCGTTTAACACACGCTCCCGGCTAGCTTCGAGGCCGGTAACTTTCAAATACCTTTGTCGTTGACGGACCTGCGTTTGCGCTTCGAGTCGTCGACTGTATTTGTTCTGTGTATTAGCTGCCAATTTCCACATTAAAGCCCGGCCTGTTGTCGGCGCGCTATAAATCCGCGTACAGGCATTCTTGCGGAGGCTGGTACACAGCAGGCACTGATGTCTGTGAGGAGTCTATAAATGAATCGTTTTACCTTTCTGCAACTTACCGGCATCGTGCTGACTTGCTTGAGCGGCACTGCCATTGGTCAGAGCAAAGCCGCTCATACTTATACTGATCAGGAATTGAAAGCAGCTGGCTGGACAACACAACAAATAGCAACACTTCGCACTGAATCACCACCGCCTGCAGAACAAGCCGCGGAGTCAACAGAGCAAAAAGCACCAATCGATAGCGCAAGAAAAAAACAACCTGACTCAGGTTATATCTCTGTATTTGATGACTATGTGCCATTTGACTACGTACCGGATATTGGCTGGAGAGAAGCCAACGACAGAGTGGGTGAAATAGGCGGTTGGCGTGCCTATCTCGAGATAGTGCAGGAAGCTATAAAACTCGAATCTATGGAGGAGAAAAAACAATGAGCGCTCGTCTATGGGTGTTAGTGACATGTGCCTCTATGCTATCTGCCTGTGTCAGCTTTGATCTGGACAGATCTTTGTCGCTTGCCAACAACGAGCTTGATGAGTTTACCGACGGCAATCTCGAACTCCAGCGCACACAGGAACAGAGCGAGAAAGCAAAAGCGCGCGCCGATACATTGCTTGATACGCCGTTAAATCAGGCAGCAACTGTGGAACTGGCGTTGCTAAACAGCCCAGCTGTTCAGATTATGCTGGCAAGTCACTGGGAGCAGGCGTCCAATACTGCTATCAGCGGCAGCATACCCAACCCGGTGTTTGAGTTTGAACAGGTCAGCTCAGACGACGAGCTGGAAATAGAAAGACTGCTCGCTATCGGTCTGCTGGATTTGCTGCGACTACCTATGCTGGCGCAGGATGCCGCTTTGCGGATTGACTCCGCTCAGGTATCTCTTGCTTCAGACGTCGTTGATCACGTTACGCAAGTACGGCAGGCGTGGGTTAATGCGGTTGCAGCGCAGCAACTCTCGGTTTATGCAGAGCAGATTTTCTCCAGTGCCGAAGCAAGTGCCGAGCTTGGCACCAATATGCAGGCGATTGGAAATTTCAACGCACTCTCCCGTGCACGCCAGCAATCCTACTACGCTGATGCTGCCACCAACCTGACGGTTGCGCGACACCGGGCACTGGCAAGCCGTGAAGCACTGACCCGCCTGTTAGGGCTCGATGAACAGCAAACGACAAAGCTACGCCTGCCCGGTCGCCTGCCAGACATACCAGAGTCACCGGTAAAAGCACCAGACGTTACAGCTACTGCCATGCTGGGTCGACTCGATGTCAATATGGCGATGGCCAACCTTCGTCTGGCGACGATGCAACAGGGCTTAAAACTTATTGGTGATATCACCGATGTTGAGATTGCAGCTATCAGTGAATCGGTCTGGAATGAAGGTCACAGTGAGTCCTCACGCGGCTTTGATATTGGCATCGAAATACCAGTTTTTAAAAACATTGGTCAGGTTCAGAACCGCCTCAATGCCCGATCTCTGGTCGCGAGCAATACACTTGAGGACATCACGCGCTCAGCTTTATCGCATCTGCGCGAGTCATATTCGGCCTATCGGTCCAACTATGACATAGCAAAACACTATCGTGATGAAGTTGTTCCTCTTCAGCAGATGATATCTGAAGAAAATGTGCTGAATTATAACGGCATGATTATCGGAGTATTCGAACTACTGGCCGACTCCCGTGCGCAAATAGAAACGGTTCAGGCTTCTATCGAAGCGTTAAGCCAGTTCTGGTTAGCTGATGCAGCATTACGTGCATCACTGGTCGGCAAACCGGTAAGCGCGGGCACTATGATGGCAGCATCTGCCGGTACCGAAGAAAGCGGAGCGGATCACTAATGATGAACAACGTAATAGCCATTTCACCTGTGACAATAACCTTTAAATCAAAAGGTGCCATATGAATTCCCGCAGAAATTTTTTAACCATGGCAGGTCTCGCCGGTGCTGCTGCTGTTTCCACTAACTCTATGGCATCGTTGCCGGAGTTAGTCCATCAGGATTCTGTTGACACCATGCCACCGTTGTCACCACCCAACGGTCGACCCTATGATCCTGTCGTCACTTTAAACGGCTGGACACTGCCGTGGCGTATGAAAAACGGGGTGAAAGAATTTCATCTGGTCGCAGAACCCGTGGTTCGCGAAATGGCAGAGGATTTCACCGCTCATATGTGGGGTTATAACGGCCAGTCACCCGGACCCACCATTGAAGTGGTTGAAGGCGACAAAGTGCGGATCTTCGTCACCAACAGATTACCCGAACATACGAGCATTCACTGGCATGGACAACGCCTGCCAAACGGCATGGATGGTGTTTCGGGTTTAAACCAGCCGGCCATTCCAGCCGGTAAAACTTATGTGTATGAATTCACTGCCAGACGCCCGGGCACATTCATGTACCACCCTCATGGTGATGAAATGACACAAATGGCAATGGGCATGATGGGATCCTGGGTGACACATCCACGTCAGTACAATGAGATAGCCAGAGTCGATCGGGATTATTGTATTTTGCTTGCGGGCTTCGACATTGATCCCGGTAGTGCCACACCGAAAGTCATGACCATGCTTGATTTCAATTTATGGGCATGGAACAGCCGTATTTTTCCGGGCATTGATTCACTCAACGTGAGACATGGCGATCGAGTACGGGTTCGGGTTGGCAATCTCACCATGACTAACCATCCAATTCATCTACACGGTCACGAGTTTGAAGTAACCGGTACGGATGGCGGCCCTACCCGACCTGAGTCACGCTGGCCGGAAGTCACTACTGATATTGCGGTCGGGCAAATGCGTCAGATTGAATTTACTGCCGATGAAGAAGGCGACTGGGCATTTCATTGTCATAAAAGCCACCACACGATGAATGCAATGGGACATCAGGTTCCAACGCTCATTGGTGTGGATCACAGCAATGTGGCCAAACAAATCACAGATCTAATACCCGACTATATGGTCATGAGTGAACGGGGTATGGCTGATATGACAGAGATGGAAATGCCCCTGCCGGATAACACAGCACCAATGATGACCGGCGATGGACCATTTGGCTCGATAGAAATGGGCGGCATGCTTTCGATTGTTAAGGTAAGAAAAGATCAGGCACCTGACGACTATTCTGATCCGGGCTGGTATGAACATCCTGAAGGTACCGTATCGTTTGAATATACCGGAGAGGTTCCGGCAGCCAGTCGATCAAATGGTACAGCGGGACAATCGATGCCCAGATCCAACAAACCACAGGAACCCACTGAAGTCAGCCTGGTTAAGGTAGAAAAGGCATCAGCAGCATCGAAGCTAATGCCAAAAATGCGTGTGCAAAAGCAATGGAACAACATCCACTCTGAACCGTCAATTTCAGCCAACGTTGTGCACACCATTCCCAAAGGTGAGGTAGTAAGCGTTATACAAAACTCCGGCACCTGGGCGCAGGTTCAATCCCGCGGCGTTATCGGCTTCATTCACTCTACACTACTGGAAGCACTTTAATCTCCGGTAGCACACTTAGTCTACAAGCAACCCAACACAGAGAACTCAATATGAAATCTTTAAAAAGCTCACTTACTTCATTGATTGCTGCAACATTATTCACTGTCTGCGGATTATTTACGATTGCAGCAAATGCTGATGATGAATTACCAAAAATCAGTGGAGAGGTAAAAAAGGTCAAACCAAAATCAGGCAAGATCACCATTAAACACGAACCCATTCCCAATCTTGATATGCCCGGCATGACCATGGTGTTCAGAACAGAGGAAGGTACAGACATTAGTCAGTACCAGAAGGGCGATGTGGTTTCGTTTACCGTTGTCGAGAAAAACGGCAAAATGATGATCGTCGAAATAGAAAAATCTGAGTAGCTAATTTATTACCAGGTAACTGTTTATGAATACACTTAGCAAAGTTATTGTTCTGCTGTCTCTGTCATCTGCTTTTTCAGATCTGTATGCACACGGTGACAATAAGCACGACGCCTCGTCTGAAACTATGGAGTTTGATGCAGTCACAACGGAGTTCGGCTCTTATGATCCCGTACTAAAGGCGGATCGAACCATTGAAGTGGGCATGTATGACAACATGCGTTTCACACCTGATGTAATCGAGGTATCAGACGGCGAAACTATCCGTTTTGTCGTTACGAACCATGGAAAAATTCTGCATGAGTTTGTTCTTGGTACTGCCGAGTCACTGCAGGAACATGCTGCACTGATGATGAAGTTTCCGGGCATGGAGCACGAAGAACCCTATATGGCACACGTGTCCCCTGGAAAAACTATGGAAATTGTCTGGCAGTTTTCCAAAGGCGGCCAAATCGAGTTCGGGTGTTTGATACCGGGACATTTCGATGCTGGTATGAAAGGCACGGTTGCAGTTAACTGATCTTTTGCCTGCCGGCAACGGCGCAGGCAGGCTAACCCTGAAGGCATAGAACGTCTTATTGCTGTGACGTTCGTCCCCGCACAAGTATCGTACATTTACCTCCGTGGTAGATGCTCCAGTGTCTACTATTTCTCAATACTCAACATATTACTACCTGGAATTATCCAACCGGTCTGAATCTTGATTGCCCCCGTCTAAACAGCTTCCCTGTACAGGAGAAAAGCGTGATAGCTTTTGTTAAGACTGCGGCACTAACTGCTGGCATACTCTCGATCGCCCTGGCGGCCAGCCCGACCATCGCCAATATCTACAAGCACGTGGATGAAAACGGCAATGTGTCTTTCAGTGACAAGCCAATACAAGGAGCTGAAAAAGTCAAAATTCACAATACGCGTTCCTCCAGCAACAGCAATTTTGCTGGGGAAAGTGAAGAGGCTGCCGACGCTGAGAGCAGCGAGGTTATTGAGTCTCCGGATTACAAAAGTCTTGCTATCCTCACACCCCGTGAAGGCAAAGTGGTAGAAGAGAACGCCTCGGCAGTGCAAATCATCCTACTGCCAACACCTTCACTTGGTGATAACGATGAGCTGGTTATTGCTATTGATGGCAAAGAAATCAGCAAGGGCCGTGATGTGAACCTGTCAGTCAGAAATCTGGAATCCGGCAACCATACAGTAACCAGCCGCATCCAGAACAAAGCAGGCAAAGTCATTATTGAGTCTGATTCTGTCAATTTCAGCATTGGCGAGTAGTTGGTCGAATTGCCAGTGGTTAAAATCCCGCCACTTTTATAAGATGTCTGGCTCTGCGTTGGACATCACTTATGAAATACCTTCACCCCCTCTGCAAACTTTGTAACCGCTGCCTGTGTCTTGCTACCTTACTTTTGTTTTGTACTTCAGCGGCAGTGGCACAATCAACAGACAGCACTTCCACCTCTCATCTTGACCTCAGCAGTAACGAGTGCCTGAAACAGCTGAATGCTGATGATATTGTCATTGCGTCGATTGCATTCAACGGTGGACTGGACAGTATGGATCAGCTCAAAGAACTGGTCCGAAGAAAGCCCTGGGGCAACGGCACCGAAAAAACCACTGAAGAAATCCAGACCCAGCTTGAAACTCAAAGCCCATTCTTGGTTATTACCCTGACCAAACAACAAGCACTGACGCTGGACAATCACCGAGATATTATCAAGTGGATTCTGGTGCAAAGCCCCACCAAAGTGTGTAAATAATCAACACCCACTTTGGCACGCCAAAGTGGGATTTCTACTTACCCACTACAACTTATCCACCGACTATAGCGGCAACTCCAGCACTGCCGCACAATTGGCTTCACCAGCTACAACATTCCACTCATCACCGGCAACACAGGCTGTGTAGTCTCCAGACTCAAAAGCGCGCAGCCTGCCGGTAGCAGCAACCCCGTCGTCCATTTTCAGATCAAGCTCATACATGACCTCAACCGGAATATTACCTCCGGTAGATAACTCATGTGATGTTGTGTTGGTGCCCAGCGCATTGCTGGAATTAGCGATTTTATAAAAACCGTTATAAGGGTTACCAGGGCATGTTGCCTCGATACACTCACCATCATCCAAAGAGGCTACGGCGGCACCATTATAGTTACCGCTGATAAATCCAGCTGCCGACAAGTGCTGCCAAACCGCACCCGCCTCAGCAACGCTATCTACTCTGGCGTTAGCATTACCATCGATAGCACCCTCAGCCAAATGGGTAGAGGCACGCGAAAAGTCACCGGGCAATGACCGGTAGCGGTCCTGAAACGATACCCAGGCCGCCTCAATGCCGGTAAGGTCATTGGCAATCGCTCTTACTCTGGCACTGTTGATCATTGACTGACCTTTCATAATGCCACCAAGCAGCAACCCGATGATTAGCAATACAATGGCAATCTCAATAAGCGTAAAGCCTTTTTGTTGTCTCTTCATACTTCTTAACTCCATACTGATATTTTAGAAATGTGTAAGTACTACCAAATTACCTGACCGACGATTACGGCAGCACATGCGCCTGCAATAGCCGGGTAAGTAATACATTGCCAGACAACCAAATGACGATGTCGTCAAATTGATCATCTCCAACCAGATCTATATCGCGACTCACAAACCTTGTATCAGAATCCTGATTTTCAGACTCATCGACCGAGCCGGTAATCATTCTTCCTGTTGACAACAATACAACCGGTACTCTGTTGGCGCGCAGCTGATCACAGCTCGACGCAGAACAGATTTCATACTCAGGCTTAAGGTTATGCATACCGACACGACGCATTTCGCCGACCGTAGTGAAATCTGCCAGACCGTTACTATCTGAGTCAGAGAGTGTTACATGATATTGAATCGGCGCACCCCAACTGTCCGTCAGTAATCCACTACTGTCATACCTGCCGGTGATTCCCAGAGCTGCTGCAGGTACATAGCCGTGCGCTGTTAAACAATCCTGCTCGGGCAGTTGCGGTTCTTCACTGCCATTGCCGCTGCTAATGGGGCATGGCAGCCGGTGGTACACAGATGCATAACCTATCAATGCCTCCCTGATCTCAACCAGCTGTTCCAGCGTTTGCCTGCGCTGACGCTCGGCCAGGCCAGCCCCCATTGGCTGCATGACAGATCCGAGTAGTAAGCCGACAATCAATAAGACAATCGACACTTCCAGCAATGTAAAACCGGCACTGTTGCGTGTAGAACTCATTCGATGCTTACCAATTGATCGTTACTGCTGTGGTTGCCAGTCGGTGTCGAATAGTCACTGACCGCTGTAATGAGATCGGCAGTATCAAGATACTGAGACAGATCATTGCCTGTGCGATCCTGCATACCACCTGTATACTCAGTTTCAATCGGAGCACCTACCGATACCAGTAACACCTCAACCGGCTCGCCGTTCAGGCGCAGCGTTCTGATCGGGTCGTCCACACCATCACAGTCGCTCAATGCACGAGCAGCGGTGCAGGTGTCATCTACCACATAGTAAACAAGGCCGGGCCAGTCATAGCGACTGAACCAGGTTTTCCTCAGTGCACGACCAGCAGGCAGGTTACTGAATTTCACATCCAACAGAGTCTCGCCTTCACAACTACCTGCCTCGGTAGCGATGAACCCGCGCGTCAAACCCGCTACGCATTCACCATTACTACCAGGCGTTGCCGCGTAAGGGTAGTAACCGAATTCACTTTTAAACTCCTGCAACCACTGCTTAACAAAGCCAAGCACCCTGCGCTCTACCAAAGCCATTAATTCATGCCGTCTGACCGGCACAAGCAGATCATTTTCAGCGGTGAGCGTAAAGTGACTGTCCCGGTCTGCATTCTCACCTTCGAGGTATTCGACAACCAGGCTCGATGGTGCTCCTGCACTCGCACTACCGCGACTCTGATAGTCCAGTGCCGCGCCGGGAGAAATGAGTACAGCAACAACCTCCTGCATTGAGTCAACAGACAGCAAACCGCTATCTGGATAAGAATTTAGAGTATTAAATGAAGGGTTATACCGATGATCAGCGGCAACGACATACCAGATATCCTGATCCAGAAAGCGTTCAAGATAGTCTATCTCCATTAATCGGTTGTCACGCAGCCAGACTGACGGCAGATATCCAATTTCATTCTCTGCGCAGCTTCTGGCTGGCGAGCTGCTTCTATGCAGTGCAGGACAAGGCAACCTGCCAGCACCACCGCGTGTATTGTGGCCATAGTTATCGGCATAGTTTACCGCGTAAGCAATCAATGCCTGCTTGGCAGACAGCATTGCCTGTAATCGTTTGTCCTGATTATCTGTGCGATACCCGTTCACCAGATAAACCGCACTGCCAGTCAACAGCAGCATCGTGACAACCAACAATGCGATGCCACGCTGAGATTCCTGAAAATGACTACGACCACGCATCAAATGCACCCTACTCAGCACTATCTGATGTTGCGGCAACCGATGTAAGCTCATCCTCACTGTTATCAGCTCTGGTTGTGGAAGATAACGATGCAGAAGCCGCATCGGCTTTAGATTGACGTTGCGAGAGCGCCTCACTGGAAAGATCCGCCGATTTACCTGTAATAACATCACGAACAGGCTGGTACGACGCTGGAAAACTCTGACCCGGAGTTAGCTGAGCAGAATAATTCTCATGACTTATACTTAACCTGCCAGTAGCATCCAGAAGTTGCAATTCAGAGCTGGTGTATTCTTTAAGATCTGATATACGCGTGTCATTAATCCAGATATCAATCAGCTGGCCATCACGCAGCACAATGCCATCATACCGAACCGGACTAATGACCGGAGCCTCATGACTAACGTTTGGCACAACAACATCAGCTGCATCTGCCTGTTTATCCGCTACTGTTTCACTAGGAAGCAGGCTGTTTTTATCTTCAATTAATGCCGATCGATTCTGCTCCAGCTTGTCTTCCAGTTGCCGCTGTTCTGAAGCTGTCATGAACAACTGAAGCTCAGCCGGAACAGTTTGCTTACCACTGGCTTCTGCATATACAGAGAACGTATAAATAAAGAGCACAGCAAGGTACTTAGCAAGATGCTGAAAGCCTGTCGCGCACGGTCCGAGCGCGTTAGAGCGCTTCTTAATGCGCTCATTTGTAAACCATGAACTGTGCTTCACTAGATGTGTATGCCTGCTCAGAGTCAGGCATCGACCTTTGCACTTGACCTTTTTCAACACCCTGTTAACTCGCCACATTGCCGTGTTCCTCTACACGGATCACATACCACCGAATAGCAATCTCGGCATTGATATTTTCAGCACTCGATCTGCCTGGCCCATTGCTGTTTCGATCAATTGACATCTTGCTTACCGTGAACATCACGGGTGCTCTCTCGTACAAATAGTTCATCAGCTCACCGAGCACACCCTCGTGTAAAAGTGATACATCCAAAATGATGGCTTCAAAACCGACGTCTACGCTTAAACCCTCCTGACCCTCTGTCACAGATTCAATCGGATAAACCTCAAAGCTCATTTTGGATATATTTAGATCAGACCTCGCAGACTCCAGCAGCTTGATCCAGCTGATTTTTCTCTGCGTCGAGCTTGCTTCGACCGACAGACTTTCAGAAATCAACTCCACTCTGTTTTGATGAACAAGCCCGGTAAACGCCGGGTAACTCTTTTGCAGAAATTGAGTATCAACAACAGTCCTCGCTACCGAGTCTCTGCTCAGCTGAAATCGATTTTTACTTGACTCTATCTGTGTGCCACCAGCCACCACCTTGTTCACAAGGAAGTGATGCTGGATCTTTATGGCGGCTAAACAGATCATCATTAGCAGAATCGTCAGTGCACGCCGTGTATCGATCAACTTCATTGCGCGTCAGGCTTGCTGATGATTTCAACCGTGAACGGGCTTTTTTCACTTACATAGTCACTATTGGTGGTTCGTTGATCACCAAGTCCAAAGGGTGTCTCCACAACCACCACTGTTGGCCTGGAACTGATCTCCCGAAGCATCGATACAAAAGCCTGGAATCTGTCAAGAGCCATCTCCGGACTACCCCCAACCACCCCGGACACAGTCGCTTTATAGATCTGTTGCAGTGGCACTTGCTGCACAGCGATATTTTCAGACAACGGCTGTTCTGCATCAGCCAGGTGTTTCATCAACAGCGTGGCGTCGATCACCGCAGTGTTTTCCCAGCTTACAGACGAGATCGAAACATCAGAACGCAAGACACCCGCAGACACTTCCTGTAGCACATCCAGCGGACGATTCTCTGACATCACATCAAGCAATCTGGCCGTCACCAACGACTGCCTGACCGCCTCAACCGGGTAATCGTAGTGGGCCAGCAGGTCTATGGAATTACTATCCAGACTCTCAGCCAGTTGATCATACCTGTCTGCGATATCAAGCCGGGCACCGCGAACTTTCTCTGCCACGGCAATTGATGAAGCGGCGCTGCCAATAGCACACAGCAGCAGCGCGGCGCCCATGTTCCGAATACGCCGTGTAATAAATGCCTGCCTGTGACTGGATCTGGCATAGCCACAACCAGCCCGGGTAGCAACAGACATTAAAAGGACTTCACTATCGCAGGAACCCGCCACCGCATTCAATGGCAGGTGGCTCTGGATGTTATTGACCAACTTAATTGAATTGCTGGCTTGTAGTCCTGCACGCAATCGATCAGCCGATTCCGACGGACCAATCAAGACAACGTCTGGCACCCAGCCTTCATGCAGCCGCTGCAGATAGACAAGCGTTTCCTCAACACTGGTTTGCAGCAGATTGAAATGACAATCAGTGCTATGTTTGGATGCAGCTATATCGACTCGTCGACTAAACAATACAACCGCATCAAGGCAGCCTATCAAGCGGTAACAGTCACGAAACTTCACCACAAACAACTGTGCGCTCTGCTCTGCAGAAATTTTCTTCACCAGAAGCTTGACCAGAGTTGTCACTGAGTGAACTGCACCGAGGCTGATTTGACAGACTGATAACAGCGCCAACAGGTTTGCCAATACCGGGTTACTGTCAACGCCTGACAATTGCACAGATCTGCGCTGCCTTGTCCCTGCGATAGATGCAAAAGATAACAGTGAATCAGGAAACCGCTTAGCGGAGAGTTTTTCAATAATCTGTCGCCGGTCGAGAAAACCGTGTGACTTTATGTCCTGCAGGTAGCACTCCTCTTCCGGCAGATCAAACAACAGCACATACTCTGCTTCACGATTGTCTGTCAGAAAAGCGCGCAAACTATCCGGCAGTTCATCGTCCGGCAGATTCCACTGGCTAAGCCTGGTAAAAGTCCCTTTGTCAGCGCTGTAACAGGTGAGCAGAGAAGGCTGTAGACATAAAAAATACTTCTTCATCACAGTGTCCCCTGCATTGAAAAAACCAGATCATAAATTGGCCCTATTACTGATATCACCACCCACATCATCAACCCACCCACCAGCATAATCAGCGCTGGACCGATAAACTGCTCAAGCCGTTCTATTGCCTCGCGGGAATCACGATCATAAAAATAACTGGTTTGCTGAAACGCACGATCAAGAGCACCAGTGCTCTCACCTATATGCAGTAATCTGCTGAGCAATTCGGGCATTTCAGTGTTATCCCGGAACGCAGCCGAGATACTGTCGCCAGCAACAATACGTTCCCGCACACTGCTGATTGCCTGTGCGAGCCAACGATTGTCTACCAGTGCCTCGCCATGCTTTAACGTATCAATCAGGTTGATGCCTGATGCGTACATCAAAGCAGAGCATCGACAGAATCGGGCAAGTTTAATTTTGTAGAGCACCTGCCCGATCAGCGGCAGGGCCAGTAGCAGTCGATGCCACTGCAGTGCCAGTTTTTGGCTCTGGCTTATACCCAAACCCACAAAAAAAACGGCGACAAAAACTACCAGCAATCCAACATGCCAGAAACGGGTGATAGCACCGGATACAGCAATTAGCCATTCGGTATGCCATGGCAGTACCACGCCTGCTGCTGCAATGAATGATGTCAGTGACGGCACCAGCCATGCCATCACAAATCCAATAACAGCGCACAAAACAACACAGACAAAAGCAGGATAGATCAGAACTTTACGAAGACTGGCAAGCGTTTCATCCTGCCACTTGAGCAGCGCCAGTAAATCTGTCAGCACCTCAACGAGTGTTCCGCTCTTCTCACCCGCCTCAAGCATACTGGTGTACATCGATTTGAAAACTGCTGACTGCCAGGCACAGGCAGCCGACAAACTGCTGCCGGACTCAACCCGTGTCACCAGATCCGCTACCACATTACGCATATACTGCTGCCCGGCGGTATCACGGTATTCTTTCAGGGCGTCGATCAGCGGCACCCCGGCTTCTACCATTTGCTGCAAATGAAACGTGAAGTCGATTAGTTGCCGGCGACTGACAGGCGAGCGATTGACAGAAAGGTAATCCAGAAAAGACCGTGAGCAAGCGATAGGTTCAAGCCCGCGCATACTGAGCCGGTTATCTGCATCTGCGGTACTGAGCGCTTGAATTTTTCCACGCTGCACTGCACCGGCAGCGTCAAATGCCTTGTACTTAAACCATTGCATACTACTTACATCCATACTGCTCTACACCTTTACCGCTGTTTACAGCTGTACCGCCATACACATACGCACTGCTATATAAACCTGCACTGCCGCATACAACTGCACCACTGCTGCCACCACGATCACGGCGACGAGTGCAAAATGCTAGCTAACACTCCGCGTAGAATTTGTGAGATCTATCACACGGGAAGCCTCTGTCATGGAAGTAATTCCCGTCCTAACATGGCGCAGTGCTTCATCAGCCAATGTTTGAAACTGATCTTGTCGTGCAGATTCGATAATTCGGTTAAGCGAGGCACCAGCAATGATTAGCTCCGAAAGCTCTGGTGTAATCCGTAAAACTTCAACAAATGCTGCGCGTCCTTTATAGCCTTGCCAACGGCATTCTTCACAGCCCTTCGCGTAACAGACATCAGCACCCTCTGCCTGACTACGGTCCTCTACCTTGCAATGCACACACAACTTTCTAACCAGGCGCTGACCTATAATCGATATAACGTTCTCTGCAATCAACGCCGGACTGACACCAAGATCCTGCAAGCGCGCAATTGCACCGACCGCAGAATTAGCATGCAGCGTTGAGTAAACCTGATGCCCCGTCATTGAAGCACGAAAAACCATTTCTGCTGCTTGAGCATCGCGTATCTCGCCCACCAGAATGACGTCAGGGTCCTGCCTTAATATTGATTTGATACCACTGCTGAAATCGAGCTTAACCTGTTCATTAACACTTGTTTGCCGCAGCAGTGTCATTGTGTATTCGACCGGGTCTTCCAGTGTCATTATGTTGATCGAATCATCGCTCTTATGATTCAGCATCGAGTACAGTGTGGTTGTCTTACCACTGCCGGTCGGCCCGGTTACCAGAATCAAGCCTTCCGGGCGATCCATTGACACCCTGATTTGCTGCAGAGACGCAGGTGCAAGGCCAAGCTCATCAAGCGGCACAATCCCGCTTTGCCGATCAAGCACTCGCAGCACAATATTTTCACCATGCACTGTTGGCATACAGGAAACACGGAACTCTATCACCCGACCGGCAAGCCGCATTGACAGTTGTCCATCCTGTGGGGCTCGATTTTCAGCGATATTCAGCTCGGCCATTACCTTGACTCGAACAACCACAGCTGCCCAGTAATCAATATGAAAGCAACGGATCTGTTGCATGACACCATCAATCCGGTAACGAATTCGAACAAACCCGGCCTCCGGTTCAAAGTGAATATCTGAAGCACCGTGCTTGACCGCATCGGTAAGAATGGCATCAACCAGCCTGACCACCGGTTGATGATAATCATCACCGGTTGCCGCTGCAGTGCTTGCAACCTCGCCGGTTTCTATCTCATGCAGGATGCCGTCGATCGACAACTCAAAGCCATAGAATCGATCAATCGCGGTGATGATCTCATGTTCGCTAGCGAGCGCAAGCTGCAAAGCATAGTCAGGCGGCAATTGAGTCTTCAGCCGATCCTGTAGCGGCAAATCATGGGGATCAGTCGTTGCCACTGTCAGTGTTCGGGCAACACTTGAGATCGGAATAACTGTGAGGCGTCGAGCCAGATCCGCTGACACATAAGCCAGCGCCTCTGCATCAGGGACCAGCGTATCGAGCGACATACGCGGAATTTTACGTTCGCGACTAAAGCGCGTTACCGGGTTTGCAGTATCTATTGCGCAGTTCAACAACGCTTCAGTGATAAAACCGAGCCTTAGCAGAGCCTTATCAATAGGTTCACCTGAACGACTGGATTCTATTGTACCAATCTGAAGTTGATCAGCACTAAGCAAGCCATCGGCAACAAGGGAATCAAAAACTGTACTACTACTTTTTACTACGTCCATAAACTACTACCACGTACATCAGGCGTTTACTATACAGGCGCCGTTACGCATTGCAATACACCTTCCTTGAATTAACAAGCCTGAATTAGCCACCCTGGACTGACCACGCTGGACTGGCCACCTTGAACTGGCCACCCTGGCAAACGATCAATCCCGTGTGCCTGACAAACGCCTGAAGTAGACTCGCTTAAAACCATCTTCACAGCGACGATCAAACTCCTGGTAACCTAAAGACGGATACATCGCAAGATTTTCAACCATCAATTCATTGGTGTACAACTCAACTGATGTCAGCTCAAGGCGCACGGCTTCGTCTTCAACCAACCTGATCAATCGTTTACCAACCCCCTGACCTGCGTGCGCAGGCATCACCGCAACATTCTCAAGATGCATAACCGTGACGACCGGATAGAACACCACATAGCCGATAAGCCACTGATCATTACACGCCACAGAGACACGCTGCGCATCAACTAAAGCAGCGAAGTCAGCCACCATGGGCGCCGGTGCCTTGCCAATTCTGGTCACATACTTTGAATAGGCATCAATGGCACACTGCCTGATTGCTGCGACATCCGTGGCAACCGCTGGCCTGATTATCAAATTCACAGCAACATCCGGCATACGTGGTTTAAACCACCCTTGAAGCGATCAGGTTCAATAACAGGCACAACCATAAGACTGAGAATCATATAAATTTGTAGCGAATGCGCTGCCACGTAGCAGGCGTTTGATCCGCTCGATACCGATGCGTACCGGTTGACAGCCAGCATTACCAGTGGTTTCATGGCAGTCGTCGCTCATTTTGAGAATGACAATGAATTTTATGGAGAGGAAAATGAAAAAGCTACTCACACTGAGTACGGTCACGCTCGCCCTGACTGGATTGACCCACCCAGCATTCGCAGAGACCTCCGCATGCCTGATCACCAAAACAGATACCAACCCGTTCTTCGTTAAAATGAAGGAAGGCGCCACAGCCAAAGCAGAGGAAATGGGTGTTACCCTGAAGAGCTTTGCCGGCAAGGTAGATGGCGACCACGAAAGTCAGGTAACCGCAATTGAAACCTGCATTGCCGATGGCGCCAAAGGTATTCTGATTACAGCCTCTGACACTAAGGCAATCGTCTCGTCTGTCGAGCAGGCCAGAGACGCCGGATTGCTGGTAATAGCACTGGATACTCCACTTGAGCCGATTGACTCAGCAGATGCGACTTTCGCCACAGATAACTTCCTTGCCGGTGAACTGATTGGCCAGTGGGCAGCAGCAACGCTCGGTGATGCCGCCGCAGATGCAAAGATTGGCATGCTTGACCTTGCGGTCAGCCAGCCATCGGTGGGCGTACTACGCGACCAGGGGTTTCTGCAGGGATTCGGTATAGACCTTGGTGACCCGAACAAATGGGGTGATGAAGATGATCCCCGTATCGTCGGTAATGATGTCACTGCAGGTAATGAAGAAGGCGGGCGTAAAGCCATGGAAAACCTGCTGGCAAAGGATCCTCTAATCAACGTGGTGTACACCATCAACGAGCCCGCTGCCGCAGGTGCATATGAAGCACTGAAATCATTCGGCAGAGAAAACGATGTATTGATTGTGTCAGTTGATGGCGGCTGCCCGGGAGTAAAGAATGTTGCTGAAGGAGTAATTGGTGCAACCTCACAACAATATCCATTACTCATGGCATCGCTTGGCATCGAAGCAATCGCCGCATGGGCGAACGATGGCACCAAACCAGAACCCACACCGGGTAAAGATTTTTTTGATACCGGTGTTGCACTGGTAACCGACAAGCCAGTCGAAGGTGTTGAATCGATTGACACAGAAGTTGGCACCGAACGCTGCTGGGGCTAGTTACCTGTTGCACCAACTCTGTTTACCCGGAGTAAACTGTCCTCCCTTTATTTGTAAAGGGAGGATTTTTTATCTGACTGCATGCAGTAAATCCTGGTAGGCCACTTCAAAAACAGGGTGACAAAGTTTTCACAGCTACAGGTGTCAGAGCAAGGCGGAAAAACGCAGGCATAGCAGGCTGTAAGTTACGTTTTTCCAACGCATCTATAGCGCCTGTGGCGAAGAAACTGTTACTTTATTTCTCAAGTGGCCCACTGGTATAACTCGAATTCATCGGGCACCGGGAGTCTGCGGATTGAACTCCACATAGCGACCATGCCATGGCAAGTAAGTTTTTATGATCAGTTGCCGCGTATAGTTTGTTCATACGCAACGAAAATGGTCAATGAAAACATAACGTCAGGGCGCGTTCGCAATAGTGGGCATTCCGCCGCGCAGACTCCAGGGTGTAATAACAATAATGGAGAATCCGTGGCGAGCGAAACCTTTGAGAAAGCCCTCGATGATGCACCCGAGTCACTTCCCGCATTTAAACAAAAGCGCTCGATACTAAGTTATATACAGCACTGGCTACATCAAACACCGGCTGCGGTGCCGCTTATTGTGCTGATAATCTCAATCGGCACTTTTGGTTTAATACTGGGGCAAAAGTTTTTTTCGCCCTTTGCGCTGACCCTCATCCTGCAGCAAGTGGCAATAGTCGGCATAGTCGGCGCCGCACAATCACTGGTGGTACTCACTGCCGGTATCGATCTCTCGGTCGGTGCAATAATGGTACTGTCGTCAGTGGTGATGGGGCAATTCACATTCCGCTATGGATTACCCGCCGAGCTTGCTGTTGTCTGCGGGTTGATGGTCGGCAGTTGCTGCGGCTTTATCAATGGCTGGCTGGTTGCAATAGTTCGACTGCCTCCGTTTATTGTGACACTCGGCATGTGGCAAATTGTGCTGGCTTCAAACTTCCTATACTCCGCCAATGAAACAATTCGTGCGCAAGACATAGCAGAAAAAGCCGCCATACTGCAGTTCTTCGGCGAGAAACACAAAATCGGTGGCGCTGTGTTCACCTATGCAGTCATTCTAATGATACTACTGACCTTAGTACTCGCCTATGTACTGAAGCATACCGCCTGGGGCAGGCACGTCTATGCAGTTGGCGATGATCCGGAAGCAGCGGAACTGGCAGGCGTCAGAGTAAAACGCACATTAATATCTGTTTATACACTGGCGGGCTTTATCTGCGCACTGGCTGGCTGGGCATTGATTGGCCGAATTGGTTCAGTCTCACCAACTGCCGGGCAATTCGCCAATATAGAGTCCATTACCGCTGTTGTGATTGGAGGAATCTCACTTTTCGGCGGTCGCGGCTCAATACTCGGTATGTTGTTTGGCGCATTGATAGTCGGGGTATTTTCATTAGGTTTAAGACTGGTTGGCACCGATCCTCAATGGACCTATCTGTTAATCGGCGTGCTTATTATCTTTGCCGTTGCCATAGACCAATGGATCAGGAAGGTGGCAGTATGACTCCAACATTAAGCGCCGTTAATCTAACAAAAAGGTTTGGCAGAGTAACCGCCCTTGATAACTGTGACTTTGAACTGATGCCCGGTGAAATACTGGGCGTGATCGGTGACAACGGCGCAGGTAAATCCACGCTAATCAAAGCACTCTCCGGTGCACTGAAGCCAGACAGCGGTGATATTTATCTCGATGGCAAAAAGGTCAACTTTAACTCACCGCAAGATGCACGTACTGCAGGTATAGAAACCGTTTATCAGAATCTGGCGCTTTCACCGGCACTGTCTATCTCGGACAACCTCTTCCTTGGCAGAGAGATACGCAAACCCGGCATCGCCGGCAAGTGGCTTAGAAAACTCGATCACACAGAGATGCAGCGCCAGTCCAGACAAATGCTGTCAGACCTGGGATTACTCACCATTCAAAACATCAATCAGTCAGTCGAAACCTTATCCGGTGGTCAGCGTCAGGGCATTGCAGTTGCAAGAGCGGCCGCATTCGGATCAAGAGTAATAATCATGGATGAACCGACTGCCGCCCTTGGGGTGAAAGAATCACGCAGAGTTCTCGAACTTATCAAAGATGTGCAGTCACGCGGCCTGCCAATTGTTTTGATATCGCACAACATGCCACATGTATTTGAAGTTGCAGATAGAATACACATACACCGACTTGGCCAGCGCCTGTGCGTCATTGACCCGCAGGATTACACAATGTCTGACGCAGTGGCTTTTATGACAGGCGCAAAAACGCCCGACCAGCAAGCCGCTTAAGTGACCCCTGAAAAACTAACCGAATCAATACTGCAACGTGCATCGGACAGCCCCCGATTTTTTGTTGCGATTGCAGGCCCGCCTGCCTCTGGCAAGACCACTATTTGCGAACAGCTGGAAACTCTGCTACTAAAAAAAACCAGCGCCTCGATACTATCAATGGATGGTTTTCATTTTGATAACGCTATACTGAAAGCCAATGGTCTGTTTGAGCACAAAGGTGCACCGAACACTTTTGATGTTGCAAGCTTACAACTGTATCTGAATGGATTGAGCCAGCAAACAGATCCAATAGCAGTACCGGTATTTGACCGTGAGAATGATCTCGCAAGAGGCAGCGCCAAACTGGTTCAACCGGGTGATCATATTATTCTGGTTGAAGGCAACTATCTGCTCTGTGACACTGATCCATGGAATAAACTGCAACCATACTTCAATTTGACCATTAACCTAAGCACCCCTCTCGAAACACTGGAACAACGCCTGCTCCAGCGCTGGCGCGATCACAAACACACGGAAGAACAGGCAGAAGAACGCACTTACGGTAACGATCTGCCAAACGCCGAATACGTTGTAAAGCACTCTATAAAAGCAGATATCACGATTGGAGACTAACATCACCAAGTGTATTTCATACAAGCATTTTCGTGTCGCTTCGATCGTAGTAGTGTGGTCTAAAAAAAGTTAAAAAACACATATGTATGGAATCAGCATGCCCCACAATGTTAACGGCACGCCTGATCACAGTTCCGCCCTGCACCGCTGCACGCACCGGTTGCATTACAGGGTCACTGTTGACTCAAATTAGCGCAATTCGATCATCGCATACGCTACAAGCAAGGTTTATTTTTCAGGGAAGCATGAGCCGTAAAGGGGACTGTTGGGACAATAGTGTCGCAGAGAGCTTTTTCGGAACACTCAAACAGGAGCGAGTCCAATGGAGACACTATCAGACACGCCGTGAGGCGCAACAGGACGTGCTGCAATGCATAGCGATGTTCTACAACGAAACCCGGCTACATTCGTATCTGAACTACTGCAGTCCGAACGAATTTGAAAGAATGACAGAAAATTTGCTTAACGCCGCTTAACTTTGTGTACCAAAATGCTTGACCACGTCATCAAAATGCAATACAGCTTAAGGAACGTAGCTGCCCTGTTACTTCTCATGCTCATCCCACTTTCTAAGTAAGCGCACCATACAGCACGTACTTGACGTGCGCGTATTGATAACTACATAGATCCTAAGTTGCGTAGACTTGTTGGAGTATCATTGAGCCGTTTGTGACCGAATTAACAAATACCAGCATCCAGTACAAATGCTGTGGCAGAAGCACGCGAGAAGCGCTATTTTTCTTTTCAGAGTCTGCGGTAGGAACTGTTGTTGTGTTTCTTTGACTCTAAAGATGTAACCAGCGTCTTTGATCCAGGTTTCACCGCGGATTCGTTCTTACGACTCAACCGAAAATACGCTATAGATCGCTTTCAGAGTTTCTAAGGCGATGGGAAACTAGCGTAGCGTGGCTCTACCTCTTCTTTTGTGAGATTCCATGGCAACAAAGCCTCTATCTGTTCAACGCTCGAACAGTTCGGCAACTCGCTGAGCAGCACACTTAAGTACTGTTGCGGGTTGTGACCATTCACTCTGGCGGTCTCTATCAGGCTGAAGATTCGACCACTGGCTTCAGCCCTAAGCATTAGTACATTGCCGTTTCCTTTCTTTGAAGGGGCGCGCAATTTCCGAGGAACATGCAGCTT
>CALLLW010000071.1 GCA_938007995.1 uncultured Granulosicoccaceae bacterium | reverse complement strand
CACTACCGGGCCAGGTTCAACAGACATCAGAGCGTCCGAAGTAGTGAGCTCGGATCAGGGGCAATTGCTTGTAGAAAACCTGCCAGCAACCGGACAAACACTCTATATTCGATTTTGGAGTCTCGCCGTCGACGGATGGAGAAACCAGGACTTTGAATACATGCTGCCTTTCCCGCAAGATGACAGAAACGGTGACGGCGTAAACGATGATATTGATACGTACCCGGATGATGCCAGTGAGTCGGCCGACACCGATGGCGATGGCGATGGCGACAACTCAGATGCGTTCCCTGTCGATGCAAGTGAAACCACTGACACCGATGGTGATGGGGTTGGCGATAACGCAGATGCTTTTCCCGCTGATGCGAGTGAAACAGCTGACAGCGATGGCGATGGTGTCGGCAATAACACAGATGCTTTCCCTGTTGATGCAAGTGAAACCACTGATACCGATGGCGATGGCGTTGGCGACAACTCTGATGCTTTCCCCGATGACGCGAGTGAAACAGCGGACAGCGATGGAGATGGGGTCGGCGACAATGTAGATACTTTGCCTACCGATGAAAGTGAAACTTCTGACGGTGAAGATGACAGTGTTGGTGACGAAACTGATTCGTCATCCTCCAGCACCGGTCAAACCACGGATGCCAACGGCGGGACTGAAAACCAGGTCAATTCAGAGCAGGATTCAACAGACACCGAGCCTGTAATTCGCGTTGGTTCGGTGGATTCTTTGTGGCTGATACTGTTTGCGCTGGTTACAGCCATACGTTGTCTCACAAGACGTACTGATCCATTGTCAGGCAAAAGGACCTGATTACTGGCGTATCATGGTGTACGGTTTCGGTCAGGTTTTATCGACAGTGGTAAAAAGGGTCCGATCGACCCTTTATCCATCAACCTGCAAGCATTGAACACTACGCTGTATCCATGCTTTGTTTATGTCTTACGGTCCAGTCTGGTGGAAATATGCCGCCATAGTGCCATCAATCAAGGTGCGCCCTGTGTAAGCAACGGCCTTCGTATCGGTGGCTTTATGGAAATTGTCGATAAGAATCCGGATATCGAAGTGGTTATCGGACCACACCCTGACTTTGATCGCACCAGAGCATTCGATGCTGCACAGAATCTATGTAAGTGCTCATGACGACATCGAACTGATCTACAGTGTATCGTCGACAACAGGATTAGATGCATGCCAGGCAATACGTTAAGCGGGTAAGTCCGACTCCATTGCTTCTATGGGTTTAGGAGGCACCGGTGATGAGATAATTGCCATGCGTGAAGGCTGGTTAACAGCATCTGTACTACACCCTATCGATGACCGTGGGCTCTATCGATGCCGGTGGGTTCTATCGATGCCGGTGGGTTCTATCGATGACAATGGCGTTGCAGTAATAGACGCCTTTATTGCACATAGCAAGGGAGAGCTAGAGGAACAGGTATGGGGCGGTCCGTTTGTAATGATCGACAAAGACTCCGACGCAGATGCGCTTTTAAAAGGAGCTACACGCTACTCAGAACCAATGACGGCAAAGTAGAGGCTCACCAATGACAACGAGCCCCTGGTGTTCAGTAACTGTGAATATCAGGGGTTCTCACCCGAATGCGCACTGCCGTAACGAAAAACACGAAACCTGACCCCGAAGCCCACGGCATTCATGGGTTGTAAGCCGACTGCAATGCAAACGTCTTATCAGCTCAATATCATTGTGTTTTTCAGATCAAATAGACAATGCAGACACTGCCAGGTACAGCACCTGATCAGTACACTTATCCATACTAATAATATAAGGTGACTCAGCAGCCTAGATTTCTACCCGGCCGCCAGGTCAATGGATATTTTCAATGAACACCGCTTCGAGCGAACTACAAAAAAACAAACAGAGTGCGGACAACGCAAGGCATGCCATCGCCATTACCGTGCTGGCACAATTCTTCAGTAAACTTGGCGACACCTTTGCCAATGCCAAAACCGTGTTGCCCTGGGTATTACAAGCGGTAGGCGCTCCATCGTTTCTGGTGCCGCTCCTTGTGCCCATTCGTGAATCGGGATCGCTGATTCCGCAAGTATTTTTCTCACGAATGGTCGATATTCAGTCTTTGAAAAAACGCGTCTGGAGCGTGGCCAGCATGCTTCAGGGTCTGTGCATAATATTAATGGGTGTGACTGTATTCTTCTTACAAGGTCATACAGCAGGCTATGCGATTGTTGCGTTGTTAGTGGTCTTCAGTCTGTGCCGGTGTTTTGCGTCCATTTCTGCCAAGCTGGTGCTGGCCAAGAGCGTGCCCACTGAAAAACGCGGCAGTACAACGGGTCTTTCTGCAAGTGCGGCCGGTGCAATCGCCATGCTACTCGGGGTAGCGATGTCGATGGGATGGCTATCAACGCTATCGCGACAGGCGGACCTTTCAATACTGGGCATCTGTTTACTAGTGGCTGGAGGATGTTGGTTGGTGGCTGCAGGGATATTCTCAATGATCTCCGAAGCCCGCGATAATACCCTCAACGAGCGCGCAAACCGACAGTCGTTGTGGAGTTACTTTCGTCCGCTTTTCAAAGACGCGGTATTCGTGCGCTACCTTGTGGCGCGAATTTTATTTCTCACCACGGCAATGAGCGCACCCTACTACGTGTTGCTTTCAGGCAGCCTGGGCACAGGTTCTTTTCGTACGCTTGGCTTGTTCGTACTTGCCGGAGGTCTTGCCGGGTTACTGTCAGGATCGCTATGGGGCAGATTCGCCGACACATCCAGTAAACGGGTATGGATAACTGCTGCAACCGGTGCATCACTATCCGGGCTTATCGTGTCTGTGTTTTTTACGAGTGATTTTTCTTTTGTATCGCAAACGTGGTTTGTACCGTTATTTTATTTCCTGCTGGAGATTTGCCATCAGGGGGTCAGAGTGGGCCGCAAGACTTTTGTTGTGAATGCCGCCAGCGCTCATTCAAGAGCCGCTTTCGTCACAGCGAGCAACTCCATCATCGGAGCGATGCTGCTGATCGTCGGTGGCACGGCGGCGTACTTTCAACATGTGCCACCACATCTGATGATCGCATCGTTTTCCGGCTTTTGTCTGCTCGGCTGTCTGGTAGCAGCTGGTCTGCCGGAAGTTGAAAAACCAGACACGGATGACACCCGTTAATAGGCATTTAACCCTGTTGCGCCATCACACACAGCGTTGCTGTGCCTGGCACAGCTGCTTCTATCTCAATTGTCTCTATATACTTACATAGACACCCATCATAATATACTTACATCATCACCCTTACATAGACACCCACCATAACAATTTAACCAAAAAACAAGCATCAATAACCTTGCGTCTTTTCCGAGCGCAACGGCGGTATTTTTGGGATACTACTGAGCAATATTGGCACTTACAGTCAGTTTTTTACTCAATCGTTGACCTACTCATTTCTAAACAGGCACAGCAAACCCCTCGACCGTGTTTGTTTCGATCGAGATGCCAACTTAGGATATTAGTGAAGTGCTAACCGAACAGTGAAATACTCCTACCTATGTTCGGTGTTCGCTGCCGACCAAAATGCCTGCACGCGGCTTTCAGCGAATGCACCGACCCAACCAATCCTTTGAATTGACTTTCAAAGTGGGTACACAGAT
>CALLLW010000070.1 GCA_938007995.1 uncultured Granulosicoccaceae bacterium | reverse complement strand
AGCATAGCGCGCAGAGCATTGGTTTCACAGGGTATTTTCTTCTCGCGTCGAATACTTACTGATATTTGCAAGAGAAAAAATTCGCTGTGGAATCAAGGATCAAGCGGGATGCAGTCATTTTCATGAATAAACCGGGCTAGGCTACTTTCTGCGGGTCGCGGCCAGTTACGCCGTGAATTACAGAGTGGCGAATTGCACCGCGATGAATGCCAATGTCGCGCAGATCTTTATCTGACATCGCAGACAGCTCGCGTATAGCCTTGTTGATCTGCTTCGAATCCATCTTGGCAGGCTGCGCTGCGCTCTCGCGCCACGGCCAGTTGTGTACGCCGCCTTCGAGAAGCGCGCGCGATATGCCTACGTCTTCCAGCTGCCGGTCGGTCATACCCATCAGTTCAACGCGAGTCTTTTCGAAAGCGTAGTTCTGCATGTAGTTTTGGAATTTTTCAAACATTGAGGTCTCTGTGTATTTGTGAAACATGCGCTTATATTAATGGTTATTCGGCCGGTTTCAATGCTATATTTATTCTCTGTGGGCACAAGTATTATGAAGATTTCAGAGCGCTCTTGGTCAGGGTTTTCGTAATGAAATGCTAAGGGGACAGGGGAGTTACGAATACGCCGGGTAGGGGCCGGCATGATTAATTGACATGATCATTGTGAAACTGTCAGCCGGGACCGTGCAAACAGGTTGGTGAGACGTGATAGTGCTCTTTCCGCTTTATAGCTGTTACGTGCAGTGCCGCCTCTACTGGTGAGATGCGCCTGCATCAACTGGTGGGAAATTTCGCTCAATATCAAGCCAGAAGTTATCCAGCTTACTTTTCATCTGCTCGAGGTTTACGCACGATGAGGCCCTCCAGTGCGCAGGAAAATGGTTGTGGTAGAAGTCGTCGTTAAAACGCTGATCGACCAGCACCACTACACCTCGATCGTTTTCGTTACGAATAACTCTGCCTGCTGTTTGTAGTACCCGTGTGAAGCCCGGGTTGCGGCTAGCGTAGTCGAAGCCATTTACGCCACGACTGCGGAAGTCCGTTTCAATCAGTTGTTGTGTCAGGTTGATTGAGGCGAGACCGGTGCCAACGATAATCGAGCCGATTAATTGATCACCTGCGTAGTCAACTCCTTCGCCAAAAATGCCACCCAGAATAGAAAAGCCAAGCACGGCTTTATGTTGTTTGAAGTTGGCCAGAAATTCGTGCCGTTCCTGTTCTGTAAAATTGCGCTTCTGCGTGATGATGGCAACGTCGGGGTGTTTTTCGGAGAATTTTTCGGCAACGGACTGCATGAACACATAGGAAGGAAAAAATACCTGGTAGTTTCCGGCTTTTGCAAAGTATACCGACGCTATGATCTCGACAATCGAGGCAATCGAGTTTGCCCGCGATTTATAACGGGTATCTACCCAGTTGCACACCACTGTGCATTGTTGATCCGGATCGAACGGGGATTCCAGTGACAGTTGGCGTGTGTCTTGTGGTAGTCCCAGCGCGGTGCGGTAAAACTGTGGTGGCCGCAGTGTGGCTGAGAAAGCGACGGTCGATCTATAGTGTTCAAAACTTCGCTTAAGATGGTCGGTCGCATTCAGGCACCGCAGGCTTATCACAGTGTTGTTATATTTTTTGTGAGCTTGTTTTAACGTCACGCAGCGATGATGCTTGTCATACAAATCTTCAATAACCGCATATCTGAACAGAGACTTTCCTGCTTCAGCAAGTGCTTCTGTGATTTTTACTGGTTGTTCTGAGTCTTCAGTCATAGACTGCACACAACGTTTGATCGCACGGCTAATGGGCTTTGGTTTTTCCAGATGTGCTGATTCGAGGTCTTGTTGTTGCTTACTCCAGCGGTCAATTGCACGCACCAGTGATTTCAGGTTTTTTGACTGTAAGGAAGTACTGTCAAGATCTGCTATGGCCTTTTTCAGTTCGCGTTTATCAAGCGTTGCGGAGTACATAGCACGGGCGCGATCTGTCAGATTATGCGTTTCATCAACCAACAACAGTTGTCTGTTGGTATGCTCTGTTAGAGCGCTAAGGCGCACCAGTGGATCAAATACATAGTTGAAATCGCAGATAACCAACTGCACCCAGGGCAGTAGTTGTAGTGTTAGCTCAAATGGACATAAAGCATATTCATGAGCGGCATCATCAATATTGTCAGGCGTTATCATGCCGCTTTTTATCAGCTGAAGTCGGGCGTCTGGCAGGCGATCAAAAAAGCCTCTGGTTAAAGGGCAACTTCCATCCTCTGCGTTGCGCTCACAAGTACCATTGCTGCAATGGCAAGTGGTTTTTTTAGAGGTAATAGTAATGGTAGAAATAGACAGGCCATGCTCTGTCATTTTTTCCATGCACTCATTAGCGGCCTGCCTGCCGGAGTTTTTTGCTGTTAAATAAATGACCCTGTCAATACTTCCACTGCCAATAGCTTTCATAGCAGGAAAAAGCGTGCTGACCGTTTTTCCGACCCCGGTTGGTGCTTCACACATCAGGTGGAAGCCGTCTCTTGCGGCAAGGTAGGTTGCGGCAGCCATGTCTCTCTGGCCTGCGCGAAACTCCGGGTGCGGAAAGTTCAGGTTCTGAGCACTTGTTATTGTTGCTGCAAACTGCGATTCGAGCAGATTAGTCCATTCGATATAACGAACTGCGGCCTCGTAAACGAATTGCTGCAATTGGTCAAACTCAAATACCTGTTCATCGACGGTGACTTCGTCAGCACGCAGGTTGTACCAGATTAGCCGTAAGGTGATTTTGTTTTGTTTAAGCTCACGGTTGTTGCTGTCACTCAGCAGGCAATACCCGTAGACCTTAAGCTGTGCCCAATGCAGATTCACTTTATGCTGTGGCAGCTTGTGTGGCGGGGCGTAGCAACTCTTGATCTCTGATGCACAGGGCGCTTCAGGATCCAGATTAACCAGATCAATACGACCCGAGATCTTAAGGGTTCTGGAGTGTGCTGCTACAGAGCAGCTTACCCTGACTTCAGATTCTTCCTCAGCAGACTTTTTTGATTGCAATAACTGATGTGCCTTCTGGCCTTCTGCAGCGGTTGGTCCGGCGGTACCGAACGACTCAAGGTCACCACTGCGGCAGCTGAAATCAACCAGTTTTTTGACTGAACAACGGATGACACCACCAACCGGGGCAGCCGTTGCATGCTTTGCTGCACGTACTGTGCGATGGGAAGTTGCAGCACGATTGTCCAGCTGCTGTTCATCCTGCATGGGTAGTTGGGTCAGACCATTCGACGTTGATGACTAGATGTGGAATATCATTACGGTTAAAGCAGTCCATCCAGCGGAGTTGATTTTTTTGCAGCTTATCACCCGGGGCTTTCACTTCAATAAACCGGTAGCCGCCTTCATCTGGAAAATATATCAGATCCGGTTGGCCGCTGCGGAAGTTGCGTATATCAGTCAATAGTTGTTCGAAAATAGCAAGCCATGCATCAACAGGTATACGCTTTAATGCAAGTTCAAGTATGTGGTTCCTGCAGTAACGCCAGTTAACCATGGGGTTGCTGAGGCCGTGCTTGTGGTATAGATGTGACCTTACAATACGATGGAGCCTGCCTGCAGATATTTCTGCCAGTCGTTTTTGAATCACTGTTTCTCTGCAGTGAATAAAATCCGGTTCACGAAAGTCTGCGGGCTCGCTTTGAAACGGATGAAAAAAAACGTCGTTGACCGGTGCAAATATAATGTCCCAGAACGCCAGTCCAAAAATGCTGTTGATCAAATTGTTTTCGAGGTAATAACACTTACCATCTTTTGCAAAATGGGTGGCAACTGAAAACTCAACTGATAGCCTGCTTTTTTGCAAATTTAAAAGTAACTCTGGCGGCCTGTGCTTAGGCGCCGAAGGGAACTGTTGTTGTAGCTTGCCGGCCAGTCGCTGGCCAAAGCTTTGCGCGAAATCCTGTTCTTCACTATCGATAGGTGCACTTAAAATATCGCGACAGAGATCCAGCGCTTCCTCAGTTTGTCCGGCTTTTGCCATGATTCTGGTCAATCTTTCTCTCGCGGGCGGATAGCTGGATAAATGATATATATAAGCTGCCTGTGTAAGTGCTTCCTCTCGTTCCAGTTGTCTGGCTATCTTGTTCCTTAGTTTGTCCAGTCTGCGTCGCAGCGCTCTGTCTGATTGATGATTGCTTGTTTTTGGTATTTCGGGTAGTGAGTCATGTAGCTCGGTCAATGCATCAACACCGGATTCGCAGGCTGCGTCAAAACATTCAACGCACTGGTAGTAAGCTAGATGTGCTTCTATCAGTGCTCTGTGATTGAAAAGCGGGCTACCACTTTCTATTGCATATGATTCAAAACGGCGATAGCCCAGATCACGAAGTACGAAGCTGCTTAAATCTTCGTATAAGTTGCCGAAAAAAAGCAGTCTGAACGTAGTAATAGCCTGCTTATATTTGATTTCAATAACACGGTCGCTTTCAATAAGCCGGCTTGCCGGTGAGTCACCGAATAAGTCAGGTGTTGCCCAGTGGGCGGATTCAAGCTCGTTGTTTTTTGCAGCGGTTCTGATTGCGGTGGTTCTGGTTGCGGTGGTTCTGAGGGTGGTGCTTAATTCGCGGTTTGTAAACAATGGCAGGCAGTGTTCGAGCGAAGCAATATCGAGCTGAATCAACTGTGCCTGGTGTAACTCGTCAATTGCTTCGTCCAGGCGTATGTCCGGATAATTTAGCTTGCTCAGCCGAAAGTAGTCTGGTGTGCGTGACACGAGTCGCACATACAACTGTTGTGCATTGGTACTTAAATTTTCATACAAGGCTATAAACTGTATTTCTTCTGAAACAAGCAGAGCCTGGTAGCGACTGCTAACAAAACGCACCAGTGTATTAAAGTTTTCAAGATAATAGTTTTGTTGCAGGCGTGCCGTTGAGTGTGCAGGCAACTTTGTGCTGATAGCACCCCTGCTGTGGCCGGAGTTTGTATCAGCAACCACCCGCAACAAGATGCGGGATCGACGTCCTTTTGTGTCACAGGCAGGATCGTCGGGTATAAGTTCAACCTGATGCATAGGCAGGAGGCAGGCTTTTAGAAAACGCACTCAGCAATGTAGCGATCCGATATTAGTTGCTCACTATCGCTGTGCAGTATACATCCACTCGTAAGGCTGACAGGCCAACTTGCCAAACTAACATCCATCGGTACTGTGTGCCAGGTTAACTGTTTTGGCTAACTGTTTTTTCGCACTGATCTATCCGGCACATTCAGTAGCTGTTCCTCTGCAACCAGTTTTACCTGTAACAGCTTGTTTGAGTGCCGTTTGCTGCCGATTAACACCTCGGCAGATCCGTTCTGTTTGCAAGCTGCCAGCACGGTTTCAAGCTGCCGGGAAATTTGCAGCAGGAATGCCTGTTGTTGGTCGTTGATTGTTGTACTCATTGTTTGCATCGCCAGGGGGTGGAACTACCAGAGTACCAATATCTGTATAAATGTACAGTTACCATGCTGCCTGAAACATTGCAGATATCTAATCCGCGCAGCCTGGCGTGTCAGGCAGCAGATGACGTTGAAATGCCGGCAGACCAGGACGACTTCAGTTGTTCCTGGTGCTCGTGGAACTGTTCGATTGCTGCGGCTTTAACATGACCGTAACCACGGATCTGATCCGGCAGATCGGCTAACTGTAAAGCCATGGCGTGATTGGCAGGATTCAGTTCACCCGCCAGAGTTTTGATCAGCGCTTCGTACTCTTTAATAAGCGCTCTTTCAGTGCGCCTTTCGGCAGAGTAGGCGAACACATCCAGAGGTGTGCCGCGCAGCACTTTAAGCTTTGCGAGTACCTGTAGCTTGCCCAGCATTGAAGGCCCGAATTCTCTCTTTTCAAGGTGCCCGGTCAGTTTATTTTTACGCGCGATTACCGGTGGTGCCATATGGAATCTTATCTCGTAGTCACCTTCAAACTGCGCTGCTATAGATTCTAATAGTTTGCCATTGCTGTGTAGCCTTGCGACTTCGTATTCGTCTTTATAGGCCATCAGTTTGTACAGATTTGCTGCCACACTGAGTGCGATGCCGGACAAGCCCGGTGTGGTTTGCTTTTCACGGTCTGCAATGCTTTCAACCAGGTCGCGATACCGCTTTGCATAGCGTGCACTTTGGTACTCGGTCAGGCGTTGTACTCGATCATCAATAACCTGTTGCAATGACTGCTTATAATTGCGGGTGAATTTTTCCGGTGCATGAATGACAATGTCGGGTGCTGCAATTGTTTCTACTGCTATCTGATCTGCCGCGGCACGTCGCCCCCACTGAAACGCTTTGGTGTTCATTTCAACAGCCTGTCCGTTCAATGCAATGGCTTTTTCGATGGCTTCTGTTGGTATCGGTATTGCGCCGGACTGCCAGGCAAACCCCAGCATAAACATGTTGGCTGCAATGGTGTTGCCCATGAGTGCTTCAGCCAGATGCGTGGCGTTGATAAAACGACACTGCTCATCGCCTGTTGCATCCTTGATGGCGTCTTGTAATTGTGCTGCCGGAAAGCGGCTGTTTCTGTCTCTGGCAAAGTCACCCGTCATCATCTGGTGTGTGTTGATAATTGCCTGCGTACTGCCGTGTTTGATGCGGTCAAGCGTTGTGTGTGCAGCTGCGGTTACAATATCGCAGCCGAGTAACAGGTTGGCACGTCCTGCGGCGATATGTGTTGTGCTTATCTTGTCCGGAGACTGCGCAATGATGATATGACTGGTGACCGAACCGCCTTTCTGCGCCAGCCCCATCATGTCGAGGATTGAGCAACCAAGGTCAGCTATGTGCGCTGCCATGCCAATAATCGCACCGATCGTGACAACACCTGTACCGCCAACGCCAGTCAGTACAATGCTGAAGTTATCGCTTAAAGAGGGCAGCGGCACGTCAGCCAATGGCTGGTTCCAGTTGTGCGGTTTACTACTGCTGCTCTGCTGTTTTAAACGTCCGCCGTGGATGCTGACAAAGCTCGGGCAGAATCCGTTAACGCAGGAATAATCTTTGTTGCAGGCCGATTGATCAATGCGACGCTTGCGGCCCAGCGGTGTGTCCTGAGGAAGTATCGCAACGCAGTTTGAGGCTTTGCCGCAGTCACCGCATCCTTCGCACACTTCTTCATTGATGAAGATCCGTTTTGCAGGGTCAGGAAAAGTGCCGCGTTTTCTGCGGCGACGCTTTTCAGCAGCACAGGTTTGATCATAGATAATCACACTTGTGCCGATGATTTCTCTGAATGCTATTTGTACCTGATCGTATTGATCGCGATGGTGTACTTCGGTGCCAGCAGGCCAGCGGGTGCCCGATGAATATTTATCCGGTTCATCAGTAACAACCGCAATCTTTTCGACCCCTTCACCGTACACCTGTTGCGCTATCGCGACAGGAGTTAATGGTCCATCCATTGGCTGGCCGCCCGTCATGGCGACTGCATCATTGAACAGTATTTTGAAGGTTACATTGACCTTGCTGGCAACGGATGCTCTGATCGCAAGTAAGCCCGAGTGATAGTAGGTGCCATCACCGATATTCTGGAATATATGTTTGTGTTTGCTGAACGGTGCTTCACCGATCCAGCTCGCACCTTCGCCTCCCATCTGGGTGAAGCCGTTGGTACTGCGGTCCATCCACTGCACCATAAAATGACACCCTATGCCTGACTTGGCGACACTGCCTTCCGGTACTTTGGTGCCGGTGTTGTGTGGACAGCCGGCACAGAAGTAGGGTGTTCGGACCATTGCCGGTGCCTGTCTTGACTGTGCTGCCTGCATCATCGCTTCAAGCCGGGTAACCCGCTCACCCACTGCGTTACTGGCGGTTTTTTCTACAATACGTTTGCCAAGCTTTATTGCAATGTCTGTGGCATTTAATCTGGCAGTAGACGGAAACAGAATCTGATTGAGTCGATCTCGCTTGCCTTCTATGGTTGGCGAGTTGGCGCGGTTATAAAGCAGGGCTTTCAGCTGCTCTTCTATCAGGCCGCGCTTTTCTTCAACAATAACAATTGACTGCAATCCATCGGCGAAGCGATAGACGCCTTCGGGTTCAATCGGCCAGCTCATGGCTATTTTATATATGCGAATGCCGAGCTGGCTGGCGGTCTGGTTGTCGATACCGAGTTCCTGCAGTGCCTGACGAACATCAAGAAATGATTTGCCCGTGGTTGCGATACCAAGCCATGCATCTCTGGCATCAACTGTAATCTGATCCAGTCCGTTGGCACGAACAAACGCCTGTGCAGCTTCGGATCGGTGATAATGAACCCGGTGCTCCTGCTCAAGAAAGGTGTCGGGTGTGCGTATATTCAAGCCACCGTCAGGCTGCTTGTAGTCTTCAGGTAAAATAATGCGGTTGCGATCTTCACTGACTTCAATTGATGCCGTCGCTTCGACCGTATCGTGAACACATTTGTAACTGACCACTCCTCCGGTATAACGTGACATACCAAAGCCGTACAAACCATAGTCGAGGATCTCCTGTACGCTGGCAGGGTTGAGCACCGGGATCATCGCGTCCACCATCGCATACTCACTTTGGTGTGCGGTGGTGGATGATTCGCAGGCGTGGTCATCACCTAATAAGGCCAATATGCCGCCGTGCCTGGAAGTACCAAAGTTGTTGGCGTGTCTGAGTGCATCACCACTGCGATCAACACCGGGACCTTTGCCGTACCACATGGCAAACACACCGTCGTATGCGCCGGCGCCCTGCAGATTGATCTGTTGTGTACCGCTGCATGCAGTGGCTGCGAGTTCTTCGTTGACGCCCGGTTGAAAGACAATATCGTGTTGTTTGAGAAAGTGTTCCGCCTGCAGTAGCTGTTGATCCAGTGTGCCGAGTGGTGAACCGCGATAGCCGGAGATGTAACCGGCGGTGTTCAGGCCGGCTTTCTGATCAAACAGTTTTTGCAGCATCGGCAGACGTACCAGGGCCTGGATGCCGGTGACAAAAATTCTGCCGTTTAACAATGTGTATTTGTCATTCAGTGAGACATCTTTCATTCCCGTGAATTCTCCCGCGCGGTTGCAGCATGGCCAAAATCGGGCCCTGATACCAGCAAGATACACCATGTGTGGTGATACAGCATGCTGGATGTTCGCAGAGTTGCAGCCGTGAACTGCGTAGCGATGCAATGTGCGATAATAGAGCGCTGGCTGCGGCGTATTAAAAGGAAGTAAAATTGTCCATCGAATTGCAACGTTCGCCATTCGGCACAACGGCCGGTGGTCGTCTGGTAGAAAAATTTACCTTCACCCACGGCAATGGTTTGGTGCTTTCGGTGCTGAACCTTGGGTGCGTGATTCAGTCGCTACAGCTACCGGACAAGCATGGTGTGCCGGCTGATGTGGTGCTCGGCTACGACACGCTGGCGGAGTATCAGGCAGATAAAAAATTCCTTGGTTGCGTGGTCGGTCGATATGCTAACCGGATAGCGCACGGCAGGTTTACGCTGGATGGGGTGGGTTATCAGCTGGAAACCAACCCCGCAGGGCATCATATTCACGGTGGCGCAGACGGGTTTCACAAGCAGGTCTGGCACGCAACTGTTGAGCAGAGCGAAAACTCACCAAAGCTGGTGCTGTCGCACACCAGTCCGCATAGGCACAGCGGCTATCCCGGGCGGCTTGAATGCCGGGTGACTTTTGCCATCACTCCTGACGGTCAGTTGCAGCTGACCTATAGCGCGACGTCGGACCGGCCAACGATTATTAATCTCACCAATCACTCTTACTTTAATCTTGCCGGTCATGAATACGCAGCCCAAAACGGTGTACTCGATCATCTGTTGCAGTTGAGCTGTGATAAGTACATTCCGACAGATAGTTCAGGCATACCTTTGTCTGATCCGATAGCGGTTGACGGCACACCAATGGACTTTCGCAAGCAGACTTCGTTTGCAGCACGAATCGAACGAGCAGATCAACAACTTATTAATGCTGGTGGTTACGATCACACCTGGGAAGTGGCTGGTGACGCAGATTTAAACCTTGCCGCTAAGCTGACTGATCCTGTCTCTGGCCGGTCACTGCAAGTCTCAACAACACAGCCGGGTATTCAGGTATACACCGGCAATCATGTCGATAACATTGAAGGTAAGGGCGGGCAGGTGTACCAGTATCGTGGTGCTGTATGTCTTGAGACGCAACACTTTCCGGACTCTCCTAATCGAAGCAGCTATCCGTCAGTTTTGCTGTTGCCTGATCGGGCTTATACCCACACCACGGTGTTCAGTCCCGGTATTGGTTAGTGCATCAATGTCATAAAGCCCGATTAGAACTTCCTTTCTCTTGTATCAAAAGTAATCAAGGGCGGTAGCGAACAGGTGTGATATTCCACTGAATTGTGAAGCAGTGTGATCAAAGCCAAAAGACAGATGTTTTTGTCACGGTTGTTGAATACCTACCGGCATCTTCAATACCCTTCAGGATTAGTTATTATGCTTGCCGTTAGCACTTGTTTTGCAATCGCAGTAATTTCCATGGCAGCGATATCGCGCCGTCAGCCGGAATAAATAAATGAAACAAATTGTGTCCGTCAGGTAGGGGACACAGATCACTCGTTGTGACAATGGCAAGATTTAAGTGTCAGTCACTCTTGAAACAGGGAACACTATGCTTGCAGTGTCAGCATGTATCGCGATCACGGTAATCACACTGGCTATTGTCTCACGACGGGAAAGCTAGCTGTCCATCTGATTAACAACTTTGAGGTATAAAAAACGGCGCCTTGTGCGCCGTTTTTTTTAGCCGTTTTTTTTGGGCTTCTACTTGTAAAGTCTCACTACTTAAGTCTCGCTACGGCGCAGTTGCCGCTTTAGCAAAGTTTGCAAGTGCCCCGGTCACCTTGCCCAGCACCTCATCACAACCTTCAGTTTTGTGTCGGCCTTTCAGGTGCATCGGGTCGTTGTATCCAAGATGCACATTGCCGTCTTCGTCCTGCCACGCGAGCATTTTTTGTGGCAAATCAATCGCGATGCTCTGGCTGCACAGCATTAACGGTGTGCCGACCTTTGGATTGCCGAACACAACAAGCTCTGTCGGACGTAACTCCAGTCCGGCATTCTTTGCGCCTTCAGCGTGATTGATTCTGGCGAATACATTCATGCCTTTCGACTCGAGAACCGCGACCAGTTTATCAACTGTGGTTGCAACGTCGTGCGGGCTCTCGACGGTGATCATGCCATCAGCGGCCTGGGCGCTGGAGCTGAAAGCGGCAATGCTGCCAGCGATAAACGCGATTGCTGAAAATTTTCTAAACATCTTTGCGAACCTGTGTGGGTGAGAAAAAGATCTGTTTGGTGACTTGGCGATACGACCTCGGAAGAACCGGCGAGTTCTCTGCAACCGGAATTCACCCTTGGTTTTGCCACAGTACGGGTCACTTTACACGATTTGATCGGGTAAACTAAGCGGTCCGGTTCACAGGTATTCTCTTAGGTTGGCAAGGCAGCACAGTGACAGTGCCAGATTCGCTGTGAGCGGATTGCCTACACACCGTGCGGACAAAATTGCTGCTTTACCTGTGAGCCGTGTCAACGGCATACTCGTTGACCGTTGCACGAGGTAACCGGCCTGGCATTTAACACTCACAGGTATTGATCATTCGATGAAGCTGTATATCGCTGAGAAACCCAGCCTGGGTCGTGCCATCGCGGCAGCGCTACCCGGTACGCCGCAGCGTGGTGACGGTTTCATCAAAACTTCCAATGGTGATTGTGTCAGCTGGTGTATCGGACATCTGCTGGAGCAGGCAGAGCCGCACGTTTATAACCCGGAGTACAAATCATGGCGCATGCAGCACCTGCCGATTGTGCCGGATGACTGGCAGCTTTCACCTAAGAAGGAATCCAAAGGTCAGCTCGCTGTGTTGCGCAAGCTGGTCAAAGAAGCCGATCAGTTAGTCCACGCCGGTGATCCGGATCGCGAAGGTCAGTTGCTGGTCGATCAGCTGTTTGCCTATTTAAAAGTCAGTCGGACAAAGCGCGCGAGTATTCAACGATTGCTGATTAATGATTTAAACACAGCGGCAGTGCAACGGGCGCTGGCAAAACTTGAGCTCAATACCGACTATGCACCGCTTTCTTCATCAGCGCTTGCGCGGTCACGGGCAGACTGGCTGTACGGCATTAACATGACACGTGCCTACACGATACAAGGGCGTAAAGTAGGTTATGACGGTGTCCTCTCGGTGGGTCGGGTTCAAACGCCGGTACTCGGTTTAGTGGTGCGTCGCTGCGAAGAGATTGACAACTTTGTATCGAAGCCTTTTTATGAAGTCAAAGCGCACCTCAACACAGAGCAAGGAGAGCCGCTAACTGCCAACTGGCGACCGAGTGAAGCCTGTGAGCCTTACATGGACGATATGCGACGTGTACTGCACAAAGGTCTTGCACAGAACGTTGTCTCACGAATTACCAATAAACCGGCAGAGATTTCAAGGTATGAGAAAAAAAATAAAAAGCAGGCGCAGCCATTACCCTACAGTTTGAGCATTCTGCAGATTGATGCAGCTAAAAGGTACGGACTCAATGCGCAGGCAGTGCTCACTGCCTGTCAGTCACTTTATGAAAAACACAAATTGATTACCTACCCACGATCGGATTGCCGGCACCTTCCGCAGGGGCATTTTAAGGAAGCTGCGGCAATCCTTGATGTGATCAAAAATAACCAGCCGACTTACGCAAAAGCGATCGATGCGACAGACGCCGGTATCACGTCACCTGCATGGAATGATAAAAAAGTTACTGCGCACCACGCGATTATACCTACCCATAAAAAAGCCAGCCTGCAAACCCTTGGCAAAGCTGAGCAACAGGTCTACACACTGATCGCAAGGCAATACATTGCGCAGTTTTATCCGGTACACGAATATGCTGACACACGGGTAGAGATTATTATTGAAGGCGGGTTGTTTGTCTCCACTGCAAAAACAGTAATAAACGAAGGCTGGCAGGTGCTGTTCCGCAATGACAAAACTAAAGACCCTGAAAAGACGCTGCCGCTTTTAAAGAAGGGCCAGATGTTGCACTGCGAGCGGGGCGAGTTGGTAGAAAAAAATACCACCCCACCGCCGTACTTCACCGATGCAACGCTGCTGTCAGCCATGACCGGTATTTCACGCTTTGTATCATCAGCAGACATAAGAAAGGTGTTAAAAGACACCGACGGCCTCGGTACAGAAGCGACCCGTGCCGGTATTATCGAACTGTTATTCAGGCGCGGCTTTCTGGAACGCAAGGGTAAGCAGATACATGCAACAGACGCGGGTACCGGTTTGATTAAAGCGTTACCGGAGCAGGCAACCCTGCCGGATATGACGGCGCACTGGGAGTCAACGCTGAACGCGATCAGCAATCGTGAAACCGGCTATGCGGATTTTATGCAACCGCTTGAACAACAGCTACGTAAACTGATAGCCGATAGCGGCTCGGGATCTGTCAACTCACTGCGCGGTGTTAAAGCAAAGCAAACCGGCAAATCGGCATTTAAGAAACGCGCATCGAAGGGTTCGTCGAAAACAGTGGGCGGTAACAAGTTTGCTAAAAAGAAAACAGCAAAAAAGCGGGCAGCGAAGAAGACTGCATCTTCACGCCCAGCCAGACGATCAGACAGCAAGCCAGATAATGGCAGGGACTTTGGAGCCAGCTAATGCGTGACGAACAAACCATGAGAAGCGGTGGGCAGTTGATTGTTGATGCACTGTGCAGTTTTCAAACCGAGCGGGTTTTCTGCGTGCCGGGAGAGAGCTACCTGCCGGTACTTGACGCATTGTACGATACAAAGATCGCGACTACGGTTTGTCGTCAGGAGGGTGGTGCTGCAATGATGGCGGAAGCTTACGGCAAGCTTACCGGTCGGCCGGGTATCTGTCTGGTGACCCGAGGGCCGGGTGCTGCCAATGCGTCTGCCGGTGTGCATATCGCTGATCAGGATGCAACGCCGATGATTCTTTTAGTTGGTCAAATCGCGATTGATCGACGGCATCGGGAAATGTTTCAGGAAGTCGATTATCAGCAGTTCTTTGGCGGTATGGCCAAGTGGGTAGCCGAGATTGAATCCGCTGAGCGTGTTCCGGAGATGATGTCTCGTGGCTGGCATGTGGCTACTGCCGGAAGACCCGGGCCTGTGGTTCTTGTGTTACCGGAAGATATGCTGCAACAACAGTCGTCTGTGCCGCCGGGCATCACTGTTCGTCAGACAGAGTCTTACCCCGGTGCAGGTCAGCTTGCCGACATGCAGGCATTGATCGAGCGGGCAAAGCTGCCACTGGCGATTGTTGGAGGCAGTCGCTGGAGTGCAGAGGCAGTGCAGCAATTCCAGCAGTTCGCCGAACGTTTCGGTTTGCCGGTCGCGTGTTCTTTCAGGCGACAGATGTTGTTTGACCATACTCATGCAAACTATGTTGGTGATGTAGGCCTGGGTATTAACCCGAAGCTGAAGCAGTCAATTAAAGACGCTGATCTGTTGATCCTTGTTGGCACACGATTCTCGGAGATTCCATCGCAGGATTTTGAACTACTGGATGTACCGAATCCGGATTGCACTCTGGTGCATGTTTATCCGGATGCAATGGAGTTAGGCAAACTGTATGTGCCTGAGATCGCGATTAACGCCAGTGGTACGGGCTTTTGTCAATCTTTGACCACGCTTGTGCCTGTCACACCGCACAAACGACAGGATTTCATTGAAGATCTGCATAAAAGTTATCAGACCTGGTCATCGCTTGATAACACTTTGACTGTGGCTGAAACAATGACCCGGGTCATGCAACATCTGATCGAGTCGCTGCCAGCTGATGCAATCTTGTGTAACGGTGCTGGCAACTATGCCAGCTGGGTGCATCGTTTCTATCCGTTTCAACAGTATGGTACTCAACTCGCTCCTACCAGCGGTTCCATGGGTTATGGATTGCCAGCGGCGATTGCAGCCAAGCTCAGGTTCCCTGACAAAATGGTGGTAGCGTTTGCCGGTGATGGTTGTTTTCAAATGACCATGCAGGAGTTTGGAACTGCTATTGAGTTTGGTGCTGCTATTATTGTGCTGGTAGTGGATAACGGTATGTATGGCACAATCAGAATGCACCAGGAGCAGAACTTCCCCGGGCGTGTGTCTGCAACCGATCTTGTCAGTCCTGACTTTGCAGTACTGGCAAGAAGCTACGGAGCCTATGCTGCGACGGTGAACGATGGTGAAGAATTTCCACAGGCTTTTAATGAAGCGGTGGAGAGTAATAAAGCGTCACTGATTCATATCAAGTCCAACCCGGATGCACTGACACCAACCTTGTCGCTGGCATCTTTTCAATAACCACCTCAACAATAAGCAGCTGTGTCTATTTGCAAGATTTAAATATTATGTCTGAGATAAAGCAGGTAACAGCGAAGCTCTTTAATGTGCCACTTGCCGAGGTTCTGGTGGATGCGAAACACGGTTCGCATACCCATTTCGAGCTGATTACGGTCACCATAGAAACTGCCGATGGTATTACAGGGACCGGATACACCTACACCGGTGGACGCGGTGGATACGCTATATTAGCAATGATTGAAAATGATCTGGCGCCGTTTATCATGGGGCGCGATGCCGATGGAATAGAGTCGCTGTATCAGGAAATGATCTGGCATATGCATTACGTTGGCAGAGGCGGTATCGTTTCTTTTGCGATATCTGCGGTAGACATTGCGTTGTGGGACATGCGAGGTAAGGGCTCCGGCAGGTCGCTCAGGGAGATGGCGGGTGGCGCTGCTGATAGATGTAATGCATATTGTGGTGGTATAGATCTTAATTTCAGTCATGATAAACTTCTGGCAAATGTTCAGAGCTATCTTGATAGCGGCTACACCGCAGTGAAGATAAAAGTCGGACAACCTGAGCTTGCGCAGGATATTGAACGGGTTGCGGCTGTACGTAATTTAATAGGGCCTGATGCGACTTTCATGGTTGATGCAAACTACTCCCTGTCTGTAGAGCAGGCGATAGTGGCGGCCAATGAATTTAAAAAACACAACATACTATGGTTTGAAGAACCGATTGATCCGGATAACTATGCCGGTTTTTCAGAGATAGCAAGGGCCACAAATGTACCACTGGCGATGGGTGAAAACCTACACACTATTTATGAGTTTGATTTTGCTTTTCAGTACGCTTCGCTTTCGTATATACAGCCGGACGCATCGAACTGTGGTGGCATAACCGGCTGGTTACAAGTGGCGGAACGTTCGCGAAAATTTGGTATTCCTGTGTGCAGTCACGGTATGCAGGAGCTACATGTCAGTTTATTATCGGCCCAGGCTAATGCAGGTTGGCTTGAGGTACATTCTTTTCCGATAGATCAATACACCCGGCGTCCATTACAGGTTGAGGACTGCAAGGCTGTGGCACCGGATGAGCCTGGCATTGGTGTGGAGTTTGACTGGCACAAACTCAGGCAAGCTCACAACAACTTTGAGTAACGTGAGCTTGCTATAAGTCAGATCTATGTTGTTTGTCTGGCAGCTATCTGCTTAAGAATAAAATCAAACGGAGGAAAAATGAAAAACATCGGTGTTATTGGCCTCGGTAACATGGGGTCCGGCCTTGCAAAGAATCTGATGGCCGCCGGGTTTGTTGTTCCCGGTTACGACTTATTGCCTGCGCGAATGGAAGAGTTCGCAAGTATGGGCGGGCAGGTGAAAGCCAATGCTGCCGAGGTGGGTGAGGGTGCAGATGCTGTGTTTATCATGGTCATGAATGGTGATCAGGTAAAATCAGTCGTTGAAGAGCTGAAAGCCACTATGCAAACCGGTGCAGTTATCATCCTGACTGCCACAATACACGCGACCGAGGCGGTAGAAGTTGCCGGGTTGCTGCAAGGCAGCGGCATAGACCTGATCGATACACCAGTCAGTGGTGGCAGACCCGGTGCTCATGGTGGCACGCTCACATTAATGGCAAGCGCGCCTGAAGCATTGATGCAAAAGTGCGATCCGGTGCTGCAAGCAGTCAGCGGTACAATCCATCATGTCGGCACTGAACCCGGCACCGGGCAAACGGTCAAAGGTTGTTTGCAGTCGTTGATCGGCTCTATTTTCAGCGCAACATTCGAAGCTTCAGTACTGGCTGCCAAAGCGGGTGTTGATGCTGATGCACTGTATAAAGTATTCAGCACTTCGGCGGCCGGGTGTGGAATTTCCAAAGCGGCTCTCGGTTCTGTGATTGATCGCGAGTTTCAAAACACCGGGAGTCACATCAGTACCATGTACAAAGACCTGACTATCAGTATGGATCTTGCTCGTCGTCATGGGGTGCCGTTATTCACCGCATCAATGGCTATGCAGATGTTTCAGGCTGGAATAACCCGCTATCCGGATGCCGATAATCAGATCGTTGCAAAAATCTCTGAAGAGATAGTTGGTGTGCATCTGCAGCGTAAAGCTCCGTCCTGAATTTGCATATTAAACAGAGCGTCGAAGGGTTGGCTTCAATGCACCAGGTGCATCAAGCTAACAGGTCGCCGCGAAAAACAATATGAACCTTATTGCCATCGAGGTCGCGTAGGTAAGCCCCATAATAGCCTTCGGCATAGTTGGGTCGGTTGCCTGGAGCGCCCTCACCTATGCCGCCGTGGTTGATGCCGCTACGGTAGCTCTGATCTACCTGCTCCTTGTTGGTGGCTGAGAAGGCAATCATCGATCCATTGCCAGCTGTCGCTTTTTGATTATTGAAAGGTGCAACCAAAAAAAATCGCGCTGCGTTTCCGGAAGTGCAGACGTAACAAATAACTTCTTCGTTGATCTCGTCACGTCTTTCTATGCCCAGTGGTTTTAACAGGGCATCATAGAATTGTGCAGATAGTGGCAGGTTGTTGCTGCCTTGCGTACAGTGGGCAAACATTGTTTATCTACCAGGTTGCAAGTAAAGTTAACTGCTCTTGATTTATGGCAGAATATACAGTGAACGATGAGTTACCGGAAGCGTTTGAAGGTCCTGATGCGTGGGTATCCAGTGAATTATCTGGTAATCCTGACGCATGGCTGAAAGTACTGCACGACGATGAAGTAGCAGAGCTTGAGTCAGCGGCAGATAAATATCTGAGTGCAGGCCATGATATTGGTCGTATCACATCTGCTGATTTTGAGCTGCCGCTTTTAGGTGGTTATTTAACGGAGCTAAAACACAAGTTGCTGAAGGGTAACGGTGTAGAAGTTATTCGTGGTTTACCGATTACGCGATTTTCGCTGCAAGTTGCCGCCTGTATTTTCTGTGGTATCGGAACACATCTTGGCAATGCACGATCGCAAAATGCGCAAGGGCATATTCTTGGTCATGTACGTGACACCGGTGTGAGTTCAAGTGATCCGGATGTGAGAATTTATCAGACCGCCGAGCGGCAGAGCTTTCACACAGACAGTGCTGATGTCGTCGGGCTACTATGTTTAAAACAGGCGCAAACTGGTGGCGAGTCTTTGTTGGTGAGTGCATTAAGTATATACAACCGGTATAAACAACTACGTCCTGATCTTTTGCCGCTGTTGTTCGAACCAATTGCTACTGATCGTCGTGGTGAGGTGCCGACGGGGGAAAAGCCCTATACAACTATTCCGGTATTCAACTGGTATATGGGTTTTTTAACTGTGTACTATCAACGCCAATACATTGAGAGTGCACAACGATTTGATGATGCCCCTCGATTAACTGATAGGCATATTGAAGCACTGGATGTTTTTGATGCACTGGCTAACGATCCTGCTTTGTACTTCTCTATGCAGCTGGAGCCAGGTGATATGCAGTTTGTCTACAACCATTCACAACTGCACGATCGTACTGCTTTTACTGACTGGCTGGAGACTGCTGAGCGAAGGCATCTACTGCGACTGTGGTTGTCGATAGCAGGTGATCGTCCGTTACCATCGAGTTTCACGCAACGATACGGGTCAATAGAAATTGGCAACCGTGGTGGCATTATAACCAGCGAGACAATGCTTCACGCGTCACTTGATTGATAACGCAACCAGGATTCATTAATGTGCGGCGTCATTGAACCTGAGGCCAATAATTCACCTGTATCACTGTTAGTCTCCTGACAAATGCTGACGCGTTTATCAAATTGCAATCGGGAGTGGTTAGATTAGATTGAACTGAGACCTGTTTCTTCGTGGTTTGAAGACTGCCTAACGCAGTAGTTTTACCTTAACGGGTAAGATGTGGCTCGATAAGGAGGTCATCGAGTTATGAATAAATGTGTGATGGCAGTATGTGTTCTTGTTGGACTAAGCGCATGCGGTGGTAGTGATAAGGAGACCGGGCATCTGCTCTCAGGGCTTGAAAGCCAGAGTGCAGGCCAGAGCGTAACACAGGGTTCGCAATCAATAATCGATTGCCTTTATTTCGGTAGGGGTTGCGTGGCGGAGGATGCTGTATCTGCCTCTTCCTCTTCCGGGTTTACGGCAGAGGCTGATGCCGCAAGCGCTGACATCGTAGATTCAGGTCAGAATGCTGCAGGTGTTGAGACGGCGCTGACTGAAATTACAAATCGAGATCAGGATCCCGTTTCCGTGCTTAACGCAGCTGCCAATGTGCATTCTGTTCCGGTGGATCACTGCTCAAAAATTGACTCTGGCGATTACCACCTCACTGAGCTTGTGACTGATGTATTTTTAACTGCAGGGCAATCAAACGCAGCTGGTGCAAACACGCACTATGAGCCGTATAACAGTAGTAAGGACAAGGTAAATAATCGCGTTATAGTCTGGACCGAGAGAAATCAATGGGAGATTGCGGATCCTTATAGCCAGTCGTGGCACAACGGTGTTTTCCCGAGTGGCAAGAGTGTAGTTTACAACCACCCGGGATTTCAGATTGGCAGGGCCATAGCGGAACAGGATCAGTGTCGGGTTGTTGCGTTTATCTCTACTGCGGCACCTGGAATGCCCATCGATTTCTGGCGCAACGATACAGACGGTCACTACAGTTACATTGCTAACAAAGTTACTAATGCTTTAAACGCACTGCCGGGCAAGCATCAGGTAGACATGATCTGGTGGATGCAGGGTGAGGCGGACAACGATCAGGATGTTGGTCGTTACATTTATAAGATGAATGACTTGATCGGTAGGTTTCGCAGCGAAAGCTGGTTCCTTCACGATGGGTATTTCCTGGCGAATGAAACCGGCTGGTTTCCCTATGCGAACCAGGCGATCAGGTCGTTAGGTCATGATGGTAATGCATACACGGACTTCAGTCGTGGCGAAGACAGAGTTGATGACCCGTTCCCGAGCTTGTCCAGCGAACAGCAATTCAAGACTCACTTTAACGAGGTGTCTTTGCGAAAAATCGGTGATTTAGTGGCGGGTAAATATCTCTACGATTATCTGCCAGCCAGAGCGGTCGCGGGGCAGTAACGCAAAAGTAGTTCAGGGTCTTTCTGCTTCTGGAAAAGCGATACCCCAAAGAAACGATGTTGGTGCGATTACTGTGTTTACGCGTGTGTTGCAGCTTCTTTCACTTTTGGTGGGGCTGACCTTGCGTACCGCGACTTTCGTGCTTTTCGAAAAACTTGCTCGTAATTCCGTAAAAAGCTCCTTCACATGTTCTCTAACGTCGCGATTGGCGCTATAGTGTGGCCTGCATACCAAGTCTACACTGCTTTCAATCTGGCCGAACTAACCTCACGGCTGTCCGTTGTGTCTGTCGCTCTCCGCCGGGTCTGCCCCGGCAGGTGCGCTAGTACTCAATATCGAAGAAAATGAGGTCTCGATCAGTATCAATGATAGATTTGTATGTATTTTTGTTGTTATCGTATTTGCGAGAAGGCTGTATTTTTAGGACAGTTCGCTGGCGTTGAAAACAACCATTGGTTTCTGAGGAGAAAAAATGATTTCAATACGTAAAACAGCTCTGACGCTGGCGCTAGGCGTCGCTACCGCGACTGCTGCGTCTGCACAAGAGTTGACTATCGCGATCGTGAACAACGGTCACATGATCAACATGCAGAAAGTTGCTGAAGCCTACACTGAAGAGACTGGTGTGAAGCTTAACTGGGTTTCGCTGGAAGAAGGCGTTCTGCGTGAGCAGGTCACTTCTGACACCGCTACAGGTGGTGGCCAGTACGACATCATCAACATCGGTATGCAGGAAGCGCCTATTTGGGGTGCAGCCGGCTGGATCGAGCCTCTTGAGTTCGGTGAAGAGTACGACATTGACGACATGCTGCCTGCAATGCGCAACGGCTTGTCTTATGAAGGCACTCTTTACGCGGCACCATTCTACGGTGAGTCTTCAATGGTCATGTACCGCAAAGACTTGACTGACGCTGCTGGCGTTGAAATCGCTGATAACGATTCGTGGGACAACATCAAAGCTGCTGCAGCTGCGATCCATGATCCAGACAACGGCGTTTTTGGTGCATGTCTGCGTGGTAAGCCGGGCTGGGGTGACAACATGGCGTTCATCACCACTGTTGTTAACTCTTTCGGTGGTGCATGGTTCGATGCTGACTTCAAACCTCAGCTAGAGTCACAGCAGTGGAAAGATGCTATTAATTTCTACGTTGATCTGCTGGGTAACTACGGACCTCCAGGTTCTGAAGGTAACTCTTTCAACGAAATTCTTGCACTTTACAACGAAGGCAAGTGCGGCATGTGGATTGACGCCACTATCGCGGCATCTTTCCTTGAAGTAGACGGTGTTGCTTACGCACAGTCTCCAAACGCTGGTAACCCTGTTGGGGCTAACTGGCTTTGGGCATGGGCGATGGCAGTTCCTGCCGGATCTCCAAACGCTGAAGAGTCAATGAAGTTCATCGAGTGGGCAACTTCAAAAGACTACATCAAGGCGGTTGCTAATCACCCTGACTTTGGCTGGGGAAGTGTTCCAACCGGTACACGTGCTTCAACTTACGCATACCCTGAGTTCCAGGAAGCCGCAGCATTTGCATCAGCTGAAATGGCTGCTATCGAATCTGCCGCACCTGAAGCGACTGATCTGAAGCCATATGTTGGCGTACAGTTCGCTGCAATCCCTGAATTCCCTGAAGTGGGTAGTGCAGTTGCACAGGAAATGGCTGCGGCTCTTTCTGGTGCGAAGTCTGTAGACGAAGCACTTGCAGCTTCACAGGAAGCAGCTGACGCAATCATGAGAGAAGCAGGCTACTACTAGTAGTAGTCATCTGACCTCACGTTAGTCAAAGACCCGGCGGATTTTAATCCGCCGGGTTCTTTTTTAACCGAATGATGACTTTCCCCGATATATTTCTTTAACCGAATGAGTTCGGTTTAGCAGTTAGCAGAATCCCGGTATTTGTTTCTGCTTTAGCTTGAAAATAAAGTCGGTCTTTTGTCCGGCAAATCAATAGCCATAGCCGAAAAGCCGCCTGTTCCTGATTCGCAGGAAGGCCGGTCTCAAATAAGGCTTTAACAGTAGGGTTGAGAGAGAGCCATGTCCGATAGAAGGCTGCCCCGCTTATTACAAACACCAGCTGTTATTTTACTGTTGATGTGGATGCTCGTACCGCTTGGTATGACGCTGTTTTTTTCATTCATCCGCTACGTTTTGAACAGTCTGCGCAGACCCGAGTGGACCAGCCCCAGTATTGATAACTGGAGAGGCTTCGGTAACTACGAATACGTATTGAATGCCAAAGACTTCTGGTTTGCGGTGCAAAACAGTTTGTTTATCGTTGGCAGCATTTTATTTGTAACGGTGGTGCTCGGTCTGGCGTTAGCGGTACTGGTTAATCGCACATTCCCAGGCAGGGGTATCGTGCGCGTACTGCTTATATCACCATTTTTTGTTATGCCTGCGGTCAACGCCGTCCTCTGGATCAACATGATCCTCGACCCGGTTCTTGGATTGAACGGCCTTGCAGTGGAAGGTATAAATTCATTAGTGAAGGGTTTGCAGGATTTTCCTGTGCTGGGTGCCTTTTTCTCGCTGTGGCCCGAGTTTCAGCCAGTGTCCTTCCGCGCAACTCAAACATCTGCCTACGCAGTGATAATGATGGTCGCGTGGCAGTGGACTCCATTTGCAGTGCTGATCTTCATGACTTCTTTACAGTCAGAAGACGAGCAGCAGAAAGAAGCGGCAATACTTGACGGCGCCAGTGCGTGGTCACGGTTTCGCAATCTGACATTGCCACACCTTGGACGACCAATCGCCATTGTGGTGATGATTCAATCAATTTTTCATCTCTCTCTGTACGCTGAGATAGAGATTGTCAGTCGCGGTAATGGTAATAAAAACCTTCCCTACCTGATAGGTGAATTCACCTCGAACAATATCGGTGCAGCCAGTGCCACTGGTATTTTCGCCGTAATACTTGCGAACATCGTAGCGATATTTCTGCTGCGTATGGTTGGCAAGAACATGATGGATTGATCATGGCAGCAGTCGCACAAACTTCCAGATTTGGCAATATATTCTGGCCGACATTGGCGTGGATCATAGCGCTGATATTTTTCTTTCCCATCTTTTGGATGGTGTTCACCAGCTTCAAAACCGATGCAGATGCGGTGAAGCCGGAGTTTCTGTTTGTTTTCAAGCCAACGCTTGAAAACTACCTGAACATGACGGAGAACTATGACTACTGGCGCTTCGCAACTAACTCTGCAATCACAGCGACTTTTGCCACTTTGTTCGCATTGGTAGTCGGTGTGCCATGTGCTTACGCGATGGCTTTTAACCCAAGCCGCCACACCAAAGATATTCTTGTATGGATGTTGTCTACAAAGATGCTGCCGGCAGCGGCGGTTTTGTATCCGATGACGTTTTTAACAAAAAACTTTTTACAGATATATGACACGCATTTCTTAATTATTCTCGTGTTGTGTCTGATTAATCTGCCAATCGTTATCTGGATGCTGTTCACCTACTTTAAGGAAATCCCTAAAGAGATTATTGAAGCCGGCAAGATGGATGGTGTTAACACCTGGGGTGAGATCAAAGACATACTGATTCCGCTTGCGTGGGGTGGGGTCGCCTCCACTGCATTGCTGACTTTTATCTTTTGCTGGAACGAGGCTTACTGGACAGTACGCCTGACCACCACAGAGGCTGCAACACTATCCAAACTGATTGAAGGCAACCGCGCTCCGGAAGGTTTGTTTTTTGGCAGGCTGTCAGCCGTATCAACTGCTGCAGTCGGTCCTATTGTTGTATTAGGTTGGTTTTGTCAGAAGCAGCTGGTGCGTGGTCTTACCTTTGGTGCGGTGAAGTGATTAACTCTGCCCGGTATAAAGCAGGCAGCGGAGCATAAGCGACTTTTATGTCGATCATCGAACCGGAAATAGAAAAGGTTGATCGAAGCAGCCGATCTTTGCGATATCTCGAACACGGATGGCCAACGGATCTGTGTCGCTGGCACGCACATGAAGAGTACGAACTACATCTTATTGTAGAAACACGCGGCAAGGCTTTTGTTGGCGACTACATTGGTGAGTTCAAGGCCGGTGATCTGTTCATGACAGGACCTAACCTGCCACACAACTGGATTACCGATCAGGTTTGGTCAAAGCCGCTTGACGTTAGAGACATGCTCATTCAGTTCAGCCATGACAGTGTTGAGAAACTGACCGAAGGGTTCCCCGAGTTTTCGCAGGTGTTGAAGATGTTGCAGCTGGCTCAGAGCGGTATCTATTTTGAAGGCTTTAATCCAACGTTTGCACGCGGGCATATGGAATCCATTCGCGACAATACCGGTGTAGAGAGAATCCTCGCGTTTATCAGATTCCTGGTGCGCCTGAATGAACATGCAGAGAAGAAAACATTATCGATTACCCGCTTGATTCAGCCCGAGGGGGGCAGTAAGCACGCGCGTATTGCTGAAGTGGTGGATCACGTGACCGGACATTTCTATGACGACTTCTCAGTCTCACAGGCAGCTGAAATGGCTAATATGACAGAGATAACTTTCAGTAGAAATTTTCAGTCAGTCACAGGTCATAGCTTCATTGAATTTTTAAACCGGGTTCGAATAGGTCAGGCGTGCGGTATGCTGTACGCGTCTGACGATCAGATTACCTCTATCGCGCAGGAGGTTGGTTACAGGAACCTCGCGAACTTTAACCGACATTTTCTAAAGCTCAGGGGTATGACACCCTCCGAGTATCGCGAAAGTGCGCGTAAAGATCTCGCGCCCAAGCGAGTATCACTGATATGAAGAGTTCTAACGCAACAGTGAATGCAGACCAGATTGCAGCAACCAGCTACGACAGATCTACCTGCGAAGTAGGTGTGGTTCATTTAGGCTTTGGTGCATTCCATCGCGCACATCAGGCGGTCTATATAGACGACTATATGGATGCAACTGCAGACCTGCGCTGGGGTATTGCGGCGGTTAATTTGCGTGGTTCTGAAGCCGGGCCCTTCAAGGCGGCAGCAGAAGACAATCTGCGCCATGACGGGTACTTTCTAAAAACCTACTCGCCCAGCAGCGAAGTTAGTCGCAGGCGTGTTCGCAGCCACATCCATTTTGTAGACTGGACGGTCGATACATCAGAGTGTGAGTCCTTGCTGGCGATGCCTTCAGTTCATCTGGTGACCATCACCGTCACAGAGAGCGGCTACTACACAGATGCGCATGGAGATTTAAATCAGGCTGACCCAACCATCAAGGCCGAGCTGGCCGGTGAGGCCTGCGACAGTATTTATGCCTACTTGTCAAAAGCGCTGGCCCGTCGTGTTGAAACCATCAACACACCATTGACGATTGCCTGCTGTGACAACATACGTCAGAACGGTAAGATGTTGCGCCGTAATCTGCTGGCCTACCTTGAAGTCAGTCAGCAAGCCGAACTGGCAGAGTGGGTAAAGAATAACGTTGCGTTTCCCTGCTCGATGGTTGATCGCATCACACCGCGCAGTCCCGCGGAGCTCAGTACAGAGTTTACCGAGTTAGTCGGGAAAACAGTTACATCGCCAATCATGGCTGAAGACTTTACCCAATGGGTGCTTGAGTCAGCCAGTAACGCGGATATGCCAGCACTGGAGAAGGTGGGTGTAACAGTCACATCCGGCGTTGATCCGTATGAAGAGACAAAAATAAGAGTGCTCAACGGCGGGCATACTGCACTGGTTTATCTGGCAGCACTGGAAGGCCTTGAGACTTTTGATGAGGCGATGCGGGTTCCGCACTTGCTTGAGCACTTTGAAAATTTCGAAAAGCTTGAAGTACTTCCCGCGCTAACGCTGGATCTGCCGTTTTCAAAAACAGAGTATCTGCAGCAAATTATTGAACGTTTCGGCAACACTGCAATCGGTGATACGGTGGCACGCATTTGTGCCGACGGTGTCGCCAAGTTTGGCATCTTCATACGCCCGACACTGGAAGGCTGTCTGAAGCAGGGGATTATGCCGATTCACGCGATTCGCAGCATCGCAAGCTGGTACGTCTTCGCGCGTCATGTTGATGCGGGCAAAATAGATTTCGCTTATGTCGAGCCCAGTTGGAACGATTTGCAGACGATGCTGGGTACGGATACTTTTCTTACTAATGAGCAGCTTTGGGGCGACTTGCCCGAGCTCTACCCGGATTTTGCTGAAACCCTACAGCGCGAAATTGCCGATATGGAGTCCAAATGGCCAGTCTAACTTTACGTGATGTGCGCAAGAGCTATGGCTCTACTGAGGTTATCCACGGTGTCGATCTGGATGTCGTCGATGGTGAGTTCGTTGTTTTTGTCGGGCCGTCGGGTTGTGGTAAGTCAACCTTGTTGCGCATGATCGCCGGGCTTGAAGAAATATCCGGTGGCACGATCGCTATCGGCGATAGAGTGGTTAATGAGGTTGCAGCGTCAAAGCGTGGCGTATCAATGGTATTCCAGACTTACGCTTTGTACCCGCACATGACCGTCTACAAAAATATGGCGTTCGGTCTGAAGCAAATCAAAACACCGAAAGCTGAAATAGAAGAGCGTGTTCGTGCGGCTGCCGAGATTCTGCAAATAACCGATTACCTCGATAGAACACCGCGCAATTTATCTGGTGGGCAGCGTCAGCGTGTGGCGATTGGTCGTGCGATTGTTCGTGACCCTGATGTGTT
>CALLLW010000069.1 GCA_938007995.1 uncultured Granulosicoccaceae bacterium | reverse complement strand
AGAATCAATGCGTAAAGTGCTATCCACACTTTCCGGATCAATTTGATCACCTGAGCTGCTACTATCAGCCACTCGAGCGTTAGGAAAATAGGTGATCAAATAAAACCAGAATGACTGATCACTTTCGCCGGAATACGCAGTTAAACCACATTGAAGGAATGCGAGTCACTGTCAACGCGCCAACCGGTAACGCTGTGTACCTTGTGGCGTCCATTTAGAATTAGCCCCGGCACAGTGTTGCGCTGTATAATCAGCGCCAGGCCAACAGGAGCAGATACGTGGGATTTCTCGAAGGTAAAAAAGCACTGATTATTGGTGTCGCCAGCAAGCGTTCTATTGCCTGGGGCATAGCTCAGTCCATGCATCGTGAAGGTGCTGAGCTGGCATTCACCTACCAGAACGATCGATTGAAAGATCGCGTGATCGAGATGGCCGCAGAATGCAACTCAACGGCGGTATTCCCCTGCGATGTCGAGCACGACAGCGAAATTGAAGACCTGGCGGCGTCGTTAAAAAGTCACTGGAACTCTCTTGATATACTGATTCACGCAGTCGGCTTTGCGCCTAGAGACCAACTTGAAGGCGACTATCTTGACAGTGTCACTCGGGAAGGCTTCCGCGTTGCGCACGATATCAGCTCATACAGTTTTGCTGCCCTTGGTAAAGCGTGCAAACCACTACTGAACGAGAATTCCGCCTTGTTAACGCTAAGCTACCTCGGCGCGGTCAGATCAATGCCTAACTACAACGTCATGGGTCTTGCAAAAGCCAGCCTTGAGGCAAACACCAGATTCATGGCCCACTCTCTCGGACCTTCCGGCGTGCGGGTAAACGCTATCTCTGCCGGACCAATCAGAACGCTTGCCGCATCCGGAATCAGTGACTTTAAAAAGCTGTTGAACTACGTTGCAGAAAGCTCACCGCTGAAGCGCAATGTCACCACCGAACAGGTGGGAGATACAGCTGCATTTCTTTGCTCTGACATGGCAGCGGGCATTACCGGTCAGACTATCTACGTTGATAACGGTTTTAACAATGTAGCAATGCCGCCCTCAATGTAGGGGCCGCACAGGCCAGGCGGTATGGGCAGGCGGTATGGGTACAGGACGCGCATGAGCCTCATTGGTAATTAACAACCCATAATACGCTTACAGATCGCTGTAAGCTTCTGGATTCAGCAACAACTCATTGCGCTCGATATCGGCATCTTCTTCGATTGCACTGACAAGCGAATCAAACTCCGAGTTGGCCGGAGCAGCAGATGCTGTAATTTCAACAGGATCGTCTGACTCTGCTGCCAAAACACCGGTAAAAGCAATCACAACAATGTCGCCGTTGCTGTCTGCAGCGGTTCGATAGCTGGCAGAGCCTTCTGCCGGCTTGGGCATGGTGAATAATTGCTGCACCAGAGCGCGATCAACATCGCCGCCTGCCCTTTCAACTTCTGCAGTTGAAAACTCGCCTTCATTGTCAGCTGCAAGTGCCTCTATATCTGCACCACCTTCGAGCTGAGTCACCAGAGTATCAGCCAATTCATTCAGTTCACTGGTGGCTTTCTCGATCTGCACCCGCTTCACAATATCTTCACGTACTTCGTCGAGTTCTTTTGGTTTTGCTTCTTCGTAGTCTATTGTGCGCAGTACAATCGAATGAAATTCCTCAACGGTAAGCACCTCGGAGTTCAGTCCGTTGTTGCGAACGTCCTCAGATAATGCAGCTGCGATTACCTGCGGAAATGCACCTATGCCATCGGATGAGTTTTGATCAATCCAATCGGTTGTTTTGAGTTCCAGCCCAGTCTCATCAGCCGCCGGTTCAAGCGAATCGTTGCTCTCATAAGTGGCGTTTGAGAGCGTGTCTACGGCTTCGTAAAACTCCGTCTCGGCGCGCTCCGCACGGTACTCGTCTTCGAGTTCCGCCTTCACTTCATCAAAGGACTGACCCTGTTCTTCGATAATCTCGTCTAACTGAATGATATGAAAGCCGAAATCGGATCGTACCGGATCACTTACTTCACCGACATTCATTGCGTAAGCGACTTCTTCAAACTCACTGACCATTACTCCGCGGCCAAACTCTCCCAGACTGCCTCCGTTACCAGCAGAGCCAGGGTCATCAGAAAACTCGGCCGCAAGAGACGCAAGCGTTTCGCCTGCAGCTATTCTCTCTACCAGTGTATCAGCCTCTGCTTTTTTTTCTGCAACCTCAGAGTCCGACGCTTCGCTATCAACAGCAAGCAGGATGTGGGATGCAGATCTTTTTTCAGGCACTACCCAACGGCTTTTGTTTTGCTCAAAATAGCCTTCAAGATCTTCTTCGGTAACTTCAATGCTGCCTTTGAGATCGTCTATTTTAAGTTCAATGTATTCGACCTTTACTTTTTCGGGGTTGTTAAAAGAGTCGATATTTTCATCGAAGTGAGCCTGTACCTCTGCGTCACTAACCTCAAGAGAATCGGCTTTTGCTTGTGTATCAAGCGTGATAAATGAAGCAGATCGCTTTTGATTTCGCAGTGACTCCAGCCGGGCGCTTTCGTCGCCCAGTGAAAAGCCGGTTGCGACCACACCATTACGAAACTGTTGCATCAGCAGATCACTACGATACTGCGCTTCAAAATCGGTGGCTGACATGCCACGCGACTGCAGAAAATCTGTATATCGCTGCTTATCAAACACACCGTCTACAGTGAAAGCATCTACAGCAAGTATCTCTTGCGCCAACTGTTCATCACCAACAGCAAAACCCTGCTCTTCTGTGGACTGCCTCAGCACTTCCTGCCTGACTACGGTGTCCATAGCCTGAGTATTGACGATTGAGCTGAGATTCAGGCCTTCCGGCAAGCGGCCACCGAATGTTTGTTGTAGCTGTATTTGGGATTGCTGAGCGGCACTCTGGAAGGCATATACCGATACCTCTTGCCCGTTTACTTTGGCTGCATAGCCTGGGCCGTGATTACCAAAGTAGGAATTGATGCCAAACAGAGCAAATGGTACGCAGATAATGCCCACCAATATGTACTTCAGCCATTTGGAATTACGTATACCGTCTCGGATATCTAATAACATATGTAGCTACGTATCTGTGCGTGTAAATACAATACGACTATTCCGTCAGAGCGATTGCAAAACGGAGATTATAAATATAGCAGCGGACATAAAAAAAGGGTGCCGAAACACCCTTTTCTTTACTTGGCGGAGCGGACGGGACTCGAACCCGCGACCCCCGGCGTGACAGGCCGGTATTCTAACCAACTGAACTACCGCTCCAAAATGGTGGTGGGTGCTGAGGGGATCGAACCCCCGACCCTCGCCTTGTAAGGGCGATGCTCTCCCAGCTGAGCTAAGCACCCATCTAATCAGCTTTTGTAAAACTGATCAGCTTTTGTAAAACAATTTCCAAACCAACATTAATTAATCAGCGTTGGTCACGCAACTGATTTATCCTGTTTGATCAACCCCTGTTAGCAGTAGCCAGTCGTTGAACGTTGTAACCAATCTCCAAACGCGATTCTGTGTCGGCAAGACCACGCCGAATATCTGCTCTAGTTTATCGCGTCTTTCAACGCTTTGCCAGGTTTAAATCGGGGGACATTCGATGCTGCAATGTCAATTTCTTCACCTGTGCGAGGATTTCTGCCTTTACGAGCTGCTCTTTCACTTACCAGAAACGTTCCAAAACCGACAAGAGTTACCTGATCCTTCGCTTTCAGTGCATCACTGATTACTTCTGTCATGGAATCAACGATCTTCAGTGCATCCGATTTTTGTACGTCAGCTTTGTCAGCGACTGCGTCAACGAATTCTGATTTATTCATTCAGAGGTGTCCTCTATCTATAGCTATTGCAAATTTTGCGCAGCAACCCCGAAGCTGGTTACTCACGCCGGGACTCCGGCCTGAGCTCAGCTTCAGGGCATATGCATCAGTTTTATCTACTACAGGCAAGCGGCTGACTGCCACGCTGCACGTGTAAGCGCTTGTATCTAACGCCGTACTCTACCACAAAGCGCAGATTTATCGTAGTTATTCGCTTAGTGATGCCTGACTGATTGGGAAGGTTTTTTCTTCCCGGTTTCAGATTCTGACTTTGAATCCGCAGCGCCGGCTTCCGAATCGGATAACAATGGAACCGGCGAACTGGTCAATGCCATCATCAGCACATCATCTATCCATCTTGCCGGTTTCACTTCAAGGTTATCTAACACCTCGCTCGGTATGTCGGCCAAATCCTTCTCGTTGTCCTGCGGAATGATGACCGTTTTCAGACCACCGCGATGCGCCGCCAATAGCTTTTCTTTCAAGCCTCCTATTGGCAGCACTTCTCCTCGCAGGGTAATCTCGCCAGTCATTGCAACATCTGATCTGACGGGGATGCCTGTCATCGCAGAAACCAGCGCCGTGCACATACCAATACCGGCACTCGGCCCATCTTTTGGAGTAGCACCTTCAGGCACATGAATGTGAATGTCCTTCTCGGTATGAAACTCATCCTTCAATCCGAGTGACTGAGCGCGGCTACGTACAACGGTTTTAGCAGCCTGTATCGACTCTTGCATCACATCACCCAGCTGGCCTGTGTATGTGAATTGCCCCTTGCCGGGTACAACTGCCGTTTCTATTGTCAGCAACTCGCCGCCGATCTGTGTCCAGGCAAGCCCGGTTACCTGACCGACTCTGTCTTCTTGATCGGCCTTACCTATTCGATACTGCTGGACACCGAGAAACTCTGACAAATTATCCGGTGTTACATCGACAGATTTGACGTCTGTCTCGAGCAGAATTTTAGTCACGATCTTACGGCATACCTTGGATATTTCACGCTCCAGCCCGCGCACTCCCGCTTCGCGGGTGTAGTGTCGAATAATCTGCCTGATAGCATCTTCCGAGATACTCATCTCTTCTTTACGCAACCCGTTATCTTCGAGCTTACGGGGTACAAGATAGTTCTTTGCAATGTGCAGCTTTTCTGTTTCGGTGTAACCGGGAATTCGAATCACTTCCATTCTGTCCAGCAGTGGAGCCGGTATATCCATGCTGTTGGCAGTTGCTACAAACATCACATCCGAAAGATCGTATTCCACTTCCAGATAATGATCGGTGAAAGTGTGGTTCTGCTCCGGGTCGAGCACTTCAAGCAGTGCCGATGATGGATCCCCTCTAAAATCGGTAGACATCTTGTCTATCTCATCCAACAACATCAGCGGGTTACGCGTCGCTGCCTTGGTGATGTTCTGCACAATCTTACCTGGCATCGAGCCGATGTAAGTTCGTCTGTGACCCCTTATCTCAGCTTCATCTCTCACACCACCAAGCGCCATTCGACTGAACTTCCGACCGGTCGCGCGTGCTATAGACTTGCCAAGAGAGGTCTTACCGACACCCGGTGGACCCACGAGGCACAGTATCGGACCTTTGGATTTCTTAACTCGCTTCTGAACCGCGAGATACTCAAGAATGCGTTCCTTTACCTTTTCAAGACCATAGTGGTCCGCTTCTAAAACATCTTCTGCTTCAGCAAGATTTGCTTTTAACCGGCTGCGTTTTTTCCATGGCAGATTGGTCAACGTTTCAATGTAGTTGCGAACAACTGTTGCCTCTGCAGACATCGGCGACATCATCTTTAGTTTTTGCAGCTCAGCTGATACTTTTTCTTTGGCCTCTGCCGCCATACCTGCAGATTCTATTTTTTCAGCCAAATCTTCAATTTCATTCGGCACATCATCCATATCACCGAGTTCTTTTTGAATGGCTTTCATTTGCTCATTGAGATAGTACTCGCGCTGGCTCTTTTCCATCTGCTGTTTTACGCGACCACGGATGCGCTTTTCGACCTGGAGTAAATCAAGCTCGCCCTCCATCAGGCTCATCAGGTGTTCGAGTCTTTCAGCGGGATCCTCTATCTCGAGAATCTTTTGCTTTTCATCGATCTTGAGTGACATGTGTGCCGCGACTGTGTCAGCAAGTCTGGAAGGATCTTCAATACCGCTTAGTGAAGTCAGAATTTCCGGAGCCAGCTTCTCTTTAAGCTTGACGTATTGCTCGAACAGCTTGGTTACCGAACGAACCAATACCTCGATCTCAATGTCATCATAGTCGTTATCCGCTGCAACAACCTCCGCAGTAGCTGCAAAAAAGCCATCTGCAGTTTTTTCGATGTTGGAAATTCTGGCCCGCTGACTGCCTTCAACCAGAACCTTGATCGTGCCATCCGGTAACTTAAGCAGCTGCAAGACATCAGCAAGTGTGCCGAAGGTATTGATGTCACCGGATTCCGGTTCATCAATATCGGCCCTGGTTTGTGCAGACAGCAATATCTGCTTATCCCGAGACATTGCCTGGTCGAGTGCAAGGATAGATTTTTCGCGACCGACAAAAAGCGGTATAACCATATGCGGATAGACCACCACATCTCGTAGCGGCACAAGCGGTATCAATCCGTCTCCCAACGCGCCTTGCGATACATTGTCTGCAGCGTCAGTCGATGCGGTATCAGCTTTTTCTGATGCTTTGCCAGTTGATTTTGTATCGTCAGCCATGGAGCCCCACTCTTGTGCATAGACAGGACGCCTACGCTCAGCCTTTAGAGTTTAAGGACGATGTTGGAATTTACAAGAAAAACAGCAATGCGCCGACGACGCTTATCTGCCGGAAAGGACCTGGAAGTATGAATTGCTGCCAGGCTGCAGGCAGCGATTGAGATTGATACTAGTATTGGCCGGTGAGAACTCACCGAAAGAAGCAGGCAGCGAGAACCTGCAGCGGGAGTCGCTGCAGGAAAATCCGGCTATTCGTCAGATGCAGCCCGGCGGAAGTCTGATTCATCAGCCTCGGCGGTGGGTTCATCGTTACTCGCGAACATCAAATAAGGTTTGGCCTCACCTCTGACCACAGCACCGTCTACAACCACTTTCTTGACGCCTTCCATTTGCGGCAGGTCATACATGGTATCGAGCAGTATGTTCTCGAGGATAGTTCGCAGCCCACGAGCGCCTGTCTTGCGTTCGGTGGCTTTTTCGGCGACTGCATACAGAGCATCGTCACGAAACTCAATTTCAACGTTTTCCATGCTGAGCAGTTTTTCGTACTGTTTGGTTATCGCATTCTTTGGCTCAGTCAGGATTCGAACCAGCGCGTCCTCGTCGAGTTCTCTGAGCGAAGCGATCACGGGCAGTCTGCCAACAAATTCAGGGATCAGTCCGTAGCGAACCAGATCGTCTGCTTCAACTGTCGCGAGCAGCTCACCAAGCTTGGCGGTTTCGTCTTTGGTTTTTACGTCTGCCGCGAAACCTATGCCGCCTTTGTCTGAGCGATCACGAATAATCTTGTCGAGACCGGCAAACGCTCCACCCACGATAAACAGAATATTTTTCGTATCGACTTGCAGAAATTCCTGTTGCGGATGCTTGCGGCCACCCTGCGGCGGCACTGAGGCAACGGTACCTTCAATCAGCTTCAGCAGTGCCTGCTGCACGCCTTCTCCTGATACATCGCGGGTGATTGACGGGTTATCTGCTTTACGGGAGATTTTGTCGATCTCGTCAATGTAAACGATTCCGCTCTGCGCTTTTTCAACGTCGTAATCGCATTTTTGCAGAAGCTTCTGAATGATGTTTTCAACATCTTCGCCCACATAACCGGCCTCGGTCAGCGTGGTTGCATCTGCCATGGTGAAAGGCACGTTCAGCAGTCTGGCAAGCGTTTCTGCCAAAAGGGTTTTACCGCATCCGGTAGGCCCCACCAGCAGAATGTTGCTCTTGGCGAGCTCAACATCGTCTTTACTTTCGCTCTGGTACTGCAGACGCTTGTAATGATTGTAGACAGCGACTGCGAGTATCTTTTTCGCGCTGTCCTGGCCGATCACGTATTGATCGAGCGTGTCTCGAATCTGCTGTGGCTTGAGCAGCTCGCCAGTGGCGGTGGCTGCACTCTCCTGCATTTCTTCGGTGATAATGTCATTGCACAAGTCAACACATTCATCGCAGATAAAGACCGAAGGTCCGGCGATTAGTTTGCGGACTTCATGTTGGCTTTTTCCACAGAAAGAGCAGTAAAGCAGCTTGCTGTCTTCTGTATTTTTGTTGTCGCCATCGCTCATTATCAAAACACCCAGTTTTTCTACAGTCCACCTTGCCGTTTTTCACTAATTTTTGCAAGGTAGTGTGTCGGGTTTCAGCACCATACCGAACACCCTTGCAACGTGAAATTACTTTGGTGTGGTGGCTATCTCGGCTTCTCGGCCACGGTTTTCAACAACTCGATCAATCAGGCCATAGTTAACACCATCTTCAGCCGTCATGAAGTTATCTCTGTCAGTATCCTTTTGAATCACTTCAATATCTTTGCCGGTATGATTGGCCAGCACCTGGTTCAAACGATGCTTGATCGAAAGTATTTCCTGCGCGTGTATTTCAATGTCGGTTGCCTGTCCCTGGAATCCGCCCAGAGGTTGATGGATCATCATCCGACTGTGAGGCAGCGCAAATCTTTTCCCGTGCGTGCCGCCCGCGAGCAGCAAAGCCCCCATGCTCGCCGCCTGACCAACGCAAAGCGTGCTGACATCGGGCTTGATGAACTGCATTGTGTCGTATATTGCCATCCCTGCAGTCACCGAACCGCCAGGGCTATTGATGTAGAGCGAAATATCTTTGTCAGGGTTCTCAGACTCAAGAAAAAGCAGCTGTGCCACGACCACATTGGCCATGTAGTCCTCAACCTGCCCGACCAGAAAAACGACACGCTCTTTGAGCATGCGGGAGTAGATGTCATAACGAGTTGAGCCACGTGGAGTCACCTCTTCAACGCTTGGGATGATACCCGTCGCGTGTGGCGCCGCCATGTAGGGATCCAGAGGACTCTTAGTCATGTTCATATTCTCTTCAGTAATACCAGCGTCAGTTTGACTGATTCTGTTTATCGGGGTTCATCACTTCTTTGAACGGCAATTCCCGGGCCTGTACTGTCGCTTGTGACATAACCCACTCTGAGACCTGCTGTTCGAGTACCAGTCCTTCGATGTTCTGCATGTATTCTCTGTTACTGTAATAGTAGTCGACAACTTGCTGAGGATCTTCATAGGAAGCGGCCATAGACTCAATGGTAGATCGCACTTTGTCAGGATCAGGCTTCAACTCGTGGCTTTTGATGATCTCGGCGACTAACAACCCGAGCTTGACCCGACGTTCCGCATCCGACCGAAACATTTCATCATCGAGTTCCGGCTGAGATCCTTCCGGCACCTGCATCTGATCAGCCAGCTGCTTTTTCAAGCGGTCGATCTCTTCAGTTACCAGACTGCCCGGCACAGAGAAGTCGTTCTTTTCCAGGAGCAGATCCATCACCGCCTGTTTGTCTTTATTTTCCAGCGTCTGGTTCAGTTCACGCTGCATGTTCGATTTGATATCAGCACGAAGCGACTCAACTCCACCTTCTTCAATACCGAATTCCCTCGCGAACTCGTCATTCACCTCCGGAAGCTCGGATGATTTGACAGCGTGCACAGTTATCTGGAACTGCGCCTCCTTGCCAGCCAGATCTGTTGCACGATAGTTATCAGGGAAATTAACGGTAATCGTCTTTTCATCACCTTTGGAAACACCGATTAGCTGGTCTTCAAAACCCGGAATCATCGAGTTAGAGCCCAACTCCAGCGGCGCTTCTTTAGCGGAACCACCGGGAAACTCCTCGCCGTCGATGCTACCAACGAAATCCATAACGACCTGATCACCGTTTTCAGAAGCGCGATCAACTTCGTTCCAGACCTTCCGCTGCTCTCGCAGGGTCTCCATCATTTCATCAAGATCTGATTCTTCGATCGATGATTCGGTTTTTGTGACGGTTGCATCACTCAGGTTGGCGAGTTCTATTTCGGGATACACCTCAAAGGTCGCTGTGTAGGCGAAGTCCTCAGCGCCCTCTTCCATTTTCACCGGCTCAATTGAGGGCATTCCGGCAGGACGATAGTTTTCCTGCGTTAGCGCTTTCTGGTAGCTGTCGTTGATGACATCACCTAGCACCTCTTGCCGGACTTGTCCGCCAAAGCGCTTCCTGACCACTTGTATCGGCACCTTGCCCGGTCGAAAGCCATTCAGCCGCACCTCCTTTGAAAGTGATTGCAGTTTCTTGTGCACTGCGGAATCAATATCCGCCGTCGGCACCTGAATTTTAATTGTGCGCTGAAGCCCTTCGACGGATTCTTCTGTAACCTGCATATAACCTCACCAGCCGCCTGGCAGTATGTATGTTGTAAAAAGTAGTTTTAACGCGGAAGATCCGACTTCAAGCCTGCTTATCCGGAAAAGAAATTCCGGACTTCCGGCTTGCGGTACGATGCGTCACAGCAACCTTTGAAGATGGTACGAGAGGGGAGACTTGAACTCCCACGGGTTACCCCACTGGAACCTAAATCCAGCGCGTCTACCAATTCCGCCACTCTCGCTTAAATTCAAGCCAGTAATTATAGCTGAAGCCCGGCTGGAACTGCACTTTCCTGCCGGAAATATTGTAAGAAATATTGCCGGCATTTTTGCCGGTAACAATCTTCCCGTTGTGCCGATGCGTTGTGTAGAAGATAAAGTGGGGTGGACGATGGGATTTGAACCCACGACCACAGGAATCACAATCCTGCGCTCTACCAACTGAGCTACGCCCACCACTGAACTTCACCTACAACAATGTAACCGACTACGTCGGCGCTAGCAGCTGAAACACACGATAGCAGCTGAAACAAACGATAGCAGCTAAAAAACAATGGTAATTTCTGCACCAGACAACCTGCGTCTGAAGTTTCTATGTCCCGACAAGCCGTTATGCTGAAGCGTGGATGGCACGCCCGGCAGGATTCGAACCTGCTACCCTCGGCTTAGAAGGCCGATGCTCTATCCAAATGAGCTACGGGCGCATTAACCTGGATCCCGCACCTTCACCGATGCTTTGACGGTAGTCTCGATTGCCGTTACCAGCGGTACAACTGAGATGCAAAAATTGGTCGGGGCAGCAGGATTCGAACCTGCGACCCTCTGCTCCCAAAGCAGATGCGCTACCAGGCTGCGCTATGCCCCGAACATTGAGGACGCGATACTACTCGCGAGTTGCACAATCGTCAAATATTAGCTGCAAATTTTATTTCTGCAGACATTTTTTATTTTCATTATTACCCGCCGGTCATGCCGAAGGACGGTGTTGCCACTCAAGAAACCGATATTCAGCCCTGCGCGAGTTTTCCTGCGGCAGATCGTTGTAAAACCCTCTTCGATCCGTTTAAACACTGCCAGTGACGGTATCAGTCCTTTTCGTCGATCCAGGTCATCTGTATCGCTTCAAGAATTTTTTCGCTGGATTTCTCCGGGTCATCGTCAAAGTCAGGTAGCTCCGTTACCCAGCGATGCAAGTCAGTGAATCGGATTTGCTGCGGATCAACATCCGTGTGCGTGTCCACCAACTCAATCGCGATGTCCAGTGTGTCTGTCCACTTCAGTCCCATAACAAACTCCTGTGCTAGTGATGGTTCTCGGACACCATGTTGATGGTGTATTTTGGAATTTCAATTGTCAGATCTTCTTCTTCGATTATCGACTGACAACTCAGCCGCGAATCTGGATCAACTCCCCACGCCTTGTCGAGATAATCTTCTTCAAGCTCAGTCGCCTCATCCATTGAGTCTATGCCTTCACGAACATAGACATGGCAGGTCGTGCAGGCACAGGATTTTTCGCAGGCATGTTCAATGTGTATGTGCTGCGATAACAACGCATCACAGATGGAAGTGCCGGTACTGGCTTCAAACGTTTTACCTTCCGGACAGATTTCTTCGTGCGGTTTAACGGTAATTTTAGGCATTACGATGGATTGTCCTGTTTTTCATAACTGTCGATATGTTTACCGGTCATTGATTCACCAATCGATGAGTTCATGCGTCGCGCAACATAAACTTCACTGACCGATTCAAGTTTGCGCAAGGCATGCTTTATAGATTCTGCGTCTGTCATAGTGGCAGATTCAGCCACCACGGCTCTTGCTGTAAGTATCTGTTGCTTTTCTTCCAGGCTTAAAAATTCGTCTGCATCTTTCGCCATCGCCGCGTCAAGCGCTTCAACTGCACGCTCCGCCTCAACCCGTTGCTCCTGCAGCATACGCGCTGCTACATCGTCTTTTGCATATGCCATTGAATCCCGGATCATCGATTCAATTTCAGAGTCAAGCAATCCATACGAAGGTTTGATCTGCACTTCAGCATGCACCTCACTGACTTTCTCAATTGCAGATACGGTTAACAGCCCGTCAGCATCAACCTGAAACATCACCTGTATTCGAGCCTGACCGGCGACAGCTGGTACAAAACCCCGCAATTCAAAGCGGCCTAACGATCGACAATCCTTAACCAGATCACGCTCGCCCTGTACAACGTGCAAAGCCATAGCGGTCTGGCCGTCCTTAAACGTGGTGAATTCCTGCGCACGCGCCACCGGGATGGTTGTGTTGCGCGGTATAATTTGTTCTACCAAACCACCGTGCGTTTCTATACCGAGTGACAGCGGAATAACATCAAGCAGCAGCATATCGCTATCCGGCTTGTTGCCTGCAAGCACGTCTGCCTGTAGTGATGCACCAACTGCCACCACCTCATCCGGGTTAATGTCAGTCAGCACTTCTGTACCAAAAAACTCGCTGACCACCTGCCTGACCAATGGCACACGGGTTGAGCCGCCCACCATCACCACGTTGTCGATATCAGCCTTTGTTATTTTCGCTTGCCTTAAAGCAGTACGACACGACTTCAATGTTTTATCGATCAGTGGTCTTACGATGCCATCAAAAACATCAATAGTTAACGTAGAGTTATAGCTGCTGCCTTCATGTTCAATCTGGAACGGGACTTCAGCGGCAGCTGTCAAAGAGTGCTTGGCGGCGCGTGCCTGATCAAGCAGCAAACGCTGCAAAGTCGCGTCATCACCAACTTCTATGTTCTGTTCTGCAATGAACCAGTCCACTACCGCCTGATCAAAATCATCGCCGCCCAGCGCTGTGTCTCCGGCGGTGGACAACACTTCGAAAATTCCTTTATCAAGTTTCAGCACCGAGATATCAAACGTACCGCCGCCCAGGTCATAAACTACGATTGTGCTGTCTGCCTCCTGTCGGTCAAGACCGTAGGCTATGGCTGCAGCTGTTGGCTCGTTAACTAGCCGATAGACATTCAAGCCAGCCAGTTTTGCTGCATCTTTGGTAGCCTGTCTTTGCGTGTCATCAAAGTACGCTGGCACTGTGACAACCACACCACTCAGCTCACCGCCTAAACTACGCTCTGCACGTACACGTAGTGCTTTCAGGATATCTGCAGAAACCTCAATCGCAGTTTTAGGTCCGGCGTCTGTTGTAATTCTGGGCACCGTTGAGTCTGTTTCCTCAAAACGAAAAAGCATGCCGACCGAAGAAGCAGCAATATCTGCGGCACTTAAGCCAATCAGCCTTTTGACTGAAGAAATGGTGTTGTACGGATTTTCCGCCGCCTGCTCTCGTGCCTGCAAACCTATCGCGCTTACGCCTTCTGTGCCGTAGCAGACAACCGACGGAAAAATTGCCTCGCCCTGTTCGTCTTTTAACACGTCTGCCGAACCACTGCGCACAGTCGCTACCAATGAGTTTGTGGTTCCAAGATCAATGCCCACAGCCAGCCGATGCTGATGAGGAGCGGTTGACTGGCCCGGCTCTGAAATCTGCAGTAAAGCCATTATTGTTGTGCTTCTTTATTCGACACGCTAACGACTACCTGTTTATCGATCTGCTGCAGATGAATAGCTGCTTTTCTATACTCAGGCATCGTCCAGTCTTGCCTCGATCTCGTTGGCCTCATCAGATAACTTCTCAAGAAACTGCCAGCGCCGGATGTACTCTCGTGCCTCATCGTATCTGGCGTTGCCGATAGCATCAGCAACAACGGTTTGAGTCGAAACCTTCTGCCCATCGATATCTTTGCGAGCTGAATTAAGCGCTTCGTAGGGATCGGAAGCCTCGCTGACTTCCTCAAGGTTTTCACGCAGCTCCATCTGCTGCATCAAAAACATCGGATCCATCTTTGCATCGGTCTCAGAGTCTGCGCTTAGTCCTGCCAGCTGCAAGCAGTACTCAGCCCGCTTAAGCGGGCTTTCAAGGGTTTGGTGTGCGCTGTTAATGTGGGCGGCGACTTGCACCGCACGACGCTTCACCGGGTCCGCCGCAGCGGCAAAGCGATCCGGGTGATACTGCCTTTGCATCTGCATAAAATTCTCACGCAACCGGGCGACATCAATCTCACAGCTCACCGGTATGTCGAACAGCTCGAAGTAATTCTGCTCGAAGTTAAAGTTATCGATTTCCAAAGGTTGTAGTCGGTGAGATTGAGGGTGCCTGAAATCTGAACGTAGCCAAAGCGCTATAGTATGGCTCTAAACGTTGAAGCTTTCCCCACATCCACATTCATCTTTGACGTTCGGGTTGTTGAATTTGAAACCTTCATTCAAACCCTCTTTCCCGAAGTCCAGCTCGGTACCGTCCAGATAAACAAGGCTTTTGGGGTCAACAACAACTTTAACGTCGTTGTCATCGAATACAACGTCCTCGTCGTCCACTTCATCGGCAAACTCGAGCACGTATGCCATACCGGAGCATCCGGTGGTCCGGACTGCAAGGCGCAGTCCGATACCTTTACCTCGATTATCAAGGAAGCCCTTGACGTGATCCGCCGCTGCGTCAGTGAGTGTGATAGCCATAAACGTTTAAGCCGCCAATTCAGATCAGATGGGTTCGGATCAGGCTGCAGATTCTGCCTTCTTCTCACGCTTGGCTTTGATGTCTTCAATCGCCGCCGCAATGGCATCTTCTGCAAGTACTGAACAGTGAATTTTCACTGGTGGAAGTGCGAGCTCTTCAACTATTTCCATGTTCTTGATCGCTGCCGCTTCTTCCAGGGTCTTGCCTTTAACCATCTCTGTGACCAGGGACGATGACGCTATCGCTGAACCACAGCCGTAGGTTTTAAATTTGGCATCTTCTATCACGCCGTTATCGTCAACCTGAATCTGCAGCCGCATAACATCACCACACGCTGGTGCGCCGACCATACCGGTACCCACGTTCTCGCTGTCAGCGTCCAGCTTTCCAACATTGCGCGGATTTTCGTAGTGATCAATAACCTTATCGCTATAAGCCATTTTCTTGTTCCTCTGAGATTTAACCAATCAACTTGGAGAATGTATCAACTTTCTTAACTTTCGTACCCTAAAACCAGCGGAACGCTAGTGCGCGGCCCACTGAACTGTATCGAGATCAACACCGTCCTTAAACATATCCCAAAGCGGCGACAGGTCGCGCAGCTTCTCGACCGCCTTGCGCACCTCTTTAATCGTAAAGTCCACTTCTTCCTCAGTTGAGAAACGGCCGAGGGTGAAACGCAGCGAACTGTGCGCCAATTCATCATTGCGTCCGAGTGCTCTCAGCACGTAGGAAGGCTCAAGACTGTCACTGGTACATGCCGAACCGCTCGATACAGCGATATCTTTCAATGACATCATCAGGCTTTCACCTTCAACGAAGTTGAAGCTGATATTCAGGTTGCCAGGAATGCGCTGTTCAAAATCGCCGTTGAGATAAACCTCTTCCATGTCTTTCAAACCTTCCCACAGGCGATCACGCAACTTTTCGATCTTTGCGTTCTCAGTTTCCATTTCTTCATGAGCAATACGAAACGACTCTCCCATGCCGACAATCTGGTGCGTTGGCAGTGTACCGGAGCGCATACCACGCTCATGCCCGCCACCGTGTATTTGTGCCTCGATACGAACTCTTGGCTTACGCCGAACATAAAGCGCACCGATGCCTTTGGGTCCGTACACTTTATGAGCGCAGAGTGACAGCAGGTCAATGTTCATAGCATCAACATCAATCGCAACCTTACCCGGGCTTTGCGCCGCATCTACGTGAAAAAGAATTTTCTTTGAACGAGTCAGTGCTCCAATCGCCTCGATGTCTTGGATGACGCCGATTTCATTGTTTACGTGCATGATCGAGACAAGCGTCGTGTCTTCACGAATTGCGTCAGCAAGCTTGGTGATGTCAACCAGCCCGTTATCTTCAGGGTCCAGGTACGTCACTTCAAAACCTTCACGCTCAAGCTGCCGGCAGGTATCAAGTACCGCTTTGTGCTCTGTTTTCAGAGTGATGATGTGCTTGCCCTTCTTGGCGTTAAAGTGGGCAGCACCCTTGATCGCCAGGTTGTCAGACTCGGTAGCACCGGAAGTCCAGACTATTTCCTTGGGATCGGCACCGATTAGTCTGGCAACATTTGCCCTTGCCTCGGTAACGGCATCTTCGGCTTTCCACCCGAACACATGCGAGCGTGATGCGGGATTGCCGAAGTTGCCCTGTAGCGTCAGGCAGTCTGCCATTGCTTTAGCCACGCGCTCGTCGACAGGGGTCGTAGCTGAATAATCAAGGTATACAGGTATGTTTAGCTTTGCCACTTCAATCTCTCTTTTTTACCGCCGGCGTATTCGGGCCGCAGTTTCTATTTAAATATTCCGATATCGAGCACCACATTAAAAACCATTGCACGTGAATCAGGTGTGTACTTTGCCGCCAACCATCTATGCCATCACAAGCACGTTATATTGCTTGTTCATGCTGCCTAACTCAGGCTGCCTAGTTCAGGCTGCCTAGTTCAGGCTGACTAATTAGCGAGCTGTCGGAATTCCACCGTATTTTCTGCCTGTTTCTGTGCTACCTCGCGAACCTGATCCCCTTCGATGAGGTCCTGCAGGCTAATACCGCTGAGGAAGCCCTCTATCTGTTCACTCAACCCTTCCCACAAATCATGCGTCAGGCACCGGCCATGCTGGTGGCAGTTCTTCTGTCCACCGCACTGCGTTGTATCTACCGACTCATTCACGGCACGAACGATATCTGCGACAGTAATTTCGTGCAGGGGTTGCGCAACCCGATAGCCGCCACCCGGCCCCCGTGTGCTTTCAACTAGCGTACATCGGCGCAGGCGAGAAAATAACTGCTCAAGATACGACAGTGAAATCTCCTGCCTGCTGGAAATATCCGCGAGGCTAATCGGCCCCTGATGCTGGTAAAGAGCCAAATCCAACATGGCTGTCACCGCATACCTGCCGCGGGTTGTCAGCTTCATAAAGTCTTCCTGCTAGCCCACCGCCAGTGTACATTTCCTACAAAAACAGTCAAGTATTACTGCTTGCAGTCTATAATGGATATCCGGCCCGCAAATTCAAGAGCTCGCGGCGCTTTTCGGACCTGCTGACAGCCGGCCTTCCTCGTCAGAACCAATATCTCCTCGACACTCTGCCAACAGTTCGTCGACCTGCAACGGCTCTATCTGATCGACATGTTCACCGAGTTTTCGAAGCGCACAGCGCATCTCTTCAAATCTACGGTCAGTTTCATGGATATGGTCAAGCATCTTATCGATCGCCTCCACCACCGGATCCGGCAAATCATCCGTTACACCGTAAGCGTCAAAGCCAATTTTGTCCGCAGTCGCCTTGCGCACCTCAGCCACAGGGGCTTGCCTACCCACCTGCCGGGCCGGAATGCCGACCATGGTCGCTCCGGCTGGTACATCTTTAACCACTACGGCATTTGAACCGACTCTGGCATTTTCGCCAATCACGATTGGGCCAAGAATTTTTGCCCCCGCACCAACCACCACATTATCCCTCACTGTGGGGTGGCGCTTGCCCTTATTCCAGGTGGTGCCTCCGAGTGTCACCCCGTGATACAGAGTCACATCGTTGCCGATCTCTGCTGTCTCACCAATAACCACACCTGTACCGTGATCAATAAAGAATCGCCGCCCGATCGTTGCACCCGGATGAATTTCGATGCCGGTAAACCAACGGCCGATATACGAAAAAGACCTTGCCAGCCACTTGAGCCTGCGCTTCCACAACCAGTGCGAGAGCCGATGAATCAAAAGCGCATGAGTGCCCGGATAGGTTGTGAGAATTTCAAATACAGTGCGCGAGGCAGGATCGCGGTCGAAAACGCAATAGATGTCCTCTTTAATCTGCGCGAACATGGTGTTACCAGAGTAGCGGGGGCAGTAATTATAAGCTCAGTTAGGTGATTCATAGTGAGACATTTAAAAAAACCCGCCTGAATCGCAGGTTTAACCACAGATAACTTCGGCGGTCATGCCAATAAACGCTAACCTTTCGCCTTAATCCGTCTCGACATTTTATCAAGCGACGCCAGCACACCTCGCAGCAGCTGCACCTCACTGCGATTCAGCGCAGACCGGTTAAACAAGCGCCTGAAACGCGGCATCATCATGCGCGGGTTTTGCGGATCCAGATAACCGGTTTCAATCAAGGTTGCCTGCAGATGCTCGTACATATTTTCAAGCTCTCGATGCGATGCCGGCAGCTCGCCCGGCTTTATCGTGGCCGCTTTTTTGGTTGCCTCGTCTGCTGTCAGCGCTTTTGTTGATGCCTCACTGGCCAGAACAGCACGCCTCACCTCGTAAGCGAGTACCTGCACTGCAGCCGACACATTGAGCGAGCTGAAATCTGCTACTGACGGAATAACCACCAAACTGGAACACAGACTTAACTCGGCATTACTCAGACCGCTGCGCTCCCTGCCAAAGACGACAGCAATACGGGTGCCTTCAGGCGCATCGTGAAAGACCTGAGTAAAGTCATGCGGTTCGATCTGTGGCCAGCTCAAACTTCTAAGCCGTGCACTGGTGCCAATCACCATTGAACAATCGGCAACCGCCTCCTCAAGCGTTTCACAAACCAAAGCATCATCAAGCAGCTCAAACGCACCGGAGGCTCGTGAGTAACACTCGTAGGTACGGAACTCACAGGGGTTAACCAATGCGAGCTTTGATAAGCCCATGGTTTTCATTGCCCGCGCAGCAGCACCGATGTTGCCACCATTGCTGGTTTCTACCAGCACGAATTTGATCTTTTCTACGTCCAACGTTCAACCGGCTTTTTAAAGTAAACTTCCCGAACCTTCACCAACAGCGCACCACAATACTGTATTCTTCACCGGCTGCCTTTGCCAGTTCACCAGAATACTTCTTACAACCCATGTCTGTGGAGTCGCTTCTCTATGCACCCGATGCTTAACATCGCCGTTCGCGCAGCTCGCGCCGGTGGCCGGGTACTCACCAAATACATGGACAGACTCGATGGCCTGACGGTGGTCGCCAAAGGCAAAAACGATTTTGTCTCAGAAGTAGATCGCATGGCAGAAGCAGAGATTGTCTCGGTGCTGCAGCGCTCATTCCCGGAACACCAGTTCATCTGCGAAGAAAGCGGTCTGGTGGGCAACGATCAATCCGAATACAAATGGTACATCGATCCACTGGATGGCACGAAGAACTATCTGCATGGCTATCCGGCATTCTGCGTATCAATTGCAGTCGCTCACAAAGACAGGCTTGATCAGGCGGTTATCTACAATCCGGTTAGCCAGGAATTGTTCACCGGCAGTCGTGGTGCCGGTGCCACGCTTGATGGCAAACGACTTCGCGTCAGCAAGAGACCCGGACTGGACACCGCACTGCTGGGCACCGGTTATTCCAACGACGGCACCAACGACTACCAGGCATATCTTAAAACGTTGAATTTCTTTACCACCCAGTGTTCCGGTGTACGCAGACAAGGCTCTGCAGCACTGGAGCTTGCTTATGTTGCCGCCGGTAGACTGGATGGTTACTGGCAGTACAACTTAAAGCCATGGGATATCGCCGCTGGCGCTCTGATAGTGCGCGAGGCAGGCGGCTTGATTGGTGATACAAAAGGCGAAAGCAACTGGATGCAATCAGGCAATACCATCGCCGCCTCACCAAGAGTATTCGATCAGATGGTCAGAGCGCTAAAAGAGCTGCACGTCTATGAGATCTAAGTAAGCCACCAATGATCCTGCAGCCGGGATGCGGCATACGTAAACCCGCATTAACACCGCACAAATCTGAACTGAACGAGAGTATCGTCCGGCACATTCTGCAGGCGATTTGCAGCTGGTTTAATGGTAGATCAGGGGATATCGTCCAGCTCGGTGCCTTCTTTCTCAACCGGCAGCATATCTTCACGCGTCAGACCAAGAGTGAGTACCGCGTTACTCGCTACATAAATCGAAGAATAAGTACCTACAATCACACCGATGATAAGCGCGACCGCAAAGCTTCGTATCGACTCCCCACCCAGCAGGAACAGCGCAAGTAACACAAGCAACGTGGTTAAAGACGTGATGATTGTGCGCGATAAAGTTTGATTGATCGATATATTCATCACCTCTATTGGTGCTTTCTTGCGTATCTCAACGAAGTTTTCACGAATACGATCGAACACAACAATCGTGTCGTTCAACGAGTAACCGATCACCGCCAGAATGGCTGCCAGTACGCTTAAATCAAAGTTGATCTGCGTGATTGCAAAAAAGCCCAGTGTGATTAAAACATCGTGTACCAGAGCTGCCACCGCACCGACAGAAAACTTCTTTTCAAAACGTAGCCAGATGTAGATAACAATAAAAAACAATGCAATAAGCACTGCAAGGCCGCCCTGCTCACGCAATTCCTCACCCACCTGCGGCCCGACAAATTCAACACGCCGCATACTGACATCGCCCTGCCCGGCAGCGCTTAGTATGCGATCAACATCGGTGTTGACTGTTGCACCGGTCAAGCCTTCTGCAGGCACCAGCCTGACTAAAACTTCAGTGGTCGTGCCGAAGTGCTGAACAATTGCATCTTCAAAACCACCAGCGGCAAGCGCTTCACGCAGTACCGGCAACTCAGCAGGTTGTTCGAACCCTGCCTCAACGATGTAACCACCGGTAAAGTCGATACCGAAATTTAGCCCACGCGTTATCAGCGCCGCGATTGAAATCAGAATCAACACGACAGATAGAATTGCCGCAGCGTTACGCAAGCCCATGACATCGAAGCGTACGTTGTAGGTTTTTTGTGTTTTGCTTTTGGCCATCGGCTGATCTTTATGTCTTTTATTAGCTTGGTTTCGGAGGTTCAAAAACGCCTAGCCCGGTTTATTCGTGAAATGGCGAGCATAGCGCGCAGAGCATTGGTTTCACAGGGTATTTTCTTCTCGCATCGAATACTTACTGATATTTGCAAGAGAAAAAATTCGCTGTGGAATCAAGGATCAAGCGGGATGCCG
>CALLLW010000068.1 GCA_938007995.1 uncultured Granulosicoccaceae bacterium | reverse complement strand
GAGCATAGCGCGCAGAGCATTGGTTTCACAGGGTATTTTCTTCTCGCGTGGAATACTTACTGATATTTGCAAGAGAAAAAATTCGCTGTGGAATCAAGGATCAAGTGGGATGCCGTCATTTTCACGAATAAACCGGGCTAGACAAGTAAACAAACAGGTTGGAAATAGATCCCGACCGGGTAAGCAACCTGCAAGTGGCGGCAGGTCAACAAAAAAAGTATGAGCAAACATGAATAAAATACCTTCGGTTACAGCGATCACTGTTGCAGTCGTTCTGGCGGGATGCGGAAGCAGTGGAACAAATACTGATGCCGGTAATAACGCGGGCGCTGAGACACAGGCGGTAGAGAATACAGTGCCTGCTCAATCCAGTCCCTCTCAATCGAGTCTGGCGCGTATTGAAGCGGTCAATTTCTCCGGTGAACCCGGAAACTATAACTTCTCGGTGACAGTCTCCAGCCCGGATACCGGATGTAACCAGTATGCCGACTGGTGGGAAGTGCTGACTGCAGATGGTGAACTGCTTTACAGAAGAATTCTGGCGCATAGTCATGTCAGTGAGCAACCGTTTACCCGTAGTGGTGGTCCGGTGCAGATTGCCGGCAATGAGCAGGTGATTCTAAGAGCGCACATGAATAACTCGGGTTATGGCAGCCAGGTTTATCGTGGCACTATAGAATCAGGCTTTACTGAAAGTGCCACTGACTCAGGCTTTGCAGAAGATCTTGAGTTTGTTGATCCACTACCGGATGATTGCGCGTTCTAACATCACCTGTGGTGTAACAGGAAGCCGCCAAGCAGCGGTTATATGAAGCGATTACTGCTGTGACTTACAGGGTGGCTATGTCTTAAGGAATAGACACTGCCGGTTTGTTGTTATTTGAGCCTGTTTCAAGCACCATCCGGTCTTATGACAACCCGAAAATACACCCTTGCCATATTCGGCATATTTTTTATTGAGTCCTGTGTGCTCGGCACCTGGATTCCGCGTATCCCTGACATCAAGGATAAGCTCTCACTGAGTGATGGTCAGCTGGGGCTATGTTTGTTGGCAATGCCATTGGGAACATTGATCGGGCTGTTTGTGGCCGCCAGAATTATTGAATTGCTAGGCAGTCTGCGGCGTGCCTGTCAGGTATTTCTGCCGCTGTGGGCAATCTCGTTTATCTTCCCGGTGCTCGCACCCGATCAATCATTGTTTGTTACCGCGCTGCTAATCAGTGGCTTAACCATTGGCCTGGTAGAAGTGGCGATGAATACAGAGGCTGACCGGCTTGAGCAACACTACGGCACGAAGATCATGTCGCGTTGTCACGGATTCTGGAGCCTTGGATCGATGGTTGGTGCATTGGCCGGCGGACTTGTGGCGCAGGCAGGCGTCGGAATCGAATGGCACTTTATTGTTGTGATGCCAATACTGGCTCTGTTCGGTTTTCTAACCTCATCCCGATTGCCGGTACTCAACTCTATTAAAAACCAAAAATCGAATAAATCAGAAAAGTCTTCAATGATTAGATTGCCCTCTAAGGCAATTGCTCTGCTGTGTGTGCTACCCATTGGCATTATGTTAGTCGAAGGTGCGTTTATCGACTGGTCCGCGGTGTTTATGCGCTCGGTACTTGATGCATCACCTCTGTTAATCAGTATCACCTACTCATTCTTTTCTATAGTGATGGCGGTGGTACGCTTAAGTGGAGACAAAATTCGTGATCTGTTCAGCGAGAAACTGATTGTTCAGGTGTCTGGAGTCGCTGCGGCGGCCGGTGTGGCATTGTTCTCACTGGCGCCTACGGTTGAGGTTGCCTTTTTAGGTGCGGCGCTCAGTGGCATGGGTGTCGCAATTGTCTATCCACTGGCCATTACTGCCGCTGCCAGAAGGCCGGGCAGGTCTTCTGCTGATAACGTTGCAGCGATGACGATGATCTCGTTCTCGGCATTTTTATTTGCACCACCGGTAATAGGTTTTTTGTCTGAGCTTTTTAATCTCAGAATTGCATTGCTGTGTCTCGCACCACTGGCATTGTTAACCTTTTTTCTGGCTGATGAAATCACTCCGGCAGCCGGGTCCCGAACTGAGCCGGGTGCTGACAAATAACCGATGAAAGTATCCGCTATTACTCCCATATTAAACGTGTCTGACATACAGGCGAGTTTTCAGTGGTTTATAACACTGGGTTGGCAAATCGGTTTTCAGTGGGGTGAACCGGTCGGCTTTGGTTCAGTTTGTCAGGGTGATCATGAAATATTTCTGTGCCAGAACGGGCAGGGTGGCCGTGGCAAAGGGACCAATGCATCTACCTTTGGGGTAGCTGCTGATGAAAACTCAGATAAGGGTGTATGGATGTCGCCTTGGGTTGATAACGTAGATGAGGTGTTTGCCAACTGCCAACAAGCGCAGATCGACATTACTTTTCCACCCACCGATATGCCATGGAACGTGCGTGAAATGCATATTCGCCATCCTGATGGCCATGTGTTTCGAGTGAGTCAGTCAGGTAATTGAAACTCACACACATTGCTTAAGTCGCTTAATTCAAAACACAGAATATTGATCACCGCTATAATCAGTTCAGGAAAATAAATAGAATAACGCAATGACTAAACTCATCACGGTGCTAAACGGCCCGAATCTCAACCTTCTTGGTAAGCGCCAGCCTGAAATCTACGGGCACGATACTCTTGACGATGTCGAGCAGCAATGTACCGCGCTCGCCGGTGAGTTCGATTTGCAGGTAAGGTTTCAGCAATCCAATCATGAAGGCCAACTGGTGGACTGGATTCATGATGCCAGAGAAGACAGTGGTGGCATTATTATTAATCCCGGTGCCTACAGTCATACCTCTATTGCAATTCTCGATGCACTGAACACGTTTGAAGGTGCAGTGCTTGAAGTGCATGTATCCAATATTCACCAGCGTGAAAGCTTCCGGCATCACTCATATGTTAGCCAGCGGGCAAATGGTGTTATAGCCGGCTTTGGTATTGAAGGATACACGCTGGCACTCAGGCGCATGCATACGCTGCTAAACGCAGGCTGAAATGGACGCTGATGCAATCGAGCTATTCGATCTCGGTAGTCATCAAAGAAAGATCTCCACCGGCTCCCGTGATGCGCAGCGCTACTTCAATCAGGGATTAAACTGGTGCTACTGTTTTAATCAGGAGGAAGGGCTCAAGTGTTTTGAAAAAGCGCTTGAGTTTGACGCCGATTGCCTGATGGCCTACTGGGGTATGGCTTACGCGGCGGGGCCATTTTATAACTACGCGTGGTGTGATTTCAGCAGAGCTGAAGCACTGGAAGTGACAGAGTTCTGTTACCAGCAAATTAAGACAGGCAGGTTGTTAGCTGCCAAAGCCACAAATATCGAGTCTCAATTGCTTGACGCACTGTCACACAGATTCCAGCAGCCGGTTCCTGTTTCACAGTGTGAGTTTGACCGTTGGGACGATGCCTATGCCGATGCGATGCGGCAGGTTTATCAGTGCTATCCTGATGATCATGATGTGATGGCGTTGTTTGCTGAAGCGCTGATGTGCCGCACACCGTGGAAGCTGTGGGATGTGTCGCAAGGGGTGCCGCCGGAAGGTGCGGATACCTATGAGGCACTGGCAGTAATCGAGCGTTCAATCGCAATCAACGACGCAAATGGCACACCACAGCATCCGGCCATACTGCACCTGCACATACACTGTACCGAGATGTCCGGGTCACCGGAACAAACCGCAAAAACAGCTGAGCGGTTGTTTAATCTGTGCCCCGATGCCGGTCACATGAATCATATGCCGGGCCACACCTATGTGCTGTGCGGGGAATATAAAAAAGCAAAGCAGGTGAGTGAGGTGGCAATTGCTGCCGATGAAAAATATCTTGCTTATGCAGGGCCGCACAACTTCTATACCACCGCCCGCTGCCATGATCTGCATCTGATGATGTATGCCTGCATGCTGCTTGGACAATACGAACCGGCTATCAATGCGGCAGATAAAATGTGCCAGACGTTATCTGAAGATGTGTTGCGTCATGTGAGGCGACCGCAGGTGTTGCACACCATGGAAGGCTACTACTCAATGAAAATGCATGTGCTGGTACGGTTTGGCAAATGGCAACAGATCATTGATGAAGCGCTGCCTGCTGATGCAAGCTTATATTGTGTTTCTGTGGCCATGCATCACTATGCCAAATCTGTGGCTTTTGCCAAGCTAAAACAATTTAAGTCAGCGGAATTACAGAAGGATCGGTTTTATCAATCGGTAGGCGCCATTCCTGCAAACAGGAAGTTCTTCAACAATCCCGCTGTGACTACACTCGGTGTCGGTGAGATGATGCTACTTGGTGAGCTTGCCTATCATCAAGGTAAACATGAATTGGCTTTTGATTATTTGCGAGAGGCGGTTGCCAGGGATGATAGTCTTGAATACAACGAGCCTTGGGTCTGGATGCACCCGCCACGTCATGCTCTTGGAGCATTGCTCGCAGAGCAGGGGTGCTACACCGAGGCGGAGGAGGTTTATCGCACTGATCTTGGGCTGAATAACCAATTGCAGCGTTGCGCTCAGCACCCTGATAACGTCTGGGCGTTGCATGGTCTGGTTGAGTGTTTACAGGCGACAGGTAAGACTGAGGACTTGCCGATGTTTGCGGCAAAGCTTCATACAGCACTCAAGGACACTGATGGCTTGGTGACCAGCTCCTGTCTTTGCCGCGACAATCGCACATAGTCGTGTTACCAGTCTGCTAAGGGGATTATCGCACCTCGGTGCATAATCACTCGCGCTGCACATTGATGTCCTGCCAGTAGAGCTTCTGTGTTTGTCGCACCTTGTATTAAAGCGCTAAGATAGCCCGCATTAAAGCTGTCTCCGGCGGCTGTGGTGTCTACAGCGTCTATTGCGGTAAGTTTTTCTGATGGCAGTGTATGTGAGTTTCCACACAGACTGACCGGGCCGACTGCGCCGCGTTTCAGTGCACCCTGTGTGATACCGTATGAAGTAAAGCGCTTCAGCACACTGGCTTCATCTTTATCACCAAATAGATCCATTTCATCGTCTATTGACGGCAGCGCGATGTCAGTGATTTCCCAGAAGCTTGCAACAGAAGATTGTGCAACAGACTGTGATTCCCATAATGCCGGTCGATAGTTTGAGTCAAAAGCAAACTGTATGCTGTTTTGCTCTTGCAGCGCTTGTAATTTCTTATGCAGATTTGCACGCACCTCTGCCGGCAGGATAGCCAGTGTAATTGCGGACAAATAGATAACATCTGCATTTTCAAGCACACTAAAGTCGAGGTTGTTGCCTGACTGAAACAATAGGCGTGCGGCAGATTGATTGCGCCAGTAGGTGAAGCTACGTTCGCCCTGTCTGTCGGTGTTGATTGCATATAAACCAATGGTGCGTTCACTGGTGCGCTGTATAGAATCTACAATCAGGTTTTCCGCGCGAATGAAGTCTATTAGCCGTGTGGAAAGCGCGTCCTGACCCACTACGGTACAAAAGGCGATATGGGTGCCTGCATTGCCAAGGCGCCGTAAATAGATTGCTGTGTTGAGCGTATCACCAGCAAAATTTACGTTGGCATTGTTAGTGCCAACGGCGTTGTCATGATCATTGAGCGAGAGCTCCAGCATGGCTTCGCCAATGCAGAGAACCTTGGGCTGATTTGGTTTCTTCATTTTGACAACATGCAGAGTCGAAGGTGTAAAAACAGGAGCTAACAGATTGAACAGATGGGTTAAGCATTTGTCAGTTTTGTTGGTTCAGCTGTTTAATGCGTACACTATTAGCTTATCAGGCCCGGGAGTGTCAGCGAGATCGCCGGTACAAATGTAATCAGCATCAGTGCAACAAAGATCGCCAGATAAAATGGCCAGATGGTTCGCACGGCACTTTCGATTGGCAGCTTACCCACCGCACAGCCAACAAACAAACACGAGCCAACCGGTGGTGTGCAAAGACCCAGTCCAAGGTTAACCAGCAGGATCATGCCGAACTGCAGTGGATCTATACCGAGTGTGTTCATGATTGGCAGAAAGATCGGTGTACAAATCAGGATCAACGCTGCCATGTCCATTATCATGCCAAGCAACAACAGCACTGCGTTGATCATTAGTAGTATTAAAATCGGGTTGTCAGTCAGCCCGGTTAACAGCTCTATAGTAAGCGTAGGTACGCGAAAGAACGTCAGCATATAGGCAAACGCACCGGCACAGGCGATCAGTATCATCACCATTGATGTGGTGCGGACTGCTGAAGTTACCGCGATCTTGAACTTCTCCCAGGTGATACTGCGATAGACCAGTAAGGTCACCACGAAGGCGTAAAGTGCGCCAAACGCGCCTGATTCAGTTGCAGTAAATACTCCGGATAAAACACCGCCAACAATAATTACCGCAGTTAACAGCCCTGGAATTGCACCGAAGAAGCTGATGACCAATACACCCCAGCCGGGAAACTTTTCAGCGCCGTAGCCGCGCTTTACGGCAATAACATAAGCTGCAATTGCCAGACACATACACATGAGAATGCCCGGTATGACACCGGCCAGAAATAACTTTGATATAGAAACCGCACCGCCGGTAGCCAGTGCAAATATAATCATATTGTGACTGGGTGGGATGATGATGCCGGCTATGGAGGAGGTGACGGTGACGTTGACTGCATAATCTGCGTCATAGCCTTTGTCTTTCATCACCGGTACCAGGATTGAACCAAGCGCTGAGATATCGGCAATAGCAGACCCTGAAATACCACCAAACAGCATTGACGAAAATACGTTAACAATACCAAGCCCGCCACGCACAGCGCCCACGGCATTCTGTGCAAATTTCACCAGCCGCATCGCAATGCCGCCATGAAACATCAGTTCCCCGGCAAATATAAAGAACGGAATAGCCATTAATGAATAGACGTTAATGCCCGCTACAATACGTTGAAAAACGATCAGTAGTGGTAGTCCTTCGTGCCAGAAAGCAACCAGCGCCGAGACACCCAAAGCGAATGCCACTGGCAACCCGATGATAACGCAGAACGCGAATACCCCGAGTAGAATGAGAAGTCCCATGGCTTATGCCTCTTGTTTTTATTCTATGCTGTCAGTGCGCTTGTCACGCCCAAGCAGCAGACGGATTAGATGGCCGATGGAGAAAAGAAAGACCAGTGCACCGCAGATGGTCAGCGGCAGTGATCGTAGTCCTTCTGGTAATTGAATTAGCGGAATCAGTGATGTCCATTTAAACCGCGTGAGCTCCAGTCCGTACCAGAACATAAAGCCGCCAAAGACCGCCATGGTGACGTCTGTGATAAACACCATAATCGTTCTGACAAAAGACGGTACAGCGGAGCGAAACAACACAACAGACAGGTGCGTGTCTTGTCGCACGCCGACTGCAGCACCTAGAAAGGCGATGACCATTAGCAGTAAGTGCGACACCTGTTCAACCCAGGTCGGGGTGTCGTTCAAAACGTAGCGTCCATAAACCAGCCAGGCAAACAGCAGTGTCATCGCAACAATCGCAGTGCCGGCCAGAACCACACAGATTCTTGACAGAACATCAGACAGCCTGTCGAGTCCCTTCAGAAATGCCGGTGTTTCAGATGCATTGGTCATTTAGTCGCCTGACTAATAAAAATGCCTGTCTCCGAAGCGGAAACAGGCAAGGTGTTATGGCTTATGGTTTCTTTTGAGTAGAGTCACTCCCTGTGAATACAGGGAGTGATTAAATCGAAGCACAGCGCGCTATCGATTATTAAAGGTAATGATTACTCAGTTGCCTGAGCCATTTCTACCAGTTCTTTCATGTCAGGGTTGGCTGCCAGATACTCATCGTATACTTTAACCATGGCTTCCTGGAACGGGCCTTTATCAGCAATCTCGTTGACCTTGATGCCTGCAGCTTCAACATCTTTGCGTGCCTGCTCAGACTGTACTGCCCACAGCTCGCGCTGGTACAGGGCGGCTTCTTCAGCAGCACCGCGAACGGCATCCTGAAGTTCAGGAGATAGTCCGTCAAACTTGGCAGTGTTTACACAGATGCATTCCGGAATGATCAGGTGCTCACTTAAAGAGTAGTGCGAAGTAACTTCGTAATGGCCAACGTTTTTGAACGATGGGAAGTTATTTTCTGCACCGTCGACAACACCGGTCTTAAGCGCCTGCTGTACTTCAGCAAATGCCATCGGTGATGGATTGCCACCCATTGCAGAGATCATTGATGTGTAGAGATTGTTGTTCATCACGCGAATCTTCAATCCTTCAACATCTTCCGGTGTGTTGATTTCTTTTTGGCTGTAGAAAGACCGGGCACCCGCATCAACCCATGCAAGTGGCTTGACACCGGCTTCTGCCATCGCGTCTGCGATTGCTGTACCAGCATCACCTTCAAGTACACGAAACATGTGTGGAACGCTTTTGAAGATAAACGGTAGTGATACCAGATTGGCTTCTTTCACCATCGGGCCGATAGGGCCGAGGTTGAAGTTGCCCAGTTCAATAGCGCCCAGGCGAACCTGCTCAAGTGCATCTGGCTGTGAGCCCAGTACACCGCCGTGAAATACTTCTACCTTAACTTCGCCGCCGGTCGCTTCTTCAACAAGCTCGGAAAAGCGATCCATTGCTGCGGTGTTTGGATGACCGTCGTTGTGGATGTTCCATGCGCGCCAGTTTTCAGCGGCGTGCAGTGGATTGACCAGGGTCAGTGCGGTGATAACACCGGCGGCAATGATGGATAGTCTCTTAAACATGCTCTTCTCCTCCAGACAGGTTCACTGTCGATTGTTAAACTGGTATGCTAGTATAACAACGAATGTGACTTATCTGTCAACGTTTAAATTGCTGTGTTGTTTACCCGTTTTACCTACCCGGTTTTAACTGCGTTGAGAACTGTGTTTGTTAGCTGAAAAAGACCTATGTGAGTGCGGTGTGGTTACTTCTGCAGTTTCGTCACTGCCTGACTATCGCTGCTTGTTACTATTGAGTGTATGCAAAACCTGAATATAGCCGCAGAGCGTCGCACATCTACCGATCATGTGTTTGAAAGCCTGCATGAAGAAATTCAATCTTTAAAGTTGCTGCCTGGCACCAAGATGTCAGAGGTGGATGTCGCCTCACGCTTTGGTGTTTCAAGACAACCAGTACGCGATGCGTTCAACCGGCTGGATCATCTTGACCTGCTGCTTATTCGTCCGCAGCGTGCAACAGTCGTTAGAGGCTTTTCAATAGAGAAAATTGAAGAGGCGCGATTTTTAAGACTGGCCGTCGAGATGGAGGTGGTCAGAAACGCATGTCGGCAGTGGGATAACAGTTGCTCTGAAGCAGCTGCGGATAATTTGCAGCAACATGTTTCTGCTGCTGAAGAAAAAAATTGGGAAGCGTTTCACTCACTCGATCATCATTTTCATTTGTTGCTGTGCAAACTAAGTGGCTGCGACTATGCCATCAGTACGATTAACCTGTGTCGGCAAAAAACAGATCGATTGTGTGTGCTCAGTTTCAAACGCCCGCAGGAAGTAAACTCGATCATTGATGAACACTCGCGACTGGTTGATGCGCTTGCGGCACGTGATGAAATCAACGCATGCGCCATCATGCGAGATCATTTGTGTCGATTGGACTCGGTGGTGGAAGAGGTTCGTACATCGCATTCAGAATACTTTGAGTAAAGGTGGTTTTGTTCGCGAATGTATGCAACAAATTTAGTAACACGCTGAAAAAAAAGTAGAAAATCTTTAAGACCTCGCCTCATACATACTCAAATAAACCGGTTTAAAAAACTAACATATCAGTGAAGGCATCTGATATATTACTTTCCAATGATTCGGAAAGATTCAAATAACGCAGCTCTGATGCTCGACTCCCCTCTGGAGTTAATCGAGTTGTTGTCAGATGTCAGACTCGACTCTGAAGAATCTCTTGTGGCTCAGATTGAGCGTGTCCTGCTTGATTTGATTGTTTCACTGAAGCTTCAACCCGGACAACTGGTGTCCGAAAAAGAAGTTGCTGAAAGCCTCAGCGCCAGCAAGACACCGGTCAGGGAGGCGCTAATCCGGCTTGCAAACAGTGGTCTGGTTGAAATTGTTCCGAAGAGCGGAACCTACGTTACACCCATAAGCATTAACGCATACATTGAAGGATGCTTTACTCGTGTACAGCTTGAGACAGGTGCTGTTCGTCGTGCCGCAGTCAGGTGCAACAGCAATACCGAAGAAAAACTGAAAAGTATTATCCAGCAACAGTCGGCAGCACTCGACGCTGAACACTACGAACAATTCTTTGCTCTCGATCAGGCGTTGCATCGAGCATTCTTTGAAACAGCCGGGATTGCAGGGGTCTGGCAGACGTTACTTCGCACCCAGTCAGATGTAAATCGCTTGCGGCATTTAAAACGTATTAACAAAATTCGTCGTGGTTCTATCGTGCTCCAGCAGCATATAGAAATTGTCGATGCACTTTGCATTGGTGACGCCGATGAGGCTGAACAGTCTCTGATAAATCATATCGGCTCGCTTGAAACGGAGATCGAGCAGCTTATGTCGAATCCGGACCTGCTTGCTTTTATAGAGCAGCAGCACGATAACGCTTATTTTCGTAAGCGCTCAGCGCGTCGAATATCTCACTGAATCGTACAGGTATAAAACCAGGTCATGTCCAGCGTAACTCTTAGCGGTGTTGAAAAGTACTACGGTGAGCTAAGAGTAGTCCATGGCATTAATCTAATTATTGAACTACAGGAATTTGTAGTTCTCGTTGGACCATCCGGTTGTGGTAAGTCGACCACACTGCGAATGATTGCAGGCCTCGAAGAAATATCTGAAGGCACTATAAACATAGAAAACAGAGTGGTTAACCGGGTAGCACCGAAAGATCGTGATGTGGCTATGGTGTTTCAAAACTATGCGCTGTATCCGCACTTAAAAGTATTTGAAAACATCGCCTTTGGTCTGCGCATAAGAAAAGAACCCAAAGAGCATATTGAAAAAACCGTCAGGGAAGTCAGTGAGATTCTCGGGCTGACGCCGTATCTGGATCGTCGGCCGGCTGAGTTGTCTGGTGGTCAGCGGCAACGCGTTGCGATGGGCAGAGCAATAGTGCGGCATCCCAAAGTGTTTTTGTTTGATGAACCATTATCCAACCTTGATGCCAAGCTGCGTACCCAGATGCGTGCCGAGATAAAGCGTTTGCATAACAGGCTGGGTGTTACATCGGTGTATGTCACACATGATCAGGTCGAGGCCATGACCCTGGCAGATCGTATAGTAGTAATGAATGACGGCATTATCGAGCAGGTCGGCACACCCATGGAGCTGTTTAATAATCCTGCCAATATGTTTGTTGCAGGGTTTATTGGCTCACCACCCATGAATCAGCTTGATGGCGTGATCACCACTTCTGCGACCGGATTGCACGCAACGGTTGGCGATACCTCAATTGCACTGCCTGCACTTGATAATGTGAAGGCGGGGCAAGCAGTGGTGGTTGGTATACGCCCTGAGCATATCTCAATGTCTTCAGTAGATGGATTGTCGCCGGTGCCTATATCACTTGATCTGGTTGAGCCGCTCGGTTCTGAAGCCTTATTGCATGCAACTGTTAACGGGCAGGCATTGATCATTAAAGCTGAAACCCACGGCGAGATCAGCCACCTTCATCAAGTAGCTGAAATCTATGCACCGGTTGATCTGATTAAAGTGTTCGATGCCGAGACCGGTAAGGTGCTCAACAGCGCGGCACGGCAGTCCTGATCGTGAGTACTGCAGCGCAAAAAACCGTTGAGCACAGGCGCCGCCCGAAGCGATCTGTAAAACAGAAGCTTACCTGGCTGAGTGACCACATCCGTAATGAGTGGCGCTTATACCTGATGCTGATGCCGGCTATCGTCTGGTTTATCATATTTTTATACAAGCCAATGTACGGTTTGCAGATTGCCTTTAAAGACTATTCAATCTTCAGAGGTGTTGCTGATAGTCCGTGGACAGGTTTTGAGCATTTTGAAACCCTTTTCTCCAATGATCAGTTTATTCGAGCATTCTGGAACACCATAAAGATCAGTGCGCTTAATCTGTTATTTGGTTTTCCGGCACCCATTATTCTGGCGTTAATGTTTAATGAAGTGATAAACGCCACCTACAAGAAAACTGCCCAGACCATTGTTTATCTGCCGCACTTTATTTCTTCAGTGATTATTGCGGGCATCGTGATAACCGCGTTTTCGCCATCAGTAGGTATTGTAAATACCGTGTTGGGCTGGCTGGGTATTGATCCGATTTACTTTTTAACCAAACCCGAGTGGTTCCGGCCGATTTTTGTTGGTACCGGTATCTGGCAGGAAGCGGGTTTCGGCTCAATCGTATTTCTGGCAGCGATTGCAGGCGTGAATCCATCGCTTTATGAAAGTGCGGTGGTCGATGGCGCCAGCCGCTGGCAGATGATGTGGCGCATCACCATACCTTCAATTCTGCCAACCATCATCATTATGCTGATCATCCGCATTGGCAACGTAATGGAAGTGTCTTTTGAGCTGATCATTCTTTTGTATCAGCCGGCAACTTATGAGACTGCGGATGTGGTCAACACGTTTGTCTATCGTCAGGGTTTGCAAAGCGGGCGTTATGATTTTGCCGCAGCGGCCGGTCTTTTTAATGCGGTTGTAGCGTTTGTGCTGGTGATGGTGGCAAACACGCTGTCGCGACGCTATTCGCGTACATCGTTGTGGTAGGCCTGTTATGTTGAACTGGAACCTTTATTCACGCGGTGACAAAGTATTTGCGATAGTCGTATCGATACTGATCGGTATGTTTACTATTGCCACGCTGTATCCGTTTATATATATCGCAGCGGTATCGTTCAGCTCCGGCTTTGCAGCGCAGGCCGGCAAAGTGGTGCTGACACCGATAGAGTTAACCACTGAAGCCTACAAGTATATTCTGGTGCAGCCGGAGTTCTGGATCTCTTACAGAAATACCTTTATCTACACCATTGGTGGCACAATAATGAGTTTGTTGTTCATTGTGCCTGCGGCGTATGCGCTTTCGCGGCCACAGCTGATGGGGCGGCGGTTCTTTAATTTGTTTATCGCCTTTACTATGTGGTTTAACGCCGGGCTTATTCCTTTTTATCTGAACATGCGTGATCTGAACCTGCTTGACAGTATGTTCGGTATTATCCTGGCGTTTGCGGTTAACGCGTTTAACATCATTCTGCTACGCAACTTTTTTGAATCGATCCCGCAAAGTTTTGAAGAGGCCGCACGCATGGACGGTGCAAATGACTTTCAGGTGTTATGGAAGGTGTTTGTTCCATTATCCAAGCCGGCCATCGCCACAATTACGCTTTTTTGTATCGTCGCCCGCTGGAACGGGTTTTTCTGGGCCATGGTACTGTTACAGAGCGAAGAGAAAATTCCGTTGCAGGTGTTTTTGCGTCATACACTGGCAACGTTAAGTGATGATGATGAGTTTGCTATTACGCAGCTGGAGGCCGCGTACAGTGCTGAAACAGTTACTGCAGCAATCATTGTTTGTTCGATAATCCCGGTACTGCTTGTCTACCCGTGGATTCAAAAATACTTCGAGAAGGGTATTCTTCTCGGGGGTGTTAAAGAGTGATTTACCAACCTACCACTGGAGGAGCTATGCGAAAACTCTTACTCTCAAGCGCCATTGCTGCAGGCATGGTCGCAGCCACACCCACCGTGGCACAGGATCATCTGAAAATTGTTGAAGGTGATCCCCTTGAACTGACTGTGCAGATGAATCATGCCCGCTATCCGGTGTATGAAGAAAGCTGGCCGGTAGAGCAACAGGCACGTGAGTGGACCAACGTACATCTGATTGATGTGACCGTTGGCGCGAACATGCGTACCGATGAAAATACCGGTAAGACTGAAGCACTGAACCTGATGCTGGCATCTGGCAAGATTCCGGATATTGTCGGCTCAAGTCGTATTAAAGACTTTGTGAATCAGTACGGTCCTGAAGGTGCGTTTTTGCCATTGAACGATCTGATTGATGAGCATGCACCTAATCTGAAAAAATTCTTCGAAGAAAAGCCTGAAATTGCAGCGGCTATTTCTGCCGCAGACGGCAAGATGTACTATATCCCTTATCTGCCTGACGGTAAATACGGCAGAGCGTACTGGATTCGTACCGACTGGCTCGACGCACTTGGCCTTGATATGCCTGAAACCGTTGAAGACTACGAGAAAGTACTGCGTGCCTTCAAAACACAGGATCCAAACGGCAATGGTGAAGCTGATGAAGTGCCTTACTTCGCACGCCAGTGGCCAGAGCTGATTCGCCTGGTGACTTTATGGGACGGCCGTTCTTCCGGTTCAGACACCTCTCACGACTTCATGGTTGTTGACGGCAAGATCGAACACCCGTATGCCGGTGAAGGCTACCGTGAAGGTATCAAGAACCTCGCACGCTGGTATGAAGAAGGGCTGGTTGATGCTGAAATCTTCACTCGCGGCAGCTCCGCACGTGACTTTCTGTTAAGTGAAAATCTCGGTGGATCCACTCACGACTGGTTCGCTTCCACGTCTGGCTACAATCGCCTGTCATCTGACATTGAAGGCTTTGAATTCAAAGCCATGGCACCACCAGCTTCTGTTAGCGGTAAGCGTATTGAAGAGCACCGTCGTATCCCGATCAAGCCGGATGGCTGGGCAATTGGCGGTACCAACAAGCACCCGGTTGAAACCATCAAGTACTTTGACTTCTGGTTTACCGAAGAAGGTCGTCGCCTTGCGAACTTCGGTGTCGAAGGCATGCACTACGACATGAAAGACGGCAAAGCCATCTTCAAGCAGGAGTTCCTTGATCAGGGACCGGTAAACCGTTCTTTGTACCAGGTGGGTTCACAGCTGCAGGGTCGTGGTTATTACCAGGACTACGATTATGAAATCCAGTGGTCTAACGAGTTCGCGCTTGAAGGCATCAAACTCTATGACGAAGGTGACTACCTGATCGATCAGTTCCTCGGCGTGGCATTCAACGCTGACGAGCAGAAAATCTACGACCGTCACTGGGGTTCAGTCCGCGACTATATGCTAGAGCGCCAGCAAGCCTGGGTGCTGGGCAACGGCGATGTTGAGGCCGAGTGGGATGATTACCAGTCTCAGCTGGAAGATCTTGGTTTAAGCAAGGTCATTGATGTGATGAACTCTGCTTACAAGCGCCAGTACGGCGGTTAACAGCGGTTCTCTTGTCCGGGTGGGTATCTGCCCACCCGGATCGAAGCTTCAGAGCAAACGCTGTTCATACAGCTGAAAAAACAGAAAAGCGATTTTCGGGAAATAACTACAATGGCGCTTGACGTCGAACAAACGGCTGAAAAATTTCTGGATGAACCATCTGCCGGTCGAATGACTGTGCAGTATCGTCCCTCAGGTGATGTAGCACTTACCGAGAATCCTCCCAGGTTTTCATGGCTGCCGGTTGTTGATGATGACGCTCGATATGCCATTCGGGTCTCTACCGACAAAACCTTTTCAGGCAATGATGTGATTAGTTATGACAACATCGCCTATAACTTTTTTACTCCCGATTCTGTTTTAGATCATGGCACGTATTACTGGTGCTACGCCGAGTGGTCACCGGTAACGCAGCAGGTAACAAGCAAGTGGAGTGAGGTTCGTGAGTTCACGCTGACTGAGGATTTACCGGAGACTCCGCTGCCTGCAAGGCACGAACGTTATCAGTCAGTCTCAGCAGAGCACCCCAGACTGTGGATGCAGTCGAAAGATATTGAAGAGTTCAGAAAGTCCCTTAAAGCAGATCCTGACCACGCCAACTGGCAGAAGTTTTACCAGGAGTCTGTGGTTGGCTGGCTGGACCGTGAAGTCATGGCAGAACCTGCGCCTTATCCGAATAACACACGTACACCACCGATCTGGCGCCAGACTTACATTGATTGTCAGGAATTGATCTACGCCATCAGGCACATGGCTGTTGCAGGTCAAATACTGCAAGATCAGGCCTTACTCGATCAGGCAAAAGCCTGGTTGCTGGCTGCCAGTGAATGGAACCCGGACGGTACCACATCAAGAACCTATACAGACGAGTGGGCGTACAGAGTTACCCTTGCTTTAGCCTGGGGTTATGACTGGCTCTATCATGAGCTAACAGAGGAACAACGTACAAAGGTGCGTAAAGCGCTGCTCGAACGTACCAGGCAAGTGGCAGAGCACGCTATAGATAACGCCAGGATTCATCTTTTTCCGTATGACAGTCACGCCGTCAGATCAGTTTCGGCGGTTATTGTGCCTGCCTGTATGGCGATGTTGTATGAAGAGCCCGAAGCACAGGAATGGCTTGATTACTCGGTAGAGTTTCTTGCTAACCTTTATTCGCCATGGGGTGACAGCGATGGCGGTTGGGCAGAGGGGCCGCACTACTGGATGACCGGCATTGCCTATCTGATTGATGCAGCCAACTTGTTGCGAAACTACCTTGATATAGATTTGTATCAGCGGCCGTTTCTGCAAAAAACAGCAGACTTTCCTTTCTACACTAAAGCACCCAATACCCGGCGCTGTACGTTTGGTGATGACTCCACCATGGGTGATTTGCCTTGTTTAAAAGTGGCTTACAACGTCCGTCAGTTTGCAGGCGTGACTGGCAATGGTAAATACCAGTGGTACTTTGACCGAATCGTTGAAGCAGATCCCGGTACGGCCATGGCGTTTTATAACTACGGCTGGTGGGATCTGAACTTTGATGATCTGATGTACCAGCATGATTTCAATCAGGTAGCGGCCACCGCCCCGGCTGATGCCGACGGACTGCGCTGGTTCCGGGGTGTCGGCTGGGTGGCAATGCATGCGAATATGCACTCACCGCAAGACCATGTACAACTAATGATCAAATCCAGCCCGTTTGGATCAATCAGTCACAGCCATGGTGATCAAAACGCATTTGTGATGTCGGCCTTCGGTGAGGACCTGGCCATTCAGTCCGGCTACTACGTGGCTTTTAATAGCAGTATGCATAAAACCTGGCGCCGCCAGACGCGCTCGAAGAACGCACTGCTGATAGACGGTAAAGGCCAGTACGCCGACAACGACAAGCAGTTAGCCATGCGCTCGACTGGCAGGATCATAGACGCTGCCGAGCATGAGGATCATATGTATGTCTGCGCTGATGCAACCGCTGCTTATTCTTGCGTTAATGAATCGGTTGAACGCGTACAGCGCGAGATGTATCTGGTGCATAAACAATATGTGGTGATTGTGGACTCGGTTGATTTAACCGAAGCAGCACCAATCGACTGGTTACTGCACACCAGTAAACCAATGGAGTTGAGCAGCAAGTCATTCAGATATCAAGGTGATACAGCAGGCTTTTACGGGCAGTTTGTCTGGTCTGAGAGCGGCGCACCGGAAGTATCACAGGTTGAGGGTTTTCCGGGTGTTGATATGGCTGAACTGGAAGGTTGTGATATTCACTATCACCTGAATGCCAGATTTGCAGCATCAAAAAGACACCGCATTGTTACACTGCTGGTGCCATACCCGATAGATCAGCCCAGACGCATTTTCCACTTTGTAGATGACCAGGGTTATGACTGTGGCCTGTACTTTACCGACTCTGAAGAAAGAACTTTCAGAGTGAATATCCAGAAACTGGCCAAGGCATAGCGTCGACCTTAACAGCCAACAATAAACAAGTAAGCAACGGAACCTGATAGCATGAACCTTAAAGACAAAGTAGCCATCGTTACCGGTGGTGGCAGAGACATCGGCCGCGCCACTGCGATCAGGCTTGCTGAAGCCGGTTGTAAAGTAGCCATCAACTACCACAGCAGTGCCGAAGGTGCAGACTCGGCAGTCGCTGAAATCAAAGCCAACGGTGGAGATGCATTCGCATTGCAGGGAGACATGACTCAGGAGCATGAGGTTGCCGAGCTGGTAAAGAAAACAGTGGATACGTTTGGTGGTATCAACATTGTGGCGCATGTCACTGGTGGGTTGGTGGCACGTAAACCATTACCGGAACTAACCACCGAACACTGGCATAACGTAATGAATCTAAATGCCACGTCTTTCCTGTTTGTGTGTCGCGCAGCGGTACCGCACATGAGCGAGGGTGATTCGATTGTAGTGACAGCATCGCAGGCCGGCAGAGATGGTGGTGGACCAGGGTCACTGGCATACGCGGCATCTAAAGGTGCGGTGATGACCATGACACGCGGGCTGGCAAAAGAGCTGGGTCCAAACATTCGGGTTAACTCAGTATGCCCCGGTATGATTGATACCGATTTTCACAACACCTTCACCAAGCCGGAAGTGCGTACCAATGTAGCGAATGCCACACCGTTAAAGCGTGAAGGCAGCTCGGAAGATGTGGCTAACCTGATGTGTTACCTTGCTTCAAGCGAAGCTGCATTCATCACTGGCGCGAATGTCGATATTAATGGCGGTATGGTGTTTTCGTAAGTATAAGGCAGTACCTACCCGGTATGTTGCAACAAGAAATGTGATACGAGCCATAGGAGCATCTGGTATATATGTTGTTGGATGCGCCTCCGGCTTATGCCAACCTACAGGTAAGGCAAGTGCCACGGATGCTACAAGAAGACTTATTCAGGCCCAACCCGTAGGGGAGATAAGCTACAAGCGCATCTACCGGCAACTGGTGCGATTGACGACATTGATGGCGGTACGGTGTTTTCCTGGAGTTTGGTTAAGCAGTACGTACCCGATAGTTTGAAAATATTGTTGTGTATCTTGTTGGATGCGCCTACGGCTTATGCCAACCTACGGTTACAGTGGACAGCGGTTACGACGAATGCAGCATAATTCTGTACACAGGACCAAACCGTAGGGGAGATAAGCTACAAGCGCATCTACCGCCAGCACATCATCTTCCGATGCGCCTGCGGCTTATGTCAACTTGCAATGGCACTTTAAAAAGCGGAGTCACATTATGAGCAACGGTGTCGAACGGGAAGGGGAAATCTCCTACGCACTACTGGATCTATACCAGCCACCAACAGCGCATCGTGAAGAATTCAACGTCGCCCTGAACCGTGTGGTAGATAAAGTTAGCTCATTGATTCCGGTATTCGGCTTGCGTAACCCGCGAATCTCTGCACCGGGTACCTATCAATACACCTTCTGCACAGCTGATGAATGGGTGGCAAGTTTCTGGCCCGGGCAATTATGGTTAGGCTATTCAATAACCGGGGAAGAGCGTTTTAAAAACAGCGCCAGAATGCGACGTGAATATTTTAAGCGCGTGCTTGCATCACCTGCATGGCATGATCATGATCTCGGTTTTCTGTTTACATTAACCTTTGTTGCCGACTACAAACTCACCGGCAACAAAGAATGCCGTGATATGGCATTACGTGCAGCAGACTTTCTTGCCGCCCGCTGGCGACAACCCTTGCCGTTTGTAATGTGCTGGAATCCGCAACCGCGTGATGTTGATGATTTTGCCCAACGCAAAACCGGTACGCTCAATATCGACAGCATGCAGGGTATGTCACTGTTGTACTGGGCCGCGAAGGAGTCAGGCCAGGCATCCTATGCAGACATCGCAGACATGCACCTTGAAACCTGCATGCAGTACCTGATTCGCGATGACTATAGTTCCTTTCACAGTTACGAGTTCGATCCGCGATCCGGTGCACCGATCAAAGGCTACACCCATCAGGGTTACTCGGATAACAGCTGTTGGTCACGCGGTCAGTCATGGGCAATACATGCACTGGCGCAGTGCTATTTGCTGACAGGTAAGGAATCCTACAGAAGTACCGCAGCAAAAATGGCAGACTACGTAGCGGATCGATTGCCTGAAGATGGTGTGCTGATCTATGACTTTGATATTCCGCCAGATCAACATCCGTATCGTGATACGTCGGCAAGTGCGACCACAGCTTCCGGTCTGTATACACTGGCGCACTGTTATGCCGGGCAACCGCAAGCTGAGAAATACACCAAAATGGCAGACAAAATATTGCATGGTCTGGTCAGTCATCACGATATTACCGGCGTTGAAGGCTCTCAGGGTTTGTTAAAAGAAGGTGCGGCCTTTGTGGGTCTTGATCGCGCAGATAATATGCTGCCCTATGGAGACTACTACTACATGGAATCACTGATGAGAGCCGTCGGTCACGTCGACTTCTTCTGGTGAAACAAAATAGATGCAGGAGCATACGAGGTAACGTGTGAGATCTTACTATCACAGATTCACCACTGCAGTACTTGACCTTGTACAGCCGTATTCATCAACAGAGGAACCGCCATCACCTGATGCATGGCCATATCTGTTCTCACACATAAAGCCGTTAAAAAAGATCCTGTTACTGAGTCTGCTGGTCACAGTAATCGCGGCAGTCACTGAAGTATGGATGATCCGCTATGCCGGTAAGCTGATTGATCTGCTTGCAGTTACACCACCGGATAAGCTGTGGCAGGAGAATAAAACCCAGCTCATTGGTGCAGCTGCGGTGGTTTTGCTGTTCAGACCACTGTCACAGTTGTTCCGTCACGCCATCAATACCATTGGCTTTAGTTGCAACGCAGCCACGCTGTTCCGCTGGCGTGCGCACAATCACTTGTCCAGACAATCAGTCGGTTGGTTTCAGGAAGACCTGACCGGCAGAACTGCAATCAGGCTGGTGGATATTGGTAATCACGCTGGTGATGTAGTGTTTCAGCTGATCAACACACTGGCTTATGGTCTGGTGTACATGGTTGGTATTGTGATTCTGATGTCGGAAACCGATATCCGCCTGTCAGTACCGCTGCTGGTCTGGCTGCTACTTTATATTGCGGTGTTGATGCTATTCATACCACCGATGGTCAAGGCACAGCAAAAGTTTCAGAGTGCTAAATCAGCGCTGACCGGTGTGGTAGTCGATGGGTTCTCCAATATAGATACCATGAAGCTTTTTTCAGAGAGGGGTCTGATGGTGAGTGATCATTATACCGGCCTTGAGAACACCCGGCAGGCATTGTTTCGCTCCAGAGAAATCGGTGTATCGCTGAGAACGGTATTGTCGTTTCTTGAAGGTGTGATCATTGTCGGTTTCATTGGCTACGGACTGTGGCTGTGGAAATCCGGTTCCGCCACCATCGGTCTGATCGGCGCATCGGTAGCTCTAAGCCTCAGAATAACTACTATGGCAGAGTGGATACTGGATGCAGTCTGGTGGGTGTTTCTTCGCATCGGCAGCTTGCGTGAAGCGCTGAAAACCATTGCACAGCCACTAGCCATACCAAACCCGCCTGATGCACCACCGCTGATAGTTAAACACGGTGGTATCGAAATCAAAAACGTAACCCATCACTATGGCATGAGCAAAGGCGGCCTTAATGATGTTTCATTAAACATTAAGCCAGGTGAAAAAATCGGCCTGGTAGGCAGCTCCGGTGCGGGTAAGTCCACACTGGTCAATCTGATACTGCGTTTTCATGAAGCAGAGCATGGCTCAATACTGATTGACGGCCAGAATATCAGAGAGGTTGAACAGGATAGTCTGCGTGCTGCGATTGGCATGGTGAGCCAGCAGGCAGCGTTGTTAAACCGATCAGTACGTGAAAACATCGCCCTTGGCAGATCAGACATCACTGCACAGCAAATAGAAAATGCAGCCCGGGAGGCCAGGGCACATGAGTTTATAGAAGAACTACACGACGCCAAAGGCAGGCGAGGCTACGATGCACATGTGGGTGAACGTGGAATAAAGCTATCTGGCGGCCAGCGGCAGCGGATAGCTCTGTCCAGAGTGATCTTGAAAAGCGCACCAATATTAATACTTGATGAAGCCACCAGTGCACTGGACAGTGAAGTCGAAGCCGAGATCCAGCTTGCTTTGAATGAGGTAATGAAAAATAAAACCGTTATCGCTATAGCACACAGACTATCCACAATAGCGCAAATGGACCGTATTATCGTGATGGATAACGGCGAGATAATAGAGCAGGGCACGCATCAGGAGTTACTGGCTGCAGAGACATTGTATGCGAGGTTCTGGAATCGGCAGTCTGGTGGATTTATCGGGGTTGCTGAGTTGGCAGGTGGAGCGGTGTAGTAGCTAAACCGTAGGCTGGCATAAGCCTGAGGCGCATCCGGCATAAATAATCGAGCGTATGTGCTTTATCAAATACAAAATATCAACAAGGAATGCTGCTGGCGTCAAGTACATTAAGATAAAATTTTCCACCAATAGTAAAAAGATTGATTAAAACAATAAGCTATTCAACACATCGAATCCGGTGAGAGATTTGACTGTGACTTCTAATACACCTTCCCGGTACACACTGAATGCATAGAGGTGTTATTTTCATGTGCCTGATAAATAACTGTATAATTCAGGCATGAACAAAAGCTATTCAGGCAAGCAAATTGAACGAGCCGGTAAGGTGTTGGCCAGCGATGAAAATTTGAGTGAGTCTGAGTTGTCGGATCAAATGGATGTTTTGTCTTACTGGAGATACTGCCACGAACGGCCACTAAATGAAGCATTTAAGCTTATTCAGATAATTGTTTCAAAGAAAGAGAAGCGGGCTATCTTTGCCCGAAGACTCAAACGGTATCAGTCTATTATTGCAAAGCTACGGCGCTTTGAAAAAATGAGCCTGAAAAACATGCAGGATATAGGCGGCTGCAGAGCAATTGTTCGAAGTGAAAAAAGGTTGTATCAGGTAGTTCGGGAATTACGAAAGTTACCTCAGTTCAGATCAGCCGATGGCAAGCTGCGGGCAAAGGACTATCTTAAGCGACCGAAAGAAGACGGGTATCGTAGCTATCATTTGATTGGCCGGTTCCAGGGAGACCTCGGCGGAAAAAGCAGCATAGAGGTACAGGTAAGAACTCTGATACAGCACTACTGGGCCACAGCACTTGAGATTGTTGATCTCTTTACTGGCCAGGCTTTAAAATCCAACCAGGGTGACAAGGACTGGCATTCTTTTTTTCGTTGTGTTGGTGAGCAGTTTGCGGTGATGGATAAGATACCAATCTTTCACGAGTTATCACCGAAAGAAAGATATATCAAATATTCAGAGCTGGTTTTGCGTTCTGAAGAGTTGAAGCATAGTTGTGCTGAAGCTCGTGCCAGAAGCAAAGCCCTTGGTGTCAGAGAGAAATTGCAGGCTTTTGCCGGTTCATTGCGTGTTATTGATGCGGAAATAACAGACAGTGACGATGTCGGCTATGTTCTATTGGAAATAGACTTGCTGAAGAAAACGGTTACCAGTCTGAACTTTGACAAAGACAGTGCTGTTGCTGCTGAACAAAGATATATTGCGTCAGAAAAAGCATTCGCGAATGTGAGTACCAGTGTTGTTGCATTGGTATCGACGACCACAATTGGCGATATCAAAGACGCCTATCCCAACTACTTCGCTGACTCGAGCTTCTTTGAGTCGCATCTGGCGCTGATAGAAAATATACAACTTGAAAAAGGATTGTTGGAAAAAGTTATAGCGATGACACCCAACTTGAAGAGGGGTAACGGGTGAGTATTTTTCTACAGACTGTCAACGCAAGAACACAACCTTATTGGTAAAGGCTGCACTATCCCGTAGGCCGGTATAAGCCGGAGGCGCATCCGGTAAATAGATGCGGCGCCGGGTTCACCAGTTGTATTCATGGTGCTTCGAGCCAATCTCAAAAAAACCAAACGGGATATTCCACCAATCTCCGGGGATGCCGTTAGTCCACGCCGGTAGTGATAAACGGTGGATGCGCTATGGCTTATGCCACCCTACGTTTCCGGGCTTGTGTAACGGTCGGGTAAAGCTGCACCAACCCGTAGGCTGGTATAAGCCGGAGGCGCATCCGGCAAATAGATGCGGTGCTGGGTTCACCAGTTGTATTCATTGTGCTTCCAGCCAATCTCAAAAAAACCAAACGGGATATTTCACCAATCTCCGGGGACGCCGTTAGTCTAAGCTGGTAGTGATAAACGGTGGATGCGCTATGGCTTATGCCACCCTACGTTTCCGGGCTTAAGTAACGGTCGGGTAAAGATGCACTAACCCGTAGGCTGGTATAAGCCGGAGGGGCATCCGGCAAATGCTGGTGATAGATGCGGCGCTGGGTTCACCAGTTGTATTCATTGTGCTTCGAGCCAATCTCAAAAAAAACAAACGGGATATTCCACCAATCTCCGGGGACGCCGTTAGTCTAAGCTGGTAGTGATAAACGGTGGATGCGCTATGGCTTATGCCACCCTACGTTTCCGGCCCAATTAACGGTCGGGGTTAGCTTTTAAGAACTACTTCTGTTCCCGCGGTCGTAAATGTGATCGCTGATCAACGATGTTTTAGCCACTCACGACGAACAACTATAGTGAGACACTCCACCAATCTCAAAGAGCTCAGTTGGTTTAAGCCGGTAGTATTTGTCCTCGACCTCCTTTGATTGCTCGGCATATGGCTGGGTCATAACGTCCTGCAGCTCTCGAACCAATGCATAGTGTCCCTGAGCCGCCTGTTCATACGCCGGTATAACCAACCATGCTCGCAAACTATATTTAGGATTGACGAGTTTCATCTGACTTGAGATCTCTTCGCGGCAACGAGGCTCGCCGGTGTGCGAATCGGTTAAGTTGTCTATAGATGAATTCCATTTTTTAAGCCACTTTGACCACTGTGCTTCGATTCCTTCCGGATCGTTGGCATAACCCGAAGGTGTTGATGCAGTTGGCTTCTGAAGCTCTGTGTAAAAGCTTTTTTTAAGCGGGGTGATATCTGTCGGCAGCGTTGAAAGTTCGCGAAAAAAGATGGTGTAATCAACAGGTGTTTGAATCATCAGCGTTGCCATTTCACCGAACAGCTCTTTATCAAGCTCATCCAGCCCGAGTTTACCTGCCCACATTTCTTCCATCTGCTGTTGCATCACAGTGGCGAAGCCGTTCGCAATTTCTTCAAGTTGCTCATGGTGTTTCTGGTCAGGTGCCAGTAAAACAGCAAGCGAGGTTAAAAACATATGGAAGTTACGTTCTGCCGCCAATGGCTGGTAAAGGAAGCTGAATTGCTGTCCTCCGCCTGACCAGGGTTGGTAGGTCGGGTTGAACTCTTCACAAAATCCAAACGGACCGTAGTCAAGAGTGAATCCACCTGCGGCGCAGTTGTCGCTGTTGAAGTTTGCCTGGCAGTAACCGACGCGTATCCAGTTGGCCACAAGTGACGTCAGGCGGTTGCGGTATTCTTTTGCAAGTAAAATGACTTTTTCATTAATGGGTAATTTTTGATCTATGGTGGCACTGTACTCACGGTCGATCAGGTGCAATACAATTTTCTCAAGCTCTTCCATTGCTTTCGGGTGTTCATTCTTACGGGCGCGGCGACTGAAGAGTTCAAGCTGGCCTACCCGGATAAACGAAGGCGCGACGCGTGTTGAAATAGCCACCGGCTCTGATACCAGCATGTCAGGATTCAAAGAGCGCGAGCCATCCGAATACCATGGTCGCTGAACTGTCTCGGTTTTAGATACGTACAAACTTAGAGATCGTGACGTGGGTACACCGAGCGCGTGCATGTGCTCCTGGGCGAGAAACTCCCGAATACTTGATCGCAGGACAGCGCGGCCATCCGCTCCGCGGCAGTATGGGGTAGGGCCTCCGCCTTTTAGCTGCATCTCGTAGCGTTGACCATTGATGACTGTTTCCAGCACGGATACAGCTCGACCGTCGCCGTAACCGTTGCCGGTTTGGAACGGGCACTGCTCGTAATACTCGTTGCCAAAAATAGACAATGAGTATCCACAAGCCCAGCCAACATTGCGCATTGGTTCAGGAACGTTTGAGAGATCGCCGGAGAACATCCGCACAAAGTCGTCTGCTTGCGCCAGTTTGTCATTGAAGCCAAGTTCGTGAAAAAGGCCATTGCTGTGGGTAACGTACTCCGGATCTTCTATGGCGGTTGGCCGGACGGGCACGTGGTGACCTGAGAAGACTTGTCTAGGCACGTGATTGGCCCCGCTGGTATCAGCATCAGGATCACAATTAAGCGTGTCCACAAATGAGTAGCTTGCTAACCTAGCGAGATCATCGAGCGTTGCAATATCCGGTGGATTTTCCCGCAGTTGTTGGTTTGCCATAGTGTTTTCGTGGTTAAGCATCATGTCGTGTAGTTTGACAGCTCAAGAGAGAAATATTCATCTCTTTTGCGTTTTTTTCAAGTACGCGTTAGTGTGATCAGACACGGCTACTGCTCGATATTCTGGTCGTTGAGTCAACGGATCATCAATCTAACCAATCGCCACAGCGTTGTGCGCTGTTAGTTTTCTCACTAACCTTTCGAGCGAGATTCAATTTGCGCCTACGATTGCTAATTTCAATTTTTTTAGTCGCGATGCTTAGCGGATGTCTGCCCTACATATCCGCCTACACAAAAATAACCGGCGAGGGTGTCACGAATACCGGCCATGGGTGTGCTGCTGACTTCGTCGCACCGATTTACGGCAACGTGGTATCAGAGCGTGTGAAGTATTCTCTTGAGGTAGACCCCGGGCATGGCGACCAGGCTGCTTTATTTGTAATGGCGGATTTGGAAGACGATTTAGTTTTACCGGAACCTGCAATCAAAATATTTGATGCGAGAGGACAGCTGGTTTCCGAAGTGGCCCTGGATAAGCCTGTTAAACGCGTGTGGAACAATAATGATGGAATACTATCAGGCTCCCGTCTGACACATTATACGTTCCGTTTCCCGCAGCATCCGAGATTCAGGCGCAGAGGTTCAATTCAATTGCCAGCTACAGAAATCATGGGTGAATTGAGAGAGGGTATTACCGTTGATTTCAGACCAGCAATAAAGGTTGGCATACTGCCGTTCAATTGTTGATATCGCAGCAAGGAAATTAGAAATACTTTGTAATAAACAACGTCGTGCGCCAGGAGTTCCCGGAAGTAGTGAAAGCACGAGTTAAAGTAAAATTAGAGGGTCACTTAAAGATGGCAATTCTTTGAGATGCAATTAAGTCAGTGGCATTGTCAGCATACGAGGGCGCATCGCGCTCCTGGCTTCATCCGACGGCTGCGTATATTTTACACCCATCTGTGACAGTTTGATCGCAAGCTCATAGCCTTGCTGTGCGTTTTCAGTAACAAGGTTTCGTGCCACTCGTCTGCCGTGGTTTGTTTTCCGATATAGGTTTGCGCAAATAAAATTAGTGCACCAAATAAATTGCAGCTAGTAATTGCACTGAGTATCTTTCGGTAGCAATATTGGATCTTTGGTTGTTAACGGAAGGAAGTTTGTCGGTAGCTAAGTACTGTTATCCGGCTTGTATCACCACCCGGGCAAGAGACTGAAATAACTCGCTGTGCTGCAATAGAATCACAGCGATTGCGGTGTGGTTTTTATTCACCAACTACTCTGCGATACCGGGTACCGGCAAAAGAAATATCATCGTTATCCACATTGACAGTATGGCTGTCATCTGAAAAGACAACGGTAAACCGATCAGCATCTAAAAACTCTACAGTACCCGCCTGAGATATACCTCTGTGGGACCATGTCACGGTATTGTCTGTAAAATCTACAAACCAGTATCCCAAAGCGACCACCCCATCTGATATTCCGGTTATTGGCTTTAGCTCAGTTGATCTATACGAGTTGCCGCTGAGAAAATTAACCAGTGTTTCCTGAGAGCTGAACTGACTGACAACCGCTTGTTCATAGATCTGTGAGTTGATCAGCAAGTTGCCGTTTGCAAGAACCACTGCGTTGACCTGGGGTGTAATGACGTCCAGTGCGAATTCAGCGTCGTTGATGTAGTCATAAGTGCCTGCTGATACCGTGTCCTGCACCAGCCAGGTGACTTCACTGTCATTGAATTGTACTGACCAATTGCCGACTGCTAACTCGCCAGTGGCGGTTTTACCGAGGTCCAGAGGTTCGACCGAGTCATATCGCGTGCCATCAAGGTAGGCAATCAAGGATTCTCTAGAGTCGAAGGCAGATCGTGTGGTTCTAAGGTAAGTAGACGAGTCCCAAATGACGCCAGCGCCGTGTACATTAAAGGTAACGTCCTGCTCTGGAAATTGAGCCATCCAGCTACCGTCATCATTACGTCTGTAGGTGCCTGTTTCGACACTGCCTCCTCGCACCCACGTAACAGAATCATTGGTGAAGCTAATGTGCCAGCTACCCCGCACCGGGTTGCTATCAGCTTTCTGACCCAGGTTTTCCGACATTACAGAGGCGAATGTTGCTCCAGCGAGCAGAGCAACACTGCCCGGAGCTTCGCCCGGAGCTGTTTGGTTTAACTTTGAAGCATTGGATAAAGGTGCAACAGTGATATTGGCCCCGGAGTCGCAACCGATCAGCAGTGAAAACAGAATAACTGTAAATATCAGGGAAGTGCGCATTGCTGATTGTCCGAGAAAGTTAGACCAGCCACTGGAGCGGAAATATCGTGCGATTGGTGGGTTTATATGGGAATATAATCCCATAATAAAATAGAATGCAAGGATAATGTGGGTTCTGTTGATTAATTTAGTGACGAGTTTCTGCTCGTGTACTTGCAACTCTGCCGGAGAGTTTCGTTTGCGTTTTAAGCGCTGCTGTAGCTTGCGATCACTATTTTTTGCAATAGCACAACAGTGGTAGAGTGACAGGAATACACGTATAAGATAGAGGTCTTTCAGCTCGCATTAACGTACAAATGAGTTCAATTCAGGAAATTTACATAGCCGGTGGCTGCCTGTGGGGTGTACAGGAATTCTTTCGCTATGTGCCGGGTGTTGTTGCTACAGAAGCGGGTCGTGCCAACGGTACCAGTCATTCAACTGAAGGCTCCTATGACGGCTATGCCGAGTGTGTTCGTATACGGTATGACGAGCAGGTGCAGTCGGTTGGCGGATTAGTGAATTGCCTGTTTGAGATCATTGACCCATACAGTGTTGATCAGCAGGGCATTGATGTGGGCAGGAAATATCGTACTGGCATTTATAGCGAGCACGAAGCGCATCTTGACGCAGCCAGGCGCTTTATAGATGCAAGGTCGGATAAAGACCGTATCGCGGTGGAGGTTTGTCGGTTAACAAATTACGTCAGTAGCGATGCGGAACATCAGGACAGGCTTTTTCGTTGCCCGGACGATTACTGCCATATTCCCGAGACTTTGTTGCACAAGTATAAGAACCTGTAGCTTGTGGATGCAACTGCGGCTGAACCGGTTGATTGCGATAACCTTTGTGTGGTGCCGCGACCTGTATCGAACTGCAGGGTGATATCGCTGCAGTTAGTTTCTTTGGCTCCATACTGCACAAGCGTGCCTGACCCCGCCTGACCCTGCCGGCTGACCCTCGAATACAGGTGGGCCGCCCTGAGTGCCGGTCAGGGTGACTCCACAAGCACTGATCAGACTGCGCGATTGTTGTGATCGACCAAAAGAGCATTGGTAAGCTCACGACCCATAGTAAATATTTTATCTATTTCTCCTCCACATATGGTGTAGCCCGCCGAGGTTGGCTACCCTGACAACTAGGCGCGACGATGGTTGTCCGCCCATCCGTTGTGAAATCTAACCTTAATTTTGACTGTTCTGCATACCTTATGAATGTTGAGTCTTATTTGAACTTCGATAATCATCCCATCACGTCTGAACGTTTTCGGGTGGATTGCAAGCGGGTTCTGGATACTCACGGATTGCTTAAGCTCGACGCTTTTCTCAACAGTGAAGCGGTGAAGTCGGTCAGGCGGGAGGCTGATACACATGCAAATCTTGCCTACTTTGCGAGTGCCGAGCACAACGTGTATCTGAGCCCGTCAGATCCCGGTTTTGAACAGGCACATCCGAGAAACAGAACCGTCTGTTCCTCGAAGGGTTGCATAACAACAGACCAGATTCCAGAAGAGTCACTGTTGCATCAGCTTTATCATGATGATCGATTTAAATCGTTTTTATGTGCGGTACTTGGCGAGGATGCGTTGTATGAATACGATGATCCGTTATCGTCTATAAACCTGCATTACGCCTCCCAAGGACAGGAACTGGGATGGCATTTTGATAACTCATCGTTTGCGATTACGCTGCTTATTCAAAAGCCTGCCGAGGGTGGTGTGTTTGAGTATGTCAGTGACACCAGAGATGCCAATGCAGGGGATATGAACTTTGCCGCGGTGGAGAGTATTCTCAACGGAGAGACATCTGTCAGTCAGCTCGAAATCAATCCCGGTGATCTGGTTTTGTTCCGAGGTCGAAATTCCCTTCATCGGGTGACACCTGTAAGCGGTGATGTCACCAGATTGTTGGTGGTACTCGCCTACAATACAGAGCCGGGGATTGCTCTGTCCGAGTCTGCGCGTCGCACTTTTTATGGCAGGCTCGGTTAACTGGGCTCGGTTAACTGCTATGTACCGGTGGCTGCCTGTTTAACGCGATTCTATAGCGTGGTAGTGCGGTACACACTGGCATCAGTGCACAACAAACAGTCTTGTTTGATGCTGATACAGGGCGGCATTGATGGAACAGGAATTTACTTTTGTATAAACTTAGGCGTACTAGCTATGCGCTGCGTAAAACGGTAAAAGAAACCAAGTCATGCAGATAATTTAAAAATAGAGCTGTGACCTTCCCGTTGGAGATGCACTTGTTATTCGTAAGTCGCGAAACATTGCTAATATATCGGTTGCCAATCAAACCATTGCTGATGCTTGTTATCCTGTGCTTTGTCGCAACAGGATGCACAACGCGACAACTTACCGATAACTTGCAGGGATCCACTGCGCAGAGGCTGGTGACGTACAGCCTTGAAAATTTTCTAGAAGAACTTGTTCAGCAGCCTCAGCTGGCGTTGAAAAACAGCAAGGTTAATTTGAATATAAATTTTGTTGAAGAACATCCACTAACGCGTTACGCCAATCAACTCCTGGTGGCGAAGCTGGAGTCCACACACGGCATTAGAGTCAGTGGCAATGGTGAGCCAGCAGATTATCAGATCGAGGTATTTTTCAATTCACTGGGTACGGATCAGGACAGTTTCGGCTTAAGCCTGCCTACCCTGGGGCTGGCAGGGGTTTCCGACTCAAGGATCGATATACTGGCCCTCGATAGGTTTCACGGAGTGACAGAAGGTTATGCGCTGGTGAGATCGTCTAAAGATGGTACGCGGTCGAATACCAGGCGGTTGTTGTCTCGGGTGCGTGCAGACTCCGTTACCACACCTATTCTGACATTTCCTTTGAATCAGCTTGATTAGTGATGCGCTTTGACTAGCGTGTCCTTCTGAAGTGATACCATCACCGGGTTGGATTGTGCGGTGCAAAGGTGCTGGTGTGTCCTGCAGATTGTGCATATAGTACCGGAGCGGGTGAACAGCAGGGAGCTGGAAAACGCTGCGCGAGCATGTCGGGTGTGACAAACGGCCGCCACAGCTCATCTTGCGGGTTATCTTATGAGTATTTTGAGGGACAATAAGATCCTCTGCATCAAGCGTAATATGTTCCAACACTCGTGCCGGGCACGGCCCCTTCATTGACAGAATTTACTTGTAAGGAATTTTCATGAAAAAGCTTCTTCACGCACTGTCTGCCGCAGCGGTTTTATTTGCGGCCCAGGTTCAGGCAGAAACTAAAGTACCATTCACGCTGGATTGGAAATTTGAGGGCCCGTCCGCTCCTTATTTTCTGGCAATCGACAACGGCCACTTTAAAGAGCAGGGCCTCGAAGTAGAGATTTCTGCCGGTAAAGGCTCCCTTGATGCGATCCCCAAAGTCGCGACTGGCGCTTTCCCTGTCGGCTTTAGCGATATCAACTCGCTGATCAAATTTATCGATCAAAACCCCGGTGCACCGGTAAAGGCTGTGATGATGGTATACGACAAGCCGCCGTTCGCTGTCGTGGGTCGTAAAAGCCAGGGCATCAATTCTGTTGCCGATCTTGAAGGATCAGTGCTTGGCGCACCGCCTCCGGATGGCGCATGGGCGCAGTTTCCGGTCTTTGCCAAAGAGAACAACATTGATGTAGACAAGGTGACAGTTGAACCGGTTGGTTTCCCTACCCGGGAGCCAATGCTGGCTGAAGGCAAGGTCGACAGTGTCACTGGGTTTTCATTTTCTTCATACATGAATCTGGTTCGGCTCGGTGTACCTAAAGATGATCTCACCACCATTTTGATGGCGGATCACGGCTTGGCGCTTTACGGCAATGCAGTGATCGTCAATACAGATTTTGCCGAAGAAAACCCTGAAGTAATCACGGGCTTTTTAACTGCGGTAGTAAAAGGCATACAGGATGCGGTCAGTGACCCTGCTGCCGGTGGTGCCGCTGTTGTTAAACGCAATCCTGCCGGTGATGCAGCATTCGAAGCCGAGCGTCTGCAGCTGGCGCTTGATGCAAATATCATGACTGACTATGTCAAAGAAAATGGTATCGGCAACGTAAACAGTGATCGGATGGCACTGGCACTGGAACAACTCGCTGTGACTTACGAGTTCAAAAATACACCGGATGCAAGTTTGTACTTCACCGATGCGTATCTGCCTGAAGCCGAAATGCGAATGGTCAAGTAGCGAATGTTGTTTGCAGGCAGCCAGGTGGTTAGCCTGGCTGCCGGTTTAACAGCAATTCAATTCGCCGGTCAAACGGTCAGTCAATTCGCCAGCCAATTCGGCCAGTCAAACGGCCAGCCAAACGGCCAGCCAAACGGGCAGTTAATCAGGTAACTTATGCCAGCCAGTGTCGAAATTGAGAACGTCACTCACGCCTACCGAACCGGCGATGGGCTTCTGCCGGTACTGAAGGACTTGAGTCTGACTATACCGGCGGGTGAGTTCACTGCTGTGGTCGGTCCCTCCGGGTGCGGTAAATCGACGCTGACAAGACTGGTTGCCGGCTTGATGAAGCCTGATACAGGTCGGGTAATGATCGACGGTGAGCAGGTCAGCTCACCTCGATCAAGCGTTGGAATGGCATTTCAAAATCCGGTGCTGCTTGAGTGGCGGACGGTTTTAAACAATGTCATCCTGCCGCTTGAAATTGTTGCTAAAAATCTGAGTAGCAAACAGAAACAACAACGAGCGGAAGAACTGCTCAGCATGGTCGGGCTTGAAGGCTTTGAATCGAAACGCCCGTCTGAGCTGTCTGGTGGCATGCGCCAGCGCGTTTCACTGTGCCGGTCTCTGGCGCATCGTCCGGAGATTCTTATTCTGGATGAGCCGTTCGGGGCACTCGATGCATTCACCCGTGAAGACCTGTGGCAGATTATGCGTGATCTGTGTAAGCAGGAGAATTTCACCGGTTTGCTGATTACTCACGATTTGCGTGAAAGTATATTCCTTGCAGATACAGTGGTTGTTTTGTCTGACCGGCCCGCAACCAGTCAATACAAGCTTGAGGTAGATCTGCCGGCAGACAGAAATGTAGAGCAGATTTACTCGACGGCAGCGGTTGATATGCTTGCAACCTTGCGAAAGCAGATTGAGATTGCCCAAGGTCGAGTTGAAGGTAAGGTAAAGGGCAGTGTGGAAGGCAAAACTGACCGTCAGGCAGAGTCACCAAGCCCTCAAACAGATACTACAGCAGGAAGTTAAAACCAGTGCTTCGTAAAATCGCTGTACCCGTTATCGCCTTGCTGGTTTTTACCCTGTTGTGGGAGTGGTTGGTCTGGTTCAAGCAGTGGCCGAATTACAAGATGGCGTCTCCATCGGATATTGGTCCTGCGTTCTGGAAATACAAAGCCCTGTTTTTTGAATATGGCTGGGACACGCTATGGCGTACCGTTGCCGGGTTACTGCTTGCCGTGGTGGTGGGGGTGTTTCTCGGTATGCTGATGGGAATCTCCCGAACTCTGCGTGATGCGCTGTATCCGATTTTGGTTGGATTCAATGCAATACCTAAAGCCACCGTGGTACCGGTGCTGGCACTGATGTTTGTCGGACAGCATGATATGAACACCATACTCATTGCGTTCATGATTTCATTTTTTCCAATTGCTGTTTCTGTGTCGATTGGTTTGTCGACACTTGAGCCGGAGTATCGCGACATACTACGTGCACTGGGTGCGTCAAGGCTGACGGTATTCTGGAAAATTGCGTTGCCGAAAACACTGCCAGAGTTTTTTGGTGCGCTCAAGGTATCAGTAACACTGGCTTTTATTGGTACTAATTTAATGGAGATTGTTGAGCCACACGGGCGTGGGCTCGGCCACCTTTTTGACAGCGGCAAAATTAACGCTGACTATCCATTGATGTTTGCAGTTCTGATTGCATTGGCGATACTTGGAATCCTGCTTTACTACGCAGTTGTTTATCTGGAAAAAGTATTTGCCGGCTGGGCGGATACCCAGGCTACTGACTGATGGCAAGATCCTGCCTGGTAGCTTGTAGAGTAATGGCACTGAGCTGATGTACCTTCCTGCACTGCGGCGGTATGGCAGTACCGCCACTTAATCACGCGCCACGCTTTAACAGCTTTGCAGGCGATATTTTAAGCGTTGATACCAGCCATAGTGCACCGGCCAGTAAACAAAACGTACTGCCACCGGTAGCCACAATCACACCCACCATAGTGCTGCCGGCAGCGTCGAGTTCCAGCCAGAATTTCATCAATACCTTTGCCAACAGCCCGCCGGTAAACAAGGCAAAACCTGATAAGACTATGGCGAGTAACAGGTATTCAAATACCACGCTTTTCATGACTGCTGACATGCGTGTACCGATTGCATGCATCACTGAGGCTTCATAAACCTGCCGTTGTCGGTTAACCGCTACCACACTCGCCATCACCAGTACGCTTGCAACAAGACTGACCGCACCGATCAGTGCCATCGCAAGTGAGGCGGCGGATAAAACCGCGCGTGATGTTTCCAGTACTTTGGCGGTTCGCAGGCTGACCATATTGGGGAACCACTCGCCCAGCTCACTTTGGGCGGCAATATCTTTTTCGGCGTCCAGTCTTATGCTGCCTATATAGCGGCTGATAAAAGGATCCAGTACCTTGTCGGTGAACACGGCTTCGAGCCAGAAGCTGGTTTCAAAGCGGGCCTGCGAGTAAATCGCAACCAGCTCGGCCTGCACCGGCTCTTCAAGTATCAGGAAGGTCAGCTGATCGCCGATTTGTAAACCGAGCTGATCAGCTTCGCGGTCTTCCATGGCAACCTGAGGAGGGCCGGTGTAGTTATCTGGCCACCATTCACCTCGATCGACAGAGGTGTTGTCGATGTTATCGAGGCGGTAGCTGAGTTTGTGTTCGTCATTGGCTTCCAGTGCACGTTTGTCGTCATCGCTGGTGCTGAGATTCTCGCCGTTGACTGACACCAGTCTGCCATGAACCAGCGGTGCGAGAGAATGGTCCTTGTAGCCCGGCAAGCTGACCACCTGATTGTTGAAATCGTCCACCTGTGACTTCTGCAGATCGTACAGTATCAGTGAGGGTGCACGTTCCGGTACGGTGCTGTGCAGGGTTTCATAGGTGGCAGCGATTACCAGTGATGAGGTCACCAGTAAGGTCAGTGCTGTACCGAGCGACAATAGCATCGGGCGCAGTGATGCACCGGGTCTATACAAACCGGCTACTGCCAGACGCAGACTGAAGTGATCATCCAGAGTTGATGTGTGTGCCAGTTTCTCTGCAACAAAGCGGATAAGCAGTACGATGCCATTCAACAACGCCAGTAACACTATGACGCTGATTGCAAAAGCTGCAGCGATCACCGGCTCCGGTATAAAAAACAGCAGCATTGCGATGCCTGCCAGTGCCACCAGCGCAGTCGCGCGACGGTAGGCTTTGGGCAATGCAGTATGACTATCGATCTGGCCCTTGATGAGTCGTGCGGTCGACATTGAAAGGGTGCGGCCAATTACCGGCAGCGCAAACGCCAGTGCAGTCAATACGCCGAGGGCAATCGCCATTAATGTCGGTAGCAGCAGTGCGTTCCAGCCGGGGCTGATTGGCAGTCTTTCACTCAGCGCTGTGGCTGCACTCCATGCAACCCCGGAGCCGATCAATGCACCAACGGTACTCGCCACCAGCGCCATCAGTATGATTTGACCCACGTAGACTGAACTGACCTGAACTGCACGTGAGCCGAGTGACTGCAGAGTTGCCAGTGTTTGTAGTTTGGTTTGCAGGTAAGCGCCGACACTGTTAGCAACGCCGAGCCCGCCGATTAAAAGCGTGCTGAAGCCAACCAACAGCAATACGGATGCTACCTGGTTCAGGCGGCGTGTTAAAAAATCACCACGCTCTGATACAGTTTGTACCTCCCACTGCGCTTGCGGAAAATTATCCTGCAAGCGGCTGCGCCAGGCATCCGGGTCTTCGTCGGTTCGAACTCTGTATTCGTAATCAACCAGACTGGTGGGTTGCATCAGCCCGCTCAGTTCAAGTGCGCGTTTGTCGATGATCAACGGCGGGCCGCGAAAGTCTGCATTGAGGCTGCGGTCCGGTTGTTCTTCAATCAGCGCGCGCAGTTCGAGTTCGATGTCACCGATGTAGACGATCTGGCCGACCTCAAGTGATGCCTGTGTAGCCAGTGCCGGATCGAATGCTGCACCCCAGCGGCCATCATCGGACTGACCAACCGCTTCTTGTACGGTGATATCCGGTTGCAGTTGGACCTGGCCGTAAAGCGGGTAGTTGTCGTCAACACTTTGTAGTTCTACAACGGTAAATTCGCCGACCTCGGTGCCCATCATGGTGCGCAGTTCAATCAGCAGCGATACCTGCGCATTATCATTAAGCCATGCTGCCTGTTCGTCAGTCACGGCTTGTCTCTGACTGACATGCAGATCACCGCCAAACAGATTGCGCTCCTGCGCGGCAAATCCGTTGCGGACCAGTTGCAGCAGGCTGCCACAGCTTGCGATCAGCGCAATACCCAGTAACAGGCACAAACAAAAAACCCACAAAGAGCGTGTCTTACCGGCACCTCGCAGATCACGCAGCATGAATCCATAAAGCAGCTTCATTGTCGGTTGGCTCAACGCGTTTGTTGTTGCAGTCTGCCAGCCTGTAATCGCAGTGTGCGCTCACATTGGCTGGCAAGGTCGTTGTCATGGGTGACGAGTATCAGAGTTGTACCGGCGCTTTTGTTTAAGTCGAATAACAGCTGCATGATATGTTCACCGGTTTGATCGTCGAGATTGCCAGTTGGCTCATCTGCAACGATGAGTTCAGGCTCATTGATTAAGGCTCTGGCCAGAGCAACGCGTTGTTGCTCACCGCCGGACAATTGCGACGGGTAGTGATCGGCGCGATCCTGCAAACCCACCTGTTGTAGCATATCGAGTGCACGAGATCTGCTGTTGTGCTGCCCCGCGATCTCGACTGGCAGTGCGACGTTTTCGCGGGCGGTCAGGCTCGGGATCAGATGGAATGACTGAAACACAATGCCTATGTGTTCACGCCGCACATCTGCCCTTTGATCGCCACTGGTATCGTTTAAGGATTGACCGGCAATGGTGATCGAACCGGAACTGGGTGCTTCGAGTCCGGTCAGTACCAGCAACAACGTGGTTTTGCCAGATCCTGACGGGCCGATTATGGCGACTCTTTCACCACTTTGGACACTCAAATCAACACCGTTAAGCACCGTGACCGGACTGCTTGCAGTATCATAGCTTTTGTAAAGATCAGTTATCGAAACGATATCGGTCATAAGGGCCTGGTGCGGTGAATGTGTAGTTGTAGAACCTTTGCCTTTAGTGCCATAAGCTGTCAGTAGTTAACGGCCCGGGGTTTACTCCAAAGTATACAGATCAGGGTTTGCCGTTCTGGTGCATAGTTACACCATAACAGCAGGCGTTATGTAGGCAGCTCTCACGGAGTGTAGTTCCCCGGGTGTGAAGCGCGGGTGAAAATTGATAGTTCATCTGATTCTGCCTCGTCACACCGATAAAAGATGTGCCAGGCGATACCGGAAAATATTGCATGTATTTTTGTCATTTAGAAAAGCACCTACCTGTTGCAGGAAAGACGGGTTTTGCAATGATCCATGTACTTTTGGCATTGCTGTGGGCATCAGGCTCCCTTGCGCAGCAGAACACTGAAGTTCAGCGTGGTGTCGGGTATCAGGTGCTCGAAACGCTCGATCACAATGAGTCGTACTTTACTCAGGGGCTTGAGCTGAGCAACCAGATCATGTACGAAAGCAGTGGTCGATATGGAAAATCGAAAGTCAGAAAGTACCTGCCACAGTCCGATAAAACACTGCTTGAGATATCGCTTGCCGATAAATACTTTGCCGAAGGCTTGACCATCATTGAAGATGAAGTGTTTCTGCTTACCTGGAAAGAAAACACGCTACTCGTTCTTGATAAAGACACGTTGCAAAAAAAGCGGCAGCTTACCTATGAAGGCGAGGGTTGGGGGCTTGCCGGTGATGGCAGACACTTAATCATGAGCAATGGCAGTAACAAAATATCTTTCCGGAATCCGGAGACATTCGCTGTAGAAAGAGAGGTCGAGGTATATTTTAAACAACACACAGTACGTCGGATTAACGAACTGGAGTTTGCACAAGGCTATCTGTGGGCAAATATCTGGTTTACGCCGATGATAATAAAAATCAATCCGGCGACTGGTGAGGTGGTTGAGTTTTTTGACCTGACTGATGTGGTTAAACAACACACGACCGGCAACGATGAACGTGTATTGAACGGTATTGCCTATGACCCGCAGCGTCAGGCATATTGGGTCACTGGTAAACTGTGGCCAAAGCGGTATCTGATTAAATTCAATTGAGCATGATGTCGACAACGAATGGTCGTGAGCTGATTGCCAGTCTGCCCTGGTATGACTCCGCGATTAATACGCTGTCGCTCGACAGGTTCTGGAAAGCGGTTGCCGATGAACTTCGCCGCTCAGGTGTCAGTGGTGTGCCGCTATCGCTGACCCGTACGCAGTCGATAAATTCCTTGTGGCAATCTCCTGATCTAATGCTCAGCCAATGCTGTGGGCCTGATCTGTTAACTGCTAAGGGAAATCAGCTGTCGGTTATTGCAACCCCGGTATTTGGTGAGCTCGATTGCGAGCCCGGCTACTATTACAGCACCATAGTCGGGCGTCTTAAATTGCAGGGCTCTGCCGTACGGATTGCAGTGAACTCATTGACATCCAGGTCTGGTTTTACCGCACTGACTGATTGGCTGCAGACTCATGATATTGAAATTTCAGCGACCACAATCAGTGGCTCACATGTTGAGAGTTTGCGGCTGCTTGAGCAAGGCGCTGCGGACATAGCAGCGATTGATGCTCATACTGTCAATCAACTCGGATTAAGTTTATCGCTACCGATACTGGGTAGAAGTGCACCAGCTCTTGCGCCGCCTTACGTACATCATCCCCAGCTACCGTTTGAAGCAGATCTGTTATTCGGTGCACTTCATTCTGCAATTGAAAGCCATGGCAGCGACATAGGTATTATCGATATCATTCGATCTGACAGAGCGCACTACAAACGCGCATTCAGCACTAGCTGAAGTGAAGATCAGGGTCAGGTCAGCGGCAATCTGCGCAGATCGCACCGGTTTGACCCCGATAGAACGTCAGAGGATCCGGTGTATATGGTTCATCCAGTCGCTGGGTCACCTGGTTCACCCGGCCGACAATAATCACATGGTCGCCGGCATCGTGTGCAGCCTCATGTGAGCAATCAAAACGCACCAGACAATCATCGAGTATCGGCACATGGTGCTGATTGGTAGCGAGCTTTCGATCTTTCAGGTATGCCGGATTTTTTGCAACCTCCATGCATAGAGATTTCTGCTCAACGGTGAGTATATGGATTGCGTAGTGCTTTACCTTGGTAAACGTTTCGAACCTGGCGGAGTGCCTGTCGATCGACCACAGCACCAGCGGCGGAGTCAGTGACACTGACGAGAAACTGTTAACAGTGATTGCCGCCGGACCATCCGTGCTTGCAGCGGTAACAATCGTTATACCGGTGGCAAAGCAACCGAGTGCATCGCGCAGAGATCGCTGACTGGACATATCCGGAACAAAGCTCTCTGTGGTCTCTTTGCGTGCTGGTACATTCATTAAGGCACCTCGTTGCCAAGTGCAGCTTCGTACAGTTCGTACCAGCTTTCTCTTGTTAGGGGTACTTTTGTGGCTTGACTGATAGCGGCTATACGATCGAGATTATTGGTGCCAAGTACCGGCAGGATGATCGATGGATGATGCAACAGAAAGGCAATGGCGACAGCGGCGCGATCAGTGTTGAACTCTGTAGCGATTTGATCCATGCGTTTACCGAGCTCGCTGTCTGCTGTCATCAATGACCCACCACCGAGTGGCGACCATGCCATCATCGCGTGGTTATGTTGTTGATGAAATGCCAGATCACCATTGGTGAAGGGTGAAATTTCAGCCAGAGAGATTTCTATTTGATTGGTTACCAGCTGAGTGGACATTGCCGACTGCAATAGCTTCCAGTCCCATGGTCGGAAGTTTGAAACACCCACAGCCCCGACCTTGCCGGATGAAACAAGGCTGTCGAGTGCTTTGCCGGTTTCATTGTGATCCATCAGCGGGTCAGGGCGGTGAATCAACAGCAAATCAATATGTTCAATGGCCATATCAGTTAAAGACTGGTCTACCGAGAATTGAATATGCTTTGCCGACGTATCGTAGTACTTGACCCGCTTGTCACTATAGCGACCGACCGGCGCGACAATATCGCACTTGGTGACGATCTCCATTTTGTCTCTCAGTGCTGTGTTCTTTTTAAGCACCGCACCAAGAATAGCCTCTGCGGTATAACCGCCGTAGATGTCTGCCTGATCGAAGGTGGTAATACCCTGATCGAGGCAGGTCTGGATTTTTCTCTCAACGTGACCCGCGGAGGTGTCGGTATCATCACCGATGCGCCACATACCGTATATCAGCTGACTGACTTCAAGGTTATCTGCGAGTTTGACTCTGTTCATGTTGTTTTCTTGTTTGTTATGCGATGTTTCTAATTTAATTTGCAGGCGTCTTATCGTCTTTCACCGATGGCAAGCGGAGTAGCAGGCGCAGTAGCGGGAACACGGCCGTACGCGTGTGGCAGAGAGACATTGTTCAGGTGCGGCAGCACTTTAGTGCCGAAGTGCTCGGCTTCTTCGAGGTGCGGGTAGCCGGAAAAAATAAATGATCGAATACCCATTTGCTGATATTCGTTTATGCGTTCAATGATCTGCTCCGGTGATCCAACCAATGCTGCACCACAGCCGGAGCGTGCACGACCGACACCTGTCCATAGCAGCGGTTCGATAAAACCATCGTCAGCGGCAAGCTCTCGGTTTTTTGCCTGATGACTGACGCCAAGTGACGTTGAATCGAGTGCACGCTCTCTGATAGCGCGGCCCTGTTCATCATCAAGCTTCGAGACAATATACTCAGCGTACTCACGTGCTTCCTTTTCGGTATCACGAACAATCATGTGAACTCTTAAACCGTAGTCGAGTGTTCGACCGTGGGTTTTAGCCACTTCATTGACTGCCTGCATCCGACCTTTCAGGTCTTCCTGTTTCTCCGGCCACATCAGGTACACATCGCAGTGCTGACCGCAGAGTTCAAGCGCCGGTGGCGAATAACCGCCGAAGTAAAGTAACGGTCCACCCGTCTGATACGGTCGCACCGGGTCTGTCGTTAGATCACTGAACTGGTATACGTCGCCCTGATAATTGATTTCATCCTGAGTCCATGCCTGCTTCAGTATTTCAACCACTTCACGTGAGCGCTGATAACGAAAACCGCTATCGGCTTTTTCACCGGGAAAGTCAGACGAGATGATATTAATCGTCAGCCGACCTTCGAGCATGTGATCAAGGGTTGCGATCGTACGCGCCAGCATGATCGGCTGCATTTCTCCGCAGCGCACTGCGGCGAGCAGATTTATTTTTGACGTTATGGGTGCACAACCTGCAACAAAACTCAATGTGTCCTGACCCACCTGATAAGAGCTTGGACAGAGTATGTTTTTAAAGCCCTGTGCCTCAGCGGTTTTAACGATGTCAGAACAATGTGACCACGATGATCTCAGATCGCCGTCCGGCACACCGAGGAACTGGTAGTCATCTGAACACAGCGCGGAAAACCACGAGACTTCCGCGCCATCAAGATCAGGCGATGTTATGGGCACAATAGACATGACATACCTCCGGTGATTTCAGCTCAATTTAGCATTGAAATATGGTGTAAATCAATGGTGTATCAATTGTACTGGCTGTTGTCAAAATACCTGAGTTTTTTACCGGTGATTTATTCAATAAATAAAGCTTTTTCAGCGCATTAGGCGGGCTTTTGTCCGTCTGTTGGAGTTAGCTGTATTGGCCTGTGTGTGTAGCATTCTGAATGCCCGGCGAACAGCTATTCAGATCAGGGCGTCGGGTACGCTGGCTGGTGTTCGAATTTGTTGTTGCAACACCTGTCGACCGCTACCCGTTATTCGATCAACCTTCCCGGGAGCATTGCTCAGCAAAGAAGAGAGGAGCAGGTTAAGCAGATCGGCTGTTGAGCTATCTAGTGCTCCGGCAACATTAAGAATTGGAATGAGAAATATACCATAACATCTTCAAAATACAGGTCATTGCCATGGAGATCCAATGATGCCTGTGAAGAAATACGTGGTTCGACTTTCTGAAAAAGAACGCTCTAGTCTG
>CALLLW010000067.1 GCA_938007995.1 uncultured Granulosicoccaceae bacterium | reverse complement strand
TGGCGAGCATAGCGCGCAGAGCATTGGTTTCACAGGGTATTTTCTTCTCGCGGCGAATACTTACTGATATTTGCAAGAGAAAAAATTCGCTGTGGAATCAAGGATCAAGCGGGATGCCGTCATTTTCACGAATAAACCGGGTTAGTAGCAGCTTAAAACATAATATGCAGAACAGTGGCTATTGTGTCAGCAAGGGCCGTTCCCGTTGATTTATGCAGCATTGCTGCGGCTCACAGATTCACTCCCAAGCAATGCCAGCTTGCGTTCAAGCCCCCAGCGGTAGCCGCCCAGCATGCCATCTTCACGGATAACCCGATGACACGGAATCAATACCGCAACCGGGTTTTTCCCGACTGCGCTGCCTACCGCTCTGTTCGCACCGGGGCTGCCGACCTCACTGGCCAGTTGTTTGTAACTGGAACGGCTTCCGACCGGAATCCTCAGTAATGCTTCCCAGACTTTGAGCTGAAATGCCGTGCCTTTTACCAGCACAGACAAGCCACGATCTTTTTGTATATGGCTATTGGCAGCCTTACTGGCGTTGAATATCAGGTTGTAAAATTCTTCTGTTTTGTCAGGAGAGTGCTGGTAGGTAGCACTTGGCAATCTTGCGACCACAGCGTTCAGCGCCGCCTTTTGATCAGCGTCTAAAAATTCCAGTGCGCACAGACCGCGATCGGTCACACCAATAATACATTCACCGAAAGCGGTCTGATGAAAGCCGTAGTGAACCACAATGCCCCGACCTTTTTGTTTGAATTCCGACGGGGTTACTGACTCAAGCCTGATGAACAATTCGTTTAATCTGGACGGTGCCGCCAGTCCGCTATCAAACGCGGTATCGATTACCGTCATATTCTGTTGCAAACACTGTCTGGCATGGTCAAGTGTCAGGTACTGTAAAAACTGCTTGGGTGAAACACCTGCCCAGCGATTGAACAGGCGTTGAAAGTGCGCCTCACTCAAATGCACCGAATCAGCAATTTCGGCAAGTGCGGGCTGGCTTTTATAATTTGCTGCAACAAATCGCATCGCCGCTTCAATGCGCTGATACTCCCGTTGTGAATCTTTCACTGGCCTGGCTCCACCGCTAGTGTCTGTGAAGGCATTTTAGATCAAAGCCCGCAGAGCCAAAAAACGGATTCTTGCGCAGTAGTGGCAGTGAGTATGTCAGTGGATTAAGCCCGCAGCGCTGCAAGCAACAAACAGCTGGCGACAACCACAGAAAGGTGTAATCGCATTTTCAGGTAGGCTGGTGACACCAGCCCGGCAAGCGACCATCGATCAATAAAAAACATTAACAGTACGGTTAAGCCCATACCGGCAAGTGCCGCTTTAACACTAAAAAACAACCAGACCCATGCAAGCAAAGCGGGTACTACGCTATATAAAAACAATCGGTTTTGACTTTTGCTGTGCAGTGATTGCAAAGCAATACCCCAGTGCACTGCGCCAATAAAACTGACAATCACAGCACCATAACCAAGCAGCTTGTCAGCGGCATCGGTGACACCCAGTGAACCGAGATCAACCCCTGCAATAATGCAGAATGATAACGCTACAAAAGGGATGACACCGCCATACCCCAGTGCTTTTGCAACGAGCGGGAAGTTGGGTATTTCTGATTGCATAGATCTGCTTCGGTGATAATTAGTTAAAGCGGGCTGACTAAGTCATTGCTGGTCATTGGCGGCTTGTCGCTGGTAGCTAGTCATTGGCATCGGCGGCCAGCTGCCAAAAGGCATCAACCAGCGGATTATCGAGATTTTTTTTCAACACCACCAGTCCCACGTTATAAGGAGCAAGCGTTGGTTTGGCATCGATAATACTGATTTTATCCGCCAGCGGACTGTTATCGACAACAATCTGTGGCACCACCCCAAGGCCAAGCCCGAGGCTCACCATGCTAACAATTGCCTCGTTGCCGGCTACCTGCGCATAAATTCTGGGCGTGATGTTCATATCACGGAACCATTGATTGACTCGCGAGCGCGCTATACCGCCTTCGGAAAGAATCATCGGCACTTCCGCCCAGGCTTTATTGTGCCGGGCTGATTTTCCAGGAACAACCATATCGCTGTCGGTGGCGGCGATAAAAACCAGTGGCGACTCGGTGATCGAGCGTACCGATACTCCGCGCGGTGGCGACTCCGGCAATGCGGCAATAGCAAGTTCTTCATGACCGGCAACCACCCTGCTGATAGCCAGCTCGGGATCACCAGTATGCAGCTTTATCTCGATGCCCGGTTGTTCGGACCGCAAGCGATTCAGCAGATCGAATAGAATACTGTGGCTCGCTGTGACCGAGCAATACAGGCTGATCTCACCCTGCAGGTCATCGCTGTTGTCCTTGAGCTCATTGCAGATGTGCCGCCACTGGCGCAGCGCACTTCGAGCATAGGGCAGGAATTGCTGCCCCTTGTGGGTTAATGAAACCACGCGGTTGTCACGCTCAAACAATCGTGTACCCACCAACTCTTCGAGCTGGCGGATGTTGCGCGACAGCGCCGAGATACTGATATTACAGCTGGCACTTGCCTGGCCAAAGTTCAAATGCTCGGCAAGCGCCAGAAAGTGCGATAGAGAGCGGATGTTCATCGCGATAGCATACATCAAGTAGTTGCATAAATCGGAATGCTGCGTTGCGTTTATTGCAATTTACGGCATACCACGGGTTGGTTAGACTACCGGCATCCATCGTGGCCACGGGAGTCTGCGCGGTAGAGATCCACATCGCGACTGCCGAATACACGATTCTTCAAGCCACAATCACTCCACCACGGAGAAGTGCTCATGTCACAGAATTACTTCAACTCATTGCCGCTGCGCGAACAACTCGAACAACTCGGCAAATGCCGCTTCATGCATCTTGATGAATTCACCGACGGTGTCGAGGCGCTGAAAGGCAAAAAGATGGTGGTCATCGGCTGTGGTGCTCAGGGTTTGAACCAGGGCTTGAATCTGCGTGACAGTGGCCTCGATGTGTCTTACACACTGCGCGAAGCTGCAATCAAGGAACAGCGCCAGTCATGGAAGAACGCCACTGAAAACGGCTTTACCGTCGGCACCTACGAAGAACTGATCCCGACGGCAGACGTGGTGTTGAATCTCACACCCGACAAACAGCACACCAATGTGGTCAACACCGTCATGCCAATGATGAAAAACGGTGCCTGTCTGTCTTACTCGCACGGCTTCAACATTGTTGAAGAGGGCATGAAAATTCGCGATGACATTACCGTGATTATGGTCGCACCCAAGTGCCCGGGCTCTGAAGTTCGCGCTGAATACGTGCGCGGTTTTGGTGTACCCACACTGATCGCGGTACACGAAGACAACGATCCACAAGGTGAAGGTTTGGCACTGGCCAAAGCCTATGCGGTAGGCACCGGTGGGCATAAAGCCGGGGTGTTGATGTCTTCATTTATTGCGGAAGTAAAATCTGACCTGATGGGTGAGCAGACAATACTATGCGGCATGCTGCAAACCGGATCACTGTTGTGCTTCGACAAGATGATTGAAGAAGGCATTGATGCAGGATATGCGTCAAAGCTGATTCAATACGGTTGGGAAACCGTTACAGAAGCACTGAAGTACGGTGGTGTGACCAACATGATGGATCGTTTGTCCAACCCTGCAAAGATCAAAGCGTTCGATCTGGCTGAAGAAATGAAAAGCATTATGCGTCCGCTGTACAACAAGCATCAGGACGACATCATGACTGGTAAGTTCTCCGCCACCATGATGGCTGACTGGGCCAATGATGATAAAGAGCTGTTGGGCTGGCGTGCAGACACAGCAGAAACCGCCTATGAAAAAACACCTGCGGGAGAAGTTGAGATCTCCGAACAGGAGTACTTTGACAACGGCATATTAATGGTTGCGATGGTCAAGGCAGGGGTAGAGCTTGCGTTTGAAACCATGACAGCCGCTGGCATCATCGCTGAGTCTGCCTACTACGAATCACTGCATGAAACACCGCTGATTGCCAATACCATCGCGCGCAAGAAGCTGTTCGAAATGAACTCCACCATCTCGGATACCGCAGAGTACGGTTGCTATCTGTACAACCATGCCTGCGTACCACTGTTGGGTGACTTCATGAAGAACATCAAGTCAGATGTTATCGGTGCCGGTTTGCAACTGAATGACACCGCAGTTGATAACGCCCGGCTGATTGAAGTGAATGAAGCCATTCGCTCGCACCCGGTTGAAGATGTCGGCGCGACTCTGCGCGGCCACATGTCAGATATGAAGAAGATTGTATAAGCGGGCTTTTAATTGATAAGCCAGGTTCCGTCGTTCAACAGACCCGCCCGGTAATTCCTCACCGGGCAGGTCTGTTGAGGAAACAATGCATCAGCAAGCAAACAGGTAGTCCTCCGATTCAGCTGGACGCACCAACATCTTCCCGGATCAGACTCGCATGCCACTGCCCCACTCTATTCGCTTACAGAACGTTACTGTCGAGTTTGACAAAGGCTTTACCTGCGCCAATCTGGACTGGGTTATTCACCCGGAGCATCACTGGCTGATCTGTGGCAGCAACGGCTCAGGTAAATCCGCATTGGCAGCAGTCTTAACAGGTGCCGGTGACATACAGCAAGGCATCGTTAAAAATCTGCCTGAGCGGGTTGGCGTGGTGTCCTTTGAAGCGCAGCAGGAGCTAATAGAAGCCGAACGCCGTAAAGATGATGCAGATATCATGGACGTGATCGCCGAAGGCACTCCGGTAGCCGATATCATCGCAGCGGTAGCGCAAGACAAGCCACTGGCTGAAGAGCTGTGCGATAAGTTCGGCATTACACCACTGCTTGATCGCGCCTTTAGAAAACTCTCTACCGGTGAATCACGTAAAGTCATGTTGATTCGTGCACTGATCTGCAAACCGGATCTGTTGATACTCGATGAACCATTTGAAGGTCTCGATGTAACCACGCTTGCAGTACTGAAACAGCACCTGCAACAGATTGCCGCTTCCACCACTATTGTGCTGGTACTGAACCGGCTTGATCAATGCCCTGAGTTTGTCAGCCACATTGCCTATATGGCTAATAGTGAACTGACACAGCAGGTATCACGCGATAACGCTGATGAATGGTCGCAGATTCAGGGCTTGCTGCACCTGAAAACAGCAGATCTGACCATACCACCCACTGACGCTGATACATCGCTGCCAGAGCTCGATGCCAGCCAGCCGCTGATCCGTATCACTAATGGCGCTATCCGCTATGGTGACACCACTATTTTTGAAAACCTGCAATGGACTATCAACCCCGGACAACACTGGCAGCTGACCGGCCCGAACGGCAGCGGTAAAACAGGACTGTTGTCACTGATTACCGGCGATCACCCACAGTGCTACGTTAATGATATTTTTGTTTTCGGCTTTCAGCGTGGCAGTGGTGAGAGCATCTGGCAGATCAAGCAGTTTATTGGTTATGTCTCTACCGCGCTGCAATGGGAGTACACCGTTGGTACCAGCCTCAGAAACGTTATTATTTCGGGCTTTTATGACAGCATTGGCCTGTACAGCAAGCCGACTGACAATCAGCGCAAGGTAGCTGATAAATGGCTTGCAGTACTGGGCATGCAGGCCAAAGCAGATGAAACTTTTTCAAGTCAGTCTTATGGTGATCAGCGACTCATATTGATTGCCAGGTCCATGGTCAAGCATCCACCGCTATTAATACTCGATGAGCCCTGCCTGGGTCTTGATGAAATGAACCGGCAAAGAGTACTGGCGTTAATAGAACTTATCTGTCAGCGCAGCAGCTCTACCGTGCTGTATGTGAATCATCATGCAGAAGACAAAATCACCGGCATTAATAACTATCTGGCGCTCGACGATCTGCCATAACAGTAGTTACACTACACCAGATACTTTATCGGGTCTGCAATGCCTGCGGCTTCAAAACCACGCAACCGCAGCCGGCACGCATCGCACTTACCACAGGACGCATCTTGCACAGGATCGTAGCAACTGATCGTTTTACCGTAGTCAACACCCAGCTCAATCCCCAGCTCAATAGTCTGCGCTTTTGAAAGATCAATAAGCGGCGTGTGGATCTTTATCTGCCGATCACCTTCAACGCCCACTCTGGTGGCGAGGTTAGCCATCTTTTCATAGGCTGCTATAAACTCGGGCCGACAGTCCGGATAGCCGCTGAAATCAACTGCACTGACACCGATGAATATATCAACTGCACCAAGCACCTCTGCCCAGGCCAGTGCGTAGGACAAAAACACGGTATTACGCGCTGGCACATAAGTGATCGGTATTTCAGTACCAGGCTGCTCTGCAGATTTATACTTGGGCACATCTATTTCATCGGTCAATGCAGAACCACCGAAAAGACGCAGATCAATATCCGCAATAACATGTTTTTCAACGCCCATGCAATCAGCCACACGCCGCGCGGCATCCAGTTCAATCGAATGACGCTGGCCGTAACGAAACGACAGTGCGTATGTCTGGTAGGACTGCTGCTTTGCTACTGCAAGTACCGTTGATGAATCGAGCCCGCCACTGAGCAGCACAACAGCTTTTTTGTTTGAGTTTGTCATAGCCTGAATTGTAACGGTCAGGTACTACCTGCGCTGATAAATAAAAACCATTGATACCACTGAAATTGCAGACATCACAATGGTTACACCGGCTGCAATCCAGAACTGCTGATCACCACCCAGTGCAATGATCAATGCACCGGCAATACCGCCAGTTGCCATTTGCCATGCACCGACAACACCGGTGCCAGTGCCACGGTGTTCACCCGCTGCAGAAATAGCACCCACAGTGGTATTGGCTATGATAATCCCGTTGGCAAACCCGAACAAACAACACGGCAATGCCAGTGACAACGCATGGGTAAAACCCAACGACTGCGTAACCAACATGGCAATGCTCGCAATCAGACTCAGGCCACAGCCGATCAATGCGGCCAGTTCAATCCCTTTATGCACAAACCAGCTTCGGTTGAATGTATTGCCGAAAAGGTAAAACAACGGCGTCAGCGCGAACCATAAACCGAACTCAGACGCCGAATAGCCGTTTCTGTGATACTGATAGGCAAGAAAACTGTTCAGGCAGAAGAACACCCCCACCTGCAGGCCGCTTGCCAGTGTCCAGAAAACAAACAATGGTTTTTTAATAACGCCAAGATACGCCACACCGGTGCTCTTCAGGTTGATACTGTCAAGCTTGTTTTGATTGGTCTCACGACTGACAAGCCAGGCACTCAGCAACAGAATCACACCGGCTACCATCAGGATCAGCATGGTGCTTTTCCATCCGGCGGTTTCTGCAAGCCAGCCTGCAAATACCAGAGACAAAGCAGGTGCCACTGACAGCACCATACTGATGGTAGACATCTGTCTGGCCGCCTCGGTACGCGCAAAAACGTCGTTAACCATGGCTCGTGCCGTTGCCATACAGGCCGCAGCACCAAAGCCCTGCAGCACACGCGATGCAATCAGCCATTGTATATCGCTGAACAGAGTGACACCGGCAGCACCAATCACGAACAATACAGCGCCTGATATTAATATCGGGCGCCGGCCATAGCGATCTGACAATGGCCCCCAGATTAACTGCCCCAGCGCCAGAGCCAGCAGGTAACCCGAGAACATCTGCTGTACCGCATCACTCGATACATTCAGATCATCTCTTACCAGCGGAAGGATCGGCGTGAGTACCGTTAAGCCGACGACACCTACAGCAGAACACAGGGCGAGGAACCAGATTGGTGGTATGTAACCGGAAGTACTGAACTCCGATTGATCCTCCAATTGGTCGGTAGAACCCTTCGCAGAGGTTTGAAGTGTGTTAATTAGATTTAATCCGCTATTGGAATATCTGTGTATTCAGTAAAGTGCATGGAAACTACAGCGCGCACGGATGATGCTAACCGATCACATCCATGCGTGGCATTAAACCGAGTAAATGTTTTGAGTACTCATGCTGAGGATTGTTAAACAATTCCTCAGTAGCGGCAATCTCGCAAATCGCCCCGTTTCGCATTACAGCAACCCGGTCACACATTTGGCGAATCACGGGTAAGTCGTGCGAGATAAACAGCAAGGTTAATCCAAGCTCATCCTGCAGGTCTTTTAATAGATTCAGTATTTGCGCCTGAATAGAGACATCAAGTGCAGAGGTTGGCTCGTCACAAATCAGTATGCGCGGTCTGGACGCCAGAGCCCGGGCAATTGAAATGCGCTGACGCTGGCCACCGGAAAACTCATGCGGATATCTCAGTGCCGCGTCCTTACCCAGGCCAACGTGCTCAAGTAAATCATACACAAGCTGGCGCGTATGCTTTTCATTATCTGATTGTTTATAGAACCGGATCGGCTCTGCGACAATATCCAACACCCGCAGTCGACCATTTAGACTGCTGTAAGGGTCCTGAAAGATCATTTGCAGATTCAGCCGGGCCGCTTTGATCTGTGGATCTTTCTGTTTGCCCAGCACATTGGTGCCGACAAGTTCCACTGATCCGGAATCAGGTGTGAGTAAGCCTGCGATTAATCTGGCCACAGTCGATTTACCGGAACCTGATTCGCCCACCAATCCAAAAGATTCACCAGATGCAATAGCAAAGCTGACCTGATCAACCGCCTGCAACATCCGCCGGTTACGCTTTAAAATAGCGCCCTGCAGTTTGAACGCTATTGACAGGTCTTTTACTGCAATTGCAGAAACCTCTTTGCTTTGCATTGTTGCCGTTTGCTGCAGCTGACTTTTTCTGCCCAGCCAATGACTATTGATATCAATCCGGTTTAGAGCACTGTCACCACCGGCAGTACCATCGATATAGTCAACGCTGTTAAAACGATGTAATCGTTTATCCGGTCTGGGAACTGCGGCAATCAGGCTTTTAGTGTACTCGTGCTGTGGGTTACCCAGTATCTGACCTACATCCCCGGTTTCGACTATGTTGCCGCGAAACATCACCGCTACCCGGTCTGCAATATTGGCAATAACGCCGATATCGTGTGTGACTATGATGACGCCCAGATTGCGTGATTTACACAAGCCACGAATTAAATCGAGTATCTGTGCCTGCACTGATACATCGAGTGCGGTAGTTGGTTCATCAGCAATAATCAGATCAGGATCTCCCGCAAGCGCGAGCGCAATCACCACCCGCTGACGCATGCCGCCTGAAAACTGATGCGGATAAGACTTAAGCCTTGCCCGGGCTTCACTGATACCAACCGACTCCAGCAACTCTTCTGCATTGGCAAGGGCCACCGATTGACTGACACCCTTGGTTTTGCGAATGGTCTCGGTGAGTTGCTCACCAATACGTAGCAGCGGGTTTAACGAGGTTTGCGGATCCTGAAAAATCATACCGATGCGATCACCGCGTATATGACGCATCTGATCGTCTGTTTTGCCGCGCAATTCCTCACCATTAAAACGAATGCTACCTGCTGACACCTGCCCCGGTGGTTCAAGCAAATCAATCACGGCATTGCCAATGGTTGATTTACCGGCACCTGATTCTCCGACCAGACCCAGCACTTCACCGGCGGTAACCGTTATCGATACATTCTTTGCCGCGTGAATGGTGCCACGGCGGGTAACAAAGTCGACATCCAGATTTTCAATCTCAAGTAATTCAGACATCATTCTACCTGAGCTTCGGGTTTAAGGCGTCGCGCATCCAGTCACCCAGAAGATTGACCGCAAAGACGAGCACCACCAGTGCAATGGCCGGAAAAAAGGTAATCCACCATAAGCCTGAAAACAGAAACTCGTTACCCACTCTAATCAGTGTGCCGAGGCTCGGCGTGGTGGGAGGAATCCCCTGGCCTAAAAACGACAGCGTTGCCTCAGAGATAATCGCCAGTGCCAGCCCGATGGTGGCTATCACCAGCACTGGTCTGAGCGTATTCGGTAACACATGCCTGAGGATAATCAAGCGCTGCGGTAAACCAATAACTCTGGCCGCCTGTACATACTCTTTTTGGGATTCCACCAGTGTTGCGCCGCGCGCAACGCGCGCAAACTGAGGCCAGTCAGTTAATCCAATAGCAATAATAACCACCCAGATAGCAAACTCTTCACGCATTTCCAGCGGCAGCAGTGTACGCCCGATACCGTTGATCAGTATCGCCAGCAGAATACCCGGAATGGTGAGCTGAACATCCGCAATACGCATAATGATCGCATCAGTGACTCCACCAAAATAACCTGACAACACACCGAGTGTTACGCCAAGCACCATGCCCAGCGCAACCGCGGCCAATCCAACCAGTATCGACAATCGGCCGCCATATAAAATGGTAGAGAGCATGTCTCTGCCCTGATTATCTGTACCGAGCAAGTATTGCGGCTGACCCCCATCAACCCATGCCGGTGCTAACTTGCCATCCCACAAAGATATCTGTGCAGGATCAAACGGATCAAACGGTGCGATTAAAGGCGCGAGCATTGTTGCGACAATGCAGGTGAGCGTAATGACTGCCGCGATAATGGCCGTGGGCGAATGAAAAAACGACCAGGCAATATCGTTATCGATCAGTCGTTTGAAAAAGCCGCGCGGTGCTGTTGCCTGGGTTGAGGTATTGATATCAGCGCCCCGCTATTCTGATTCTGGGATCAATGGTCACATACAACAGATCAACAATCAGATTGACCACCACAAAAACCAGTGCAACAAAACACAGATAGGCAGCCATGATCGGCACATCGGCAAAGTCGACTGCCTGAATAAACATCAGCCCGGTGCCGGGCCATTGAAAGACGGTTTCGGTAATTACCGAAAACGCAATTAAGCCACCGATATTTATACCAATAATAGTGATCACTGGTACCAGCGTATTCTTCAACGCATGCACAAAGTTAATTGACCGTTCGGATAAACCACGCGCCCTGGCAAACTTGATGTAGTCGGTTTGCATGACTTCGAGCATTTCGGAGCGCACCAGTCGCAACACCATTGTCAGCTGAAACAAACTTAAGGTCAGCGCCGGCAGTATGATTGAACGCCAGCCGTCAACAGTGAGAAAGCTGGTCTTCCACCAACCAAGCTCGACCACACCGGCACGCCCTGAAGACGGCAGCCAGCGTAACGTGACTGCGAATAGATAAATTAATCCAATACCAATAATAAAAGTCGGTAGCGATACTCCCACCAGAGAAGTCGACAAAATAGTTTTAGACAACCAGCCGTCGCGTCGGATACCGGTATAGACACCGGCACAAATCCCCACCACTAAAGCGATCACAGCAGACACTGCAACCAGCTCAAGGGTTGCTGGCAGGCGCTCTTTTATCAATACATCTACCGGACGCCTGACCCGGTAACTGAGGCCAAACTCACCTTTTACGGCGTTGGATACAAAACGAAAATATTGAATAAAGATCGGATCGTCGAGACCAAGCTCCTGCCTGATCCGAACACGGTCTTCGCGCGTGGCTTCCTGCCCGACCATGTTATTGACCGGATCACCGACAAAGTTGAACAACGAAAAAGAGATCAGGGAAACAGCCGCCATGACCAGCACAGACTGACCGAGGCGACGCAGAATATAGGCAAGCATTGATTATTGTTATCCTACCCGGGTGATACAACGTGCTACTGGAAAGCAAAGGGCAGTGAAATCACTGCCCTCCTTAATCGCATTTGAATCGCGCTTGAACCTTGCCAGAATCTTTACCAGAATCCTTGCCAGATTCGCGATGAAAGTGCGGTTGATTAAGCGTTACTTCATCACAGCGTAACGTGGACGAAAAGCATCATCCGATGCAATTGGCGCATCGACTTTTTCAGACATGCCCCAGGCGATTACCTGATGATGAATCGGGATGTATGGCATATCGTTGCGTACTTCAGTCCACGCTTCGTCAATCATCATGGTGCGCTTGTCTGCATCAATTTCAGACGCAATGGCTGTGGTGATTTCATTTACCTTGCTGTTGTTATAGCCGGCAGCATTCCATGAGCCTTCCGCATCGAGCAGATACTGGAATACGTAGTGGCTATCAAGCGTTGGTACACCCCAGCCGAGCATATAAAAATCGGTTTCCCGGTTTTGAATCTTCGGGAAGTGCTGAGACTTTGGAATCGCATCAAGGCTGACCTTAACACCCACCTTGGCAAGCATTGCGACTGCTGCCTGACAGATCTTTTCATCATTGTTGTATCGGTTGTTCGGGCAATCAAGCCGAACAGAGAAACCATCAGCATAGCCGGCTTCAGCCAGTAGTTCTTTGGCGCGCTCAGGATCGAAAGGAATCTCTGCATCCTGCTCAGGGTTGTTACCCAGAACACCCGGTGAAGTGATCATGCCTGCAGGAAAGCTCAATCCTTCCATAACAACACGCTGTATGGCTTTGCGATCAATAGCAAGGTTCATCGCTTCACGCACTTTGACATCGGCAAACGGATTCTTGCCTTTCACATCAGAGGTACGCAGCTCTTCAACGCCTGCATCCATACCAAAAAATATTGTTCTTACCTGCGGTACCGTGGTGGTCTTTAAACCATCTGCACCTTCAATGCGCTTGAGATCCTGCAGTGGCGGATCAAGTACAAAGTCGACCTCATCAGAGAGCAATGCAGCGACGCGTGTTGCCGCGTTGGCAATCGGACGATACTCAAGACGATCTATATTGCCTGGAAACTCACCCTTGCCCCACCAGTCCGGATTGGCTTCCATGGTGGTCTCTTCGTCAGGTGCACGGGATACCAGTTTAAAAGGTCCGGTGCCATTGGCGTTGCGCGTGGCATAGTTCTCTTCACCACCGGCAAAGTTCTGCGGGTTTACCACATCATTGGCTTCAGCCCAGCCGCTGTCTACTATAAACAGAGAAGTCAGCTGATTGGGCAGAATCGGGTTGGGCTCTTCGGTAATCAACTCTATGGTGTGATCATCAACCACATTAATATTGGTGACAGACTTGATCTGTTCTTTGTAGTCAGACGCTTCATGCCGGGCGCGATCAAAACTGAATACAACATCTTCTGCGGTAAAGTCTTCACCACCATGGAATTTAACGCCCTGGCGCAGCTTGAAGGTCCAGGTGTTGCCGTTTGATTCCCACGACTCCGCCAACTCGGGCATCAGAGTCATTTCTGAGTCACGAGTGACCAGTGATTCGTACATCATGCCGTTCATCGCAATGGTAGGAGCTTCGTTCTGCGAGTGCGGGTCAAGCGTTAGTGCGTCGCCCTGGCTGGTCCAACGGAGGACGTTTTCAGCCAGCACCTGCCCGGACGATAAAGCCAGCGCCACAGCACTTGCGACTAGTAATTTGCGGTTAGTCATTGATTTCTTTCCTCATTAAAATTCTGCTCGCGGGAGTCAGCGGCAACTCCCGCCCGGATTCATTCTTACACATTTTTAACAATCCGTCAGTTCGGAAACGTCACGGCAGGCGGGTAAACAATAAATGCGAAATCTTCACTCATGCATATGAGACCAAAATACCCGGGCGCTACCCGTCAGTTCATCTGTCGCCATAATCTGTGACACACAGGCGGTATGTGTTTTTCAATGGCCTGCATGGCATCAACGATTAAGTCTTCACGCCATCGCTGCCCGGCTATCTGCACGCCAATTGGTTGTGCTCCATGGTGCAGCTCTGCAACATGTGTTGGCAAGTTGCCCGCAGGCAGACCGATAAAGTTCATGATAAAAGACCAGTGTGAACCACCCAGCGCATCGATAACGCCCTGGCTGCCTTCGGCATCTCTGCCCGGTGGAAAAAACGGCTTAAATAAAAACGGCGTAAGCACCAGTGGATAGTCGCATAGAAACAATGACCACTGACGTGCGTAGTATGATCGCTGTGCCATTGCCTTAAGTAATTCAACGCCCTCATACGGAGGGAATTGCTTATAGTATTCATCGAAGATACCTTGCAGTGTTTCAGAGCCGTATCGGCGTATGTCGGTATCCATCAGCGCTTTAACTTCACCCAGCAAAGCGCGATACCCGACCTCACCGGTCTCGCATGCCAATGGTGGCTCCACCTGTTCCACTGCATAACCTGCGTTTGAAAGTGCTGATGAGGCTTTATCAATAGCGGTGCTGACATCAGCATGCAGCTCAAAATCAAAGTGATCGCGTGCTACCGCCACACGCACCGGTTGTTTATCTGTAGCACCTCGCCATGGCATCGGCACATGAAACGGATCGCGTGGATCTGCTGCAATTACTGACGGCATAGCAGTGTGCAGGTCTGTTGCGTTGCGGGCAATCAGCCCCTGCACCGACATTAGCTGCGCCAGCAAACCGCGTTCCGATGTTTGCCCGGGATTCCATGCCGGTACACGCCCGAGACCGGGCTTAACGGTAACGGCACCATTTGCCGAGGCCGGAAAGCGCAGCGAACCACCAATATCATTGCCGTGCGCCAGCGCACCGATACCAGCCATGACGGCAGCACCGGCGCCACCTGATGATCCACCGGCAGAGATGTGATCTCCCCACGGGTTGTGTGTACGTCCGTATAACGGGTTATCAGTGTCTGCACGAAAGGAGAACTCAGGCGTGTTTGTGCGACCAATGATGATGGCACCTGCTGCTTTTAAATTGCGCACGACCGGTGCGTCGTCAGGTGCGATCATGTCTTTCAGCGCCGTCACGCCGTTGGTGGTAGCGTGACCCTGTTGATCGACATTGATTTTGATTGTTACCGGCACGCCGTGCAGAGCACCTTTTACAGAATCACTTTTATCAAGAAGATCTGCCTGTGCAAGCGCTTCATCCGCGAGGCTTTCTACCACCGCATTCAAACCGGGATTTACCGCTTGCATTCGTGCGATGGCTGCGTTGGTCACTTCCTTAGCTGACAATTCTCCTGTTTGAGTAGCAGCTGCGATGTCAGTCGCGCTCCACTGCCATAGCGGTGCCGGGTCTTTCATATTTTATCTTTCATATTTTATCTTTCATGTTCGGTGATTTATGTTCACGCCGTCACCCCACCCCAGACATTCTCTGCAGTCTCGACAACCAGATCAAGCTTTCTTCGTTGGTCTTCAGCAGTGAGATTATTGCCTTCTTCAGTTGATGCAAAGCCGCATTGCGGTGCGATGCCAAGTTGATCAATATCAACATATTGACTCGCTTTCTCGAATTGACGTTGCATGTCATCAACGGATTCGAGTTGCCCGTGTTTGGTGGTAACAAAACCCGCCATGACCCGCTGGCTGCCTTTAGCGAGATATTTTAATGGCTCAAGACCGCCAGCACGTTCGGTATCGTATTCCATAAAGAAAATATCAACACCGGTTTTATTGAACACGGCATCTGCGGCCGGATCATATGCCCCTTCAGCTGCATGGGTTGAGCGAAAGTTACCACGGCACATGTGCATACCAATGACCATATCATCAGGTCGGTCTTTGATGGCTTCGTTCATCATCCATGCATATCGATCAATCAGCATATCCGGATCCTGACCCTGCGCCTGTTTATCTGCACGGTGTTTTGGATCACACAGATAGGCAAAGAAAATGTCATCCATTTGCAGATAACGACAGCCGGCAGCATAAAACGCATGAACGGCTGTTTTATAAGTGGCCGCAATGTCTGTGAGCAGCTTGTCTAAATCATGATACTCAGGTGGTTTTATATCTTCGATAGCTGTTCTGAAATGACAGCAGCTTGGGCCCGGAATTGAAATCTTCGGGGTAACGCTTGTATGGTTGGCAACAAACCTGAAATGCTCAAGCATTGGATGATCATCAGGGAAATCCAGCGTTGATTGTATGGTTGGAAAAATCGGTCTTAATTTAACACCGGCAAACTGCACTCCTTCGTCGCGCTCTTCCAGCTCCATGCCAGTCAGCATGCCCATAAAGTCGTAGTGCCAGAATGATCGACGTTGTTCGCCGTCTGTCACTGCCTGCAAGCCGGCATCTTCCTGCATTTTTATCAGCTCTATGATCGCCTGATCTTCAACTGCTGCGAGTTCCTCGGCAGTGATGTCAGGATTGGCAGTGAAGAATCGCTTGCGCGCATCAGCAACGTTTTGCGAACGCAATAGACTACCCACATGATCAGCTCTGAACGGTGGTTTGCTCATTGACTTTCCTCCGGGTTGTCACCTTGAGCGATTATACACACTGGCTGACCGTGGCTGTGTGCCTTGCTTTGGTGCGCCTGGTGATGCGAATATTGCGTGCTGACCTAACGCACGCCCCGCAAGAGTCTAAATTTAAGCCTCGTTAAAAGAATTTGTGGGTAGATTTTGGTTCTGGCAGATCGCCAAGTGCATGGTATAACGCTATTTCGACAGCTTTGAACGTCTTGAATCCGTAGGATTTTCTCATAGTCAGTTTAGCTTTGTTGTTGAAACCCTCAACGATTCCACTGGAAAACATTCCCTTTGCCTCGAACCAGTTCATTATTAGCGGCCGGTGTCTGCGCATCTGACGAGCCACTTTTTTCATAGGCTCAATTTT